>NZ_JBEPNF010000001.1:0-664195 GCF_040546085.1 Arthrobacter sp. UYEF21
GCACGGGGTCCGATGCCAGGTATCTCATCAAGGCGTGAGATGGCGGTCAGCTGGGCCGCGTCGGGTCCGGTGCCGGCGTTGGGGCCGGTGGTGCCGTCGGGGTCGACGCCTTGGGCTGCGGGGATTGCCGCGATCATCTCTTCGATTCGGGTGCTCAGATGTTCGATCTGGCCGGTCAGGGTGTCGACCTGGTCCAGCAGGACCCGGGCCAGCTCGCCGTGGTGGTCGTCGAACCGGCCGGTGAGGGCCTGAACCAGCGCGGCGTGTTTGACCCGCAACCGGCCCCTGGCCAGGTCCGCCAGGACGAGGGGGTCACGTTGCCCGGCGATCAGCGCCTCGATCATCGCCCTTCCGGAAACACCCATGATGTCGGTGGCCACGATCGAGATCTTGATCAGCGCGTCCTCGAGCAGCTTCTCCAGGCGTTGGACGTGACGGGAACGTTCCGTGGTCAGGTCCAGACGAAGGCGGGTGAAGTCGCGCAGCCGGCGGATCTGGACCGGCGGGACGAACGAGGGACGCAACATGCCCCGCTCGTTCAGCTTGGCCAGCCAGATCGCGTCGAGTTTGTCGGTTTTAGGCCTGCCGGGGACGTTCTTGACGTCGCGGGCATTGACGAGCCACACCTGCAGACCGTGTGCTTCGAGCAGGTAGTAAAACGGGCGCCAGTAGTCGCTGGTGGACTCCAGCACGACGCGCTCGATGCCCTCGGATGCCAGTTCCTCAGCCAGACCAAGGATCGCGTTGGTGGTGGCCGCCACCTGCCATACCCTGCTCACCCGTTTACCCGGGGTGGTCTCATGCGGCACCCGCGTGCACACCATCCCACTGGCCTTGGCGACATCGATCGCCGCGACCCGTTGCACGAGCTGATCGTCGTCGGCGACGTCGATCAGCATCCCTTCCAGACCCATCGGAATTCCCTCCTGCGTGACGCTGCAATGAAGGGTTGCCCGGGGCTCATAAGGGAAACCGAGAATCTGATCGGCGTGCTCAAGGCAACAGTGCGCGGCCCTTCACGAAGCCCCACGCCAGACTAATCCACGGGCTCAGGCGCCAAGGAACGGTCGACGTTGCGGGCAACCCAATCCAATTTTCACGCCGGCACGGCGCCCCCGCCAGGGGGTATGAAGGCTAGATGAGTAATTACAAGGGATGCTCTGCCCGGCGTGGCTTGATGTGTTTGTGGGCAAGGGTGTCCAGAATCGGCGGTATCAACGTCGAACTTGGAGGCTCACGTGGACACCGATCTGGACACGCTTGCCACTGCATTCTATGTGAGGGTCGATGACCTGTTGAAGGCGTATCCGGGACGGATCCCGCCGCGTCCCCGGATCGGTATTGCGCCCAGGATCAGCGATGCCGAACTGATGACGCTGGCCGTGATGCAGGCGCTGCTGGGCTTTACCAGCGAGGCACGGTGGCTGCGCCACGCACGGAAGTGCCTGCGCCCGATGTTTCCGTATCTGCCGGGCCAGGCCGACTACACCCGATGAGATCGGGGGCGAACAGCATCCCCCTTGGCCCCTGCGGGGCCCGGGTCCAAGCCGTGCGTTCATGGACGTATCGCTGGTACTTTTCCCGCTGTCTCGCTGAAGCCGAATCGGTCGGCATCACCACCAGTCCTTGTGAGGCCCGGGCTGGCCGGTGTGATTGGGACGACGCCGTGGCAGCTTCACGATAGGCGCGGATCTGTGCTTGCTGGATTTGCGCGAACTCCTTTTCCTGATTCGATTCGGGGAAGATCACACTGCTGGAGAGCAGATTGCATCCGTTTGCCCCCGCCCAGATGGCTGATTTCTTGCTTGCCGCCCATCGGGGTCACGGCGGTTCCAAAGCTCGATCCGGGAGGTGCGCTGGCTGGCCGCGGCCATGATCGCAATGTGGGAGGAGATTCCGAACTGCAGATGGCGGTGGCGCAGCCAGGCGCTGTCGAATCCAAGCCGCTCGCCCAGGCATGGGCGTCCTTCAGTGATCGGTGTACGGCTGACCCTCATGATATGCGGGGGCCGGACCCTGCTCCTGCGAAGGATTGCGTGGCGACATAAACGTGTGCGGGAGACCTACCAGCGGGCGCAGCCGGACAACACTGGCCCACCTTGGAACCGCTAGAATTCAAGGAAAACCAGGAGATTCAACGTCGCGCGGGGATATGAGGTACTTTCTTTGCAACGTCTGATTCCGGACTGCAAAGGAGACTCCATGCCGCTAAGGCGCCTGATTGAGCTCATCACCGGGGCCGTGGTGGCGGCTCTGGTCATCTCAGGATGCTCCGGCTCGGGGGGAGCCGCACCAGTGGTGGTGGGGGAGTCGAACCGCGGCGGAAGCGCAACGGTTGCCGAGGTGAACGCTTTTACCTCCTTCAACCCGTTTAGTGCTGCCGGCAACACGGACATCAACACAAAGATCGGCCACATCACCCATTCCGGGTTCTACTACGTGGACAACACCGAACAGGTGGTCCACAACGAGAAGTTCGGCCGCTTTGAAAAGGTCTCCGACCGGCCCCTGAAGGTGAGGTATACCGTCAACGAGGGTGTGAAATGGTCCGACGGCGAAGCTATCGACGCCGGGGATCTCCTCCTCGCGTGGGCAGCCGGTTCCGGTTATTTCGACGATGCCAACTCTTCGGCAGGCACCGGCACGACGTACTTCTCTGCCGCCTCTGACAGGACCGGACTCGCGGCCACCGCACTCCCGGAGACCGGAAGCGACGGCCGGTCCATCACCCTCGAGTACACCTCCCCGTACGCGGACTGGGAGGTGGCGTTCGACGTCGGACTCCCGGCCCATGTTGTTGCCGCTAAAAGCGGCCTGAACGACGAAGACGACCTTATTAAGCTGATCAAAAGCTCGCCGCGCGGCAAGGCCGACGAACCCGCGGTCAACTCACCGCTGAAGCGGGTCAGTGACTTCTGGAACGCCGGATTCAACAGCAAGACGCTGCCTCAGGACCCGGCCATGTACCTGTCCAGCGGCCCCTACATCGTCCGGGACATCGTACCGGACACCTCAATGAGGCTCGTCCGGAACAAGGACTACGTCTGGGGGCCAGAGCCTTACCTGGATGAGATCAACGTCCGGTTCACCGGGGCCGTCCCTGCCGCCGTCTCGGCGCTCAGCACGGGACAGGCGGACGTCATTGCGGCGCAGCCGTCAGCCGGGACCGATGGCCTCTTCGAAGGGCTGGCCGCCAAGGGGAACACCGTTGAGCGGTACAGCCAGTCAGGTTACGACCACCTAGACCTCAAGTTCTCCGGCCCGTTCGCAGACAAGAAGGTCCGTGAGGCATTCCTTAAGACAGTTCCGCGGCAGGAGCTCGTCGAGGACGTGGTGGGCGGTTTGATGGCGGATGCGAAACCGTTGGACTCGCACGTTTTCCTGCCGTCCCATCCCAAGTACGCCGAGACGGTGAAGAACAACGGGTCCACCAAATATTCGGAGGTGGATATCCAGGGTGCAACGTCCCAGTTGCGCGGTGCTGTCCCCACAATCCGGATCCTGTACAACAAGGACAATCCCAACCGTGTTCGGGCCTTTTCCCTGATCCGGGACTCGGCCCGCCTGGCGGGCTTCACCGTTAACGACGCAGGCCTTGGCAATGCGGACTGGGTGTCCGCGCTGAGCACCGGTTCGTACGACGCTGCCATCCTCGGCTGGATCGGCCCCGGAGTCGGCGTCAGCCGCATCCCGCAGATCTTCAAAACCGGGGGTGGCAGCAACTTCAACGGGTTTTCCGACGCCGATGCTGACAAAGCCATGGACGACCTCGCCAGCACCACGGACCTGGCGAAACAGGACGAACTGATGGCCGACGTCGACAAGCGGGTATGGGAAAACGCCTACGGTTTGCCGCTCTACCAGACACTTGGAACGATCGCGTTCAGCAACCGCGTGACCGGCGTTAAACCCAGTTCGGGCGTCCTGGGTGTGTGGTGGAACGTGTGGGAGTGGCGACTGAAATAGGCCGGGACGGGCTTGCCGAACGCCCTGCGCACCGGCGCCCGGGGCCGAGTTCGCCCTCAGTCCTACCAACGAGTAGCATGTGACTTGCGCAACTTTCCGGGGCAGGCTAGTTATCGGCGGTTAACTGATTACGGTTTGGCAACGGTGTACCAGTATTTGGACTTTGTGCGGTTAGGCTACTCGTACATGGGCTACGTCACAGGGTAGATCTGTGGCAGGCCTGCCGGGGAGCAAACGATTTCCCCTGATCATCTCCCACAACTCATAGGAGGCGGAATGCGTTTCACGCGCACTTCCAAAGCACTCGGCATGGTGGCGATCGCCGCCCTAGCCCTGACCGGCTGCGGCGCTGGAGGCGGCAGCAATGACGGCGCCAGCCAATCTGCCGCTGACCCCAACAAGGTCATCACCGCTTACAACGGCGAACCCCAGAACCCGTTGCTGCCGGCGAACACCAACGAGACCAGCGGTGGGCACGTTGTAGAGCTGCTGTTCGAAGGCCTCCGTAGCTATGATGCCGACGGCAAGCCGGTCAACGCCCTCGCAGAGTCCATCGACTCGCCTGACGCCCAGAACTGGACCATCAAGATCAAGCAGGGCCAGAAGTTCACCAATGGCGAGGCCATCACCGCCAAGACGTTCGTTGACTCCTGGAACTTCGCAGCGAACTCCAAGAACCTGCAGAACAACAGTTTCTTCTTCGAATCCATTGCCGGCTATGAAGACGTCTCCGCGGTAACCACGGAGAAGTCCGCGGATGGCAAGACCACCACCACTCCGGCCCCGAAGGCCGAGACCATGTCCGGTTTGACGGCCACCGACGATTCCACCCTGACAGTGAAGCTGGCCCAACCGGAGGCGGACTGGTCGCTTCGCCTTGGCTACTCGGCCTTCTACCCGCTGCCCTCCGCTGCCCTAAAGGACCCCAAGACGTACGGCGAAAACCCTGTGGGTAACGGCCCGTATAAGTTCGAAAAGACGGGCGCCTGGGTCCATGACCAGTCAATCTCGCTCGTCAAGAACGCCGACTATAGCGGTCCCCGCGCAGCTAAGAACGGTGGCGTGACGTTTAAGATCTACACTGATCCCAGCCCCGCCTACACGGACCTGCAGGCTGACAACCTTGATATCACCGACGTTCTGCCCTCCAACGCGACGAAGACCTACGTCACGGATTTCCCGGACCGTAACGCCACCAAGCCGGTTGCCAGCGACGCTACTCTGAACATCCCGGGCTACAACGCGAACTTCCAAGGGGAAGCTGGAAAGTTGCGCCGCCAGGCACTGTCCTACGCCATCAACCGTGAGGAAATCACCAAGGTGGTCTTCAACGGAACCAAAACGCCGGCTACAGGGTTCGCCCCGCCGGGGATCGACGGCTACAACAAGAACATCCCGGGCAGCGAAGTGCTAAAGTTCGACGCGGCCAAGGCCAAGGACCTCTGGGCCCAGGCCGAAAAGATCAAGCCCTACGACGGCTCCAAGCCGCTCCAGATTGCGTCCAATACGGACGGTGGACACAAAGAGTGGATTGATGCCGTGGCCAACGGCTTCAAGAACAACCTCGGCATCCAGGCTGAAATCCAACCCTTCGCCAAGTTCGCTGAAGTACTCAACCTGCGCAAGTCCCAGTCCCTTCCGGGCCTGACGCGCGGTGGCTGGCAGGGTGACTACCCGTCGCTGTACAACTTCCTTGGACCTGTCTGGGCCACGGGCGCATCCTCCAACTACGAGAAGTACTCGAACCCGGAGTTCGACAAGCTGCTCAAGGAAGGTCTGGGCGCCAAGTCCACCGATGAGGCAAACGCCAAGTTCAACAAGGCACAGGAAATCCTGTTCCAGGACCTTCCCGGACTGCCGCTCTGGGATTACACCCGGCCTATCGTATGGAGCAATACCGTCATCAATGCTGAGACCGGCTGGAATGGCGGCATTCTCTACTACAACATCACCGCCAAGTAGTCTCCAGGATCTAAACTTGCCGTCAGGCTAACTGGGGGTCCGGCACCAGCCGGGCCCCCATTGTCCTGTAGGCAGGAAGGCACACATGAAATCCCCCTCTTCGCTTCCCGAAGGCTGGTGATCCGGTGGTCCGCTTTATTCTGCGACGACTCCTCCAAGTGATCCCCGTCTTCATCGGCACCACGCTTTTGGTTTATTACATGGTATTCGCCCTTCCCGGCGACCCCATTGCTGCGCTCTTCGGGGACCGCCAGCCCCCGCAGGCTGTCATCGACACCCTCCGCAGCCAGTACCACCTCGACCAGCCGTTCTGGGTCCAGTACGGACTCTTCCTGCAGAACCTCTTCACGTTCAACCTGGGCAATGACTTCACCGGTCAGCCCATCGCAGCAAGCCTGGCCCGGGTCTTCCCGGTCACGGCAATGCTGGCGGTTGAAGCGCTGGCCATCCAGGCCATCTTCGGCGTCGCCTTTGGCGTCTTCGCCGGGCTCCGCCGCGGCGGCTGGTTTGACTCCACCGTCCTGGTGGCCTCCCTCGTGGTCATCGCTGTCCCCACTTTCGTCCTTGGCTTCGTCTGCCAGCTGGTTTTCGGTGTCCAGCTCGGTTGGGCCAAACCCACGGTCGGTGCCACCGCGGACTGGGGCAGCCTGCTGCTTCCCGCCATAGTCCTGGGACTCGTGTCCTTCGCCTATGTGCTTCGCCTGACCCGGGCCTCGGTGAGCGAAAACATGAACGCCGACTATGTACGGACCGCCACTGCAAAAGGCCTGTCCCGGCCGCGGGTTGTGATGGCACATATCCTGCGCAACTCCTTGATACCGGTGGTGACTTACCTCGGCGCCAACCTCGGCGGCCTGATGGGCGGTGCCATCGTGACGGAAGGTATCTTCAACGTTCCCGGCGTAGGCAACAAGCTCTATCAAGCGGTCCTGCGCAGCGAAGGGCCCACCATCGTCTCCATCGTCAGCGTCCTTGTGCTGGTCTTTGTGGTGGCCAACCTGCTCGTTGATCTCCTGTATGCCTGGCTAGACCCGAGGATCCGTTATGACCAGTAGTAATAACAGCCACTTCGTGGCGCCCATCGACGAGACACCGCTGCTTGCAACGGACGCCGTCAAGACCGACCAGGCACCACTGAGCCTGTGGTCGGATGCATGGCGTAAGCTCCGCCGTCGGCCGCTGTTCATCATTTCCTCGCTCCTGATTCTCGCGCTACTGGTCGTGGCGCTCTTTCCCGGCCTCTTGTCGTCGGTGGCACCGAACGACGGCTGCGAGCTGGCCAACTCGGAAGGCGGTCCCACCGCGGGCCACCCGTTCGGCTTCACGTTCCAGGGCTGTGACATCTATTCCCGCGTTATCCACGGCACACAGGCCTCCCTCTCGGTGGGTGTGCTTTCCGTGCTGTGCGTGCTTGTCACCGGTGTCACGATCGGCGCCATCGCCGGCTACTACGGCGGCTGGGTTGACGCAGTGCTCGCCCGACTGGGCGACATCTTCTTCGCGTTGCCCCTGATCCTTGGTGCGCTGGTCATCACCCAGCTTCCGCTGTTCAGGGAAAACAGGAGCGTCTGGACGGTCGTGTTTGTCATCGCCCTGCTGGCTTGGCCTCAAATGGCGCGCATCACCCGCGGAGCCGTGATCGAGGTCCGCAACGCAGACTTCGTGACCGCGGCCCGCTCGTTGGGCGTTTCGAGGTTCGGCGCGCTTGTCAGACACGTCCTGCCGAACGCGCTGGCACCGATCATTGTCCTGGCCACCTTGGAACTGGGTGTGTTTATCGTGGCGGAAGCCACCCTGTCCTTCCTGGGGATTGGGCTCCCGCAGGGCATTATGTCCTGGGGCAATGACATTGCGGGTGCCCAGGCATCCATCCGCACCCATCCACAGATCATGCTCTACCCGGCAGCGGCGCTGTCCATCACCGTGCTGAGCTTCATCATGCTCGGTGATGCTGTCCGGGACGCGCTTGATCCGAAGAGCCGTCAGCGATGAGAGACAAAGAGATGACTACTCCCGAAATCAACATCGACGAGGCGGGCCCCGCGGGCTTAGAGCCTTTGCTGGAAATCCGCGACCTGGCCATTACGTTCAAGACCGGCGGCGGTGACGTCCAGGCAGTCCGCAGTGCGCACCTGACCATCATGCCCGGTGAGACCGTGGCCATTGTGGGCGAATCAGGCTCCGGCAAATCCACCACCGCGCTTGCCGCCATCGGGCTCCTGCCCACCAACGGCGCGGTGTCGGGCGGGCAGATTCTCCTTGACGGGGAGGACATTGCCCATGCCTCCGAAAAGCGGATGATCGAACTGCGCGGCAACACGGTTGGCATGGTCCCGCAGGATCCCATGTCCAACCTGAACCCGGTCTGGAAGATCGGCTACCAGGTCAAGGAGACCTTAAGGGCCAACGGGCAGCCCAGCGGCCCGGACGACATCGCCAAGGTGCTGTCCGAGGCGGGCCTCCCGGACGCCCACCGGCGCGCCAACCAGTACCCGCACGAGTTTTCCGGCGGTATGCGCCAACGTGCGCTGATCGCCATCGGGCTGTCCTGCCAGCCGCGACTGCTCATCGCGGATGAGCCGACGTCCGCCCTGGACGTCACGGTTCAGCGGCAGATCCTCGATCACCTGGACACCATGACCACGGAGCTCGGCACGGCCGTCCTGCTCATCACCCACGATCTGGGTCTGGCCGCTGAGCGGGCAGACAAGGTGGTGGTGATGTACCGGGGCCGGGTGGTGGAATCCGGTCCTTCCCTGGAGTTGCTCCGGAACCCGCAGCACCCCTACACCCGTCGGCTCGTTGAGTCAGCACCGTCGCTGGCAAGCCGGCGTATTCAGGTTGCCAAGGAACAGGGCGTGGAAGCGTCCGACCTGCTGGTGGCCGCCACCAAGGCGGCTGCCGCGGATAACATCCTGCAGATCCATGACCTGCGGAGGGTCTACAAACTGCGTAGCGGCCTGGGGAAATCGACGGACTTTGCAGCCGTCGACGGCGTCAGCTTTGACGTCAAGAAAGGAACCACGACGGCGATCGTGGGGGAGTCCGGCTCGGGCAAGTCCACTGTGGCCAGAATGGTCCTGCAACTCGAAAAGCCTACTGACGGCAGGATTCTTTTCGACGGCGTCGACACGTCGCTGCTCAAGCCCAAGGAACTGTTCAAGTTCAGGCGCCGCGTGCAGCCTATCTTCCAGGATCCGTATGGTTCGCTGGACCCGATGTACAACATCTTCCGGACCATCGAGGAGCCCTTGCGGGTCCACAAGATTGGTGACGCAGCCAGCCGCGAAAAGAAGGTGCGCGAACTCCTGGACCAAGTGGCGTTGCCGCAGTCCACCATGCAGCGCTATCCCAATGAACTCTCAGGCGGACAGCGCCAGCGTATTGCGATTGCCCGGGCCCTGGCCCTGGATCCGGAAGTGATCATTTGTGATGAGGCCGTGTCCGCCCTGGACGTGCTGGTCCAGGCCCAGGTGCTGAACCTTCTGGCAGACCTGCAGGCCAACCTTGGCCTGACGTACCTCTTTATTACCCATGACCTGGCGGTGGTCCGCCAGATTGCGGACCACGTCTGTGTCATGGAAAAGGGAAAGCTGGTGGAAACCGGGTCCACGGATGATGTTTTCGAATCGCCGCAGCAGGATTACACCAAGGCACTGCTGAACGCGATCCCCGGGGCTAAGTTGATGCTTCCGCCGGAAGTTGCCTGACCGAAGCACCTCAGTCCGCGCGCCTGAGTCCGGACAAGGATGGAGCCGGTGCCCTGCGGGGCACCGGCTCCATCCCTGCTAAAGGCGTCCATTCCGGGTGGCTCGATCCTCAGTTGAGACTCGGTCAGCTTGCCGGGACCTGCGGTGTGGCCGCCGAGGGGACAGTGCCTCCCGTTGGCTGCAGTTCGAGCCGAAGCTGCCGGAGCCTGCTCTCGAGCAGCCCGCCCAGGGTCTTCCGTCCAGCTGCGTCCATGTGCACGGCATCAGCCAGGTTCTTGGCGAGGTTGTACTTGGTCAGCCAGTCGCCGACGCCCACAAACGGGATGCCGTGCCTGACAGCCAGCGTTCCCAGCAGCGCGTCAACCTGGGTCCTGCGACCGCCGCCGTGGTCGGCGCCACGCGCCAGCGTGCCGATCAGCGCCATCGTGGCGCCCGGATAGCGCTCCTGCAGGGCATTGATCAGGCGTTCGGCGTTGGCCTCGATCTGCGCGTCCGTCGCGCCGCGGGCGGCATCGTTGCCGCCCCCCTGGATGACAATCAGAGCCGGCGCCCCATAAGGGAGCTTCCAGTCTCCCTGTTCCAGGGCATCGATGTAATTGCCGGTCTTTTCGTTGGCAGCCACGAACCCGGTTCCGCCGAATCCGCAGAAGTGCACCTTGTAGCCAACAGCGGCCAGGCCAAGGCGCGGCCATCCGTCGGCCGGTTCGGACTGGGAATCGCCGATGAGGAGCGCCGTATGCCGCATGTCCGGCAGCACTACTTCGTCACGGCCGCTTGCGGGATTGCGGATAACGTAACCTGCCGGGTCCACTCCGGGGGCGATTCCCGATGCGACTAGGCGGGACAGAGCCGAGGCTTTTCGCATCAGTGGTTCTCCGGGCTTGCTTGACGTATCACAGCCATGATGGGGCAGAATGTGACGAAAATCCAGTGACTTTGCCCACAGTCCGGCCGTGTCGGGGCCTAGGCCGGCGCTTCGGCCGACCGCGGACCGTTCGCGATTTTTAGGCGCATTAAGCCGCAGCGTTTAGAATAATGGAAGGCGCCCTGTGTTAATGGGCCAATCCGTCGTGGACTCCGGTTGGAAATGCGGCGAAATTCTACAGCTGACCCACTGAATCGAGCACTTACGCATGTCTGAAACCACCACCAACACCGCGGTAGCCACTGCCTCACGCAGTGACCTCCGCAACGTCGCGATCGTGGCCCACGTTGACCACGGCAAGACCACACTGGTCGACGCCATGCTCAAGCAGACCAACTCTTTTGCCGAACACAACCACCTCGAAGACCGCGTGATGGACTCCGGCGACCTGGAGCGCGAAAAGGGCATCACCATCCTGGCCAAGAACACCACCGTGGCCTACAACGGACCGTCCTCCAAGGGTGAAACCATCACCATCAACGTCATCGACACCCCCGGCCACGCCGACTTCGGCGGCGAAGTAGAGCGCGGCCTGTCCATGGTGGACGGCGTTGTACTCCTCGTTGACGCATCCGAGGGCCCGCTGCCCCAGACCCGCTTCGTGCTGCGCAAGGCCCTGGCCGCGCACCTGCCGGTTATCCTCCTCGTCAACAAGACGGACCGCCCCGACGCCCGCATCGAGGAAGTTGTCCATGAGTCGATGGACCTCCTCCTGGGCCTCGCCTCGGACCTCGCCGACGAAGTTCCGGACCTGGACCTTGACAAGATCCTTGAGGTGCCGGTCGTCTATGCAGCAGCGAGGGTGGGCCGCGCCTCCCTGGACCAGCCCGCCGACGGCTCCGCTCCGGACAACGAAGACCTTGAGCCGCTGTTCAAGACCATCATCGAGCACATCCCGGCCCCGACGTACAACCCGAACGGCGTCCTCCAGGCACACGTGACCAACCTGGATGCCTCTCCGTTCCTGGGCCGCCTTGCCCTGCTTCGTATCTACAACGGCACCCTGCGCAAGGGCCAGACCGTTGCCTGGGCCCGCGCCAACGGCGAGCTCAAGAACGTCAAGATCACCGAACTGCTGGCCACCAAGGCACTGGACCGTGTTCCCACCGAGTCTGCAGGCCCGGGCGAAATCGTCGCCGTTGCCGGTATCGAGGAAATCACCATTGGTGAGACCCTGACCGACGTCGACAACCCGCAGCCGCTGCCGCTGATCACCGTGGATGATCCCGCGATCTCCATGACCATCGGTATCAACACCTCGCCGCTGGCCGGCCGGGTCAAGGGCGCCAAGGTCACGGCCCGCCAGGTAAAAGACCGCCTGGACAAGGAACTGATCGGTAACGTCTCCATCAAGGTTCTCCCCACCGA
Organism: Arthrobacter sp. UYEF21; assembly: GCF_040546085.1. Lineage (NCBI taxonomy): Bacteria > Bacillati > Actinomycetota > Actinomycetes > Micrococcales > Micrococcaceae > Arthrobacter > Arthrobacter sp. UYEF21. The sequence goes on from NZ_JBEPNF010000001.1 coordinate 11,932, forward strand.
GCGTCCCGACGCCTGGGAAGTCCAGGGCCGTGGCGAGCTGGCCCTTGCCATCCTGGTTGAGCAGATGCGCCGTGAAGGCTTCGAACTGACTGTCGGCAAGCCGCAGGTTGTCACCAAGACCGTCGACGGCAAGATCCACGAGCCGATGGAACACATGACCATCGACGTTCCGGAAGAGTACCTCGGCGCCGTCACCCAGCTGATGGCCGCCCGCAAGGGCCGCATGACCAACATGGCCAACCACGGCACCGGCTGGTGCCGCATGGAGTTCATCGTTCCGGCCCGTGGCCTGATCGGCTTCCGCACCAAGTTCCTCACCGACACCCGTGGTGCCGGCATTGCTTCCTCCATCGCCGAGGGCTACGAGCCGTGGGCCGGCCCCATCGAGTACCGCACCAACGGTTCGATCGTGGCTGACCGCTCTGGAGTGGTCACCCCGTTCGCGATGATCAAGCTCCAGGAACGCATGTCATTCTTCGTGCAGCCCACCTCCGAGGTCTACGAAGGCATGATCGTTGGCGAGAACTCACGCGCCGATGACATGGACGTGAACATCACCAGGGAAAAGCAGCTCACCAACATGCGCGCAGCGTCCTCGGACACTTTCGAGAACATGACCCCGCCCCGCAACCTGACTCTGGAAGAATCCTTGGAATTCGCCCGCGAAGACGAGTGCGTTGAGGTGACCCCGGAGTCCATCCGTATCCGGAAGCTCATCCTGGACGCCAGCGAACGCGCCAAGGCCACCCGCGCCCGCGCCAAGTCCTAATAGAGTTTTTGTCCAGATAACGGCACTTTTGGTCTGCCTGGGCCTCGTTATCTGGACAAAAACTCGGGGGTGGGGCGGCTGAGTCAGCTGTCATGAACTGCCGGTACGGCAGGCGGGATTCCCGCCGTCGTACCGGCAGTTTTTTTGCCTGCTGAAGGTGATCCTCAGAAGGTCAGCGGCGCACCGGGCGCCGCCCGGGGGCTGGCGGCACTTCCTTAGCGGCGACCACGAGGTCCAAAGGGATTACGACGTCGGCCTTCCGCGTCCGGACTGTGCACTCGCCGTCGTCGGTGGCCACCAGGTGGCCCAACGCGTCTGTCAGCCCCCCGTCGATTCGGTAACGGACCACAACCCTGGTTCCGGGCGCGGCGGTGGCCAGGAAATCACGGGGCGTAGGCTGGGCGGGACTCACCAGTTCATACTAAGGCGGCCCGCTAGGTTCGCGGGAACGGGCTGGGAGATAATAGGCTCAGAAGTCAACAGTCCGGCTATTGAGCCGGATTCAAGGGCCGGCGTTCGCCGGAAACAACGTGGAGAGGCAAGGGACGTGACGTACGTAATCGCGCAGCCGTGTGTAGATGTCAAGGACAAGGCATGTATTGAGGAGTGCCCGGTCGACTGCATCTATGAGGGTGAGCGTTCCCTGTACATCCACCCTGATGAGTGCGTCGACTGTGGTGCCTGCGAACCGGTATGCCCGGTTGAGGCCATCTACTACGAGGATGACACCCCTGAGGAATGGGCTGACTACTACAAGGCCAACGTCGAATTCTTCGATGATCTGGGGTCACCCGGCGGTGCCGCCAAAATTGGCAACACGGGCAAGGACCACCCTATGATTGCCGCCCTGCCGCCGCAGAACCAAGACCTCTGAGCCGGGCTCTCCGGTGTCCTCAGCGGTGAACACTTTTGGCCTGAGCCTGCCCGATTACCCGTGGGAGGCAATGGCCCCGTATCTGGCCAAGGCGTCCGAGCATCCCGGCGGGGCCGTGAACCTCTCCATCGGCACCCCCGTGGACCCCACGCCGGCGCTGATCCAGGAAGCCCTCAAAGCTGCTGCTGACGCTCCGGGGTACCCCACGGTTCACGGCACTGCCGGCCTGCGTGAGGCCATCGCCACGTGGTTTGACCGCCGCCGCGGAGTGCCGGGCCTGGATCCGAAGAACGTGATGCCGACGGTGGGGTCCAAGGAACTGGTCGCGTGGCTGCCCCTCCTGCTCGGGCTGAAGCCGGGCGACGTCGTCGTCCGCCCCAAGGTGGCTTACCCCACCTACGACATCGGGGCCACTCTCGCTGGTGTCACCTCCGTGGCAACAGACAACCTGGACGAACTCGACGACGTTACCCGCGCCAGGGTGCGCCTCATCTGGGTCAACTCCCCGGGGAATCCCACCGGAAGTGTCCGGGACGTTGAGTCGCTGAAGGCCCTGGTGGCGCACGCACGCGAACTCGGCGCTGTGGTGGCCTCGGACGAGTGCTATGCGGAGCTCGGCTGGGGCGCGTGGGATGCCCAGCGGGGCGGCGAGCAGATCCCCAGCATCCTGGATCCGCGCGTTGCCGGCGGCTCACACGAGGGGCTCCTTGCGGTCTATTCATTGAGCAAGCAGTCCAACGTGGCAGGCTACCGGGCAGCATTCGTGGCGGGAGATCCGGCCATCATGGCCAATCTCGTCAACAGCCGCAAGCACGCCGGCATGATTGTGCCGTACCCCGTGCAGGAAGCCATGCGGGTGGCGCTTGGCGACGACGGCCACGTCATGGCCCAGAAAGACGTCTATCGTGGGCGGCGCGAACGCTTGATTCCGGCACTGCAGCGCTTTGGGCTGGAGATCAAGGATTCCGACGCCGGACTGTACCTCTGGTCCACTGCCGGCGAGAGCACGTGGGAAACTGTGGCGCGGCTGGCCGACCTGGGCATCGTGGTGGGGCCGGGCGTCTTTTACGGCGAAACAGGCAACGGCTATGTGCGAGTCGCGCTGACCGGTACCGACGAGCGGATCGACGAGGCCGTGACCCGGTTGAGCACGATGCCGTAACAATCGTGTGACTAGTACCACAAACGCGGCGTTTTGGGGGGCATTTGAATGCCGCCGATTAGCGGCACCAGTCCATTCGGCGGTACTTTTTAAGTGACTATCAATGGTGGCTTTCTACAAGAGGGCAGCCCGGGTGTTGGAATCCTGACAGAGCAGGGACAGTGCGCGGCTCACCGGATGTTGGATCAAGCTTTCGACAGAGGCCAAGCGCCTCATGAAGGGGACTCCATGACCGAGACCAACAGCGCAACCCTGCACCATGCAGGAGGCGAGCTCAAGCTCCCGCGCATCCAGGTTGTTGAAGGAAACGAAGGCTACGACGTTTCCAAGCTGCTCAAGCAGACGGGCGCAGTCACCTTTGACCCCGGCTTCATGAACACCGCAGCAACCGCCTCCGCTATCACCTACATCGATGGCGATGCGGGCATCCTGCGTTATCGCGGATATCCCATCGAGCAGCTGGCACAGCACTCCAGCTTCCTTGAGGTTTCCTACCTGCTGATCTATGGCAACCTTCCCAGCGCCACGGAGCTGGAAGCCTTCGACCAGCGCATCCGCCACCACACCCTGCTGCACGAGGAGCTCAAGGGCTTCTTCAGCGGCTTCCCGCGTGACGCCCACCCGATGCCCGTGCTGTCCTCGGCTGTCTCGGCGTTGTCCACGTTCTACCAGGACTCGCTGGACCCGTTCAACGCGGAACAGGTCGAGGTGTCCACGTACCGGCTGCTGGCCAAGATGCCGGTCATCGCCGCCTACGCCCTGAAGAAGAGCATCGGCCAGCCCATGCTGTACCCGGACAATTCCCACAACCTCGTGGAGAATTTCCTGCGCCTGAGCTTCGGTCTGCCCGCCGAGCAGTATGAGGTGGACCCGGTCATCGCCAAGGCGCTGGACCTGCTGCTGATCCTGCACGCCGACCACGAGCAGAACTGTTCCACCTCCACGGTGCGCCTGGTGGGCTCCTCCAACGCCAACCTCTTTGCCTCGGTGTCAGCCGGCATCAACGCCCTCTTCGGCCCCGCCCACGGCGGCGCCAACGAGGCAGTGCTGAAGATGCTCCGCCAGATCCAGGCCGACGGCACCAAGCCCGAGGACTACATGGAGAAGGTCAAAAACAAGGAAGACGGCGTCCGCCTCATGGGCTTCGGACACCGTGTCTACAAGAACTACGATCCGCGTGCCAAGATCGTCAAGGCTACGGCCCACGAGATTCTCACCAAGCTCGGCGGCAACGACGAACTGCTGGAAATCGCCCTGCGCCTGGAAGAGAAGGCGCTGAACGATGACTACTTTATCCAGCGCAAGCTCTACCCGAACGTGGACTTCTACACCGGCCTGATCTACAAGGCCATGGGCTTCCCGGAGAAGATGTTCACCGTGCTGTTCGCGATCGGCCGCCTGCCGGGCTGGATCGCCCAGTGGCGTGAAATGATCAGCGACCCGAACACCAAGATCGGCCGCCCGCGCCAGCTGTACATCGGCGAGCCGGAGCGCGACTACCCGGCACGCTAGCCACCAAAGCAACGCGGGGTCACTTCCCGCCTTCTCCACACCATGGATTGGGCCGGAAGTGACCCCGCGTTGTTTTAAGAGTTGCTATCTAAGCGGAGTAGCCGAGGGGGTTGTTCTTTTGCCAGCGCCAGTGATCTTCGCACATCTCGTCCACAGTCTTGGTGGTGGACCAGCTCAGGTCAGCCAGGGCCGAGGTGGCATCTGCCCAGAACGCGGGGAGGTCACCCGCCCGGCGCTCGGTGATCTCATAGGGGATGGGCTGACCCACGGCCTTCTCGAACGACCGCAGGACCTCCAGTACGGAGGAGCCCTTGCCGGAGCCGAGGTTCCAGCGGAACACGCCTGCGCGGTCGGCAACGTGGTTCAGGGCCGCCACATGGCCTTCGGCGAGGTCCACCACGTGGATGTAGTCACGCAGGCAGGTGCCGTCCGGGGTGTCGTAGTCGCCGCCGAAGACCATCAGTTTCTCGCGGCGCCCAACGGCCACCTGGGCGATGAAGGGTACGAGGTTGTTGGGGATTCCTTGGGGATCTTCGCCAATACGGCCGGACGGGTGCGCGCCCACCGGGTTGAAGTAGCGCAGCAGGGCGATGTGCCAGCGGCCGTCCGCGGCGCCCAAATCCGCGAGGACATCCTCGATCTGTTCCTTGGTCCGGCCATAGGGGTTGTTGGCGCCGATCTCCATTTTCTCCACGTAGGGAATGGGATTGTGCTCGCCGTACACGGTGGCGGAGGAGCTGAAGACAATGGAGCGGACGTCATGGCGGTCCATGACGCGGACCAGGTTCAGTGTGCCCACGAGGTTGTTGTAGTAGTACTTGAGCGGCTCGCGCACGGACTCACCCACGGCTTTCAGGCCGGCGAAGTGGATGACGGCGTCGATCGAGTTGCCTACGAAGACGCTGTCCACCGCCGCCTCGTCCACGAGGTCAACATGGTGGAATTCCGCGCTCCTGCCGCTGAGCCCCGCTACGCGCCGCAGCGATTCCTCGCTCGAGTTCACCAGGTTGTCGAGCACCACCACGTCGTGCCCGGCTTCCTGCAATGACAAAACAGTGTGCGAGCCGATGTACCCGGTGCCACCTGTGACCAGAATTTTCATGCCTCCCACGCTATCCCAATTCCACCGTTGGAAAGGCTTCCAGCACGGGTGTGCTAAATAATAAGTGTGCCCAAAATCGTTGATGCCGAAGCCCGGCGAGCAGAGATCGTGGAAGCCGTCTTCAGGATTATCGCCGTGGACGGGCTGGAACGGGCCTCCCTGCGCGAGGTGGCCGACGAAGCCGGCCTGGCTGTGGGCTCCGTCCGGCACTACTTTGCCGGCAGTGAGGAGCTGCTCAGGTTTTCCTTCGCGGCCGTCGTGGACCGGATCCTGGCCAGGCTTACCGCAGCCCTGCCAGCGATGGAGGGGAGCGTTCCGGCGTCTGACGCGCAGCATGAGTCCGTTTTAACCCTCCTGGGTGAATTCCTGCCGCTGGACGAAGATCGGGCCGTGGATGCCTGCGTCTGGATGGCGTTCAAAAACGCCGCCCGGATCCGGCCCTTCCTCGCGGCGGAAGCCGACCGCAGCCACCGGGAGGTGGCCGCCGTCGTCGGGCGGGTGATCAACGCATTGGTGACCGACGACGGCGGCGGCCGCCAGTCGCTGACGGTCGAGGCAGAGCGGCTGCTGGCTACTATCGACGGGCTCTGCATGCACGCCCTCCTCCAGCCGGCCTGGATGACTGCACAGATGTGCCATGACGTCCTGGAGCGGCACCTGAGGAGCGTTGCCGCCTGACATTACCGTCCGGGGTCAACGGGAATAGACTGGGAGCCAGGGGAGGGCAGCCGGCCAACCGAGCCGGTACGGGCAGGCCACAGGAGGAAATGGAATGCATCACACAGGTGGTTCCGGTTGGCAGATCACCACGGACACGTCCGGACCCCTGATGATCGCGCTGTTTGTCCGCGACGCGGCAGGCCTTGACGGCGCAGGCAATCCGGCACTGTCACACGCGGCGCCCAAGATCCGCCATGCCGACCACTCACATCTCACCGCGGACGTCGGTGGAGTCAGCGCACTCAAGACCGAATGGGAAGCCTGGTGGGAGCAGCTGCTTAAAGCGCATCCCCAGACTGCCCCGGAACTGTCCCCGCCCGACTTTGAGGCCTTTGGCAACTCCCCGGCCCTCCAGCGTGTCCTGCAGGCGCATTTCGGCTCCGCCCTGACGTGGGCGCGGGAACGCCGCAGCGAATATGCCCGGCTGGAGGCCGAACGGGTGGCCAGTGGATCGGACCAGCTGTTGGGCGACCTAGTGGATGACCGGCTGATGGAGGTTGGCCGCGAGGCTCGGGACTTCAGCCTGACCATCATTGAACTGCCGCTCAACGAACAGCGGGCGTGGTACCTGGAGCCGGACAAGATCATCATGAGCCACAACCTCATGTCCCAGCCGGAACTCTTCCGCAGCTACGTCCAGCCGGTCGTGGAAATCCTCGTCTGAGGAGGTCGGCGATGCGGATTCCGGCGTGGCCGGTCAGTTGCCCGTGCCCGCAGGTGCCACCGTGATCCTGACCTGGCCGTCCGCTGCGTCAGAAACCTGCCAGCCGGCCTGGTCCTGGCGGAGCCAGCTCCGGCCGGCAACATCCACTTGGGTCACGGCGAGCTGCTTGGCGTTGGCCACGGCCCACTGCGCCACGGACCAGGCGTGGCTGCCGCTGGCTTGAACAACCAGCACTTCGCCCTCGGTAACAATCGCCAGGGCGCCATACGCCTGGACGAGCTCGGTCTCGACGATGTCAGGCGCACCGGACTCCTGGGGAGCACGGAGGATGCACTGCACCGCTTCCGGGGTCTGTCCGGACAGTGCTGACGCGAAGGACCGGCCCATCACTTCATGCTGGGTGTAGGCGTGGGGGAACGCCGAACGCTGGACCCGTTGGGCGGCGTCGGTGATTTCCAGGGACTCATAGCCGGGGATCTTGACCAAGGCGTCGTAGAAGGCGTTGGTGGCATAGTACGGGTCCATGACCTGAGCCTCGGTGCCCCACCCCTGCGACGGACGCTGCTGGAACAGCCCGCGGGAGTCAGGGCCGGCCGAGTCGCCGTGGCCAATGTTGCGCAGCTTGGATTCCTGCATGGCAGTCGCTAAGGCGATGCTGGCTGCCCGCGGCGGAAGGCTGCGCCGAACGGCCACCGCGGTGATCAGCGAAGCATAAACCGCCTGGTCCGTTGCAAGCGCCGCGTGCTGGGTCCCGACGTCGGCCGTGCAACGCTCCGAAACCAGGGTTTCGGAGCGTTGCACGAAAGCCACCACGGTATAAACGCCGCCAGCTAAAAGCGCCAGGGTAAGCAGGAGCACGGTGGCGCGCCAGAAATCACGTCCACGTGCTGCCAACGCGTCAGTTGGCGTGGAGGGCGTCGTTAAGTTCCACCGTCTGGCCCTTGCGCGGCAACGCTTCCACGGCGCCCGTGGTGGAGTTACGGCGGAAGAGGAGGTTGGGGACGCCGGACAACTCTGCGGCCTTGACGATCCTGGTGGTGTCCTCGCCCACTTCGTCCCTGGGCCCGGGCACCCGCACGCGCGTGCCGGCGGTGACGTAGAGGCCAGCCTCCACCACGGAGTCATCGCCAATGCTTATTCCGACGCCGGAGTTGGCGCCGAGCAGGACGCGCTCACCGACGGCGATCCGCTCCTTGCCGCCGCCGGAGAGGGTGCCCATGATGGAGGCGCCGCCGCCGACGTCGCTGCCGTCGCCGGTGACGACGCCCGCCGAGATGCGGCCTTCCACCATGGAGGTGCCCAGGGTGCCGGCGTTGAAGTTCACAAAACCTTCGTGCATCACGGTGGTGCCTTCGGCGAGGTGGGCACCGAGGCGTACGCGGTCGGCGTCGGCGATCCGGACACCGGAGGGTACAACGTAGTCCACCATGCGGGGGAACTTGTCGATGCCGTAGACGGTGACGGCGCCGCGGCGGCGAAGCTTCGCACGCGTCAGCTCGAAGCCTTCCACAGCAGCGGGGCCGAAGTTGGTCCAGACGACGTTGGGGAGCTTGCCGAAGACGCCGTCCAGGTTGATGGTGTTGGGCCGGACCAACCGGTGGGAGAGCAGGTGCAGTCGAAGGTAGGCGTCGGCGGTGTCGGCCGGCGCTGCATCGAGGTTGATCTGGACGAAGACCACCTTCTGCTCGGTGCCGCGGTCCGGGTCAGCGCTATCTTCGGCGAGCTGGCGCAGGGTTGCGTCCGCGTTCTCCACTGAACGCAGGCTCTCGGTTGCGATGCCCAGTGCCGGTGCCGGGAACCAGACGTCCAGCATGGTGGCATCGGCTGTGTCTCCGCCCGTGGCGGTAGCGATGGTGGCTAACCCGAAGCCGTAGGCGGAGCGGCCTTCGGAGATTGCGTTCTGGTCTTCGGGCACGGCGGAAGTAGCGGTCTCAGTCATGCCTCCAGTCTAGCGAGAGGCTGGCACAGGGTTCGAACTAGACTGGCAACGTGACTGCCGAAACCACCCCTGAACCGACCACCATGCCGTTGGACCTCCGTCAGGACGTCGCCGTGCTGACCGCCGCCCTGATGGACATCAACAGTGTGTCCGGGAATGAGACGGAGCTCGCCAACGCCGTCGAAGTGGCGCTGCGGGGCATTCCGGAGCTTCGGGTGGTCCGCGACGGCGACTCAATCATCGCCCGCACAGAGCTGGGACGGACGGAACGCGTCATCCTGGCCGGGCACCTGGATACCGTGCCTTTGCCAACTACCGAAGACGCACGGGGCACGGTTCCGTCCACCTGGGAATCGGGAATTCCGGGGAAGGGCGTCCTGTATGGGCGCGGTGCCACGGACATGAAGGGCGGCGTTGCAGTCCAACTCGCGCTGGCGGCCACCATGTTCGACGGCGGCGCGTCCCCAAAGCGCGACGTTACCTTCGTGTTCTACGACCATGAGGAGGTGGAAGCGGTCAAGAGCGGCCTGGGCAGGCTGGTCCGCAACCACGGCGACCTCCTGGACGGCGACTTCGCCATTCTCCTGGAACCAACCCATGGCACCGTGGAGGGCGGCTGCAACGGCACCAGCCGATTCGAAGCCACCACGGTGGGGGAGGCGGCGCATTCTGCCCGCGCCTGGATGGGGAGCAACGCGATCCACGCCGCGGCACCCATCCTGGCCCGGCTCGCCGCCTACGAGCCCCGGACCATCAACGTTGATGGCCTGGACTACCGCGAAAGCCTCAACGCGGTGAAGATCAACGGGGGAACGGCCGGCAACGTCATCCCCGACCGTTGCGTGGTGGAAATCAACTACCGCTTCGCGCCGGACAAGTCCCCGGACCAGGCGGAGGCCCACGTCCGCGAACTCCTGGCCGGCTTCGACGTCGTCCGCACCGATGCCGCTGCGGGCGCCCGGCCGGGACTCAACCACCCTGCTGCAGCGTCCTTCGTGGCCGCCGTCGGTGCCGAGCCCAAACCGAAATACGGCTGGACCGACGTCGCACGTTTCAGTGAACTGGGCATCCCCGCGGTGAACTTCGGCCCCGGCGACCCGCTGCTGGCCCACAAGGACAACGAGCACGTCGACGCCGACGCCATCCGCGAGTGCCTGCGTGCGCTGCGGAGCTGGCTGGGCTGATCCGATGACCCGTCCGGGAACGCTACTGCTTGGCTCGTGAATGCCAATCGGTTGTCAAAATTGCCATGCAGCTCCGCCGTCGCCGCGCTGGACATCGCCCGCCGGAATGGGTGCCGACGCCACGGTGAAGCCGTGCCGACGGCGGCAACTTCCCGGCCGACGTCGACGTTGAGTAGGGTGGACGTTTCGCCGCTTATGACCCACGAAGTGTCGATTGTGGACGTTGTGGCCGGCTTGGAACTCGCCGCAGACCGGACTTCCGGATCCTCAAAGGTCATGATCCGCCCGGCTGAAGCGGCGTGCATGGGAAAGGCCATGATCAGCCGACACTGCAGGTTGCAGGCGGCCCGATCATGGCCGTTGGCTATGTGGCAGACGCTATTAGGCGGCGTGCGCCGGTGCCATTTGCGGGTTGTGGTTGCTCTATTTGACCGGCGCAATCACCGCAGTGGGAGCCTTGGCCACCCCGCCGGCTGCCTTGTTGGATCCGCGGCGTTCAATCCAGACGGCGATCCGTGACACACAGATGTTGATCGCGATATAGATGGCGGCGGCGGCGAAGAAGATGGGAAACAGGAACGCGTTGCCCAGGAAGTCAGCCATGACCTGCACCGCGCGGAGGAGTTCGCCGTAGGCCACGATGTAGCCCAGCGAGGTGTCCTTCAGGAGGACTACCAGCTGTGCCACCAGCGATGGCATCATGCGGCGGACGGCCTGCGGCAGTTCGATCAGCATCCGGGACTGGAAGCTGGTCAGGCCGATGGTCAGGCCGGCTTCCCGTTGCCCCTTGGGCAGCGACTGGATGCCGGCGCGGATGATCTCGGCGAAGATGGCGGCGTTGTACAGGACCAGCCCCGCCACCACGGCGACGAAGGAACTCGTCCCGAACACCAGCAGGACGAACAACATCATCAGGACAACTGGCATACCACGGAGGAACTCCAGGAGCACGCGGGCGGGGACCCGGATCCAGGCGACCAGGGAGATCCGCAACAGGCTGAGCATGAGTCCGAGAGGGAAAGCAATAACTGCGGCGATGGCAGCGGCGCTGAGCGTAGCCCCGATACCGTTGCCGAGCAGGGTCCAGACGTCGCCGCGGGTGAAGATTGCCCAGCGGCGGCCTTCAAAAATTCCCTGCTGGGAAAGCGTCATGGCGATCCATGCCAGCAGGCCGACGATCACCAAGGTTCCGATCACTGAACCGATGAGGGAGACCCGGCGGGCCTTGGGGCCGGGAACGTCGTACAGGACTGAAGTCATCGGGCAATCGCCACCTTTCGCTCCACCGTGCTGGCCAGGACGCCCAGCGGAACGGTGAGGAGCAGATAGAAGAACGCCACGCCCAGAAGCACGGCCATGACCTGGTCGCCGTTCGCGTTGGCCATCTGGCGGCCGTATCCGAACAGTTCAAGCACGAAGAACGCGCCGGCGACCGAGGAGTTCTTGACGAGGGCAATCAGGATGTTGATCAGCGGCGGGATCACCGTGCGGAGGGCCTGCGGCAGGATGATGAGAGAGAGCACCTGGCCAAACTTCATGCCGATGCTGCGCGCGGCCTCCGCCTGGCCGATCGGCACGCTGTTGACGCCGGAGCGGACAGCTTCAGCGATGAAGGCGGCGGTGTAGGCGCTGAGGGCGATGATGGCTGCGACTTCGAACTGCTCAAATTTGACGCCGAGCCGGGGCAGGACGATCGCCGCAAAAAAGAAGGCGATAGTCAGTGGTGTATTCCGGAGGATTTCCACGTACACGGTGCTGAAGCCTCGAAGGGCAGCTATGGGGGAGACGCGGGCCGCGGCCAGAAGCGTCCCGACAATGAGCGCGATGATCCCGGAAACGACAGAGAGGAATAGCGTGCGGAGAAGACCTTCCCAGTACAGGGGGAGGTTTTCGAGAATGACGTCCATAGGATCCTTCGGCTCTGGGCGTAGGGGGTCGAAAAGAAGGCTGGCAGTTTCCGGGGATCCGCTCTTCAGCGGACACCCCGGAAACTGCCCTCGCTACCGGTAGCGGTGCTGCCTAGTAACGGACGATGGCCGGAAGTTCAGGTGCGGTCTTGATGACCGATCCTGCGGTTGCTTCCCAGGCCTTCTTGTAGGACCCGTCCTTGCCGAAGGCCTCAAGCTGGTCGTTGATCCAGTTGCGGAATTCGGTGTCATCCTTCTTCACGCCGATGCCGTAGGGCTCCTTGGTGAAGGTTTCATCGGAGGCCAGCTTGAAGGCGTCCGGCTCCTTGTCAACGAAGCCGGCGAGGATGACGTTGTCGGTGGTGATCGCTTCGACCTGCTTGTTCCGCAGCGGCTCCAGGCAGGCGGAGTAGGTGGCTGCCGGAACGAGTTCAGCGCCATACTTGTCCACGATGGTGGCGGCTGGGGTGGAGCCGGTCACGGAGCAGACCTTCTTGCCCTTGACGTCTTCGGGCTTCTTGATCGAGTTGTTGTCCTTGTTGACCATCAGCGCCTGGCCTGCTTGGTAGTACGGGCCTGCAAAGCTAACAACCTGCTTGCGCTTGTCGTTGATGGTGTACGTGGCGATGACGAGGTCAACCTTGCCCTGCTCGATAAAAGGTTCGCGGTTGGCGGAGACCGTTTCGGACCACTCGATCTTGTCCGCGGAAATACCCAGCTTGGCGGCAATGAGTTTGCCCATCTCGACGTCGAAGCCGACGGGCTTTCCGTCCAGTCCGACCTGGCCGAAGAGCGGCTGGTCATACTTGGTGCCGATCTTGATGGTTCCTGCCGAGGCAATCTTGGCCATGGTGGTGCCCGCGGCGAACGTGGGCTTTTCGGCAACGGTGGGGTTGTTGCCTGTGCCGGGGGTGCCGCCGCCACAGGCGCTCAGGGACAAAGCCAAGGCGGCGGTGGCCGCCACGAAGAACGACTTCCGGCGGGTCATAAATGCCTTCATGACATTCCTTTCATTGGTTGGCCGTGGTTACGGCCAGGATGCGAGCTGGAGTGTTGGTGCGTTGGTGGGAACTCAGTGGGTGAGCAGCTTGGACAGGAAGTCCTTGGCACGGTCGCTCTTGGGATTGGTGAAGAATTCCTCCGGCGTGGAGTCTTCTACGATCTGGCCGTCGGCCATAAACACAACGCGGTCAGCGGCCTTCCGCGCAAAGCCCATTTCATGCGTGACCACCACCATGGTCATGCCTTCCTTGGCCAGCTGGATCATGACGTCAAGGACTTCGTTGATCATTTCGGGGTCGAGGGCGGAGGTGGGCTCATCAAAGAGCATGACCTTCGGCTTCATGGCCAGGGCGCGGGCGATGGCCACACGCTGCTGCTGTCCGCCGGAGAGCTGGGCCGGCAGCTTGGGGGCCTGGTGTCCCACTCCGACCCGCTCGAGCAAAGCCATGGCTTCCTTGTCCGCCTGCGCCTTGGCTACGCCTTTGACCTTGATGGGCCCCAGCGTCACGTTCTCGAGGATGGTCTTGTGCGCGAAGAGGTTGAAGGACTGGAAGACCATGCCGACGTCGGCGCGCAGCTGAGCGAGCTCCTTGCCTTCCTCCGGCAGCACCTTGCCATCAATGCTGATGGTGCCGCCCTCGATGGTTTCCAGGCGGTTGATGGCACGGCACAGGGTGGACTTGCCCGAGCCTGACGGCCCGATGACCACAACTACTTCGCCCTTGCGGACGTGGAGGTTGATGTCCTTCAAAACGTGCAGCTGACCGTAATGCTTATTCACACCGTTCAGGGAGACGAGCGCATCGCCGGGCACTTGAGTAGTCATAAGAAGAATCTAGCGAACAAAGACCGGATGTGCCGGGAATCATGGCATGTTGCTGCTGATCGTGATTCAAGAGATACCTGCCGCGGGCACGGCGGATGGGGCACTAGCCTAGGGGGATGAGCATTAACGCAGATCCGGCCAAAACTTCCCAGCCGCGCCGAAAGGGGCCTCTCGAACTACGCCGCAAGCAGGCAGCAGTCGAGATGTCCGATCAGCATCTGCTCGACACTAAGGGCGCAGGGCAGTTCGTCCATTCGGATCCTTGGCGCGTCCTCCGGATCCAGAGCGAGTTTGTGGAGGGGTTCGGCGCCCTCGCCGATCTGGGGCCGGCCGTCAGCGTGTTCGGTTCGGCGCGGACCAAACCCGGCAGCCCGTACTACGAAATGGGCATGGCCGTGGGCCGCCACCTGGCCGCAGCCGGCGTAGCAGTCATTACCGGTGGCGGTCCAGGTTCCATGGAGGCCGCCAACCGCGGAACGGTGGAAGGCAATGGAGTCTCCGTGGGCCTGGGTATTGAATTGCCCTTTGAACAGGGCCTGAACCAGTGGGTGGACCTGGGTATCAACTTCCGCTACTTCTTCGCCCGGAAGACCATGTTCGTCAAGTATGCCCAGGGTTTCATCGTCCTTCCCGGCGGGCTGGGGACACTGGATGAACTTTTCGAGGCAATGGTCCTGGTCCAGACCCGGAAGGTGACGTCGTTCCCGATCGTGCTCCTCGGGGTCGACTTCTGGGGTCCGATGATCGAATGGATCCGGGGGACACTGGTGGCCGAAGGCATGGTTTCCGAAAAGGACCTTGACCTGATACTGGTGGTTGATGATCCCGCCGAAGCGGTGGAGCGTGTGCTGCACGGCACGGCCCCGGTCCCCTCCACCAACGGAGAGCAGCGGCCCGAATAGCTGGCGCGTCCACATCTGGCACGATGGATGCTGTGAGCTTTTTCCTCGTATTCCTCGCCGTAGTGCTGATCGGCGCCACCCTCTGGGCCGGAGCCGGTGGCCGCCGTCGCATCCTCGGCAGGTTTCGTCGGGGCACGAAGTCCGACGCCGCTCCCGCTGACGATGACGATGAAGCGCCGGGCGCCGGGCTGCTGTACGCGGGATTCACCCAGCCGCCTGCCAACCTGCCGCCGGTGCTGCTTCCCGCCAATGCTGCACCGGACGACGTCGATCGCGTCCGTTTTTCCCTCGGCCTCCGTGGTTACCGGATGGACCAGGTGGACCAGGTCCTTGACGAACTGCGCGATCAGCTCGCCGCCAAGGACACGGAATTGGGGCAGCTCCGGACGCGGCTCCTGAACGCCGAGCGGCCGGCGCGGCCGGAGGCCGGCGCTTGAGCACTGAAACGGGGGACCGGACTGGCCCGACGGCGTCAATCACCGTCCTCGGCGCCCGCGCCGCGGGTGCGATTCGAGGCTGGCCGTGGTGGCTGCAGGTGACTGTCCTGTATGCCGCTGCGCGGCTGGTCAGCGCGTGTATTTTTATGGCCGCGGCCCTGCACCAAGGCCCCAACCCCTGGTTTCCGCCGACGCCCGACTACTGGAATTTCATCAACATCTGGGACGCGCGGTGGTACGGCCGGATTATCACGGACGGGTATCCCGCACCCCTGCCGACGGACGGCGCGGGCAACGTGCAGGAAAATGAGTGGGCGTTCTACCCGCTCTTCCCGATTCTTGGCCGGGCGTTCGCCGGCCTGACCGGGGCCAGCCCTGCGGCGGCGCTGACTGTGGTGGCTATGGTTTCTGGGCTGGGCGCCGCCCTGGCCGTTTACTGCCTATTCCGCCACAAGGCTTCACACAGTGCAGCTCTGTGGGGAACAGCATTCTTCGCTACTTTTCCCGTGTCCGCCATTTTCCAGGTCCCTTACGCCGAACCACTGACGATTTTCCTATTGGCTGTGGCGCTGTTGCTGGTGGTCCGGCGGGACTACTTGTGGGCCATGCCCGTGGTGCTGCTCCTGTGCCTGTCCCGCCCGGTGGGTGTTCCGTTTGCGGCCATGCTGGGCCTCCTCTTCCTCGCCCGGTTGGTGGAACGTGTGCGTGGAGGAGAGGCAGGCTTGGTTGGTCTGCGTGAGCTCGTGTCCCTTGCCGGCCTCACCGTCGTATGTGGTGCCTCTGCTCTCCTCTGGCCGGCCGCGGCCTGGGCCGCAACAGGCGACATCGCGGCCTATACCAAAACCGAAACCGTGTGGCGGGGCCACGACCTTGTGCTTTTCAAGCCGTGGTTCGATACCGGCGTGGACCTTTTCGGTCCCGTGCTGGGAATACTGGCGCCCTTTGTCTTCGCCGGCCTCTTTGCGCTCCTGCTGTTCTGCCCGCCGGTGGTGCGGCTTGGTGCGGAGCTTCGCCTGTGGTGCGCCTGCTATATGGGGTACCTGCTGCTGTTCCTGCACCCCCAGACCAGCACCTTCCGCATGCTGCTTCCGCTGTTTCCGCTGGCTCTCGGCGCCGCGCTGCTCTCCCGTTCGAGGGCCTACCGAGGCACTGTCGTCGCCACGTTTGTCTTGCTCCAGATCGTGTGGATCGTCTGGCTGTGGGCGTGGGCGCAGCTTCCCGGCGGGGGCGATTATCCGCCGTGATCACATGCGGCTCCGAACCGGCGAATGGACGAATCCGACGTGGGCGTAAATGTCCATCGATTAGCTACGTGCGGGTAATTACAGGATAATAGGTAGTAAGCAGGGACAACAGAATTCAGTATGTTCAGCATGGCGGTATAAGTACGGGCCGCCATAGTGGCTTGACTTGATCATGCGGACACAGCCCGCCCGGGCTGACTGTCCTGGGACTAAATGGAGGGGGAATTCCTCATGGCGGCTATGAAACCACGCACCGGCGACGGCCCTATGGAAGTCACTAAGGAGGGCCGTAGCCTGATCATGCGCGTACCGCTCGAAGGCGGCGGACGGCTTGTGGTGGAACTTAACGCTGCGGAGGCGGCCAACCTTAAGGAATGCCTCGTGGGCGTTACCGAATAACTTTGGGACCAAAGAGTTTTGCGGGGCTCCCGATAGAACAGGGTCCGCAGCCGGCTGGCCGCGGACCCTGTTCTATCGGGAGCCCTGTTCTATTTCTTGACCGCTACCAGCAGGCCGTCGCCGGTGGGAAGCATCGCCGAAGCGAGCCGGTCGTCGTCGCGGATTGCCTTACCCACCTGGCGCAGGACAACAGTGTTGGCCTCGCGGGCGGCAGGGTTGGCAACGCGGTCCTTGTCCAGGGCATCGTTGATGATCAGCAGTCCGCCGCGTTTCAGGAGCCGGACTGCCTGTTCCACGTAGCCGGGCAGGCCGGGCTTGTCGGCGTCGATAAACACCAGGTCATAGGCAGCGTCGGTCAGGCGGGGCAGGACATCGCCGGCACGGCCGGAGATGGTCCGTGTGCGGTTGGCCGGACTGCCGGCTTCCGAAAACGCCTCACGGGCGGCCTTCAGGTGCTCGACGTCCACATCGATGGTGGTCAGCACCGCATGAGGGCCGAGGCCCCGCAGGATGCACACACCCGAGACGCCGGCCCCCGTTCCGATTTCGACGGCGGTCTGGGCCTTGGACCCTGCAGCCAACACGGTCAGGACCGCGCCGACACCCGCCCCGATGGGGGTAACGCCCAACTCGAAGGATCGCTCCCGGGCACGCAGCATAACCTCGTCCTCGGCGGGCAGATCTTCTGCATAGGACCAGCTCGTGGACTTGTCGGCGCTCATGGAGGATTCGCTTTCTGGGCGGCAGGGGAGTGTTTAGTACAGCCTACTGTGTCCGGGGTCCCAGCTGCGGAAGGAATCCGTTGCGCCTTCGGCTGAAGAGCGCCGCAGGTCAGGAAATTCCCAGCCAACTTTGAAATGATGGAGATCCGCTCATCCGCGAGGTGGTCGGCGCCGAATAAGAGATGTCAACAGTATCCGGTCGAAGCAATCCACGAGGGGAGTGGACGATGTCAGCATCAGATGTGGCACCTGTCCCTGCAACAGATTTTTCTACCGCTGTGTGGGTCCGGCCCACCTGGGAAGAAGTGGTGGCCAACCACTCCGCCAAGGTCTACCGGCTGGCCTACCGCCTGACTGGAAACAAGTTCGACGCCGAGGACCTCACCCAGGAAGTGTTCGTGCGTGTCTTCCGTTCCTTGGAGAACTTCAAACCTGGCACACTCGATGGCTGGCTGCACCGCATCACCACCAACCTGTTCCTGGACCAGGCACGCCGGAAGAGCCGCATCCGCTTCGACGCGCTGGCTGAGGACGCAGAGTCCAGGATTCCGGGGCGTGAACCCGGGCCGGAGCAGAGCTTCGAATTGAACAACCTCGACCTTGACGTCCAGGCCGCCCTCGAGGAATTGCCGCCGGACTTCCGCGCCGCCGTCGTCCTCTGCGACTTGGAAGGCCTGTCCTACGACGAAGTGGCCGCCGCCCTCGGCGTGAAACTGGGAACGGTGCGTTCGCGGATCCACCGGGGCCGGACCATGCTGCGCGAAAAGCTGGCCCACCGAGATCCCCGACCACAGCAGGGCCGAAAGCCCAAGCTTTCACTGCCGCGCATCGCCAGCATCCTCTGATCGGCGCCATGACGCTCCAGAACCCCTTCGTCCCCCGGCATCACCGCGGCGCAGACCACCTGCAGGGCTGCGGCGAGTGCGCAGCGACGGTCAAGCGCGAACGCGAGTACATCCAGCGCCTCCGGGAAGCCAGCGTGCCGCCTGCCAGCGGTGACCTCACAGCGCGGCTGCTGGCCAGGACCGAACTGCTCGCGGCCACGCCCACCCCCGCCCCGGACCAACACCCGGCCGTGCGGGTCCTCGCGCTCGCGGCAGGAGGCACGGCCGCGGCTGCCGGAATACTTGCCGTCAGCGCTTTCGCGCTGGCGGGGGACGGCATGCCCCTGGCAGCAACCATGAACGGGAGCCTGGTGCAGCACGCTGCTCAGCTGCCCGCTGACGGCAGGAATCTCACGGACCCGCAATTGGCCGCCCTTCGCTCCGAGGGATGGGTCTGCCCTGATTTCGAGACCCTCGGCTTCCATATCCGGAGCGCCAATGCCGTCACGCTCAACGGCATGCCTGCGGTGGAGCTGCACCTTTCAGATGGGCAGCACTACGCCACGGTGGTAGAACAGCATCCCGTGGACGGCGCTGCGAAGGACGGGAGCCTGGTGGTCACCAAACTGGCTCCCTGGACCGCTACGTACGAGACGGCGGCAGGCAGGTTCACGCTGGAGTCCGATCTCCCCGCTGACAACGCCCTTCCGGTGCTCCAACGGCTCAGCGGTGTTGCCGTCGAAGGAATCGACGCCGGCAGCAGCGCCGGGCCAGACGCCGGCCAGGCCGCGGCACATGACGAATCGCCGGCAGCCCGGCTGGAGCGGGGAATTCGCAAAATGGGCGAGGTGCTGACCCGGTGATCTTGGCAGGTTTCCGGCCCGGCGCGCAGGAATCGTCAGAGCGGCTTCGTAGAGGGTAATCTTCCTAAAGTGTTTGGAATCAACGGCCCCGAGTTCTTCCTGCTCCTGATCATCGGCATCCTGGTGATCGGTCCCCAACGGCTGCCCGAATACACCCAGAAGCTCGCAAACCTGGTAAGGGAAGTGCGCCGCATGGCCTCCGGCGCGCGGGAACAGATCAAGGAAGAAGTGGGGATCGACATCGACGATGTCGACTGGAAGAAATACGATCCCCGGCAGTACGACCCGCGGCGCATCATCAAGGAAGCGCTCCTGGACGATGACACCAAAGCTGTCAGTGCCGGCGCCCCTGCCGCTGTAGCTGCCGTCTCCGGCGCCGCAGTGGCTGCTGCCGGCAGTGCGCCTGCAGCAGCCTTCCGGCCGGAACGCGTGGTGCAGACGCTGCCGCCGGGCACAGCCGCCCCGTTCGACTCCGAGGCCACCTAGCCCGCATAGCTGTCAGCGCGGCTGCAGCCCCAGCTTCAGTCCTGTCAGGCCACGTGGTTTGGCTGCAAGTTTGCCGGCTATCGCGGTCAAGGCAAGGGCCGCCGGAGTCTCCGGCCCGCTGAGCACAATGGGCGCTCCGGCGTCGCCGCCCTCCCGCAGCAGGATGTCCAGCGGAATTTGTCCCAGTAGCGGAACGTCCGCCCCCACTGTCGCGGTAAGCCTTTCGGCGAGGACCGCCCCGCCGCCGCTTCCGAACAGTTCCATCCGCCCGCCGTCGGGCATTTCCAGGTAGGACATGTTTTCGATGACGCCGGCCACGGACTGCCCCGTCTGGGTGGCGATGGCGCCGGCGCGCTCGGCGACGTCGGCCGCTGCAGCCTGTGGCGTGGTGACCACCAGGATCTCCGCCCTGGGCAGTAGCTGGGCCACGGAAATCGCGATGTCGCCGGTGCCGGGCGGCAGGTCGAGGAAGAGGGCATCGAGGTCACCGAAGTAGACGTCGGTCAGGAACTGCTCCAGGGCACGGTGGAGCATCGGGCCTCGCCAGGCGACAGGCTGGTTGCCGGTGACGAACATGCCGATGGAGATCACCTTGACGCCGTAGGCCACCGGCGGCAGGATCATGTCGTCCACACGGGTGGGAGCCTGCGTGATGCCCATCAGCGCCGGAACAGAGAAGCCATAGACGTCGGCGTCCACTATCCCCACCCGCAGCCCCTGCGCGGCGAGGGCGCACGCCAGGTTCACGGTGAGGGACGACTTCCCCACGCCCCCTTTTCCGCTGGCCACAGCGAAGACCTTGGTCAGCGACCCCGGCTCGTTGAACGGAATGCCACGCCGGCCGCCGGCGCCGCGGAGTTGCTCCTTCAGGGCATCCCGCTGGGCCTGGTTCATCACCTTCAGGTCGACCTCGACGGCGGTCACGCCGGGAACTGCGGTCAGCGCCTTTTCGGAATCGGCCGTAATGGTGTCCCGCAGGGGACAGCCGGCGATGGTGAGCAGGACCGCCAGCCGGACTCGGCCCTCAGGGGTGACGTCCACGGAATCCACCATGCCCAGTTCCGTGATGGGACGGCGCAGCTCAGGATCGATCACGGTAGCCAGCGCAGCGTGGACTGCCTGCTCCAGGGTGGTGCGCATTCGGGCAGGGCTCAGCTTTCGGGGGTAGGGATGTGCTTTGGGCCGGCGGTGGTGTCCTGGACGGGAGGGGCGGCGCCGCTGGCTGCTGGTTGATTGGCTGCGTGGCTTGGTTTGACCTTCGGAATCTGCTGCGTGCGGGGGTTCCGCTGTTTGTCACGCTTTTCCTTCAGCTTCTCCTTGACCTTGTCACGCGGCGACTCGTGGGTGCCGGATCCCGCGGGATCATGGGTCCGCAGTTCCTCCTGGGCTTCGAGCATGTCCTCCAGGAGCGAGCGCAGTTCCGCCCGGACGTAATCGCGGGTGGCCACTTCGCGCAGGGCGATGCGCAGCGAAGCCAGCTCCCGGGTGAGGTACTCGGTGTCGGAGAGGTTGCGCTCTGCCCGCTGCCGGTCCTGCTGGAGTGAGACCCTGTCCCGGTCGTCCTGCCGGTTCTGGGCAAGCAGCAAAAGCGGGGCCGCGTAGGAGGCCTGCAGCGAGAGCATCAGGGTCAGGAGGGTATAGCCCAGCAGGCGGGAGTCGAACTGCCATGCCTCCGGTGCCCACGTGTTCCAGACCAGCCAGACCACCACAAAGACTGTCATGTAGACGAGGAACTGGGGCGTGCCCATGAACCGGGCGAAGCCTTCAGTGGCATGGCCAAAAGCATCCGGATTGGGTGAGAACTTCGGCAGGATGCGCTGGCGGCCGCTCAAGGGCGTGTCCAGGCCGCCCTTGGATGGCGCCTTCGCTTGGCCACGCTGGGCCCCTGGATTCTTGGGGGCGCCGGTGTCAGCCAATGCGGCCTCCCAGTCTTCTTATCGGGGCCTCGCCGTCATAGGCGCGCCAGTCGTCCGGCAACATGTGATCCAAAACGTCATCAACAGTCACCGCCCCCACCAAGCGGCCGTCGTCGTTGACCACGGGGAGGGAGTTCAAGTTATAGGTTGCCAGGGTCCGGGCTACCTCGCTGATGTGGGCCTGGTCGGACAACGGCTCAAGGTTTTTGTCCACCAGGTTGCCCAACGGCTCGAACGGCGGGAAGCGCAGGAGCTGCTGGATGTGCACCACGCCGAGGAAACGGCCGGTCGGCGTCTCCAGCGGTGGCCTGGCAATGAAGATGGAAGACGCCAGAGCCGGGGACAGCTCTTCGCGCCGGACGTGGGCCAGCGCCTCGGCAACGGTCGCCTCGGGGGGAAGGATGACCGGAACCGGCGTCATCAGGCCACCAGCTGTGTCCTCGTCGTATTCGAGGAGCCGCCGGACGTCCTCGGCGCCTTCGGGTTCCATCAGCTGCAGCAGTTGCTCCGCCTGGGCGGAAGGCAGCTCGCCGAGGAGGTCGGCGGCGTCGTCGGGATCCATCTCTTCCAGGACGTCGGCGGCGCGCTGGACATCAAGGGCGGAAAGGATTTCCACCTGGTCATCCTCGGGGAGCTCCTGCAGGACGTCGGCGAGCCTTTCATCCTGGAGTTCGCTGGCCACCTCGAAACGGCGTTTGTCGCTCATCTCCTGCAGGGCTTCGGCAAAGTCAGCGGGCTTCAGGTCCTCGTGGTTGGCCACGAACTGCGTGGCCGCCTGCGGCTCGGTGCGGGCGCCCTGGAGGGCGTCGGCCCAGTCGATGATCATGGTCTCGTTCCGCCGTAACCGGCTCAGCGGGGAGAGCGAGTGTCCCCGGCGGACGAACAGCTTGCTCACGAACCAGTCGCGGGAGCGGTGTTGGTCCATAGCGATGTCCTCGATGGTGGCGTCGCCGCTGCCGTCGCGGAGCGTGACCCGGCGGTCGAACATTTCCGCAACCACCAGGGTCTCGGCGCCGCGCTGTTCAAAGCGCCGAAGGTTGACCAGCCCTGTACAGATGATCTGCGTCTGGTCTATCGAGGTGATGCGGGTCATGGGCACAAAGACGCGCTTCTTGCCGGGAACTTCGACGACGATACCCACCACGTGCGGGGCGCCGCGGCTTCCGCGGGAGAGCACCACAACATCGCGCAACCGGCCCAGACGGTCGCCCAAGGGGTCGAAGACGTCAAGACCCAGAAGGCGGGCCACAAAGACGCGCGAAAGATTTGTGCTCACGTCTACAGGCTACCGAGTCTGCTCTCTTTTAGCTGAATTTCAGGCGGCACACATGCCGATGGGCAAGAATGGGAGTATGTCAAACATTTTTGGTGCTCCCAAGGCCGGTGGCCCCAACGGGCCGGACGACTCCCGCACGGTTCCTGCCGGTGACACCGTCGGCTCGTACACCTCTTACTTGGATGCCCAGAAGGCGGTGGACTACCTCGCCGACCAGCAGTTCCCGGTCCAGATGGTTTCCATCGTGGGCAACGAACTCAAGATGGTGGAAAGGGTGACCGGCCGCCTCAGCTACCCGCGCGTGGCGCTTTCCGGTGCGCTCAGCGGTATGTGGTTCGGCTTGTTCGTCGGCGTGATGCTGTCCTTCTTCGCGCCATCGCCGGGCTACTTCTCCATCCTGGCGTCAGTACTGATGGGTGCTGCCTTCTTTATGCTGTTCGGCATCGTCACCTATGCCATGCAGCGCGGAAAGCGGGACTTCACCTCGACCAGCCAAGTGGTGGCCACCAACTACGACGTTGTAGTGTCAGCGGAGGCCGCCCACGAGGCACGCCGCCTGCTCCAGCAGCTGCCCATGACCCGCTCGGATGCGGCCGCCGCCCCGTACACACCATCGGGCTACCAGAACCCGCAGTACGGCCAGCCGGGACAACAGTACGGCCAGCCGGGACAACAGTACGGCCAGCCGGGACAACAGCAGGGCCAGGCACCCGTCCGCCCCTCAGGCTGGAACGACCCCTACGGCCAGCAGGGCGCCGGCACTCAGGGCACTGGCACTCCGGCCCCCGGTGCTCCGGCCCCCGGTGCTCCGGGCCAGGACGCCGGCCAGGGCAATGCTGCAGTCGCAGGGCAGGACGGGCAAGCAGAGGCCGCGCCCCAGCCCGCCGCGGCCCCCGTCGCAGCGGTCCGCTACCCCGACCTTCCGGACGGCCGCCCCCAGTATGGTGTCCGCGTCGGGGATCAGCCTGCTACGGGCCAGCCTGCTGCAGGCCATCCTGCTTCGGGCCAGCCGCAGGCTCAGCATGAATCCGCCAGGGACAGCGGGGAGTCCGCCTCGTAGGAGGCTGCGCGACGTATGCGCTGGCGCGTCCAAGCGCTCACGTTCCAAGGGACGCAGGACGCTCTGGCGGGGCGGAACAGGAGCGGGCCGCCCAGCAGGGCGCGTGGCCGGTGCCCACGAACAGGCGAGTGGTCGGTACGCACGACACCGGGCCTGCGCGAAGCCATAAGAGGCACAAAAAAGAACTCCGGGCGAACCTGGCGATGGCCGGGTTCGGACGGAGTTCTTTTGCCCGGAAGGTTTCCCCGGCTATTTGACGCTGCCGGCCGTCAGGCCGCCCACGAGGTACTTCTGGAACATGAAATACAGCACCACCACTGGGACGGCACAGACCAGTGATGCCGCCATCATCTGCGAATACACGGGGATGGCCCCGCCTTCAACAGCGGATGCGAAAACCTGCAGTGCAACTGCCGCGGTGTGGGTGTCCGGCCGGGTGAACACCGACGCGAACAGGACGTCATTCCAGCCCAGCAGGAAGGCGAAGATGGCCGAGACGATGATTCCGGGCCAGCTGAGCGGAATGATGATCCTGAAGAGGATTCCGAGGTTGGAGGCACCATCGATGCGCGCAGCCTCCTCCAGTTCCCGCGGCAGTCCACGAAGATACGTGACCATCACCCAGGTTGAGAACGGCAGCGCGAACGTCAGGTACGCGATAAACAGGCCCCACAGGGTTCCGATAACGGTCACACCCAAGTAGGTTCCGGCAGAGGAGAACAGCACAAACACCGGGAGCAGCATGAGGGTTCCCGGGATGGACTGGAGGCCCAGCAGGCCGCGCAGCACCGTCAGGCGTCCCATGAACTCAAACCGGACCAGGACGTAGGCGGTGCCGATGGCCATCAGGGCGGAGACCACTGCCGTGGCCCCGGAAACGATCAGGCTGTTCCCGATGGCTTTCGCCAGGCCCACGGAATCCCAGATCTTGTTGTAGCTGTCCAACGAAAAGCTGCTCGGCCAGAACTCGCCGCTGGCGACGCCCACGTCTGTGTTCAGGGAAGCCAGGAAAATGTACAGGATGGGGATCAGGACTAGGGCGCAGAGCAGGACGGTGATGATGGCCAGCAACGGCCGCGGCATGAGGCGGGTGACCTCCAGGGCGGCATCACGCCGGGTGGGCTGTTTCGCCTGCCGCTCGATTGGGTTTGCTGCGTCGATGGTCATTTCTTTCCTCCCTCGTGCACGTCAAGCCGCACAGCGCGCAGATAGATGAACAGCGGAATGGCGATCAGTATCAACGAAACGACTGCCATGGCGGCGCTGAGGCCAAACCGGAAGCTCTGGAAGCTGGTGACATAGACCAGTATCGGAAGCACATTCACGTCCGATGGGGCCGGCGCCCCGAACAGGACGTAGGGGAGGGTGAAGTTGTTGATGTGGTTCAACGTGGCAAGCAGGAAAGCGAGCGAGACGGGACCCTGGAGGTACGGGAAGATCACGTAGCGCAGCTTGTTCCACCAGAGTGCCCCGTCCAGCGCGGACGCCTCATGGACCTCGTGGTCAACTGCCTGGAGGCCGGACAGCGCCAACAGATAGATGAACGGCCAAGCCGCCCAGATCTCCACCCACACCAGGGTCCAGTATGAGTTCGGGCCGTTGAGCCACAGCCCGCCATCCAGGCCGATATTGGTCAGCGTCACATTCACGATGCCGTCCGGCTGCAGCATGGTCCGCCACACGCTGGCCACCACGAAGGACGGCAGCACATAAGGGATCAGGAAGACTGATCGCACCAGCGCGCGGCCACGGTAGGCGTTCTGCGTGACGACGGCGGCGGCCACCCCCAGCGGGATAGTGACCACCGTGGAAATCACCGCGAAGGAAACGGAAAGCCAGATGGAGCGGAGCAAGTCACTGCTCGTGGCTGCTTCGATGTAGTTCTGGATGCCGATGAATTCGGCACTGACCCACCGGCGCAGGGTGTACTGATCAAGGTCGATCAGGGACATCCAGATACCGATGGCCAACGGGATAAGGATGACAAGCGTCATCAGGAGGCCGCCGGGTATCAGCAGCCACAACGGTCTGTTCTTTTCGCTCAGCCCTTTACGGCGCTTCCCGCTGGGGATGGGTTCGCCGGGTCCGGCGGCCGCCCCGGCGGTCGGACTGCTGTCCGACGGCCGGGGCTCGGTGACGCTGCTTGCCATTTTCCGTAACCTTCCGCAGTTGTTCGGTCGGTCTTACTTCTTCGCCCG
The DNA here is from genome assembly GCF_040546085.1 of Arthrobacter sp. UYEF21. Taxonomy (NCBI): domain Bacteria; kingdom Bacillati; phylum Actinomycetota; class Actinomycetes; order Micrococcales; family Micrococcaceae; genus Arthrobacter; species Arthrobacter sp. UYEF21. The sequence goes on from NZ_JBEPNF010000001.1 coordinate 37,920, forward strand.
GTCCAGGGCCGTCTGGGACTTGGCCTGTTCGTCCTTGAGCCGCTGGGTGAGGTTGGCATCGCTGACTGCGCCGGCCGAAAGGTCGGGAATGGACTGGACTACCACGTTTGTCAGGGAGAGCTGGACATCGCCCCAGGCGCCGCTGAACGGGGTGGCCACGGATTTGGCACCTGAGTCAAGGGCCGGTGCAAGCATCTCGTTGCTGGCAAGCTCCTTTGCCGCTGCCTGGCTGGCGGGAAGCTGGCCGAAGACCTTGAAGTAGTTGAGCTGAACATCCTTTTCGGTGATCATCTTGATGAAGGCGAAGGCGAGATCCTTCTGCTTCGAGTAGTCAGCCACCACGAGGTTGTCACCGGACAGGATGCTGGCAGCCGGCTTGCCACCGGAAGGATTGGACTTCTGGCCCGGCGGGACGGTGGGCATCAGGGCGTACTTGTACTTGCCCTTGACAGCAGAGGCATCCAGCGCAGGGATGGAGAGCGGCGAGGTCATGGGGAAGTAGGCTGCCTTGCCTGCAGCGAAAGCGGCCAGGGCCTGCGGGTTGGCCCAGCCGACGGAAGCGGGGTCCACTACCTTGTCTTTAGTCACCCAGCCAAAGTAGGTTTCGTAGGCCTTCTTGGTGCTGGGGTCATCGAGGCGAACCTTGCTGCCATCAATGATGGGGTTGCCTGCCTGGATGGACATTCCCCAGATGTACTTCCAGGGGTCGAAATTGTCCTTGTAGGCCACTGCAACACCGTACTGGTCGCCCTTGGTGAGCTTCTTGGCCTGCTCGGTAAATTCATCCCAGGTAGTGGCGGGCTTCTCAATGCCGGCGGCGGCCAGCAGTTCGGTGTTGTAGGCCATCACGAACGGCCGGCTCACGAAGGGGATGCCGATCTGGTTGTTCCCATCGGGGCCGGAAATGCCCAGCGCGGCGGGAACGAACTTCTCCTTGCCGCCGAGCTGGTTCCATTCGTTGTCACCCAGCTTCACGAATGCCCCGGTGGAGAACGCCGTGGGAGTAAAAGTGGTGCCCAGACCATAAACGTCGGGGCCCTGGCCCGAGACCACAGAGGTCTGGATGCGGGTCATCTCGTCGTTGGCGGTAGCGAACGTCTCCCACTGGATGTCGGCTCCGGTTTCCGCCTTGAACTTGGTGCTCATTTCCTTGAACCAGGCCTGCTGCTCCTGGGGATACTGCGCCGTTACGTTCATCAGGACGTTGAGCGTTTTGCCGGTACCGTCCACCTTGCCGCCCGTGGCGCCAGAGGTAGAACCGCCTGACCCGCCGGATCCGCCGCACGCGGCAAGCATCAGGACGGAAATAGTCGCTGCGGCAACAGCACCGAGGCGACGTGGTTTGGACATACCCATGAGACTTCTCCTTTGAAGAGTTACATTGCGGCAGAGATCCGAGACTGAATGACAGGCTACGATTTTCTCTCTCCGGGCATAGCCTATTCACGAGCATCAAATCGTGGCAAGCGATTGCCAAAAACTGTTATCAGAGCTTGTCCGTTTGGAGTGGAGAGGCGGGTACTGTGCCTCAGCGGGCAAAGCACCCGCCTTTCGTCAGACGGTGCCCCTGTTGGCCAGGGCGTGCTTCGCCTCGGTGTAGATGCCTGCCATCCAGGATTCGACGTCGTCGGCCCTGCGGGGGAGCGCTGCGCTGAGGTTGACCGGGCCGTCGGCAGTCATCAGGATGTCGTCCTCGATCCGCACGCCGATTCCGCGGTACGCGGCCGGGATGGCCAGGTCTTCGTCCTTGAAGTACAGGCCAGGTTCGATGGTGAAGACCATTCCGGCCGTGAGGATGCCGTCGAGGTAGAGTTCCCGCTTGGCCTGGGCGCAGTCGTGTACGTCAAGGCCGAGGTGGTGGCTGGTACCGTGCGGCATCCAGCGCCGGTGCTGCTGGCCTTCGGGGCTGATGGCTTCCTCAACGCTGACGGGGAGCAGCCCCCACTCGGCAAGGCGTTCGGCCAGGACCGTGGTGGCGGCAGTGTGGATGTCCCGGAACCTGGTGCCCGGCTGGGCAGCAGCAAAGCCGGCGTCGGCCGCGTCCAGGACCGCTTCGTAGACCTTGCGCTGGATGTCTGTGAACGTGCCGTTGGCCGGCAGGGTCCTGGTGACGTCCGCGGTGTACAGTGAGTCGGCCTCAACGCCGGCATCCAGCAGCAGCAGTTCGCCGGCGTTGATCCGGCCGGTGTTCCGCGTCCAGTGCAGCACGGTGGCGTTATTGCCGGCGGCGGCGATGGTGTCGTAGCCGAGTTCATTGCCGACTTCGCGGGCCCGAGCGAAAAAGGCGCCTTCCACAACGCGTTCACCGCGGGCGTGCGTCAGGGCGCGGGGCAGGGACTTAACCACTTCCACAAAGCCCTCGGCGGTGGCTGCCACCGCCGTCATCATCTGCTCCACTTCCCATTCGTCCTTCAGGAGGCGGAGTTCGGACAGGGCTTCGGAAAGCTTTTCGTCCAATGCATCCAGGACGGCGAGGTCCAGGTTGTCCGGATCCTTGGCAGTGTTGTAGCGGGCCGTGTCCACAAGGGCGTCGATGTTCTCGTCCACTTTGCGGACAAGGCGGACGGAGATGCCACCGATCTCCGGGGCACCCACATTCCGGGTGATCGCCGTTTCAAGTCCATCGATATGGGCGGTGGGCAGCCCCAGCCGGGCTTCGAACTCAGCGAGCGTGGGGCGGGTGCCGATCCAGAACTCACCGGACCGGGAGTCGGCGTAGAACTGTTCCGTATCCCGGCCGGCCAGCGGGCGGAAGTAGAGCGTGGCACGGTGGTGCCCGCCGCCGTCGCCCTTTCCTTCGCCGGCCGGCTCCAGAATGAGGACAGCGTCCGGCTCATGGTCAAGGCCAAGGCCGGTGAGGTGCGCAAAGCCGGAGTGCGGGCGGAAGCGGTAGTCGCAGTCGTTGGAGCGGACTTTCAGCGGGCCGGCAGGGATGACCAGGCGTTCACCTTTGAACTGGTCGGAGATGGCTTTGCGCCTGGCCGCTGCGTAGTTGGCCACGGCGTCGCGGGTCGGCAGCTGCTGGCCGGTGGGCGCCCAGTTGCTGGCCATAAATGCCTTGAAGGCATCGGAACTGGGCCGCTGCGAGCGGTTGTTGACGCGCTCGTCGAGGGGCTGGGAAGCAGAGGTCAGGGTGTTTTCGGCATCGTTCACGGCACCATCGTCTCACCAGCAGCGAGGCTTGGGCCAATGCCCGGGCCGACCCTGTCAACTAGGCTGGGCAGGTGAGGATTGACCTGCATGCCCACTCCGACGTTTCCGACGGCACGGAAACCCCTGCTGACGTTATGGCCTCTGCGGCCAAGGCGGGCCTGGACGTGGTTGCCCTGACCGATCATGACTCCACGGACGGCTGGGCCGAGGCGTCCCGCGCGGCGTTGGATCACGGGGTTGCCCTGGTTCCGGGAATGGAAGTGTCCTGCCGGACGGAGCAGGGCATCAGTGTGCACCTGCTGAGCTACCTGCACGATCCTGCGCATCCGGGACTGCTGGCGGAAATCACCAAGGCCAAGGACGCGCGCCTCACCCGGGCAGAACGGATGGTGACGCTGCTCGCCGAGGACTACCCGCTGACCTGGGATGACGTCATCCACCATGTGGCCCCCGGAGCGACACTGGGCCGGCCGCACATCGCTGATGCCCTGGTTGCTGCGGGCGTGGTTTCGGACCGCTCGGAGGCTTTCGCCTCCATCCTTACCTCGCATTCGCGCTACTTTGTCCAGCACTACGCACCCGACCCGGCAACCGCCGTCGAACTTGTCTGCGCGGCCGGCGGCGTCCCCGTGTTTGCCCATCCTGTGGCGTCCGCCCGCGGCCGCATCGTGGGGGAGCAGGTTTACCAGGAGATGATCGACGCCGGTCTGGCGGGCGTGGAGATCGAGCACCGCGACAATCCCGAGGAAGGCCGCAAGTTCCTGCGCGGCCTTGCGGCCAGGCACGGGCTGCTGATTACGGGGTCTTCGGATTACCACGGCACCGGCAAACCCAACCTGCTCGGCGAGAATCTCACTACGGCGGAGGTGCTGGCCCGAATCGAAGAGCTGGGAACAGGTACCGCTGTCGTTCGCCCCTGAGCTGCGCCCTGACCCAACTGACTCGCAGTTAACGTCGTGAAAGCGCGTTTTGGCGACGTTTGATGCGAGTCAGTTGGGTGGGAAGGACGTGAAGGACGCCTTGTCACCCAACCGCTTGGCCATGACATCGATGGCGGGCTGGTTCTGGTCCACGCACACGAACTTGCGGTCGAGCTTGGCGGCCACGGCCCCGAGCGTTCCGGACCCGGCGAAGAAGTCCAGGCACCAGTCACCGGGACGGCTGGACGCGGCCACCACACGGCGGATGAGCCCCTCGGGCTTCTGTGTGGGGTAGCCGGTCTTTTCCTTGCCGGTGGGGGAGACGATGGTGTGCCACCAGACGTCCGTGGGCAGTTTCCCGAGCTCCCGCTTGGCAGGCGTCACCAGGCCCGGTGCCATATAGGGCTCCCGGTCAACCTCGGCGCTGTCGAAGTGGTACTTCGACGGGTTCTTGACGTACACGAGGATGTTGTCGTGTTTGGTGGGCCAGCGGTATTTGGCGCGGGCGCCGTAGTCGTAGGCCCAGATGATCTCGTTCAGGAAGCACGCACGGCCGAAGATGGCATCCAGCATGACCTTGGCGTAATGCACTTCCCGGTAGTCCAGGTGCAGGTAGAGCGTGCCGTCGTCAGCGAGCAGCCGCCAGGCCTCCACCAGCCGTGGTTCCAGGAAGGACCAGTAATCGCTGAACGCGTCATCGTAGCGGTGCAGGGCGCCCTTGATCGTGTCGTAGGAGCGGCCCTTGAAGCCCACGCGGTCGCCTTCACCGTCGGTGTTCAGCACCATCCGGGTTTCCTGGCGCTTCTGGACCCTGCCGGTGTTGAACGGCGGGTCCACGTAAATGAGTGTGAAGGCGCCGTCCGGCAGCGAGGGGAGGAACTCCGCGTTATCCGCGTGAACCACCAGGTTGCTGCCGTCCGGCGCCCAGACGGTGTCAGTCATCGAGGCTGTTAGGCCTCTACGTTGCCGGGCTGGGAGCCGGTGTCGGCTCCTGCCACTACTTCGCCGTTGCGGCGGCGGGTGCGGGTCCGGCTGCGGCGCGTCCGTGACTGGTCCACTTCGGCCGGGGCGGCCACGGCCGGTTCGGCGGCAGGTCCGGTGCCCGCGGTGTCGGCATCGGACGTACGACGACGGCGGTCGCCTGAGCGTCCACCCTCGGAAGCGCTGCGGCGGCTGCTGTTGTCACGGCCTCCTGAACGGTTGCTGTCGCGTCCGCCGTCGCGTCCGCCGTCGCGTCCGCTGTCGCGTCCGCTGTCGCGTCCGCTGTCGCGTCCGCTGTCGCGTCCGCTGTCGCGTCCGCTGTCGCGTCCGCTGTCGCGTCCGCTTGAGCGCGTGTTCTTCTTGCCGGTTTCGCCCAGGTCCTCCAGGACTTCGGCATCTACACCGGCGAGCGTGCGCTTGTTGCGGGGCAACCGGCCCTTGGTGCCTGCCGGGATGTCCAGCTCTTCATACAGGTGCGGGGACGAAGAGTAAGTCTCCACGGGTTCCGGAACGCTCAGGCCCAGGGCCTTGTTGATCAGGCCCCAGCGCGGCATGTCGTCCCAGTCAACAAAGGTCACGGCTGTCCCCTTGTTGCCGGCACGGCCCGTGCGGCCCACGCGGTGCAGGTAGATTTTTTCGTCTTCAACACACTGGTAGTTGATGACGTGCGTGACGTCATCCACGTCGATCCCGCGGGCAGCGACGTCGGTGGCCACGAGCACGTCCACTTTGTTGTTACGGAACGCACGGAGCGCCTGCTCGCGGGCGCCCTGGCCCAGGTCACCGTGGATGGCGGCAGCGGCGAAACCGCGGTCCAGCAGTTCTTCGGCCACCTTGGCTGCCGTGCGCTTGGTCTTGGTGAAGATGATGGTGCGGCCACGGCCGCGGGCCTGCAGGATGCGGGAAACAACTTCGATCTTGTCCATGCTGTGGGCACGGTAGATGAGTTGGCGGATGTCGCGCTTGGTGAGGCCCTCGTCTTCGGGATCAGCTGCCCGGATGTGGGTGGGCTGCGTCATGTAGCGGCGGGCCATCGCGATGACCGGGCCCGGCATGGTTGCGGAGAAAAGCAGGGTCTGGCGGACTCCCGGCGTACCGGCAATAAGCGTTTCCACGTCCGGGAGGAAGCCCAGATCCAGCATTTCGTCGGCCTCGTCCAGGATGACGGTCTTAACGTTCTTGAGGCTCAGGTGCTTCTGTTTGTACAGGTCGATGAGGCGGCCGGGGGTTCCCACCACAATCTCGACCCCCTTCTGCAAAGCCTCCACCTGGGGCTCGTACGCACGGCCGCCGTAGATGGTGGTGATGCGGGCGTTGCGCTTCCGCGACGCGGTCTGAAGGTCGTTGGCAACCTGGACGGCCAGTTCGCGGGTCGGCACGATGACAAGGGCCTGCGGTGCACCGGGAACGGCGAGCTTGTCGAAGCCGGCGTCATCCGGTCCCACCACGCGCTGCAGCGCGGGGATGCCGAAGCCGAGGGTCTTGCCGGTGCCTGTCTTGGCCTGGCCGATGATGTCGTGGCCTGCGAGGGCTACGGGCAGGGTCATGGCCTGGATGGGGAACGGGTGGGTGATCCCGGCGTCTGCCAGGGACTCGACGATATCGGCGCGGACGTTGTAGTCGGCGAAGGATTTCTCCTCGATTTCGTGCGGCTTCTCGTCCGAGATGATGGTCTCTTCGGGTTCGATCGTTTCGATGCCGGAATCGTCAGTCAGGATCTGGTGGGTATGCAATTCACTCACAGGTGAGTTTCCTTATTCATTTGGGCATTGGCGCTGCCTGCTCAACGGCTGGCCAACGAGGCCGTACCGGAGCACGCTCGGGCGCGCAAGCAAATCCAGTGGAAGCCGATCGCGGGCTATCTAAATGCTGGCACTGGTGACCAGCGGGTCTATCTCAAGATCGCGTAGGGGCGGGCTTGTTGAATCCAAAATCAAGGAAATCAACGACCGGGCATCCATTTCTACTACTTCAGTCTAGCCGTACGGACATGGAATTCCGGCCTTGCCCCTCAGGGGAGTGCCCAGTCAGTTCAGGACAGCAACTCGAAGTGGACCTCGCGGGCGGCGATGTCGGAGGAGATCAGGCGGACCCGGACCTTGGTTCCGGACTCGAGGTCGCCTGCGCAGCGGGCGGTCACGGCTGGCTCGGAGATCTGGATGATCCCCGAGGGGCCGTTGCCGTTTTTGCCGGCTCCGCCCCGCCCGTTTCCGTTTCCGTTGCCGTTCTTTCCGTTCCCGTTATCCTTCTGCGGCTTGGACCCGGAAATGACAATCGCATCGAACTCCTGGCCGATGTGGTTGACCAGAAGTGCGGCCTCCACGGTGTCCAGCGCCATGCGCTCCATCCGGGCAGCCAGTTGGTCCGAGCCAGCCATGATTTCCGGCAGGGTGGGCAGGGCTTCCCGCGCCCAGCCAGGCACCGGCCGGCCGTTGCTCAGGGCCTCGCAGATCACCAGGACAAAGCGGTCGATAAGCCGCCGGAGGGGCGCCGTGGTGTGGGCATAGGCGGCGCCGATGGCGGACTGGATGGCGTCCTCAGGAACAGTGCCATCAAAGGCGGTGTAACTTGCGCCGCGGAACAGCATTCCGGCGGAGTGCAGGATGGCCAACTGCCGCGGCTCGGTGGGATCGAGGCTGCGAAGGTACTCGCCATAGCTGGTTTTCCCATCCCATGCCTTGCCCAGGGCCACGGTTTGGAGCCTGAAATGCCTGAGGGAGCGCTCGTCCGGGGCGGGCATGGTCCGCAGGATGCCTACTTTCCCCGTCAGCATCAGCTTGGCCGCCGCCATGCCCGCCATGAGGGAAATCTGTGCATTCCAGTCTTCCACCGGGAGCTGCGGCGCCGCTGCAATCCGGTAGCCGCCGTCGGGGGTCTGCACGATCTCCTGCTCCGGCATGTTCAGGCTGGCACCGCCGCGCTGCCGCTCCAGTTCAACGCGCTTGAGCCCCACTTCCCTCAGGAGCTGCAGCACGGGGTTGGCTGTGCCGGCATCGATGTCGGCCTGGACGCCCTTGTAGTCCAGCTTGGCCCGGCTGCGGATCGTGGCCCGCTGGACGGTGACGGTCGAAACCTGGGCGGCGTCGTCCAGCCCGAAGTCCCAAACAAATGCAGCGCACAGCTGATCGGCCAGGAGGCTGCCGGCTTGTTCGCTGATGACTTCAGGGTGCAAGGGGATGCGGCCGTCCGGGGCGTAGAACGTCTGGCCGCGGCGGCGGGTTTCGGCATCCAGGCTGCCGCCGGGGCGGACAAAAGAGGGCACATCAGCGATGGCATAAAGCACCCGGTAGCCGGCGCCGGCACGTTCGATGGAAAGCGCCTGGTCCAGGTCCGTGGACGACGCCGGATCGATCGTCAGGAACTCAACGTCCGTCAGGTCCGCGGCGGGGAGCTGGTGGGCTGCCACTGCTGCCTCGGCGTCGCGGACCGCCTCTGCAGGGTAGGGGCCCGGCAGTTCCAGTTCGGTCCGCAGGGCACTCAGCGCTGCCGCGAGGGCGTTGGTCTGCTCGCGGACATTGGGGGCCAGCCGATGATGTGACACGAAAGTCAGGTTAGCCCGATTTCCATGGATCGTGCACGCCCCGCCCCGCTGCGCGCAGGTTTCTTAGGATGCGGCGGCGTCCAGGGCGACCACGAGGGCGCCGGCCGCTGCGGCGGGGTCGGCGGCTTCCGTGATGGCTCGCACCACAACTATCCTGCTTGCCCCGGCTTCCACCACCTGCTCAACGTTGCTCAAATCGATGCCGCCGATCGCAAACCAGGGCAGTGTGGCCTGGGCGCCGCCGGCGGCGCGGACTGCCTCCGCTGCATAGCGCACCAGGTCGAGGCCGACGGCGGCCCGGCCGGGTTTGGTGGGGGTAGCCCACACCGGTCCGACGCAGAAGTAGTCCAGGCCGCCGTCGGCAGTCACCGTTGCGGACATCCGGATGGCGCCCTCGATCTGTTCGGTAGTGTGGGTGGAGAGCCCCACGGTGGCTCCGGCACCGAGCAGAGTGCGGGCCGATGCCACGGGCAGGTCCTTCTGCCCGATATGGAAGACGGGCGCGCCCGTCAGCATGGCGATGTCGGCGCGGTCATTGACGGCCCAGAGACGGCCGTGCCGGGCGGCGGCTGCCTGGAGCACCGCCAACAGTTCCAGCTCCTCGGCGGCCTCGATCCCCTTGTCGCGGAGCTGGATGATGTCCACCCCGCCGGCAAACGCCGCGTCCACAAATTCCGCGAAGTCCCCGCGGTCCCGGCGGGCATCGGTGCACAGGTACAACCTGGCGCTGGTGGGCAGGCCGTTGCTGGACGCCTCCGGCGGTATCTGGGCGGAGTGGCTGGGAGGGGTAGCGGGAGCGGAGTGTGCGTTCATGGAAACTACCCTAGTTCCCCTAAACTGGGTGAGTACTGCGGGAGCCCGTTGCAGCCGTCACAAAGCGGCCGGGCTGAGAGGGCACCAGAGCCGACCGCTTGACCTGATCCGGCTAGTACCGGCGTAGGGAAGGAAACACATGCTCTCCCCATCCAGCGGCGCACCCGCCAGCCCGCCAGCCAGTGCACCAGCCAGCCCGCCTTCCGAGCCAGCAGGCAGTCCCGATTTCTGCCACGCCGACGTAGCTGTCATTGGCGGCGGCGTCATTGGCCACGGGATCGCCTGGGAAGTGCGGCGCTCCGGCCGCTCCGTGGTCCTGATCGATGATGCACCCGGCTCCGGGGCCAGTTGGGCGGCAGCCGGCATGCTCGCGCCCGTCAGCGAACTGCACTACCAGGAGGAAGACCTTCTGGAGCTGATGCTCGAATCCTCCGGCCTCTGGCCCGCCTTCGCAGCCCACCTCGCCGGGGCCGGGGCGGGGGATACCGGCTACCTGACGACGCCGACCCTCGCCGTCGGTGCCGATGCCGCGGACCGCCGCGCGCTGATGGACCTGCGGACCGTGCAGCAGGCCAGCGGCCTGGTGGTGGAACCGCTGACCGTCCGGGAAGCACGGATGAGGGAGCCGCTCCTCAGCCCGGCGATTTCCTGCGCCTTGGAAATCCCGGCGGACCACCAGGTGGATCCGCGGAAGCTGGTGGCGTCCCTGCAGCAGGTCCTGGCCAGCCACGAACCCGGCGCCGGAACCGCTGTGGACGGCGCCCGCGGCGGGTTCGCCGTCGGGCACCGGGCCGAAGCCCTACTCTGGGATGCCGGACGCGTCAGCGGGGTGAAGCTGGCCAACGGCGGCACAGTCACTGCGGGAGAGACCATTGTGGCCAACGGCCTGCAGGCGGCTGCGCTGGAAGGATTGCCGGACGGGCTGCGCTTGCCTCTCCGCCCTGTGTACGGCGACATCCTGCGCCTCGCCGTACCGCGGCACCTGCGTCCGCTGGTCACCTCCACCGTCCGCGGCCTGGTCCACGGGGTGCCGGTCTACATCGTCCCGCGGCAGGACGACACCGTGGTGATCGGCGCAACCCAGCGGGAGGATGCACTGTCCGCCATCCCGGACGCCGCCGTGTCGGACCCTGCCTTGCCGGGCCCCATCACGCCGAGCACTGCCTTTTCACACACCATCACGCCGAGCACTGCCGTCTCCGCAGGCGGCGTCTACCAGTTGCTCCGCGACGCACAGGCCCTGCTGCCCGCCGTCGCCGAGCTGGAGCTCCTGGAATGTACCGCGCGGGCGCGCCCCGCGACGCCGGACAACGCACCCCTGCTCGGCCGTGTACCCGACTCCCGGCCCGGTGTCGGACACATCGCCGGGCTGATCATTGCCACCGGATTCTTCCGCCACGGCGTGCTGCTGGCTCCAGCGGCGGCGGCCATCTGCCGGGACCTGCTGGACGGCAGGGAGGATCACCGGTGGCACGCCCTCAGCCCGGCCAGGTTCTCCAGCCAGCCTCGAACAACCTTTCAATCGACTAAGGAAACAGCATGAATATCACTCTCAACGGCGCGCAGCATGCCGTGGCCGACGACGCCTCCATCACCACACTCGTCACGGAGATCACGGGCCGTCCCCTCGCAGCGAACGGCCAGGCCACTGATGGACAGAAACTCGGCGTGGCCGTTGCCCACAACTCAGACGTAGTACCCCGCAGCCAGTGGTATGCCACGGCACTCGCCGAAGGTGACACCGTTGAACTGGTCACCGCAGTCCAGGGAGGCTGACACCATGCCAGTAACCAGCAGCATCAGCACAGGAAACCACCCAGCAGACACGGACCGGCTGGTGATCGACGGCGTGGAGTTTGGTTCCCGCCTGATCATGGGCACCGGTGGAGCTCCGAGTCTCGACGGATTGGGCGCCGCCCTCGTGGCGTCCGGCACCGAACTGACCACGGTGGCCATGCGGCGTTATTCACCGAAAGAGTCAGGCTCACTCTTCCAGCTCCTGGTGGACCACGGGATCCGGGTCCTGCCCAACACGGCTGGCTGCTTCACCGCCCGGGACGCGGTGATGACGGCGGAACTGGCGCGCGAAGCGCTGGAAACGGACTGGGTCAAACTGGAAGTCATCGCCGATGAACAGACCCTGCTGCCGGACGCCGTCGAGCTCGTGGACGCCACCGAACAACTTGTGAACCGGGGGTTCAAGGTGTTCGCCTACACGAACGATGATCCCGTGCTCGCCCTGCGGCTGGAGAACCTTGGGGCCGCCGCCGTCATGCCGCTGGGCGCCCCGATCGGCACTGGCCTCGGGATCCTCAACCCCCACAACATCGAACTGATCGTCTCGCGCGCGTCGGTGCCCGTGGTGCTGGACGCGGGCATTGGCACGGCGTCCGACGCGGCGCTTGCCATGGAGCTGGGTTGTGATGCCGTGCTGCTGGCCACCGCCGTGACCCGGGCCCAGAACCCGGCGTTGATGGGGGCGGCCTTCAAACACGCCGTCATCGCCGGTAGGCTGGCGAAAGCGGCCGGCAGGATTCCGCGCCGCGAGCACGCCCTGGCATCATCGGCGATGGAAAACCGGGCCGAATTCCTTTAGCCCGGCGCCCGCTGCCGTCTGCCGGGTCGGGCTCACAGAACCAACCTAGGAGTCCGCTGTGGCCGGCAAAAAAGACGTCCTCACCCGCGAACGGCTTGACGCTGTCCTGGCCGGGCTGCCTGACTGGCGGTACCGGCTGGGCGGGCTCGTCACGATGTATAAAACGCCGACGGCGGCCGCAGCACTTGAGCTGATTGCCGCCGTCGGACGCCTCGCGGAAGCGCAGAACCACCACCCCGACCTGGAATGGCGCTACAACCGGGTGTTCATCCGCTACACCTCGCACGACGCCGGGGGCGAAGTCACTGAGCGGGACGCCGCTGCAGCGGCGGCAGCCAGCGAAGCGGCCGGCCAGGCCGGCGCGACTGCGCAGCCCGAGGCCCAGTGGAACACCTGAAACGGGTGGCTACAACTTCAGGGCCTGTGTGAGCCGCTGTATGTCGTGACGTTCGCGCGTCCGGCCCAGGTAGATGACAGCGCCGATGGCCGCCGCAGTGCCCAGGACCATTGGCAGGACCCACGGAATCCAGGTCAGACCGGGCAAGTAGCCAAAGCCCGCCGTGATGAGGAGGATCCAACTGACCGCACCCACCGCGACGGCGACGCCGGCGGGCAGCCCCGTGCCGTACCTGGCGTGGCGTTTGTCATTGGCCCAGACAACGAAGCCGGCGGCGGCCGTGGCCAGGACAACGATGGTCAGCGAAAGCATGGGATCTCCCTCGGAATGCAGCGGGCCACCGCCATCGGCGGTGGCCCGGCGTGCGTGCTAGAACTGGCCGAAACCGACCTTGCGGGCCTCTTCGGCACCGATTTCCACGTAGCCCAGGGCGTTGCCGGGGACAATGATGATGCGTCCCTTGTCATCCGTCAGGCGGAGATCGGTGCCCTTGGTGATGGCTTCTTCAACGATCGTAGCTACGGCGTCAGCATCCTGAGCCGATTCCAGCACGATTTCGCGGCCAATGTTCTGAATGCCGATCTTAATTTCCAAAAGGGGGCCTCCCAGCCAATCGAAGTTTCTTCGGTTCTCTTATTTGTAGTCTAGGACTCTTTAGGGAAGCGGGAAATTCCGCGCCAAGCTAAACGGTAAATGAGGTCGCTGGCCACGTCGAGGTCCAGATCCCCGTCCGTTTCCAGCCAATACCGGGCGCTGACCTGCGCCATTCCAGCCAGCCCGCGGCCCAACAGTTGCGCCTCCAGGGGCGGCAGTTTGGTGTCTTCGGCAATGACGCGGGCGACGGCGTCCGCGAAGGTTTTGTTGAAAGTCTCCAGCCGGGAACTGACATCCGGGTCATTAATAAGGTCCGATTCGAAGACCAGGCGGTGGGCCTGGTCGTCGCTGGCGATAAAGCGGTAGTACGCCCGCATCACGGCGTGGACGCGTTCGTCATTGTCCGAGGTGGAGTTCAGGGCGCCGAGCATCCGGTCTGTCAGTGAGGTCAGATGGCTGTCCAGCAGCGCAAGGTAGAGCTCCCGTTTGGATGGGAAATGCTGGTACAGCACGGGCTTGCTTACGTGGGCCGTTTCGGCAATCTCGTCCATCGCGGCCCCATGGTAGCCGTTGGCGACAAAAACCTCCTGGGCCGCCGCGAGGAGCTGGGCCCGGCGTTCGTCCCGGGGGAGCCTGGCGGACCGCTGGCCTGCTGTGCGTGGAGGTGCGGGAGGTTCCCCGCCTGACGCCCGGTCAGCCCGCGTTTCATGGACCACAGTTACCCTACTTTCCCTTGCCGTTATTTACACAATACTGCGCGGTAATATGACCGGGCGGTATCTCGGGGCATACATTGAAGTATGGCTTCGACTTTGACCGCAAATGATTCCTCTGTCTCGCTTAGTCCGCTGGTTGAGCCCGCCGGCGAGCTGACTCCGGCCGAGGTGGAGCGATACTCCCGGCATCTCATCATTCCGGAGATCGGTGCGGTGGGTCAGCGGCGCTTGAAGAATGCCAAGGTCCTTGTCATCGGTGCCGGGGGACTGGGCTCGCCAGCCCTGCTGTACCTGGCTGCCGCCGGCGTGGGGACCCTGGGAATCATCGACGACGACGACGTTGACCTTAGCAACCTGCAGCGCCAGGTGGTCCACGGTGTGGCGGACGTGGGACGGCCCAAGATCGAATCCGCCCGGGACGCCATTGCCGCGCTGAACCCCCTGGTGGACGTCCGGCTGCACAACGTCAGGCTGGATGCCTCCAACGCCCTGGAGCTGTTCGCGGACTACGACCTGATCCTGGACGGGGCGGACAACTTCGCCACCCGTTACCTGGTCAACGACGCCGCGGCAATCCTGGGCAAACCGTATGTCTGGGGTTCGATCTTCCGCTTCGACGGCCAGGTCAGCGTCTTCTGGGAAAAGCACGGCCCCACCTACCGCGACCTCTACCCGGAGGCCCCGCCCGCGGGCTCCGTACCCTCCTGCGGCGAAGGCGGCGTCTTTGGCATGCTCTGCGCAGCTGTGGGTTCGCTGATGGTGACTGAGGCTGTCAAGCTGATCACCGGCGTCGGGCGTTCACTCCTGGGCCGGGTTGCACTCTTTGACGCGCTGGGCGGCAGCTGGCGCGAGATCCGCGTGGCCAAGGACCCAGGCGCCGAGCGGATTACGGAACTGACCGACTACGACGCCTTCTGCGGCATCGCGCCCGACGTCGCCGCGGACACCGAGCACACGGTCACGGCAACCCAACTGGCCACCATGCTGGCGTCACGCAAGGCCGGACTGAAGGACTTTGAACTGGTGGACGTCAGGGAAACCGGCGAACACGACATCGTGAATATTGACGGCTCGGTGCTCATTCCCCAGGGCAGGATCCTGGCGGGGGAGGCGTGGGCGGAACTGCCTCAGGACAAGGACATTGTGTTCCACTGCAAAGCCGGGACCCGGTCAGCGAATGTCCTGGAAGCCGCGCGGAAGGCAGGCTACCAGCGCGTCAGCCATCTCGACGGCGGGATTCTCGCCTGGGTGCGGGATGTCGAGCCGCAGAAGCCGGTTTACTGACGGAAGCCGCCAGCGACGCGCTAGGCGTCAGGCTGTTTCGCGGCCCTTTTGATTCGTGGAGCCCTGGTGATCCGCGGGGCACTCAGCCTGGGCCGCGGCAGCGGGCTGCTCCACGGTAATGCCGTAGAGGGTTTCGAGGGCCGAAACGTAGTCGTCCTGCTGGCCGTTCGCCGCCAATTCGCGGGCACGGACCGTGGGCACGTGGAGCAACTGCTTGACCATCCGGCGAAGCGCGAACTCCACTTCCTCGGCGGCCGCGGTGCAGCCGTGGCGGGCACGGACCCGCTCCATCTCCGCATCAAGGACGTTCATGGTGTGCCGGCGGAGCGCCACGATGGCCGAATCCGCGGAGCGGGCTTCCCGCTCCTGTTCGAACGCTTTGGCGGCGCCGGACACAATGCCGCTGGCGTGGGTCAGCGACTCAACCTGTTCCTGCGGGGCCGCTAACCGTACGGATTCGAGCGTCAGCAGCTCAACGCCGTCGAGCTGTCCGACTTCCGGGTCAAAGTCATGGGTGAGGGCAAGGTCGATGGCGATCAGCGGCTGGGGAGACGCGGCACGGACCTGGGCAAGTTCACCGGCTTCAATGCGGGTGTCCGAGCCGCTGCAGCCGATCATCACGTCGGCGGCTGCGACAGCTGTCGGGAGAGTATCCGCGTCCAGGGCCGTTCCGCCCCTGGTGGCGACAAATGCTTCGGCGCGGCCCGACGAGGAAAACACGGAGGTGTCCGTGCAGCCGCGATCGCGCAGCAACGCCATGGTGGCGCCGGCGTAGGCGCCGGTGCCAAACAGGACAACCTTTTTCGCCGACCAGTCGGGGTTCTCGGACAGATCGGTTGCCAGGTCCAGGGCCACGGAGACGATGGACAGGCCGCGGGATCCAAGGGCGGTCTGTGCGCCGACGTCCTTGGCCGTTTTGGACGCGGCCTGGAACAGCCGGACCAGGCCCGAGCTGGCAGTGCCCTCGTGTTGGGCGGTGATGAGGGCGCGGCGCACCTGGCCGGCAATCTCGCGCTCGCCCACGACGGCGGAATCGAGTCCGGCGCTGACGGCAAAAAGGTGCTGGCTGACTTCGGTACCGGTCCGGGTGCTGAAGGCGCGGGAGACAAGCTGTTCGTTGAGGCCGCTCAGACCGCTGATCTCGGATACGAGGGCCGCCCGGGCGGCCTCGACGTCATCGGCGTGGGGCGCTTCACCGTAGATTTCGTATCGGTTGCAGGTGGCAAGCACCACCGCGCCCGTCACTGCCGGCGATCCGGAGAGTGCGGACGTGGCGATCTCTGAAGCACCGTTGCTCAGTTGAGCAACGGTCTCAAGATCGATGTCGGCGTGTGTAGCCACCAATGAAAAAAGAACCACAACGGATCCATCATAGCTTTTTCGTGGCGCGGTAAAACAACCCGGGGCGCACGGTGTCGGGGGCTTAAGGCCGTGATTCGCGGCACGCTCCCTCGAAAGCTCCCGCAGGTGACAGGCTGTCGTTATCTTTTGGGGCCGATTTTGGGCACAATCGAAGGCATGACTTCCAGCTCCGCCGTGCCTCATGTCCTGTCTGACGACGGTGCCCTTGCCGCCAGCCATCCGCTGATGGATGGCCGCACCGCAGATTCCCCGCTGATCACCGCCTACCGTGGCGGCAAGCCCTCGCGGCGGCCGGTGTGGTTCATGCGGCAGGCCGGGCGATCCCTTCCCGAGTACCTGAAGGTGCGCGAAGGAGTGGCCATGCTGGACTCGTGCCTGCGGCCGGAACTGGCATCCGAGATCACCTTGCAGCCCGTCCGTCGCCACGACGTTGACGCGGCCATCTTCTTCTCCGACATCGTGATTCCGCTAAAGCTCGCCGGAATCGGCGTGGACATAGTGCCCGGGGTGGGACCCGTACTGGACAAGGCCGTCCGCACCGCCGAGGACGTAGCGGCCCTGCCGCAGCTGACGTGGGAGGCGCTGGAGCCCATCCGCGAAGCCGTCCGCCTGACTGTGGCGGAACTTGGTAAGACCCCGCTGATCGGCTTCGCCGGCGCACCGTTTACGCTCGCCGCCTACATGGTGGAGGGCAAGCCCTCGCGGGACCACCTGGGCCCGCGCACCATGATGCACGCGGATCCGGAGACCTGGGCCGCGCTGGCCAACTGGGCCGCCGATGCCTCCGGGCTGTTCCTCCGTGCCCAGCTTGAAGCCGGCGCCTCCGCCGGTCAGCTTTTTGATTCCTGGGCAGGGTCGCTGGGCCTCGCCGACTACACCAGGCACGTGGCGCCGGCCTCAGCCAGGGCGCTGGACCACGTCCGCCACCTGGGTGCGCCGCTGGTGCACTTCGGCACCGGCACGTCTGAACTCCTGGCTGCCATGCGCGACGTCGGCGTGGACGTGGTGGGTGTTGATTACCGCCTGCCGCTGGACGAGGCCAACCGTCGCCTGGGCGGCACGGTGCCGCTACAGGGGAACATCGATCCGGCGCTGCTGTCCGCGCCCTGGGAAGTCCTCGAGGCACACGTGCGCGAAGTCATCAAAGCTGGCTCCTCGGCGCCCGGGCATGTGCTGAACCTTGGCCACGGGGTGCCGCCCGAAACCGACGCCACCGTCCTCACCCGGGTTGTCGAACTCATCCATTCCATTTCACCGGAGTAGGAGCGTGGAAAGCTCCTTAAAGCCGGCCCCGGCTGCCATCGTCCTGGGTGGCGGCATCTCCGGCCTGCTGGCAGCGCGGGAACTGGCCACGGCCGGCCAGGCCGTAACCGTCTTGGAAGCTACCGCACTCTGGGGCGGCTGCGTTGGCAGCCATGTGGTGGCAGGCCTCACCCTGGACAGCGGGGCGGAGTCCTTCGCAACACGCTCCACCGCGGTGGCCGAGCTG
Organism: Arthrobacter sp. UYEF21; assembly: GCF_040546085.1. Classification (NCBI taxonomy): domain Bacteria; kingdom Bacillati; phylum Actinomycetota; class Actinomycetes; order Micrococcales; family Micrococcaceae; genus Arthrobacter; species Arthrobacter sp. UYEF21. The sequence goes on from NZ_JBEPNF010000001.1 coordinate 55,766, forward strand.
GCCGCTGAACTTGGGCTGGCCGGCAAGATCGTTTTGCCCCGCCCCGGCGGTGCCTGGGTGCAGCTTCCGGACGGCCCCCGGGAGCTTCCCAAGACCGGCGTCCTGGGCATTCCCGCCAACCCATGGGACCCGGAGGTCCGGCGCTCCCTTGGATTTTTTGGTTCGCTGCGGGCGTCATTGGACAAGTACCTGCCCGCCAGGGTGGGCGCGTCAGCGGAAGTCACCAGTGTCTCGGCGCTGGTCCGGGCGCGGATGGGCCGTCGGGTGCTGGAGCGGCTGGTCGCTCCGGTGGTGGGCGGCGTGCACTCCGCCGATCCCGGGCTCCTCGATGTCGATATGGTGGCCCCGGGCCTGCGCGCGGGGATCCGGACGCACGGTTCGCTGGCTGCCGCAGTTGCTGCCCAACGCCGCGGTCCGGGCGGGCCTTCCCTCGCGAAGGCGGGTTCCGCCGTCGCCGGACTCGAAGGCGGGATGCACACCCTGGTCACGGCCCTCGTCAGCGATCTCCATGAACGCGGCGTCACACTGCTCGCCGGTTCCCCGGCGGGTGCAGTGAAGCGGACCCCCGAGGGCTGGCGGGTCACCGCGGGTGAAGCAACGTACGACGGCGGCCTGCTGGTGGTGGCGCTCCCCGGCCCGGCCGCCGTCGGGCTGCTGCAGGAGGCAGTGCCCGCCCTCGCCGGCAGGAGTCCAGAGCACGGGCCCGACGTCCGGCTTGTCACGCTGGTGGTGGACCTGCCTGAACTGGACCGCAGGCCGCGGGGTACCGGAATCCTGGTGGCACCCCAGACACCGGGCATCCAGGCAAAAGCACTCACGCATGCGACCGCGAAATGGGACTGGCTGGCAGCCGCGGCCGGGCCCGGAACCCACGTGTTGCGTCTGTCGTACGGCCGGCTGGAGGGTACTGCCGCTGACGGCTCGGCCGCCCCGGGCTCCAGGGCAGACGGCTCTACAACTGCAGCGGGCTCCGACCTCCTGGCTGCAGCCCTGCGGGACGCTTCCAGTCTGCTGGAGGTCCCGGTGCAGTCGAAGGACCTAGTGGGCTGGGACGTGGTGAGGTGGCAGGGCGCCCTGCCGTTCGCTGCGGTGGGCCACAAGGCCCGGGTGGCCGGGATCCGCAGCATCTGCGCCGCGGAGAGCGGGCTGGGCATAATAGGCGGCTGGGTGGCCGGCAACGGACTCGCCGCTGTTGTGTTCGACACACGCAAAGAAATTCACGGCCTGCTCAGCTGATCATTGCCCCTGTTCAGCGCAATATAGCCCCGGCGGCCGTCCGCGACGGGGCCAATTTCCCGGTTTCCAATCCGTCCGATCCTGTGGCTAGGGTCGATAGCTATGGTTATTTACAGGTCCGAACCTTCCCGTTCCAGGACCAGTATCCATGGGGGATTCCGGCGTGGCGCGGCTGCCGCGGCCCTCGGAACGATACTGGTACTTTCTGCAGGCGTCCCCGCCTCCCAGGCGGGGACGGGCCAAAGTGAATCCGGCAAGCCCGTCCAGGCGAAAGACCATCAGGATGACTCCCTGATCGGTGGCCTGTTGAGGGGCCTGCGGGATGAGCCAGAAGACCGCACCGAGTCGCCTGAACCTTCACCGGCCGCGTCAACCCCGGCCACCCCCGGCGCCGCCACGCAGGGTCCCACCAGGCCGGGTCCCACCAGACCGGGTGCCACCAGGCCAACCGAGCCGGCAAACCCGCCTCCCACTTCCCCTGCGACCGGCAGTCCAACGTCGCCGGCCCCGGTTCCTACGGATACAGCGGCCCCGGTTCCTACGGATACGTCGGCCCGGGGAGCCTCACCACGGTCGTCCCGCCCCGGACCTTCGGCGCCGTCGCCCGCGCCGTCATCGACGGCCCAGGACTCCGGCACCGCCGCACCGGCAACGGGAGCAACCCCGGAGAACCAGGGCCAGTCCGCCGCACCCGGAACAGGTCAGCAGGCATCCGAACCGCAGAAGTCCCAGCATCCCGGGGGCGACCAGTCCACCGGCCACGCCACGGATGAAGCCACGGCCGGCGCCACCAGCAGCGGGTCCACGGAAACTGCCGGGCTCTCCACTGCACCGTCCTCGCGGCACAAGATGTCTGCGGCAGCTGAACCCGCCGCCGAAACAGCCAAGGTGTGGCTCGGCGTCGGCCTGATAGGTTCTGCCGGAGCTGCAGGGCTCCTGTTTGCCCGGATCCGCAGGATCTGACTACTGCCGGACGAGGCTGGCAGGCCATACGGAGGTGTGAAATTGGGCACTTCTACGTCATGTAGAAGTCGCTGGTTTCGACTTGGGGGGAGGGAACGGGCAAACTGGTAACTATGAGCCACACTTCTGCCGAATCTGTCACTAAAACCGAAGAATCAGCCAAGCAGTTCTTCACCCTCTGGACCGTTTTCAAGCGCACCGAGTCCCTGGTTCGCAGCGCTGATGCTGCCGCCGATTTTGACGCCCTGCTGTCCCGGCTGTCCGACGCCGGCGTCACCCACCGCGGGAGCTACGACGTGTCCGCCATGCGTGCCGACGCCGACGTCATGGTGTGGCTCCACGGATCTAAGCCCGAAGCGCTCCAGCAGGCCATCCGCGAGATCCGCCGCAGCAAGCTCCTTGCCGGCACCGACATTGTCTGGTCAGCCATGGGTGTGCACCGCGATGCTGAATTCGCCAAGGATCACACTCCCGCCTATTCCCGCGGAGTGGAACCGGCTGAATGGCTCTGCGTCTACCCCTTCGTCCGCTCCTACGAGTGGTACCTCCTCCCCGACGCCGAGCGTGGCAAAATGCTGCGCGACCACGGCATGCTGGGCCGCGAGTTCCCCCAGGTTATTTCCAACACTGTGTCCGCCTTCGCCCTGGGCGACTGGGAATGGATCCTTGGCCTCGAGGCTCCCGAGCTCGTAGACCTCGTTGACCTCATGCGGCACCTGCGTTCCACTGAGGCCCGCAACCACGTCCGGGAGGAAATCCCGTTCTACACCGGCCGCCGCATCACCGCGGCAGAGGTCGCAGAGGTCCTCGCATGACCCCGAACGATCCTCTGGCCAGCTCCACCGTCACTGCTGTCAACCCCGTCACCGAGGCCGGCCGGATGGCTCCCGAGGACTATGACGCGGTGCTGCTCGCCTCCTTCGGCGGCCCCGAGGGACAGGACGACGTCATCCCGTTCCTGCGCAACGTCACCCGCGGCCGCGGTATCCCGGACGAGCGGCTCGAAGAGGTTTCCCACCACTACCGGGCCAACGGCGGCATCAGCCCCATCAACCAGCAGAACCGTCAGCTCAAAGCCGCCCTCGAGGCCGAGCTCGCCGCCCGTGGCATCAGCCTTCCGGTGCTGTGGGGCAACCGCAACTGGGCCCCCTACCTTCCGCAGACCCTGCAGGACGCTTACGACGCCGGCCACCGCAAACTGCTGATGGTCACCACCAGTGCCTACTCCTGTTACTCCAGCTGCCGCCAATACCGCGAGGACATCGGCATCGCCCTGACGGAGACCGGGCTGGACGGCCGGCTCGAGGTGGACAAGGTCCGCCAGTACTTCGACCACCCCGGCTTTGTGGAGCCGTTCATTGAGGGCACCACAGCCGGGCTCGCGGACGTCCGCGCCCAGCTCGCCGCCGCGGGCACCCCGGATGCCCCCGTCCAGATTCTGTTCGCGACGCATTCGATCCCCACACGGGATGCAGAAGCCGCCGGACGGTCCGACGCTGAGCCGCGCGAGTTTGAGGAAGGTTCCGCCTACGTGGCCCAGCACCTCGCCACCGCCTCGGCGGTCATCGAGAGGGTCAAAGCGGAATCCGGACTGACCGCTCCATGGTCGCTGGTGTACCAGTCCCGCTCCGGCGCCCCGCACGTGCCGTGGCTGGAACCGGACATCAACCATGCCATCGAAGAGTTGGCCGGCCAGGGGGTCAAAGGCATCGTCATCGTGCCGCTCGGGTTCGTCAGCGACCACATGGAAGTTGTCTGGGACCTGGACACCGAAGCGCTTGAGACCTGCCGCAACCTGGGGCTGGCCGCCACGCGCGTTCCGACCCCCGGTACCCACCGGAAGTTCGTCAATGGACTCGTGGACCTCATCTCGGAACGCACGCGTGCCAACAACATCGCCGACCGGTCCGCAATGACCGGCCTGGGCCCGTGGTATGACGTCTGCCGGCCCGGCTGCTGTGCCAATTTCCGCGGCGAAAAGCCAACCATCGCCGGAGCCGACACCACCGTCGGCACCGGGCACGACGAGTACCCGGCAGGCGGCGCAGACGCTGCCAGGGGAGAAGGCGCACTGTGACGGTCCGGATTGGAACGAGGGCCAGCAAACTCGCGCTGACCCAGACCCAGCAGACGGCTGACCAGCTGGCCGCCGTCGGCGGCTTCCCGGTGGAGCTGGTGCACATCACCACCGAGGGCGACGTTAAGACAGGATCGCTGTCCCAGATGGGCGGCACCGGCGTATTTGTCGCCGCCCTGCGCGATGCCCTGCTGCATGACACATGCGACGTCGCGGTGCACTCGCTCAAGGACCTGCCCACCGGCGCAGCACTTGGCCTGACCATCGCCGCGACGCCCAAGCGTGTGGACGTGCGCGATGCGCTCTGCGCCCGCGACGGCCTCAAGCTGGCCGACCTTCCGCAGGGCGCCAGGGTGGGCACCGGCTCGCCGCGCCGCGCTGCCCAGCTGCGCGCCGCCCGCCCCGACCTGGATGTCCAGGATATCCGCGGCAACGTGGACACCCGCCTGGGCCGTGTGCCCGGCCTGCCCGGCAACGCAGAAGCCGCACCAGGTGACCTCGACGCCGTCGTCCTGGCCGCCGCCGGCCTGGAGCGCATCGGCCGCCTGGACGCCGTCAGCGAATTCTTGGAGACGGACGTGATGCTGCCCGCACCGGGACAGGGCTCGCTGGCCATTGAATGCAGGACGGCCGACGCCCCGCGCAAGGCCGGTTCCACCGAAGGTTCGCAAGGTGTCCTGGCGCAGGCCCTGGCCGCGCTCAACGATGAGGACACCCGCCTCGCCGTGACTGCCGAACGTGCTGTGCTGGCCCGCCTCGAGGCCGGCTGCGCCGCCCCCGTGGGCGCTTTCGCCTACCGGAAGGGCAGCATGCTGTACCTCGAGGCTGCAGTCTGCGCCGTGGACGGTACCAAGATTGTGCGTGAAAAGAAGGCGACGGACGGCCTGACGGAGGTTGGCGCCACCCTGCTCGGCATCGAGGTGGCCGAACTCCTCCTCGCCGCCGGCGCCGCGGAGATCGCGGATCTTGCCGCATCCTGATGACCTGGCGGGGTCGCTGGGTGGCAGGCGCGTCCTGATCACCCGGAGCGCCGACCGAGCCCGTCCACTGTCCTCGCTGCTGCGCAGCCTCGGGGCCGAGCCGCTGGTCCTGCCCCTCATCGACTTCGAGCGGGCCGCGGACCAGCCAGCGCTGGATGCCGCCCTGGATGCAATGGCGGCCGGGGATTTCGACTGGCTTGTGGTCAGCAGCATCACCACGGTCCGCATGCTCGCGGAAAAGGCCGCCGGGCGCGGAACTACGCTGGCAGCGCTCGTGCCTGCCGGGACCCGCGTGGCCACCATTGGACCGTCGTCCCGGCAGATTTTGGAGTCCGTGGGCATCCCCGTGGCGCTGGCCCCAGTGGACATCCAGTCCGCCGAAGGCTTGGTTGACCTCTGGACGGCGGCCCCCGAGCGCGTGCTGCTCCCGCAGGCGGATATCGCTGCGCCCGGTTTGCGCGAGGGCCTTGCGGCCAAGGGCGCCAACGTCACCCCGGTCGTGGCCTACCGCACCGTGGATTTCCCGGCCCGGCCGGAAGTCCGCCTGCAGGCGGAACTGCCGGCCGCCGTCGTGGATTCCAACCATGGGGCACCGCCGGAGCTGAGCCCGGTAGAGGCCCGCGAAGAGCTCGCCGCGGGAACCCTCGACGCCGTTGTGGCCGCTTCGCCGAGCGCCGCGCGCCGGATCGCTGCGACCCTGCTGCCGCTGGGCAGCTGCCGTTTCATCGCAATCGGGCGCCCGACGGCGGCACAAGCTGCCGCGCTTGGCATCCCGGTGGCAGCCACCGCCAAAGTACCAACCCCGGCCGGCATCGTGGCCGCCTTGGGCACCGTATTCGCCAACGAAGGGAACACCCGATGAGCTTTCCGAACCACCGCCCGCGCCGGCTCCGCACCACGCCCGCCATGCGCCGCCTCACCGCCGAGTACCGTCTGGCCCCTGCGGACCTGATCCTGCCGGCATTCATCCGGGAAGGCATCAGCGAACCCGCACCCATCACCTCCATGCCCGGCGTGGTGCAGCACACCACCGAGTCCCTCAAGCGTGCCGCCGCAGAAGCCGTGGAACTGGGCGTAGGCGGCATCATGCTCTTTGGCGTTCCCGAGGTGCGGGATGCCCGCGGCACCGCCTCCCTGGACCCGGACGGCGTCCTCAACAAGGCCATTCGCGATGTCCGCGCCGAGGTGGGCGATGACCTGGTCATCATGGGCGACGTCTGCCTGGACGAATTCACCGACCACGGCCACTGCGGCGTCCTGGACGCCGACGGCTATGTGGACAACGACGCCACCCTGGAAATCTACGGCCAAATGGCCGTGGCACAGGCCGATGCCGGCGCCCACGTGCTGGGGCCCTCAGGCATGATGGATGGCCAGATCGCCGTGATCCGCCAGGCCCTCGAGGAATCCGGACACAGGAACACCGTTATCCTGGCCTACGCGGCCAAGTACGCCTCCGCGTTCTACGGCCCCTTCCGTGAAGCCGTGGACTCCCAGCTTAAGGGCGACCGGCGAACGTACCAGATGGACGCCGCCAACCGCCGCGAAGCCATCCTCGAGGTGGAACTGGACCTTGAGGAAGGCGCCGATATGGTCATGGTTAAACCGGCCATGAGCTACCTCGACATCCTGGCCGACGTCGCCGCGATGAGCCCCGTACCTGTCTCGGCCTACCAGATCTCGGGCGAATACGCGATGATTGAAGCCGCCGCTGCGAATGGCTGGATCGACCGGCGGGGCGCCATCACCGAATCCGTCCTCGGCATCAAGCGGGCCGGCGCCAATACCGTGCTGACGTACTGGGCCGCCGAGCTCGCAGGCTGGCTCAAGGAATCCTGACGGGCCGAATTTTGATGCCGCGGGAATGTTTCCGGCGGCCCGGAAGTTTGTATGCGTATGCATGAAAACAGCGAGCTTTCCGGAACCACTCCCTCAACCCCGGGCCACGCCACCGCTCCCGTCGCCTATGCCGACCTGTACCGGCGCACCCTTGCCGAGGCTGGCAAGGAACCTCAGGCGCTGTCGGTGCAGCCTCCCGGCTATGTGGGGTGGCAGCGAAGGTAGTCAGCCTCAAGAAGACCCTGGGCGCGGACCGCTTCGAGATGAAGTACAGCAGCGGCACGCTGCCCCACGCTCAGATGATGCGCTCCATCTAACTGTTCGGCACCAAAGTCAAAGTGGCGCCTCTCGTCGCAGACCAGCTTGCGGACGTGCTCGCTGACCGCTGACAGCTGTCCGCTGACACTCACAGCCTGGATTGCGGCATCCAGCGCTCGCTGTGGCGTGCGCCGGATGCCGCGGCATGGGATGGGAGAATAGGGGTATGACTCGTTCCGATGCCCTCTTCGCCCGTGCCCAGACTCTGATGCCCGGTGGCGTCAACTCGCCCGTCCGTGCCTTCGGCTCGGTGGGCGGGACTCCGAGGTTCATGGTTTCGGCCAAGGGCCCCTACCTGACGGACGCCGACGGCAACGAGTACGTGGACCTGGTCTGCTCTTGGGGGCCGGCCCTCCTGGGCCACGCCCACCCGGCTGTGCTCGAGGCAGTCCACGCAGCTGTAGACCGCGGCCTGTCTTTCGGAGCCTCCACGCCGGACGAGGCAAACCTGGCCGCTCTCGTGCAGGAGCGTGTGCCCGCCGCCGAGCGTGTCCGGATGGTGTCCACCGGCACCGAGGCCACCATGACGGCCGTGCGGCTGGCCCGCGGTTTCACCGGCCGGAATCTCATCATCAAGTTTGCCGGCTGCTACCACGGCCACCTCGACGGGCTGCTTGCCGCCGCCGGATCGGGTGTTGCCACCCTGGCGCTGCCCGGCTCGGCCGGTGTCACCGAAGCCACGGCCGCCGAAACCCTCGTTCTGCCCTACAACGACCTTGCCGCCGTTGAGGCCGCCTTCGCTGAGCACGGACCCAACATCGCGGCCATTATCACCGAAGCCGCGCCGGCGAACATGGGCGTGGTCACCCCGGCGGAGGGCTTCAACCTGGGGCTGTCCCGCATCACCCGCGAGCACGGCGCCCTGCTGATCGTCGATGAGGTGCTGACCGGTTTCCGCACCGGTTACTCGGGCTACTGGGGCCTGACCGGCGGCGCGCCCGACGCCGCGGACCCGTGGACCCCGGACCTGCTCACCTTCGGCAAGGTCATCGGGGGTGGAATGCCGGCCGCGGCCCTCGCCGGACGTGCCGACGTGATGGACTTCCTGGCGCCCCTGGGGCCGGTCTACCAGGCCGGGACGCTGTCCGGCAACCCGGTGGCCATGGCGGCCGGCGTCGCCACCCTGACGCACGCCACGCGCGACGTCTATTCGTTTGTTGACGTCCGGTCGCTGGAACTTTCCTCGGCGTTGTCCGCCGCGCTGGACGGTGCCGGTGTGGACCACTCCATCCAGTTCGCCGGCAACCTCTTCTCTGTGGCGTTCGGAACCTCGGCCCACGGCGTCCATAACTACGCGGATGCCCAGGCCCAGGAAACCTTCCGGTACGCGCCGTTCTTCCACTCCATGCTGGACTCCGGCGTTTACCTGCCGCCGTCCGTCTTCGAAGCCTGGTTCCTCTCGGCAGCCCACGACGACGCCGCCATGAACCGGATCTTTGACGCTCTCCCGGCCGCCGCCCAAGCTGCAGCCGCCGCTAAAGGCTAGTCCCGGCGTCGGCACCCTCTTAACCCAGAAATCCCCGCTCCCGGACAAATCCCCGCAACATGATTGGGGGAAAAGTCCGGGAGGCGGGGATTTCTGGGTTGTGCGCCCTAAAGCACGTCCGAAAGGAAGCCCCTCAGTCGATCCGTTGCGGGCGCCGTGAAGATTTGCTCGGGTGGACCCGATTCGACCACCACACCAGCGTCCATGAACGTCACTGTGTCCGAGACATTGCGGGAGAAGCCCATTTCGTGGGTCACCACCACCATGGTCATGCCGCCCTTGGCGAGGTCGGCCATGAGCGCCAGGACGCCCTTGACCAGCTCAGGGTCCAGGGCCGACGTGGCCTCATCAAAGAACATCACCTCAGGTTTCATGGCCAGAGCACGGGCAATGGCCACACGCTGCTGCTGGCCACCGGACAGGGTGGAGGGTCGTACCTCCGCCTTGTGCGTCAGGCCGACCAGATCCAGCTGCTCCAAGGCCTCGGCCCAAGCCTGTTCCTTGGATAGCCCGCGCAGCTTACGCAACGCGAAGGCGATGTTCTCACCTACGGTCTTGTGCGGAAACAGGTTGAACTGCTGGAACACCATGCCGATACGGCGGCGCAGCTCGTCCGGGTTGTCCTTGAGTACCGAACGGCCATCGAGCAGAATGTCGCCCTGGTCCGGTTCAATGAGCCGATTCATGACCCGCAACAGCGTTGACTTGCCCGAACCGGAAGGGCCGATCACCGACGCGGTGGTGCCCTTTTCGACGTGGATGTCGATGCCGCGCAGGACCTTGTTGGATCCGAAGGCCAGGTGGATGTTCTTGGCGGTCAGAGTCCCTGAAGTAAATTCCGTCATGCTTGAGCTCCCTTGCCGACGACGGCGGCTGCCTCGTCCGGTTCCAGCTTCTGCGGGCGGCCGCTGCGCAGTCGGTTGTCGATGTAGTTGACCAGGTGCGTAAGCGGAATGGTCATGGCCAGATAGAAAATGGCGGCGGCGACATAGGGGGACAGGTTGCCGCTGCGTGCGGCAGCGTCCTGGCCGATCTGGAACAGCTCGCGTTCCGTGGCCAGCAAGCCCAAGGTGAAGACCAGCGAAGAGTCCTTGATCAGGGCAATGAACTGGTTCATGAGGGCCGGAAGCACCCGGCGGATACCTTGGGGCACCACGATCGAGCGCATGGAAGGCCCGTAACCAAAGCCCAGGGCCCGCGCTGCTTCCAACTGCCCCTTGTCCACGCTCTGAATGCCGGAGCGGAAGATTTCCCCCGTGTAGGCGGCGGCCATGAGGGACAACGCCGCAATACCCATCGGATAGGGGCTGTTGCTGCCTGTGATTTCGCGGAAGATTGGCCCGAATCCAAGGCCGATGACCAGGATGGTGAGGACCGCTGGGAGTCCACGGAAAACGTCCGTGTACACCCGGGCGGCCCACCGTGCCAAAGGATTCCGGGAGATTCCCATGAGAGCCAGGACCAGGCCGAGGAAAGCCCCAATCAGTCCCGAGGTGATCGCCAGGACCAGCGTATTGGGCAGGCCCACCGCGAGCATGCTCGGCAGAACCTCGGCGATCTGCTTCCAGTCAAGGAAGGTCTCTGCGAGTCGTGTCAGGAAATCCATATGGCGTCGCTATCTTCTCTGGGTGGTCGGCTTCTAGTTCGCAGGGAGCTTGACGGCCTTGCTGCCGGGCTTCCAACCCTCGGGGGTCTGCTCGGCAGCGGTCTTGCGGTCCGTGTACCACTGGCTAGTCTGCTTGGCCCAGGTGCCATCGGCAACTACGGCGTCCAGGGCAGAGTTCAGCGCTTCGAGGAGGGCCGGGTTGTCCTTGGCAACGGCGTAGGCCGTGAAGTTCTGTGTATTGAGCTTCTTCTCGGCGATCTTGGTGCCGTCACCGGGCTTGACCTGGCCGGTTGCCTGCTGCGACGGTGACACCCAGGCGTCCACCTGGCCACTCTTCAGGCTGGCGAAGACAGTGTTGTAGTCAGGGAAGGAAACCGGCTCAAGGTTCAATGTGTTCTTGACGTAGTCTTCCTGCACACTGCCGCTGACGACGCCAACGCGCAGGCCGCTCTTCAGATCCGCGAACGCCTGGGCCTTGGCATCTTCCTTGGTCACCAGGGCCATGTAGCCGAAGTCATAGCCGTTGGTGAATGCAACCGTTTCGCGTCGGGCGTCCGTGGTGGAAATCGAGGAGGACCCGACGTCGAACTGCTTGTTCTTGACCTGGCTGAGAAGTGCCTGGAACTTGGTGGAGGCGAACTCGACCTTGAGTCCCAGCTTGTCGCCAATGGCCCGCAGGAGCTCGTTGTCGTATCCAGTGAACTTGCCCGACGGATCAATGAAGATGTTCGGCGGGGCGTCGGACAATGTGCCGACACGCAGGGTCCCGTCGGTGATAAGGCCCAGCTTGGACTTGTCAATCTTGTCCAGCGCAGTAACGTCCTTGGTGGTGTACTTGTCCAGCGTCTGCTGGTCGCTGCCAGCGAGGGCGTCCGTGGGAGTACCGCTCGGCTGGGCAGTCCCCGTGCCGCAGGCGGCCAGCGAGACAGCCAGGGCAACCGCGACGGGAACGCTGGTCAGCCACTTCATGGCTTTGGTCTTCATGGGAAAGTCACTTTCATCAGAGTCATAGGTTCAAACGGGCCGCACGGCTACATGGCAGGAGCCTGGAACGTGCCCGGGGGTAGGCCCGCGCGGGCCGGGGCAGAGGGTGACCGCAAAACTTAATCATCTCACTTCAGGCCGAAGCCGAGGAGTGTCGAAGAAATAGCACCCCTCTGCCGCAAAAGCTGCAGATTCTTTGATTAACGCCGCAGGGTGGGTCGCATCACTGAGCGGCTCCAGTGATTGGCCGAATCCACGCTTCCAAAGGGGTTGCGCCCCCCGATGCCCCCAGACTGTGAGATAGCTCGCAGCCGGGAATTTTTGCTTGCCCGGATAAAGCTAGAAGTCGCCGCGGCTGGCGTCTTCTGGCGGCAGGACGGGCCACTCTCCTTCGATCACAGCCGCGGGTTTGGTCTTGCGCAGGTAGTTCTGGAAGTCTGCCGCCTGGCTGACGGCCCAGTCCTTTTGCAGTTCGTGAAGCTGGCTGGCCGGCATTTTGAGCTTGGGGAATTTGACGGTCATGGCGTCCAGCATCCGGAGTGTGGCCAGGGCGTCCGCCGCTGAGGTGTGGGCATTGTCCAGAGTGATGCCGTACTCCTCGCAGAGTGCGGTCAGCGTGCGCTTGCCCTTGCGGTACCTGTCCACCTGCTTGTTCATGATGTACGGGTCCAGGACAGGGAAGCGGGTGAGCTGCCGGACGCCATAGCGGGCTGATTCGGCGGCCAGGACCGTGAAGTCGTAGCTGGCGTTGAAGGCAATCACCGGGATGCCGGCGTCGAACAGTTCCTGCAGGACGGTGGCGAGCTCACCGGTGACTTCCTGGGCCGGACGCCCCTCACGCCGGGCCTGCTCGGTGGTTACGCCGTGGATATCGCTGGCCTCGGCAGGGATTTCAACACCCGGATCGGCAAGCCATTCGTGTTCCTTGATCACATCCCCGTTGTGGCCCACCACCGTCACCGAAGCCGTGACAATGCGCGCGGCACGCGAGTTCCGTCCGGTGGTTTCGAGGTCGAAGGCTGCGCGGGGGAGGGTGTTCCAGGTGCTCATGCTTCAACGCTACCGGCCAGCACCGACAGGATCCGGGACCGCCACTGCGGCTAGTCTGGATCCATGCGGATTGAGTACGTCGAGGCGGTCCTGGCGGTGGTTGAACTCGTTCCGCCCGGGACCGCTCTGGCCTACGGCGATGTGTCCGAACTGCTGGGCTCCGGCGGTCCCCGGCAGGTTGGCCGCGTGCTGAGCCACTACGGCAGTTCCGTACCCTGGTGGCGGATCCTGAAGTCCAGCGGGCACGGTCCCTACGGGCATGAAGCTGACGCCCTCCGCCACTACCTCCAGGAGCGGACGCCGCTCCTGGGACGTCCAGAGGAGTACCTGCCCACGGGCGAGGGCCGGTGGCGGGTGGACCTGATGGCAGCGCGGTGGTCTCCGGACGAGGACGATTTTGACCGAATCGACCTGATTGCGGAGCATCTGCAGCTGCGGCTGCACCGATTGTCAGTGGCTGATGATGGAATGTCTGTGTGACCGTAAGACTTCCAGATGTTGATCCCCTTGCCTTCTCCCGTGCAGCCACGCCGGCCGCCCCGGCGGGGGGCTCCGGCGGCACGGGCCTACGCCTTCTTCCGCCGCGGCAGGTCCACGCCGAGGTTCCTGTGCTGTCAGCGGACCAGCGCGGTGCCGTTGAGGTGCCGCATGGTTCAGGACCAGTGCTGGTCCCGGGCGCGCCCGGAACCGGCAAGTCCACGGTCCTGATCGAAGCTGCCGTCCGCCGTGCCGTGCAGGACGGTGTGGACCCGGAACGGATCCTCATCCTCGCGCCGGGGCGGCTGGCCGCGGACTCGCTCCGGGACCGGTTTACAGCACGGCTGGACAGAAGCCTAAGCACTACTCCGGCCCGGACGTGGGCCTCCTACGCTTTTGACCTGATCCGTCGGGCCAAGGCGGAGGGTATCCTTCCGCTGCCCCGGGCACCACGCCTCCTGTCGGGCCCGGAACAGGACCTCATCATCAAGGAACTCCTGGAAGGCCATCGGATGCCCGGTCTCGAACTTCCCTGGCCCGCGGATCTGGAAGCGGCCTTGGAGACGCGCGGTTTCCGGCACGAAGTGCGCCTGCTTTTTGACCGGATCATCGAATCCGGCCGGACAGCAACTGACCTTGCGGAGATGGGGCGCCATTGCGGCAGGCCGGACTGGATCGCCGCCGCGGCCCTGTATTCGGAGTATCGGGATGTCCTGGACCTGCGGATGCCAGAGGCATTCGACCCCGCGGGCATCATCACCACCGCCCGGCAAATCTTCCAGGACGAGCCGGATTTCCTGGCTGCGGAACGTGAACGCCTCCAGCTGGTGCTGGTGGATGATGTCCAGGAAGCCAACCCCGCCGTTTTTGAACTGCTCGCTGACATCGCCGCCGGCAAGGACTGCTACGTTGCATTCTCCCCGGACACCGTGGTGCAGGGCTTCCGCGGGGCCAGGCCGGATCTCGTCGCTGATCTTCCGCGGCTGCTGTCTGCCGAGTCCCGCGTCGTTGAGCGGCCACTTTGGTACACGCACCGGCACGCCCCCGCCATTGCGGAGGCCTGGCTCGGCGTAGCCGGCCGGATCTCACAGCGGGCCGGCGGGCAGTTGGCCCGGCGGCTTGAGCAGCCCGGTTCCGTGGCAGGATCCGCGCATTCCGGGACTGCCGCCGTCGTCGAACCCCACGCAATAGCGGCCGGAAATGTGGAGGCGCACTTGGTCCCGTCCCCGGTCCACGAGCTGCGGTACGTCACCCAGCGCATCCTTGACCAGCATGTAAACCGTGGCCGGGACCTCGGCGAGATCGCGGTGATTGTGCGCAACGGTGGACAGCTCACCGAGCTGCAGCGGTACCTTTCCGGGCAGGGGATCGCGGTACGCGTTCCGGTCGCGGAGTCCGCGGTCCGCGACGAAGTGGCAGTGCGTCCGTTGCTGGATGCCTATGCCATCGCGCTTGACCCTGAGCTGCTGACGCCGGAGGCCGCCGTCGCCCTGTTGACTTCCCGGATCGGCGGGGCGACGTCGATTGAACTGCGCCGCCTCCGGCAATCCCTCAGACGCGAGGAACTGCAGGGCGGCGGCGGCCGGACCAGTGACGCCCTGCTGGTCGAGGCGCTCCTGGAGCCGGGGGCCCTCGTCACCCTTGGGGTGGAGGGCAGGTCCGCGCGTCGGACCGCCCGCATGATCCAGGCCGGGCGGAAGGCCGCCGCCCAGCCCGGGGCCAACGCCGAAACTGTACTTTGGAGTCTCTGGCATTCCACTGGCCTGGCCAATGCGTGGACCGAAGCAGCCCTGTCCGGCGGCTCCCACGGGGCGCGGGCGGACCGGGACCTTGATGCCATGATGGCGCTCTTCCATACCGCCGAGCGTTATGTCGACCAGATGCCCGGCGCCAGTCCCGAGCAGTTCCTCGAATATCTCCTGAACCAGGAATTGCCCATGGACACGCTCGCAGCGCGGGCGCAGGTGGACGACGCCGTGGAACTCATGACCCCGGCCAGCGCCGCAGGACGGCAGTGGCCTGTAGTCATCGTGGCCGGGCTGCAGGAAGGCGTTTGGCCCAACACCCGGCTCCGGGGCGAGCTGCTGGGCAGCAGCCTGTTTGCGGACGCCGTGGAGCATGGCGTGAGCTACGCCCTGCAGCTGGACCCGCTGAGCAGGCTGCGGGAAATCCGTTACGACGAACTCCGGAGTTTCTCCACCGCCATTTCCAGGGCCGAGGATCTCCTCATCTGCACGGCTGTTTCCTCGGAGGATGACCAGCCGTCGTCGTTCCTCGACTACGTGGCGCCGCTCGAACCGGGACAGGAGGACAGGGGATTCACGCCCGTGGAGCGGCCCATGACGCTCCGGGCGCTGGTGGCCGAGCTGCGCCAGTACGCGCAGTTGGACGGCAAGTATGGGCCCGAGGCCGCCGAAGCCGCCCGGGTCCTGGCCGCGCTGGCAACGGCGGAACCGCCCGTCCCCGGGGCCCACCCGGACAGCTGGTGGGGGCTGTTGCCATTGAGCAGCTCGGAGCCGGTAGTCCCGGCCGGCGGGACGGTTTATGTCTCCCCCTCCAAGGTGGAGTCGGTGCAGAAATCTCCGCTTGACTGGTTTGTGCAGGCCGCCGGGGGTGAAGCTGCCACCGATTTCGCCCGCAGCCTCGGCACCTTGGTCCACGCCATCGCGCAGGACATGCCGGAAGCCTCCGGGGGCCAGTACGTCGAGGAACTTGTCCGCCGCTGGCCCACACTGGGCATGAAGGACAACTGGGAAGGCAAACTCGACTTCCAGCGGGCAGAAACGATGGTGCGCAAGCTCGCCCAGTACGTCCTGGTGATGCGGAGTGAGGGCCGGAACCTGCTGGGCGTCGAGCAGGACTTCGAGGTGCGCCTGCCAGACCTGCCGCCAATGCGGGCCGTCGACGACGGCGGCCCGGGGGGCGGCGTCCCGGACCCCGACGCCGGCGTCCCGGACCCCGACGACGGCGAAACCGGGTCCCGCAGCGCCGTCCTCCGCGGCCAGGTTGACCGGCTTGAGCTCGACAGCGAGGGAAGGCTGGTCATTGTCGACCTCAAAACCGGGAAACGGCAGCCCGGCAAGACAGAGTTATCTCGCCATCCCCAGCTGGGGGCCTATCAGGCAGCTGTCCTCGCCGGCGGATTCCCGGACGCACCCGGGACGACCGGCGCCGCCGAACTGGACGCAGCCGTGCCCGGTGGCGCAGTCCTGGCGCAGCTGGGCACCGCCACCAAAAGTCCTGGAGTCCAGCAACAGGAACCGTTGGACCCGGAGGAAAACTGGGCGCTGGCCATGGTTAACGATGCCGCAGCGCTGATGGCCGGCAACAGCTTCGAGGCGAGGCACGATCCTGCGAAGGGCAGCCACGGCGGCCATGGCTGCCGGCTCCCGGAGGTCTGTCCGCTGTGTATCCGGGGAAAGCAGGTCACGGAATGAGCCGCCAGCAGCCTCCCGAGCCCCTTTTTAGCCCAGTGCAGCTATCTGAGTTGCTGGGTGAAAAGAACAAGCCCACGCCTGAACAGTCGGCCATCATCTCCTCACCGCTGGCACCCCGGCTGGTGATCGCAGGAGCCGGCTCCGGCAAGACCGCCACAATGGCAGAGCGCGTGGTCTGGCTTGTCGCCAACGGCTGGGTCAGGCCGGAGGAGGTCCTGGGCGTCACGTTCACCCGGAAGGCAGCCGGCGAGCTGGCCACCCGGATCCGGGCGAAACTGGCCGCGCTGCAGCGCATCGCGGCCCAGGACACCCGGCATGAAGTCTTCCCGGAGGGCCTGCTCAGCAGCGACGCGCTTGAACCGAAAGTGTCCACGTACCATTCCTTCGCCAGCGGCATCGTCTCGGACTACGGGCTGCGGCTCGGCGTGGAACGGGACGTGGTGCTGCTGGGGGGTGCCCAGGCCTGGCAGTTGGCCAGCGAAGTGGTGGAAGCGTTCGACGGCGATTATCGCCACTTCAAGGCAGCAAAGTCCACATTGGTCAAGGCAGTCATCCAGCTGGCAGGTGAGTGTGCCGAGCACCTGCAGGAACCGGCCGACGTCGAAGCCTGGCTGATGGCGCGGCTGGCAGAATTCGACGGGGTTCCGTACGTCGCCGGTGCCGCGAAAAACGCGCCGCAGGCGGCCGGGGAACTGGCCGCGATGCTGCGCACGCGGGCCAGCGTAGCGGACATGGTGGGCCGTTACACGGCGGCCAAGAGAGCCCGGGGAGCGCTGGACTTCGGCGACCTCGTGGCGCTCGCTGCCCGAGTGGCGAGGGAGGTTCCGCTGGCTGCGGAGATGGAACGCCAGCGGTACAAAGTGGTGCTTCTGGACGAATTCCAGGACACTTCATACGCCCAACTGGTGCTGTTTTCCCGGCTCTTTAGTGAGGGGCACGCCGTCACGGCAGTGGGTGATCCGAACCAGTCCATCTACGGTTTCCGGGGCGCTTCCGCCGGGCAGCTTTTCCACTTTGTCCGCGAATTTCCCGTCCGCTCGGGCGGCGGCGACGGGCAGGCAACGTACCAGCCGGCGCCGACATCGTATCTCACGACGGCATGGCGCAACGGCCGTTCCATTCTCTCCGCAGCCAACATCATGTCGGAGGCGCTGGGCCGGGCGGAGGCACACAGGGCCCCGGCCGGCACCACCCCGATGGCCGCCGCCGTGCCGCCGCTGCAGCCCAGCCCGTTCGCGGTGGAAGGACAGGTGGTGCTGGGCCGCTTTGGCACCGACGCGGACGAAGCCACGGCCCTGGCCGGGGACGTCCTGAAGTACCGGATCACGGACTTCGAACGTGAGGCAGACGGCACTCCCGTGCCACCCGCCCTGGCCGTGCTCTGCAGGCGTCGCGCCCAGATGGAGACCATCCGGCGGGAGTTCGAGTCGCACGGGATCGCCTACGAAATCGTGGGGCTGGGCGGACTGCTGGACACCCCCGAAATCGTTGACCTCGTGGCAACGCTGCGCGTCCTGGCCGATCCGGGCCGTTCGGACTCTTTAATGCGCCTACTTGCGGGCGCGCGGTGGCGGATCGGGCCAGCGGATCTGATGGCATTCCGGGACTGGTCCAGCCAGCTCGCCCGCCGCCGCAGCCACCTGGCCGAAGCAAGGGCTCCGGATCCCGATGCCGTGGACGGGTCCGATGACGCTGTCATTGAAAGTGACCTGACTGACGGTGCCAGCCTGGTTGAGGCGCTGGACTGGCTGCCACGTGAAGACTGGGTCTCCGCCCAAGGGAGGGCGCTTACGGACGAAGCACGCGAAAGGCTCGGCAGGCTCTCGGCTGAACTGCGACAGCTGCGCGGCTATCTGGGGGACGATCTGACCACCCTTCTCGGCGAGGTGGAGCGCTCCATGATGCTGGACATCGAAGTAGCGGCACGCCCGGGGATCAGCATCCATCAGGCCCGCCGCAACCTGGACGCCTTCCAGGATGCGGCTGCCGGATTCCTGCGGACCTCCCACCGGGTGGACATCCTCGCGTTCCTCGCGTGGCTCGAGGCTGCTGCAGCCGAGGAGAACGGCCTCGAAGCACCGCCGCCGGATATCAACCGCGAAGCAGTGCAGTTACTGACCGTCCACGCATCCAAGGGCCTGGAATGGGATGTTGTTTTCGTCCCGGGCCTGAATGCGGGGGCGTTCCCGAGCAACAAGGACTCCCGGTGGAGCAGCGGCTCGGCCGCACTGCCCTGGCCGCTGCGGGGGGACCGTTCGGACTTGCCGCAGTGGGATACCGACCAGCCTGACCAGAAGGGGTGGCTGGACGCCGAAAAGGATTTCAAATCCGCTGTCCAGGTCCACGGTGAAGGCGAAGAACGCCGCCTGGCGTACGTGGCGTACACCAGGGCCAAACACGTCCTCTGGGTGTCCAGCGCCGCATGGGTGGGGTCGCGGGCAGGCCGCGCCGAAATGTCGCCATTCCTGGCCGAGCTGGAGCGGCTTGTTACCGCCCCCGTTGAGGGTACGGACACGCCCGGTGCCATGGTGCACCAAGCCTCGGTGGAGGAAGCCGCCCTGCCGGAAAAAAGCCCCTTGACTACCGAAACTGAGCTTGCCGGCTGGCCTTACGACCCTTTGGAGGGTCCGGCGGATCCGCGCACCGGTGAACGCCTGCGCACAGTCCCCGGCAGGCGGCTGGCCATGGAGGGTGCCGCGGCCCGGGTCCGGGCTGCCCTGGCTTCACCAGGCGCGGAGGGGGCGTCAGGTGGCGGGTCCACGCGTGCCGACGAGGCCGGGCCTGCCGGGGCGGCAGGAAAGACGCTCCGGGGCAATGCCGGGGCGTGGGCCAGCGAGGCCGACTTGCTGCTGGAACGCCGGTCCAGGCGGGCGGGCGGGCAGGATGTGCACCTGCCAGGCCACATCTCGGCGTCCACATTGGTGGATCTCGGCGAGGATCCCGCGGGAGTGGTGGGCCGGCTGCGGCGGCCAGTACCACGTGAGCCGGGCATGTCCGCGCGGAAGGGGACGGCTTTCCACGCCTGGGTGGAGGAGTACTTCGGCACCGCCGGAATGCTGGATCTTGGTGAGGCGCCGGGGTCCGACGATCACATCGACGAGGCCTACGACCTCGACGCCATGGTGGCCACGTTCAAAGCCTCGGAGTGGGCTGACCGGTCACCTGCGTTTGTTGAAGTGCCGGTCGAAACCCGGGTGGGGGACGTTGTAGTCCGCGGGCGGATCGACGCCGTGTTCCTCGATGCCGACGGCAGCTGGGACCTGGTGGACTGGAAAACAGGCCGCCGGCCCTCCGCGTCGCAGCTCCGCGCCAAATCCGTCCAGCTCGCCGCATACCGGCTCGCATGGGCCCGGCTCAAAGGCGTCCCCGTCCACGAGGTCCGCGCTGCATTCTTTTATGTGGCGGACAACCAGGTGGTGCGGCCGCACGACCTGGGTTCCGCCGAGGAACTTGAAGGAATCGTGGCAGCAGCGCTCGAATCTAGTGCTTCCTGACATCCACTATGTTGATTGCCGCGGTGGACGTGTCCTCGGCGGCTCGGGCTGTACTTTCCGGAGTTGGGTCCGCCGGGATGCGGCCCACTTCGACGGCGGGCGGCACCGGAGCCGGCCGAGCCGGCCGCGCTGGCGCCGGCGCCTGATGCAACCGTGCATCAGGTACCGCCACCTCGGGTACCTGTACGTGACGTACATCCACCTCGGGTACCGGGACGATACTGACCGCCGGAACCGGAGCGACCGTAACGGCGGGGGCGGGCGCCGCAGACACCGCCGGTGACGGCGTCACTGCCGGTGACGACCCGGCGTCGGCCGTTACGCCAGCGCCGGAAGGTGCCTGGCCAGGCAGCGGCTCCACGCTGATGGCCTGGCCGCCGTGTTCCTCGACGTCGGCCGCCAGGGATTCCAGCATGCTCTCGGCTTCGGCGACCATTTCAGCATCGCCGGCAGCAATGCCCTTGACGAGGTATTGGGCCAGGGCGAATTCGGCGGACAGCGCGGCCCGCCGCAGCAGATGCTGATCCGGAGCGTCCCGGCGGTTGTGGGTGTAGCTGGCCAGCACGGCGTCCACAAAATCCTGTTCGTTGGACGCAACCAGCCAGGCGAAGTCATCGGCGGGGTCGCCGATCCGGAGGTCAGTCCATCCCGTCACGGCCGTCACGCGGCTGCCGTCCACCAGGAGGTTGTCCTCATGCAGGTCGCCGTGGACAACACTCGGGTTGAACCGCCACAGCGAGACGTCCTCCATGGCATGTTCCCAGCGGAGCAGGAGCGAAGCCGGTATTTTGCCTGTGGTTGCCGCCTGGTCCAGTTCGTTTAGCCTGCGCTGGCGGAATTCGTTGGGGGTGTAGCTGGGCAGGTCGGCGTTGCTGACCAGGGAGTGCGGAAGGTCGTGGATTGCCGCCAGCGCGGTTCCAACCTCGCGGGCCAGGGCGGCCGGACCGGCGGTCAGTTCCTCCACGCTGCGGGTGCTGCCCGCAAGGTGCGAGTAGACAAACGTGCTCAGGCTGCCGAGGCGGACGCTGCCGGCCACGGTAGGCATCAGGAAGGGCAGTTCGGCCCGGATGGCCGGTGCGAACGCCCGGAGAACCAGGAACTCCGTCTCCAGCCTCGCGCTGGCCTCTGCATGCCGTGGCGATCTGACCCGCCAGCGTTTGCCTTCTGAATCAAGGAGCAGGGCGGAGTCGAAATCCGCGGGATCGTCCGCGTCGGAGCTGACGGCGGTGGGGGTCAGCCCGGGGACTGCCGCGGTTGCCACGGCTGCCAGTTCGATCGGTTTTCTTCTCACCGTTCCACGGTAGATTGGCTGGCGTCCAACACAACGATGTGCGGCGGCGAGTCTTCAGATACCCTGCAAAAGTCGGCCACGCTGCCAATGCCTGCGGCCCCCGCCACATGTTCCACCGATTCTCCCCGGTAAATGTAAATTGTCGGTCTGAGTCAGTACGGTGGAGACATGAGTCATGCGGAGTCTGCTACACCGGCCTACCAGGCGCAGGCAGTCCACCTGCCGGCCAACCACCTTTTCGATACCGTCCTCCCCGTGCGGCCGGCCGCCGTGGACCGGGGCTCCGCAGACCGCGTCCGGCCAGGCATGGTTGCGGAACTGCTGGCCGGCGGGGACACCCTGGCAGTGGTCCTCGCCGGGCGGCAGGCGCTGGTTCAGGGGAACCGGCTGTTGCTGGCGGCCGCTTCTCAATTGCTGGCCGGGCTCCGGGACCTGGGTGCGGCACCGGAACAGGTCATCTACCTCGGGGCCGCGTTGGCTGGCTCGGACCTGCCTGCGGGTACGGAGATTGTCCTCATAGTCCTGGGCGAAGCTGTTGCCCCCGGTGCGGCGGGAATCCCGTCGGACGCGGAGTGGGCCGGCTTCCGCGATATCGCCTCAGTCCTGAACGTCACTGATACGGCGTTGTTTGTTGAGGCCAGCGCCGTGGCCAACTGGCACGCCAGCCACACGCATTGCCCCCGCTGCGGTGTCCCCACCGTGGTGGAAGCCGGCGGCTGGGTGCGCCGGTGCCCCCAGGACAACTCCGAACACTATCCCCGGACCGACCCGGCCATCATTGTCACCGTCGTGGGACCGGACGGCCGGCTCCTGCTGGGCGGCGGCGGGCCGGTGGACGCGAAGAATTACTCCACGCTGGCCGGATTCGTGGAGCCGGGCGAATCCTTGGAACAGGCCGTCATCCGGGAAATCCACGAGGAAGTGGGCGTACGAATCACCCGCTGCCAGTACCTGGGCTCCCAGTCGTGGCCATTCCCGGCCTCCCTGATGCTGGGGTTCTCCGCGATCACCGAAGATTCCGTGGCAACGCCCGACGGCGTGGAGGTCACCCGGGCGCGCTGGTTCAGCCGGGAAGAACTCCAGGATGCCGTGCTCGCCGGGGAGATCACCATCTCCGGCCGGTTGTCCATTGCACGTTCCCTGATCGAGCATTGGTATGGCGGCCGGATCATGGACCGCACCGACACCTGACCCCCGGCCAGGCAGCATTATTGGCCCGACGCTGGCACGTGGCAGTTCCACCCAGCAGTCCCAACAACAGAGCAGCAGACGTGACCACAGAGAATTTAGACAGTTCACAGTCCCTGGAGGAACGCATCCTCGGGGGACTCGATGCCGAACAGCGGGAGGTCGCCAGCACGCTGAAGGGCCCAATGTGCGTCCTGGCCGGGGCCGGCACCGGAAAGACGCGCGCCATCACGCACCGGATTGCCTATGGGGTGCATTCCGGTGTCTACAGCCCGCAGCGGCTACTTGCTGTGACGTTCACGGCCCGCGCTGCGGCGGAAATGCGCAGCAGGCTGCGGGACCTGGGCGTGGGCAATGTGCAGGCCCGCACGTTCCACGCCGCCGCTTTGCGGCAGCTGCAGTTTTTCTGGCCGCAGGCTGTGGGGGGCACACTGCCCAACCTGCTGGACCACAAGGCGCAGATGATCGCGGAAGCGTCCCGCCGCCTGCGGCTCAGCACGGACCGGGCATCCATCCGGGACCTCGCCTCGGAGATCGAGTGGGCCAAGGTGTCCATGCTGACACCGGCCAACTATCTGGAGAACGCGCAGGGGAGGGGAACCCCCGGCGGGTTCGACCTCACTGCCGTCGCCCGGGTTTTCCAGTCGTATGAGGACGTCAAGACTGACCGCAACGTCATCGACTTCGAAGACGTGCTCCTGATCACGGTCGGGATCCTGCAGGAAGACCAGAAGGTAGCTGCCACCGTCCGCGAACAGTACCGGCACTTTGTGGTCGATGAGTACCAGGACGTTTCCCCGCTGCAGCAGCGCCTCCTGGAATTGTGGCTCGGCGGAAGGGATGAACTGTGCGTCGTCGGCGATGCCAGCCAGACCATCTACTCGTTCACCGGCGCGTCCCCCAAACACCTGCTGGGTTTCAAGGCGCAGTACCCTGAGGCCAGCGTGGTGAAGCTGATCCGCGACTACCGTTCCACGCCGCAGGTGGTGAAACTGGCCAACGATCTCCTTGCCGCGCGCCGCAGCGGCGGCCCGGTTGCCGATTCGGCCTGGGCAACTCCGCTGCAACTCGTGGCCCAGCGCCCGGCCGGGCCCGTGCCGCAGTTCACCGAATGCTCCGATGATGAGGCAGAGGCCGCCACGGCGGCCCTTAAAATCCGGGAACTGCTCGACGCCGGCACTCCCGCCAGCCAGGTGGCTGTCCTTTTCCGCACCAACGGGCAGTCCGAAGCCTACGAGCAAGCCCTCGCGGCGGCCGGGATCGGCTACCAGCTTCGCGGCGGGGAACGGTTCTTTGCCCGCAAGGAAGTGCGCGACGCCATTCTCCAGCTGCGGGCGGCCACCAGGGCAGTGGCCGAAACAGACACGCCCGAACCGCTGGGCCAGCTGGTCCGCGACATCGTGGCGTCCCTCGGCTACACCGAGGCACCGCCCCACAACGGCGGCGCCCTGCGCGAACGCTGGGAATCACTGGCGGCACTCGTAGCGCTCGCAGACGAACTGGTCAAGGTCCGTGGCGAGCACTTCGGCCTGGCCGACTTTGTCGATGAACTCCAGGAACGGTCCCTGGCTCAACATGCCCCCACAGTCCAGGGCGTGACCCTTGCTTCGCTGCATGCCGCGAAGGGCCTCGAATGGGATGCCGTTTTCCTTGTGGGCCTCAGCGAAGGCCTGATGCCCATTTCCTTCGCGGACACTCCCGAAGCCGTGGATGAGGAACGCCGCCTGCTGTATGTGGGAATCACCCGTGCCCGCGAACACTTGGCACTGTCATGGTCCACAGCCCGGACGCCTGGCGGCCGGGCCAACCGTAAGCCCTCACGGTTCCTCGACGGGCTCCGGCCCAACTCCGTGGCCACCTCCAATGCGCGCGGCAAGGGGCCGTCGCCGCGCCGCAAAGCTGCGGCCCCGGCCACGTGCAGGGTCTGCGGGAGCATGCTGGCCAGCGGCGCCGAACGTAAGGTGGGGCGCTGCAACGACTGTCCGCCCAGCTACGAGGAACAGACGTTTGAGGCACTCCGACAGTGGCGGAAGGAGATTGCCCTGGCGGCCGAGGTGCCGGCGTTTGTGGTGTTTACCGATGCCACGCTGACCGCCATCGCCGAGGCCAAACCATCCTCACTGGAGGAACTCGCCACCCTGGCCGGTGTTGGTCCCACCAAACTGGAACGCTACGGCGAAGATGTGCTGCGGGTCCTTGTCGAAAGCAGCATCCTGTGACACCTGGCCATGGCGGTCCGCGGCCGCCTCGGCTGACTACCCCTGACGGTGCACCGGTCGAAGTGCGGAGGTCTTCCCGCCGGACCCGGACAGTGGCCGCTTTCTGGGAAAACGGGACGGCGGTGGTGGCCATCCCGGCCCGCTTCACCGCCGCCCAGGAGTCCGAATGGGTCCACCGGATGCTGGAGAAGCTGCACCGGCAAGGACAGCGGCGTGCAGACAAAGGACGGAAGCAGCCAGCAACGGATGCTGCGCTGGCGGCCCACGCCGCCCACCTTTCCGCCCAGTACTTTGCTGGCAGGGCAGTCCCGACGTCGGTCCGCTGGGTGAGCAACCAGAACTCGCGCTGGGGCTCGGCGACGCCGTCGGAAGGAACCATCCGGCTCTCCGACAAGCTTCGGCCCATGCCGCAGTGGGTCATCGACTACGTGCTGCTGCATGAGCTGGCCCACCTGCTGGTGGCAGGGCACAACGCGGCCTTCTGGAAGCTGTTGGAGGCCTACCCTGACACCATGCGCGCCAAGGCCTTCCTGGAGGGCGTTTCGTTCGCTACGTCCCGGGGCCTGGGCGCCGACGGGAGCGGGCCGGCCGAGCCCACCGGACTGGCCGGCGGCGCCGGGCACAGCCACGACGACGCCGACTAGGCTCCCCGGCTAGCCTTTGGGCTGGTCCGCATCACCGGCGTCGGGATCTCCCGCGCCGGAGTCGCCGGTGCTCGAATCATGATCCCCGGACGTGCCCGCGGCGGAATCTCCGCCACCCGAACCTGCGTCGGGATGACCGGACTGGGAATCGCCGTCGCCCGCCGCATCCTGCGGCGCGTCGAAGCCGCCACTCAGCAGTTTCTGCAGGGCATCATCCACTTCACTGTCGCTGGCCTCCGCGAGCTGACGGCGGCCGCCGAAGCCCTGGGGGTCATCGAGGTCGGCGGCGGTGGGCAGCAGGTCCGGGTGCTGCCAGATGGCATCGCGCCCCGCGATACCGCGCTCCTCCTTGAGGACTGCCCACAAGGTGGCGGCCTCCCGCAGGCGGCGCGGACGCAACTCCAGTCCCACGAGCGAGGAAAAGGCGTGTTCAGCCGGGCCGCCAGTGGCGCGGCGCCGCCGGACGGTTTCCCGGAGGGCGGCCGCGGACGGCAGCATCTTCTCCGTGGCGGAAGCCGTAAGCTCGTCCACCCAGCCTTCAACGAGGGCCAGGGCCGTTTCCAGTTTTTCGAGGGCCTGCTCCTGGGCGGGCGTCCGCTGCGGCATAAAGACGCCCTTGGACAGTGCCTCCTGGATGCCTTCGGGGTTGCTCGGGTCAAGGTCCCGGGCCAGTTCCTCGATGCGGGATGTATCAATGTGGATACCGCGGGCGTACGCCTCGATGGCACCGAGCAGATGGCCACGGAGCCATGGGACCTGGACGAACAGGCGCGCATGAGCTGCTTCGCGGACGGCAAGGAACAGGCGGATGTCGTTCTCGGGCAGGCTCAGGCCCTCGCCGAAGGAGGCAACGTTCGCAGGCAGCAGGGCCATTTCAAGGTCGGCGAGGGGAACCCCGATGTCAGTGGAACTGACCACCTCGCCGGAGAGTGCGCCGATGGCCTGCCCCAACTGCATCCCGAAGATGGCGCCGCCCATGTTCTGGAGCATGGACGATGCCCCGCCCATCATGGACTTCATCTCTTCAGGCATCTGCTCGGTCATGGCGCTGGAGAGCGCGTTGGCGATGCTGTTGGCGACCGGTTCAGTCAGGCGCTTCCACGTTCCCAGGGTGGCTTCCACCCACTCCGCCCGGGACCAGGCCCGGCCAATCAGGCCGGTGGCAGGCAGATCCGTTACGGGATCGAGCCACAGCTCGGCCAGCCGGAGGGCTTCGTCCACGGCCCGGGTCTGCCCGGACGTGACGGAGGGGTCGGCGGTGCTGGCGGCAACCCTGCGGGCGTTCTCATGCGCGAGCTGCCAGTTCACGGGCCCCTCCGAGGGGGCGCTCATCATCGCCTGGACCTGCGAGAACATTTGCGCCAGGAGGTTGGGGTCGTCCGGCAGGCCGGCTGCTTTTGCCAGTTCGGCGGGGTCGAAGTTTTCCATACCCTTGCCGCCCATCAGGTTCTGCAGCATCTCGGTCAACGGATCCTTCGGCGTGTCATCGCCGTTGGACGGATTAAGTGGGTTGGAGGTCATGGTCCCGCCGATCATCAGTTTGTGCGTTCAACTTCACGGTACCCCGGGCCGCGGCGGCTGTCTGCCGGACAGGCGCGACGTTCGCTGTAGGCAAAGAGCCTGCCGTGGGTGCCACCGCGTAGTGTTGGTTCAGTGACTACAACCCGTGGCGACCATCCAAACGAGGACCACGCTCCCGAGCTCGACGCCGTTGCAATCCTGAGTGCCGGAGGCCCTGAAGAAAGACCGGTGGGCCCGGCGCCTGCCAAACGGTTTGCCCCGCGCCGTTACCGGCCGGGCGACAGGCGGGTCTCCGTGATGATGCTTGCCGGAATGCTGGCGCTGGGGCTGGGGATTGCAGTGGGCACTATCCCGGTGCCTTACGTTGTGGAATCAGCCGGGCCCACCTTCAACACACTCGGCCAGACGCAGGGCAGCCCGGTGATCAGCGTCACGGGCCACGAAAGCTATCCGGCGAACGGCAATCTGGATCTGACCACCGTGTACGTCGACGGCGGCCCTAACGGCCCGGTCAGCATCCTGGGGGCGTTTGGGGCCTGGCTGGACGGGTCCAAGTCCGTCTACCCGCAGGAGCTCATCTACCCCACAGGTACTACCAAGGAGCAGGCAGAGGAACAAAGCTCGGTGGCCATGACCACATCGCAGGAGAACGCCGTTGCGTCGGCACTGAGGGGACTCGACATTCCCTTCGGCCAGCAACTGCAGGCAGCGGGGCTTTCCGATGGTTCGCCGTCGAAGGGCAAGATCGAAGACGGCGACATCTTCGAAACAATTAACGGCAAGCCGATCACGTCCCTCGCCGTGGTGCAGGAGGAACTGGCCGCCGGCCAGGGTGCCCCGGCCGCGCTGGTGGTGCAGCGGGCAGGGGAGTCCATCAGCCAGAGCATCACCCCCATGGCGAACGGAGCAGGCCGCTACATTCTTGGGGTCAAGCTGAAGTACCTGTTCACGTTTCCGTTCGACGTGAAGATTTCCCTGGACAAGGTGGGCGGCCCCAGCGCCGGACTGATGTTCTCGCTGGGCATTATTGACACGGTCACACCGGGCGACCTGACCGGAGGCAAGCACGTTGCCGGCACCGGTACCATCACCCCCGACGGCGCAGTGGGTCCCATCGGCGGGATCCAGCAGAAGATGCTGGGCGCGCGTGCCGGGGGAGCCACGTTGTTCCTGGCCCCGGCAGATAACTGTGACGACGTTGTGGGCCACGTCCCGGAAGGAATGCAGGTAGTTAAAGTGGAGAATCTCGCCCAGGCACGCGCCGCCGTCGAGCTGGCCGGATCAGGGCAGGACACGTCCGCTTTGCCGCTCTGCACAACCAACTAGACTGAGCCCAGGAACTAAGCTTTACCGCCACTCGTGGCAGATATGACGGACGTTGCCACACGCTTGACCGGTGCCGGACGTCAGCCGCACGCACGCTCCTAATGTAAATCTGACGATCAGCTATGAGGTACTGCGCTTGTCCCGTCCCACCAGCCCCATCCCGCCCGGAAGACCCCCCTCACGACGCGGGGCACTGACACCCACCCTGATAGTTGTCGCCCTTATAGTCGTGGGCTTTATCTTCTTCGCCAATGTGTGGACTGACGTCCTGTGGTACCAGCAGCTCGGTTACTTCGAAGTGTTCCTTACCGAAAACCTCTCCCGGATCCTGATCTTCCTCGCCGGTTTCGCGCTGATGTTCCTGGCTGTCTTTTTTGCCATCCGGATCGCCTACCGTGCCCGGCCCGTATACGCGCCGGACTCTGAAATGCGTGACAACCTCAACCGGTACCAGGCACAGCTCGAACCGGTCCGCCGCGTCGTGATGGTGGGGCTGCCCATCCTGTTCGGTCTGTTCGCCGGCAGCGCGGCCGCCAGCCAGTGGCAGAAGGTGCTGCTGTTCTTCAACCAGCAGCCGTTCGGCCAGCAAGACCCTCTCTTCAACCTGGACCTCAGCTTCTACGTGATGACCTTGCCGTTCCTGGGCTTCATCACAGGCTTCCTCATTAGCGTGGTGGTGGTGGCCGGCATCGCCGGAATCCTCACGCACTACCTCTACGGCAGCATCCGTCTGCTGGAACGCGGCGTGTTCACCAGCAGGGCCGCGCAGATCCACCTCGCTGTAACCGGCGCAAGTTTCCTGATCCTGCTTGGCGTCAACTTCTGGCTGGACCGCTATTCTGCGCTGCAGAGCAACGGCGGTCGCTGGGCGGGCGCGTTGTACACTGACGTCAACGCGGTGATCCCCACCAAGGCGATCCTCGCCGTCGCTGCCGTCCTGGTGGCCATCCTCTTCATCGTTGCGGCCATCATCGGCCGCTGGCGCCTGCCGGTCATCGGTACGGCCATGCTAATCATCACCTCGATCCTCGCGGGCGGCGTATACCCGTGGGTCATCCAGCAATTCCAGGTCCGGCCTTCCGAGCAGACGCTCGAGAGGGACTTTATTGACCGGAACATTAGGATGACCCGTGCCGCTTATGGCCTGGACCAGATCCAGGTGGACCGCTACAACGCCACTAATACGGCCACCACGGGCGCGTTGGCTCCGGACGCCCAGACCACTGCCAACATCCGGCTGCTGGACCCCAACCTGATCTCCGACGCGTTTTCGCAACTGGAGCAGTACCGGCCGTATTACCAGTTCCCGAAGGCCCTGAATGTGGACCGCTACGAGGTGGACGGCAAGATTCAGGACACAGTCATCGCCGTGCGCGAGCTGAACCCGGTCAACGTCGCGACGAACCAGCAGGGCTGGCTGAACCAGCACGTTGTCTATACCCACGGTTACGGCGTGGTCGCGGCCAAGGGAAACAAGTTCACCGTTGACGGTAAGCCGGAGTTCCTCCAGTCCGGAATTCCTTCCACCGGTGTCCTGGGCGACGATTCAACGTACCAGCCAAGGATCTACTTCGGCGAAAACTCTCCGGAGTACTCCATTGTTGGCGCGCCCGACGGCACCGCCCCCCGTGAGCAGGACAGGCCCTCCGGCAAGCAGGGTGAGGGGGACAACCAATACACCTTCGCAGGCAACGGCGGCCCGAATGTGGGCAGCTTCTTCAATAAGATTCTTTACTCCATCAAGTTCCAGTCCTCGGACATGCTGTTGTCCGATGGTGTCAACCCGGAATCCCAGATCCTCTACGACCGCAGTCCGCGGGACCGTGTGGAGAAGGTCGCGCCGTACCTCACCGTTGACGGCAATGCCTACCCGGCGCTTGTGGACGGCCGCGTCAAGTGGATCGTCGACGGATACACCACCAGCCAGTACTACCCGTACTCGCAGCAGGAACAACTTTCGGCCGCCACCACCGACTCGCAGACCTCTGCCGGGCGGTCGGTTGCGCTGCCGAACAGCTCGGTGAATTACATCAGGAACTCCGTCAAGGCCACCGTCGACGCCTACGACGGCAGTGTAACCCTGTACGCCTGGGACGACCAGGACCCCATCCTGAAGGCGTGGCAGAAGGTTTTCCCCACGTCCCTGAAGCCGTACTCGGAGATGTCAGGGGACGTCATGAGCCACGTCCGTTACCCCGAGGACCTCTTCAAGGTCCAGCGTGAACTCCTGGGCAAGTACCACGTCACTGATCCGGGCAGCTTCTACCAGGCGAAGGATGTCTGGAGCGTTCCCAATGATCCCACTGTGAAAACCGACGTCAAGCAGCCGCCCTTCTACATGTCGCTGCAGATGCCCGACCAGGACAGGCCGGCCTTCCAGCTGACTTCCTCCTACATTCCACAGATCGTCAACGGTACTGCCCGGAACGTCCTCTACGGCTTCCTCGCCGCTGACTCGGACGCCGGTAATCAGAAGGGCGTGAAGGCTGACACCTACGGCAAGCTCAGGCTGCTCCAGATTCCGCCAGAGATCCAGGTTCCCGGTCCGGGCCAGGCCCAGAACAAGTTCAACTCGGACCCCACTGTGTCCCAGGCCCTGAACCTTCTGCGCCAGGGCGCTTCGGAGGTGCTTAACGGCAACCTGCTGACACTGCCCGTTGGTGGCGGCATCCTCTACGTCCAGCCTGTTTACCTCAAGTCCACCGGCGAGACCTCGTACCCGACGCTGCAGCGCGTGCTGGTTGCCTTCGGTGACAAGGTGGGCTTCGCACCGACGCTCGACGGCGCGCTGAAGCAACTCTTCGGCGGTGACTCCGGTGCGGCTGCCGGCGACTCTGCCAACACCGGCCAGACGCCTGCCACACCGGGCGAGACGCCCCCGGCCAGTGCCGGCGCCCAGGCGGACCTCAAGGCGGCCCTGGAGGCCGCGAACGCCGCCATCAAGGCGGGCCAGACGGCCCTGGCCGCCGGCGACTTTGCCGCCTATGGGGAAGAGCAGAAGAAACTGGCTGCCGCCCTGCAGAAGGCTCTTGACGCCGACGGGAAGATCCCGGCGCCCGCCCCTGAAGCCAAGCCTTCGCCGGAAGCTACACCGTCAGCCACACCCTCGCCTTCAGCTGCCAACTGACGGCGGACCAGCGAGACACACATCACGCCACCAGGATTTGGCCTCCCGTGCACCGGACGGTAGAGTTGATCTTGCGACGCGGGGTGGAGCAGTTCGGTAGCTCGCTGGGCTCATAACCCAGAGGTCACAGGTTCAAATCCTGTCCCCGCAACTGGCGGAAAGTCCGGATTCTGGAAACAGGATCCGGACTTTCTGGTTTAAACCGCCAACCCCTGCATCCAGAGTTTTTGTCCAGTTAATGGGTGGTGTTGCCGCCGTGCGGGGCATTAAGTGGACAAAAACTCTGGATGGGTGGGTGTGAGATGGCGGTCAGGCGCGATTGGTAATTGTCTCCGTGAAACTAGGGTAGTGTTGATCAAGCGACGCGGGGTGGAGCAGTTCGGTAGCTCGCTGGGCTCATAACCCAGAGGTCACAGGTTCAAATCCTGTCCCCGCAACCATGTGAAAGGCCCCGACCGGCATTACGCCGGCCGGGGTCTTCTTTTGCCCGATTACTGCTGGTTCCTTGTATTCTCGTTCGCATAGCCTCACCTTTGAGTACTGGTCAGTCATTCTCGAGAGGAATGTTGTTCGATGTCCACACCCACGAAGAAGCCCGGCTCCGCCACGGGCAAGCGGTCCAGCCTCTACTGGGGTGTTCCGGCCGTTCTTGTGGCATTGGTGTTGGTGGTGCTGCTGGCCAAATGGCTGACCGGCCTTCCGGCGGTGGCCTCGTTCCTGGCTGATTATCCGGGCCATTCGGAACTTCCCGAAGGTGCGCCCTTGGGCTTCCCGGCCTGGCTGGGCTGGCAGCACTTCCTGAATGGGTTCTTCCTGCTGCTCATCATCAGGACCGGCTGGCAGGTGCGGACCACCACACGCCCCAGCGGGCACTGGACCCGCAACAACAAAGGCCTGATCAAGACCAAGAACCCACCGACCAAGATCACCCTGGAGCTTTGGCTGCACCTGACGCTGGACGCGCTCTGGATACTGAACGGCCTGGTGTTTGTTGCCCTGCTGTTCGCCACCGGTCAGTGGATGCGGATTGTGCCCACCAGCTGGGATGTTATCCCCAACGCGCTCTCGGCGGCCCTGCAGTACGCCTCGCTCAACTGGCCCACCGACAACGGCTGGGTCAACTACAACGCGCTGCAGCTGCTGACGTACTTCGCTACGGTCTTCATTGCCGCGCCGCTGGCCTTCATCTCCGGAATCCGGACTTCTTCCGCCTGGCCCAAGAAGGCAGTGGCCCTAAACAGGGCCTACCCCATGGAGCTGGCACGCGCCATCCACTTCCCGGTCATGATCTATTTCGTCGCTTTCATCGTGGTGCACGTGTTCTTTGTTCTCGCCACTGGCGCCTTGCGGAACCTGAACCACATGTACGGCGGCAGCGACGACGACGCCGGCTGGTTTGGGTTCTGGGTGTTCGTCGTGTCGGTTGCCGTTATGGTGGCAGCATGGGTCCTGGCGCGCCCGATTTTCCTCCGACCTATCGCCTCCCTGACGGGCAAAGTCAGCCGCTGACAGCCGGCTCCGCCGCTTGGCGGAATTTCAGCCTTGCTGCTGCTCCTTGAGCTTCTGGTAAGTGGCCAGCGCACGTTGCCTTGACTCATGGAGTCCCACCACCGGTGAAGGATAGCCCTCGAAATCCGGCTGCGTCCACGGTTCATGGATGGCCTTACGGTCCAGCGGGGCCAGCTCCGGAATGAACTCGCGCAGGTACCGGCCCTCGGCATCGAATTTTTTGCTCTGCGTCACCGGGTTGAAGATCCGGAAGTAAGGGGACGCATCGGCGCCGGAGCCTGCCACCCACTGCCAGTTCGCAGGGTTGCTGGCGGCGTCGGCGTCCACCAGGGTGTCCCAAAACCAGGCTTCGCCCAGCCGCCAGTCGGCGAGGAGGTTTTTGACCAGGAACGATGCGGCGGCCATTCTGACCCGGTTATGCATCCAGCCTGTCTGCCACAGCTGCCGCATTCCCGCGTCCACCAGCGGATATCCAGTCCGGCCCTGTTGCCACGCTTCGAGTTCGGCGGGGGTGGGTTCCTGCCATTCGAAGCGGTCGAACTCTTGACGGTAGTTGCGGGTGGCCAGTTGCGGATTTGCATAGAGAAGCTGCCAGCAGAACTCCCGCCAGCCGAGCTCGGAACGGAAGATCCCGACGTCGGGCGTCGCCCCGCGGGGGAAACGGAGGCGGATCTCGTGCCAGACCCGGAACGGACTGATCTCGCCGAATCGGAGGTGGGGGGAGAGCCTGCTGGTCCCTTCAACCCCGGGCACGTCCCGCCCGGTACCGTATTCCTCGGCCGGTCCGGCCAGGAAGTCATCCAGCCGGTGGTGCGCCCCTGCCTCACCGGGTTCCCAGGTCCGCGCCAGGCCGCCGCTCCAGTCGGGGGACACGGGCAGCAGGTGCCAATCCGCCAGGGTGTCGCTGCTGGCCGTCATGGAGCCGGTGCCGGGGAAGCGGAGCCGCGCCGGCGCCTCCAGGGGCGTGCGGGGTTCGCCTGAGGCCGTGCAGGCCCGCCAGAAGGGCGTGAACACCTTGTAGGGGCCACCGCTGCCGGTAGTGATGGTCCATGGCTCGAAGAGGAGGTTGGCCTGGAAGCTTTCGGCTTCGATTCCGTTCTCTGCCGACCACGCCTTGGTCTCCGCATCCAGGGCACGCTCGGGACCCCCATAGCGGCGGTTCCAGAGCAGGTGCCGGGCACCCATTTCCTCCACCAGTTCGCGGATTACCCGGGTGGCCGGTCCGCGCCGGAGCGTAAGGGCGGAGCCCGTTCCCGCCAGACCTGCGGCGAGGGACGTCAGCGAGTGGTGCAGCCACCACCGGGCGGCACCGCCGAGGGGGCGGATCCCGGGCGATTCCTCGTCAAGGATGTAGACCACTGTGAGCGGCAGGCCGAGCTCGACGGCGCGGGAGAGCGCAGGATTATCGTCCAGGCGGAGGTCATCACGGAGCCAGACGATGGACGTTGCAGCGGGGGAGGCCATGGACTCCACGCTACACACCCGGACGGCGCGTCTGTCCCTGCCGTCCCCGCAGTAAATTTCGCGCGGCAGCCGCGCCTGGCTTGTCCTGTCACGGCAAAGGCCGGAGTTCACCATGAACTCCGGCCTCGGCCGGGGCCCGCCCAAACGGCGGACACCAGCGGCTACAGTTTGTCGAAGTCGGCCTCATCCACCGTTGACCCGGACCGGGCGGACGCGCCGGAGGCGCCGAGGGCGGGCTTCGTGCCGCCTGACTTCAGGGCGGCCAGGCGTGCCTCGATTTCCACCTGCTCGCCAAGATCCTCGAGCTGGTTGAACTGGGCGTCCAGGCTCGACGCGGCGAGTTCCTGCTGGCCGCGGACCTTGGCCTCTTCACGGCGGATCTTCTCTTCGAAGCGGCCAACCTCGCTGGTGGGATCCATGAAGTCAATGCTCTTGATGGCGTCGTGGACCTGGGCCTGTGCTGCGGCGGTCTTGGAGCGGGCCACCAGTTCGTTGCGCTTGCTGGTCAGCTCGTTGAGTTTGCCCTTCATCTGGTCCAGGCCGCTCTTGAGCTTGTCCACCACCTCGGTCTGTGAGGCGATGCTCGGCTCAGCACCCTTGGCTTCGCTCTCCGCAGACATCTGGCGCTGCAGGGCTACCTTGGCGAGGTTGTCGAACTTCTCGGCATCAACCACATCCCCGGCGCCGCGGTATTCATCGGCTTTACGCGATGCGGCGAGTGCCTTGTTGCCCCAGTCCTGGGCATTCTTGACGTCCTCGCGGTAGTCATCCTGGAGCATACGCAGATTGCCGATGGTCTGGGCCACAGCAGATTCAGCTTCCGCGATGTTGTTCGTGTAGTCCCGGACCATCTGGTCCAGCATCTTCTGCGGATCCTCAGCGTTGTCCAGCAACGTGTTGATGTTTGCCTTTGCAAGCTGTGCGATTCGACCGAAAATGGACTGCTTAACCATGGTGTTACCTTTCGTCCTGCTCAGTGGTGGCCACTGAAAATCAGTGAACAGTTGTTGTACCGCTTGGTATCCGCCAGCAGGTTCATTCCCGCCGGCGCCCGAGCTCGTCGGATCAGAAACTTCCAGAGTCCCCGCCGCCGAAGTCTCCTCCGCCGAAGCCGCCACCGGAATCCCCGCCGCCCCAGCCGCCGCCGTCGCTGTGTCCGCCACCCCAGCCCCCGCCGCCGCCACCGTTGAGGATGGAGTTGATGAGGATGCCGCCAAGGATGGCGCCGCCGAGGCCGCCACCACGGCCGCCCCGTCCCCCGAACATACCCCCGCCGCCGAAGCCCTGGTTGGCGTAGCCACCAAAGTTATCGACGTCGGCCTGGGCAAGCTGTGCTGCCTGTGCGGCGAGGGCGTGTGCCTGCTGGGCGTAGGTCAGGGCAGTGACAGGATCGTTGCGCGAGATGGACAGCGCGTAGTCAAGATTGCGCTGGGACTCTGCGAGCCGTGTACGGGCTTCGGTGCCGACGCCGCCACGGCGGGCGGTGATGTAGTCCGAGGTGGCACTGATCTGTGCCTGTGCGGACATGATGGTCTGCTGCAGTGATGCTTGGGCGCGACGTGCCTGGTCCTGCTGGTTCCGGATGCCGGTCAGGGACTGGTCCAGAGCCTGGTGCGCCGTCTCAACGCGCTGGAGGGTGGCGATGGGATCGATCTTCCCGCCTTGAATTTCGGCCTTGACCTGGCCGAGGGCAGCTTCAACTCCCGCCACCGGACCGGCGAGCTCGGGGTGTTCGCCGGATTGAATCATGGCCTTCGCCTGGGCGAGGTCCTGGGCGGTTTCGACGACGGCAGCCTCGAGGCCTGTGCGGGCCTCGTCCAGGCTGGCGGACACCCTGGCGATGGCGTCGAGCAGGACGTTGGTCTGGTGCAGGCCCTCTTCCGACGCGCGCACTGCCACAGCTGCAAGGCTTCCTTCACCCCCTGTGAGCTTTTCCTGGGCAGTGGCGGTGGCGTTCTGGACAAAGGCCAAGCGCTCCTTGGCCTGCGTGATGTTGTCAGCGACCTGTACCAGGGCGCTGTCGGCGTACTTGGCCCGCAGCGCGGTCAGCGACTCTTCGGCGGTGGCGATTTTCGCATCGGCCTCGCGTGCTCCGGCGCTGACAGCGGCCAGGGCCTGCGGGGCGTTTTTCTCCAGTTCGCGCAGGGAATCGAAGTCTGCTTTCTGCTCCTGAAGCGACCCGAGTGCTGCTTCGGACCGGCGGATGATTTCGCCAAGCCAGCTGCGCTGCTGTTCTTCGGTGTCCGGGATATGGTCGTCCAGCTGCTGCTGGAGCTTGAAGGATTCGGTCATGTGGGCTTTTGCCTCGGCCAGCGCCTTGGTGAAGTTGCCTACCGCGGCGTCGCCGTACTGTGCCTCCGCGAATCCGAGTTCCTGTTCGCTGGACTTAATGGCGTCGTCGGCTTCGATAATGAGGGAGCCACTCTTGCGCCGGAGTTCCTCGATGCTGAGGGCAGCCAGCGGATCGAGCTCAGCACCTTGTGGACCGTAGCTGGCACTCGATGCCAGCGCTGCCTTCTTGCGCCTGGTGCGGAAGTAGAGGTAAGCGCCGGCTCCGCCCGCAACGGCAATGCCCGTCCCTACCAGGACGCCTGCCCCGGCGCTGTCACCCGACGGAACGCTGCCGCTGCCGCCACCTGCCGCGTCGCCGATCGCTTTGGCGGTGTCGATTGCTGCTTGTGCGAAGTCTTTCTTGCCGCCAGCCAGGTTCGCTGTGACAGCATTCTGGCTGATGTTGGACTGCTTTGACTTGATCGTGCTTGCCGAGTTCAGAACAAAGCTGAATTTACCCTCTTCCGCAATGGCCAGGATCGCGTCGGCCCGGCCCATGCCTTTGTTCGCTGCCACTTGCTGGGCCCAGGCCGCGGGGTCGGCGGGATTCGTGAACGAGTCCACAGTTACCACGTAGAGGTTGTACTTGTGGTCCTTCAGAAGCGTTTGGATGGCATCTTTGACCTCGCCTTGGCGGCTGCCCAGGATGTCTGCCTTATCCACGATGTTGGTGCCGGACGGGATGGCCACCGGGTCC
The DNA here is from genome assembly GCF_040546085.1 of Arthrobacter sp. UYEF21. Classification (NCBI taxonomy): domain Bacteria; kingdom Bacillati; phylum Actinomycetota; class Actinomycetes; order Micrococcales; family Micrococcaceae; genus Arthrobacter; species Arthrobacter sp. UYEF21. The sequence continues at coordinate 93,030 of NZ_JBEPNF010000001.1, forward strand.
TCAGCCCAGGCCGTACCGGCGGGAACCGCGAGCAGCCCGGTCAGGCCGATCACGGCGAGAATATGTTTGAACTTTGACCGCATGTGCAACCCTTCAGCACGCCTGACACCGATTCGGGACGAATGAGCGTCTCAGAATTCAGCAACGCCCCCACGCGTGGTGTAAAGCCGCAGGTCGCTGTGGCAATTCCTTTTGATTCTATGGTGCACCTATCGGGGCGTCCAGCGCGGTCAAATATGCCACCAGCGAAACCCCCTCAACAGGGCCGGTACCGGACCAAACCGCGCTCTCAGGAACCTCACAGCAAACGTACGCCCCAGTTCCAGTCAGACGGTCCATAGTTAATGCAGACGAGGATGAAAGGAAGTCCAATGACTGAGAACCCAACCCCGGGTGCAGCGCCTGGCAACCGGGAACCGGACGAGAACCGGAATCCGGCCGTGACCCCTGCTGAGACCCGCAGCAGCGCTGGCGCCCAGTCCAATCCCACGGAGCGGCTGGACCGCTCCGGGGCGCCTGAAAACCCCACTCAGCAACTGTCAGGTGCGCCCCGTCCGGTTTATCCTCCCCGCGAGCCGGGCTACGGCCAGCAGACGCAGAGCCGGCAGGCTCAGAACCAACAGACGCAAGGCCAGAATTCCTACGGCCAGACGAACGCGGGCAACCAGTATGCCCAGCACGGAGCGCATTCAGCGCTCCCGGGCGGCTACACCGGACCCTACAACTCTGCCCAGTACAACTCCGTCCCCAACCCCGCTGACGCGCCGCGCCGGAAAGCCTCGTTCGGCGTCGGAACCCTGGTGGCCAGCATCCTCGCCGCTGGCCTCGTGGGCGGCGCGGTGGGGACGGTCGGTTCCGGAAATCTTTTTGACAACGGCTCACCGGCGGCCGTTAGCAGCAGCCAGCCGGGAACAGTGATCGTTAACAACAAGGACGACGTCAACGCCATTACGGCTGCAGCGCTCAAGGCGTCGCCGAGCGTGGTGACCATCAGTGCCACGAGCGGCAGTTCGGGCGGCACCGGGTCAGGCATTGTCCTGGACGGCCAGGGCCACATCCTGACCAACACCCACGTGGTGACCCTCGATGGCCAGAGCGCCAACGCAACCCTGGAGGTCCGCACCAGCACCGGCAAAGTGCTGAAGGCCACGCTCGTGGGCACCGACCCGCTGTCTGACCTCGCAGTCATCAAGGTGGACGACACCGCCGGCCTCACCCCGGCAACCCTCGGAGATTCCGGCAAGCTCAATGTGGGCGACACCGCTATCGCCATCGGCTCCCCGCTTGGCCTCACCGGTACGGTCACGGACGGCATTGTCTCAACCCTGAACCGGACCATCAGCGTCGCCTCCTCGGCAGCACCGAAAGAGGGCGACACTTCCCAGGGCGGCGACCAGGGCTTCCAGTTCGCGCCGCCAGGCGGCGGGCAGGGGCACAGCACCGCCAACCAGGGATCCATCTCCATCAACGTGATCCAGACTGATGCCGCCATCAACCCCGGCAACTCCGGCGGTGCCCTGGTGAACTCGAAGGGTGAAATCACCGGCGTCAACGTGGCCATCGCCTCCGCCGGGTCCAATTCCACCTCCTCCAGCGGCAACATCGGCGTAGGCTTCAGCATCCCGATCAACCAGGCAAAGCGTGTTGCCCAGGAGATCATCAACACCGGCAAAGCGTCCCATGGCCAGTTGGGCGTCAGTGTCAAAGACAAGACTTCGAGCGGCTCTTCGTCCGGATTCTCCGTCGGAGCGGATGTGGCCACGGTTGAAGCGAATTCAGCAGCGGCCAAGGCAGGCATCAAAGTGGGCGATGTGGTGACTAAGTTCAACGACCTGGCCATCAGCGAGCCCAACCAGCTGACAGCGGCGGTCCGCGAGCAGGCCGGCGGTTCCACCGTCAAGATCACCGTCCTGCGGAACGGCCCGGAGCAGACGTTCGACGTCACGCTCGGCACGGCAGCGGATCAGTAGGAAGTTCGGCAGAAAGCTCATCACGACGGCGGCGCTCACCACGGTGATCGCCGCCGTCGGGCGTTGTCCCGGTGGTCATAACCTGCGGGCAGGCCGTGACACAGGCGTTAACGGGACGGCAACGGAACACGGCTATATGGTTAGCTAGAGCTACCCGTACCCCGGGCGTTCCGAGGCCATGACCCCACCCGGCTGGCTGTCCACAAGCATGGAAGGCTGCTGTCAATACAGTGGAAGAGACATTGAAAATAATCGTCCTGGTCAAGCATGTACCGGACGCCCAGTTCGACCGCCACCTCAACGGAGAGGGCCACACCACAGACCGCGACGAGAGCATCCTTTCGGAGCTTGACGAGTATGCGCTGGAGGCGGCCCTGCAGTTGGCCGAGGCCCGCGGCGGCGCCAAGGCCGGCAACCAGGTCATCGCCCTGAGCATGGGGCCGTCCGGTGCCGTGAACGCAGTCAAGAAGTCGCTCCAGATGGGCGCCACAGAAGGCGTGCACCTCACGGACAGCGCATTGGCCGGCTCAGACGCGGCCGCCACGTCGCTTGCCCTCGCGGCCGCCATCCGCCACCTCGGTGCCGGCGGCCCGGTTGACCTTGTCCTCACCGGAATGGCCTCAACCGACGGCGAAACATCCCTCGTGCCGGCACAGCTGGCCGAGCGTCTCGGTCTCCCGCAGGTCACCTTCGCGTCCTCGCTGACGGTCGACGGCGGCCGGCTCACCGCCCGCCGCGACGCCGACACCTACTCGGAGACCGTCGAAGCGTCCCTGCCAGCCGTCGTGTCCGTGACGGACCAGATCAACGAGCCGCGCTACCCCAACTTCAAGGGCATCATCGCGGCCAAGCGCAAGAGCATTACCACCCTGTCGCTCTCAGACATCGGCGTGGATCCCGCGCAGGTGGGCCACGCCGGATCCTGGACCACGGTGACCACTGCCGAGGAACGCCCGCCGCGGACCGCGGGCACCATCATCACCGACGAAGGCGACGCCGGCATCAAGCTCGTCGACTTCCTGGCCGCCCAGAAGCTGCTCTAAGAGGGATCACAGACATGGCAAACGTACTTGTTTTCATTGACCACCCCGGCGAAGCCCTCAAGAAAGGCAGCCTGGAACTCCTGACCGTTGGCCGCTCCCTCGGCGAAACCGCTGTTGCCGTCAACGGCGAGCTGCTCGCGGGTGTATCGGCCACGCTCGCCGAATATGGCGTCAGCGCAGTATTCCAGCCCTCCGCCGCGGACCTGGACGACTACCTCGTCGCAGCCAAGGCGGCCTACCTCGCGGCCGCCGCCAGCGCTGCGGGTGCCGGCACCGTGCTCCTGGATAACTCGCCGGAAGGCAGGGAAATCGCCGCGCGGCTCGGCATCCGGCTCAACGCCGGCGTCATCACCGATGTTGTGGCGGTCGACGCCGACGGTACTGCACACAAGTCGGTCCTAGCGGGGTCCTACACCACAGCTGCCAAAGCCACCACGCCCGTTTCGGTGCTGACGCTGAAGGCCAACAGCGTCACCCCTGAGCCCGCATCCGCAGCCACAGCGCCGGAGACCTCCACCATCGAGGTTCCAGCAGACGGCACCGCAGCGGCGGCGCGCATCACCTCCCGCGAACAGAAGGTGGCCAGCGGCCGCCCGGACCTCGCCGATGCCCGCATCGTGGTGGCCGGCGGACGCGGTGTGGATGGCGACTTCGGCCCCGTGGAACAGCTTGCGGACGCCCTGGGTGCCGCAGTGGGCGCCTCCCGCGCGGCCACCGACGCCGGCTGGATCAGCCACGACGCCCAAGTGGGCCAGACCGGCAAAACCGTTTCCCCGCAGCTCTATATCTCCGCGGGCATCTCCGGCGCCATCCAGCAGAAAGCCGGCATGCAGACCGCCAAGGTCATCGTCGCCGTGAACAAGGACGCCGAATCACCGGTCTTTGAGATCGCAGACTTCGGCATCATCGGGGACCTCCGCGACGTCCTCCCGCAGGCCGCGGAAGAAATCAAGAAGCGCAAAGGCTGACCTTGGCTGACCCCGCTGCCGCAGCACAGAGCCCGTTCAACCCGGACACGCACCGGATTGGGCGGGTGCTCTGTTTCGCCGCCCACCCGGACGACATCGACTTCGGTGCCGCGGGGACCATCGCCGCCTGGACAGCCTCCGGCGTCCAAGTCAGTTACTGCATCATGACCGACGGCGATGCAGGGGGCTTCGACCCCGCCGACCGTGCGGAGATCATCGCCCTCCGGGCAGCCGAACAGCGACGGGCCGCCGAGCTGGTGGGCGTCACCGACATCCACTACCTTCACGAGCGCGACGGCTACCTGGAACCGACGCACGAGGTGATGAAAGGTGTGGTGAAGCTGATCCGGGAAGTCCGTCCCGACGTCGTGCTTGCCATGCATCCGGAGCGGAACTGGAGCCGGCTCCAGAAAAGCCACCCGGACCACCTCGCCGTGGGGGAGGCCGTGACACGGGCCGTCTATCCCGCGGTTGAAAATCCCTTCGCCTACCCCGAACTGGCAGAGGCCGGGCTGGCCGCCTACAAGCTGCCTTGGCTGTGGCTCTATGCCGGGCCGGAGGAGCGGGAGAACCATTTCGTGGACGTCACGGACCACGTGGCAGCCAAACTCGACGCGATCCATGTTCACGTCAGCCAGCATCCCGACCTCGCGGCCATGGAGGCGGCCGTGCGGAACGGAATGCTGGCGAACGCGCGTCGTGGCAGACTGGCGGATGGCCGAAGCGCCGAAGCATTCCATGTGGTCGCCGTCAACGGACCGGGAACCATAGCCGGCTTCTAACGAGTTTTTGTCCAGATAACGTGCTTTAAACGCCGTTTAAAGCCCGTTATCTGGACAAAAACTCGGGGGTGGGGAGGAAAGCCGTGCTGTCAGGCACCCAGCGGTGCGGCTGCCACGGTGGGGAAGGTCGGGGTAGACGAGCCGCCCACCGGCTCCACGGTGATGCCGAGCGCTGCGGCCGACGCGATGCCCTTCACCACGGCCGGCCTGGACAGCGCTGCTTCGTCCATCAGGCCTTCCGAAACAGGTGCCGAGCCGTCCTTGGGAATCAGCCACATCTGGTAGACCTTGCCGGCCGGCGGTGCCGGAACGTCCTTCATCTTGACGACCAAGGCATCCTTCGAGGAGGAGATCAGGACCGTTGCCGTTCCGCCCGCAGCGACGGGGACTGACGCCTCGCGGACGTCCCCGGCCCGGGCCACCTGGTTGAGTGGATCGTTCTGGTCGGCGACGTAGCTGCCGACGGCGACACCACCCAGCGCGATCACTGCAGCTGCTGCTGCCGCGGCCAGCCAGCGGCGTGCCCCGGCGGGTTGGCGTCGTGCTTCCCGCCGGAGCCTGGCCGCGGACAGCTCATCCACGGCTTCTGCCGGCGGCTGCACGGCGGCTGTGCTTACAGCTGGTCCGGCGGCAGGGACCTGCTCAAGGGACGGCAACTGCGACACGATGCGGACGAACAGATCCGCGGGAGGATCCTCCTGTGCCGTAAACGATATGGCGAGTGTCTCCCTTGCTTGGCGAACGCGCTCCAGGAACGAATTGCGCTCAGCTTTGGGGGCCGTGGCGACATACCGGTCAATGGCAGCGCGTTCATCTTCGCTGACCGCATCCAGGGCGTAGAGCTCGGCAAGGTCCACTGCCCGCCCGGAATCCAGGTCGGCAGCGATCTCAACGCCGAAAGACCCGGGGCGGCGGGCGGCTCCCTGACTATTCATTTCTGTCATCTCAACTCACCCCCAGACAGGTCTTCAATCGGATCAGTCCGTCGCGGATGCGGGACTTGATGGTGGGTACGGCGGCATTAAGCTTCTCCGCGACCTCGCGGTACGTGAGACCGCCGTAATAGGCGAGCCGCACGGATTCCTGCTGTGTTTCGGTCAGCGTTTCCAGGCAGCGGACCACCCCCTCAGCCTCAAGCTTGCTGTCCACTTCGGCTGAAACCGAGTCGTGGGCCACGTCCTGGCTGCTGGCGCCGTACTTTGCCTCGCGGTCGGTGGCCGACTGCGACGAGCGCACTCTGTCCACTGCCCTGCGATGCGAGATGGTCATCAGCCACGACAGCGGGCTGCCTGCCTCCGGGTTGAACTTCCCGGCGTTCTGCCAGACCTGGAGGAAAACCTCCTGGGTGGTGTCTTCGCTGAGCTCGGGATCAATGAGGACCCGGCGCGCCATGCCAAAAACTCGGCGCGAGGTTAGCTGGTAGAACTCCGCAAAGGCGGCCTGATCGGCGCCCGCAATCCGGGCGAGGAGCGCGGCCAGGCGCTGGCTGAGATCCGCCGGTGAGACCGTGGCTGCGGCCGGGGCCTCGAAGTTTGGCGCGTTGGGAGTTTCCATCACTCCCAAGCATAGGTTGCCAGACGGTGAATCCGGGGCATTGCCGCCGGGGCTGTACCTTGCAGCGTGCAAGGCGCTCAGCTCGATTGCCGGCTCGGCTTGTAACAGTTTCACCTGCCGCTCCTTCATCGCCTGGAATTGCTGTCAGGAGTTATTCGGTGCCGGCAGCGTGGCGGATGGGCCTGCGGGTGCCTGGATACGGTGCTCAGACCTGGGCGCCGGCGAATCCCTGCTGTCGCCAGGCCTCGTACACCGCAATCGAGGCAGCATTGGCAAGGTTCAGCGAACGCAGGGAAGGCAGCATGGGAAGCCGCACGGTGGCGGTGACGTGCGGGTCGCGCTTGAGCGCTTCGGGCAGGCCCACGGATTCCTGGCCGAACATCAGTACATCGCCGGGCAGGTAGGTGATGTCCGCATAACTGGCGCTGCCGTCGGCGGTGAAGGCGTAGACCCGTTCCGGCTGCAGCTCACGCCACGCGTCCTCGATGGTTTTGTGGACAGTCACGACGGCGAGGTCGTGGTAGTCGAGGCCTGCCCGCCGGAGCTTGGCGTCGGAAAAATCAAAGCCCAGGGGTTCCACCAGGTGCAGTTCAGTGCCGGTGATGGCGGCCAGCCTGATCGCATTGCCGGTGTTGCCGGGGATTTCGGGGGAGTGGAAGAGGATTCGGAACACGGTCCAATCCTAGCCAGTCAGATTCAGTGCATGCCGCGCAGCAGCCTGGCAAGGATGGGCACGTTCACCGTATTGGGTCTCGGACCGGACGACAGGAAGTGTTTGAGGCCGCGGACCAGGCCTGCGGCGTTGACCACCTGAACGGTTTCGCCTGCTCCGGCCGTGCGCCGGTGGCGGTCGATGACGGGCTCGTGGAGGTTCCCGTCAGGGCTGTGGATGACTGTCCAGCCGGTGACGTTCAGCTCGGGGAAGATGTCCTGCATGGCCCGGACCACGTGGGCCAGTTGCGGCGGGGCGATCGAGCGGCCGCCATGGTTGAGGGTCTGTCCGTCCCAGGCATAGGCCCCCTTCGGCAGGAGCATTGAACCGATGAGGGCCACCCGGTAGCCGGACAGGAGCGCATGGTCGATGTGGCTGTTGTCAGCGGGGGATTGCAGCCCGTTGACCAGCCGGGCCGCCGGGATGGCCGGCAGCACTTGCCGGGTGATGAGCTGCACCGTACGCATTTCGCGCTGTATCCGGGCATCGGCGCCAAAAATTCCGCGTTTGCGCGGCATGCCGTGGACCTGCTGGCTGGCCTGGCTGAACGGGATGAGTGGGACCGTCCCGGCCGCTTCGAAGGCGGCGGCGTCGTACGGCGGGAGGTACAGCGCGGGGTCGCCGGCGGTGCTGCGGGGCGTGCTGGGCCGGTGCACGGTGGCTGAGGCATGACTACCCGCGGCCGGAGCATCATAGTGCGCTTCCGAGCTGGCCGCCCCGGCAGGGGTTCCGGCTGCATACGAGCGGTCATAGGCCTTCCGGCGCGAGGGGTCGATCAGGGTTTCGTACGCTGCCGTCACCTGGCGGAAAGCGGCGGCGTCCCCGCCATGGTCCGGGTGTGCCGTCCGCGCAGCCCGGCGGTAGGCCACCTTGATCTCCTTGTCGGTGGCTGTCACCGCGACGCGGAGCACCTCGTAGTGGGAGCTGCTGCTCTCGGTCAAGCACTCATCCTTCTGTTCGTCTGGCCAGTCCACGGCATGGCAGCCCGGTCGGCCCAGTTTAGCGGCTGTCCACACAACGACTGCGCTGGCGGAAGTGGTTCCCTTCGCTGGCATCATGCAGCCATGAGGACCGCCGTCGCCATCAACCCGCAGGCTTCCTTTGGCAAACGCGGCACGGCGGGCGCGGCCGCCGTCGATAATTTCCGTTCACGGGCATGGAGGTGCTCGAGCTGCGCGCATAGACCACAGTGCGGCTCTCCGTTTTCCGGTGTTGTGGCCTATGCCGACGGCAAGAGAATCGGCGCGCTGCCCCTCACCATCGAGGTGGTACCCGGCGCCGTCCGGCTGCTGACGTGGGCGGCCCGCGCCGGCGGGCCATCTAGACTTTGGGATGACGACGGCAGGTTGGCCGTCCGGCAAGCATATTGGGGTGGACGTGAAGTCACAGGCTGCAGCCGTACTCGTGGCGGGGGCGCTGCTCGGCGCCACGGCGCTCGCAGGATGCAGTGTTGGCGTCCCGGACCCGGCTGCCCCGAAAGTGGATCAATCCGCCACCGTCCTGGCCACTCCCACCATCACGCCAGGCCACGACGCCGCCGCAGTGGCCGCCAAAGACATGCCGTTCTCTGCCGGTGCGACGTTGGCCGCGGGGGTCCCGGTGGGGATCTCCGATGGGCTCAAGACTGCGCCCGGGTGGACGCCGGTCAAGCACAATGTGGCCGGCGAGAGCCAGTACCTGAAGGCCGACGGCTGCCTGGTCGCGGCCAAGGTCCGTACCAACCAGTCACCCCTGGTGTTGGCGGACGATAGGGAGTCAACGGTTGGCCTTTTTACATATCTGGACCCCACCATCCTGCCCGCCTACCTGAAGACGGCCACGCTGCGGTGGGGCGGTGAGCCTGCCAAGCCGGGACCAAACGTTGAGGTGCTGGTTCTGGAAAAGTCCGGTCAGTCCGGCGCCAAATCAACTTCTGTCATGGCCAGGGTCTTCGGCGCCGCAGCATCGTCGGTGTTCGTCTCGGTTTCCTGCCCCGACGCTGCCACGCTGGCCGCGGCCCAGGCCGAGGTGGCAGCGCGCCTCGTGGTGGTTCCGCCGTCAAACTAGCTGTGGCGGCGCCAGGACCCGGCGGGTGAGAGCCGGTTCAGGGCAAGTGCGCCGACCAGCAGGCCGAAGTCCCGGAGCGCAACATCGTAAAAATTGCCGAGGACCAGCAGATTGATGATGATACCCAGCAGCCAGAGAGCCACTACAAGGGAACCGAACCGGGGACGGGCGGCCACCAAGATGCCGGCGATGATCTCCACGACGCCCACGACGTACATAAAGGTCTGCGCCGTAACCGGCACTGCGTCGGTGGCCGCGGGGGCGAGGTAAATGGTCCAGTCGGTGAGGATGTTGGTGAACTTGTCCAGCCCGAAGAGGATCGGCGCAACGGTGAACACCGTGCGGAGCAGGACGAACGCCTGGTGGTCCGGCGCCATCGTCTGCAGGCGGCCGGCCGACACGTTTTCTGCTGTGGTTTTCATGGTGGAGTCCTTCTAAAAGTAGGTATCATAATTTTAGAGAGAATCGCTAGATTACGCAATGATTGTTGTTTTTAGAAGGGTGGCCGTCATGCGCAGACTTCCGTGGGGACGTCGGATGGCAGCCATTGCGTCGCTTGGCGACGATAAACGCCGGCAGCTTTTTGAGCTGATTGCCGCCTCGGACGGGGCGGTCGGGCGCGACGACGCTGCGCTGGCCCTGGGGCTGCCGCGGAGTACGGCATCCTTCCACCTCGACAGGTTGGTCCAGGACGGTGTGCTGGCAGTGGAATTCCACAAGGCCGCCGGCAAGACCGGCCCGGGTTCCGGGCGCCCCGCAAAAATGTACCGTCCTGCTGCAAGCGAAGTGGGCGCCTCGGTGCCTGACCGTAATTACGATCTGGCCGGGGAGATGCTTGCTGCGGCCATTAAGCACTCCACGGAAACGGGCGGCGCGGTGGGCGATTCCCTGCGGGCCACGTCATACCGCAAGGGCCGGGAGCTTGCTGCCGGAGCTCCGGGCCTGGCGGAGTTCATGGCAGCGGAGGGCTATCAGCCACGGCCCGACGGGGATGGCGGCCTGGTGTTGGCCAACTGCCCGTTCCGCCGGCTCGCGGATGGGCACCCGGACGTGGTCTGCGCCATGAACGGATCCTTCCTGCAGGGCGCCGCCGCGGCGTGCGGTGAACCAGAGGAACGCATCGCACCGAACAGTGTGCCGGGACAGTGCTGCGCCAGGATCACGCCGCCCTGAGTCCGTGGCCTGACGCGGCTAGAATTGATGCGTGTCCGTCTACCTCGATCATGCAGCCACCACGCCACTCTCCGCAGAGGCGCTGGCAGCCCTGACCCGGGAACTGTCCCGCACCGGCAACCCCTCATCCCTGCACGGTTCCGGACGCCGCGCCCGCCGGTCGGTGGAGGATGCCCGGGAAGCGATTGCGGCGGCCGCCGGCGCCCATCCCTCTGAGGTCATCTTCACGTCCGGCGGCACAGAATCTGACAATCTGGCGGTCAAAGGCCTGTATTGGTCCCGCTCCGGCGAAGACCCGGCCCGGCGGCGCATCCTCTGCTCCGCCGTCGAGCACCATGCCGTACTGGACACAGTGGAATGGCTTGAACGGCACGAAGGTGCCCAGGTGACTTGGCTGCCGGTGGACGGTGACGGGGTGGTGGATCTCGACGTCCTCGCCGCTGAGCTTGCCCGCGACCCCGGCTCCATCGCTCTGGTGACCATTATGTGGGCCAATAACGAAGTGGGCACCATCCAGCCCGTGCATCGGATTGTGGAACTGGCACACGCCGCGGGTGTGCCGGTGCATTCGGATGCGGTGCAGGCGTTCGGCTCACTGCCTGTTGACTTCAAAGCTTCCCGCCTGGACGCCATGTCCGTGTCCGGGCACAAGATCGGCGGACCGGTGGGCGTGGGTGCCCTGCTGTTGGGGCGGGCGGTCAAGCTTACTCCGGTGCAGCACGGTGGCGGCCAGGAGCGCGATGTGCGCTCCGGGACGCTGGATACAGCGTCCATTGCCGCTTTCGCTGCAGCGGCCGAAGCGGCCACTGCAGGGCTCACCGCGGAGGCCTTCCGCATCGCGGCCCTCCGCAACCGGCTGGTCGACGGCGTCGTGGAGCGGGTGCCGGAGGCCGTGCTGCGCGGGGCGGCGGGGAAGGGGCGGCTGCCCGGCAACGCGCACTTCACCTTGCCCGGCTGTGAAGGAGATTCGCTGTTGTTCCTCCTGGACCTTGCCGGCGTGGAGTCGTCCACCGGTTCTGCCTGCACAGCCGGTGTCCCGCGGCCGTCCCATGTGCTGCTGGCCATGGGGCTGGATGAGGAAACGGCCCGCGGCGCCCAGCGCTTCACGCTCGGGCATGCGTCCACGGAGGCGGATGTGGATGCCCTGTTGGCCGCGCTGCCGGGCGCCTACGAGCGGGCCCGCCAGGCGGGAATGGCCGGGCACGAATCGTCCATCCAGACTGCCGGAACGATGGCGCGTCAGGCCGGTTCCGGCAGGAGTTGATCGAGGCCGGCGGAATTGTCGGCCAGGCGCTCAGCCGTGACCGGCGTCCGCGCTGAGATGAGGGCCTTGATAGCCTTCTGTGCGCCGGGCTGTGGCTTCCGCGGCCAGTTGACGCTCATTCCGGCCACCACACGGGAGTTTTGGAGCCAGAACGCAATGAACTCCTTGGCCTCCAACGACCCCCGGATCACAGGTGGGGCAGCCGCCGCCAGCGCCGGGAAGCCGGAGTACTCCATGCTGACGTCGAACTGGTCTGTATAGAAATAGGGAATGGTGCTGAGCGTGGCATCCTGGCCCAGCATCGCCTTCGCGGCCACCTTGCCGCCGTTGAGCGCGTTGGACCAATGTTCGCTGCGCTGGTGTTGGCCGGTAAAGGGGTGCAAGGCGTTGGCGACGTCCCCGGCGGCAAAGACGCCCGGCTCGCTGGTCTTGAGTGACGCATCCGTGAGGATGCCGTTGTCCAGGGCCAGGCCAGCTGACTCGGCAAGAGCGGTCTCGGGGAACACGCCCACGGCGATGATCACGATGTCCGCCGGGAGCAGCTCGCCGGAGTCGGTGATGACCCCGGTGACAGCACCCTCCGTCCCCGTAAGCTCCCGCGCTGAGGCGGGAAGCCGGAAACCCACGCCCTGGGTTTCGTGCAGTTCGCGGAAGAACCGGCCCAGGTCCGGGCCGATGGCACCCGCCAGGGGGATCTCCTCGAGGCCAAGCAGGGTGACGTTGTTGCCATATGTTGCCGCAGCGGCCGCCAGTTCCATGCCGATCCAGCCGGAACCGATCATCACCACGTTCTTCCCGCCCGCTGCCAGGCTTTCGCGGAGCCGCCTGCTGTCATCCAAGGTGCGGAACGTGGAGACGCCTGCCAGGCCGCTGCCTGGCAGGCGCAGCGTACGCGGGGACGCCCCGGTGGCCAGGAGCAGCGAGCCGTACGGCAGGGACGTTCCATCGCCCAGCTGCACCGTCCTGGCGTCCGGCCGGATTTCGGTGACCCGGACGCCCAGGCGGAGGCCGACATCGTTCTCTGCGTACCAGCCGGCCGGCACCACCGGGACAGTATCCTCTGCGGCCTTGCCGAGCAGGTACTCCTTGGAGAGCGGCGGACGCAGATAGGGGTGGTGGCTTTCGGCGGCGACAACGGTGACCTTCCCCGTGAACCCTTCTGCCCGCAGGGTCTTGGCGGCAGTGGCGCCGGCCAGCCCGCCGCCCACAATGACGATGTCCTGAACAGCCATGTCAGCCCGCTTCCCGATAATGCCTTCGGAATCTAAAACCGTCTATCCTGACTTTAGAAGGGCGGAGCGGGCCAGTCAAGGTCTTTTTGGGGAGCATTCGGCGTGCCGATAGAATAGCGCAGCAGGCATTGTGTTATCTGTCCGGCCACCGATTGAACGGCTGCCGCCCCTGGTGCCTGCAGCCCCCCTGAACCCAACAGAAAGCCAGCATGCGAGTCTTAGCAGCCATGAGCGGCGGAGTTGACTCCGCCGTAGCCGCAGCACGTGCCGTTGAAGCCGGACACGACGTGGTGGGCGTACACCTTGCGCTGTCCCGTATGCCTGGCACTTTGCGGACGGGCAGCCGCGGCTGCTGCACCATTGAAGACTCCCGCGACGCCTGGCGCGCCTGCGACGTGCTGGGGATCCCGTACTACGTCTGGGACTTCTCGGAACGTTTCAAGGAAGACGTGGTCCAGGACTTCATCGACGAATACGCTGCTGGCCGCACCCCCAACCCCTGCATGCGCTGCAACGAGCGGATCAAGTTCGCTGCACTGCTGGAAAAGGCTATTGCCCTGGGCTTCGACGCCGTCTGCACCGGGCACTACGCCAAGGTGATCACTGACTCCGAGGGCAACCCGGAACTCCACCGGGCGGCGGACTGGGCCAAGGACCAGAGCTACGTCCTGGGCGTCCTGACCCACGAGCAGCTTAAGCACTCAATGTTCCCGCTCGCCGATACGCCCTCCAAGGCTGAGGTGCGGGCGGAGGCCGAGCGCCGCGGGCTCTCCGTTGCCAACAAGCCGGACAGCCACGACATCTGCTTTATTCCCGACGGCGACACCGCGGGGTGGCTGGCCGAAAAAATCGACATGACCACCGGTGACATTGTGGACGAAACCGGCTCAAAGGTGGGCGAGCATCCCGGCGCCAACGCCTTCACCGTGGGCCAGCGCCGTGGCCTGAAGCTGGGGACACCCGCAGCGGACGGCAAGCCGCGGTTCGTGCTCGAGATCCGGCCGAAGGAAAACAAAGTGGTAGTGGGGCCCCAGGCGCTGCTGGCCATCGACGAGATCCGCGGCATCAAGGTTTCCTGGGCCGGCCTGCCCATCGCCGAGATCGAAACTGGTACCGAGTTTGGGTGCCATGCGCAGGTCCGCGCTCACGGCGACCCCGTGCCGGCAACCGCGCGTATGGTGACGGTTCCCGGCGGGGACGCGCCCCAGCTGCTGGTGACCTTGACCGACCCGCTGCGGGGAGTGGCTCCCGGCCAGACGGTGGTCCTCTACCAGGGCAGCCGGGTGCTCGGCCAGGCCACTATCGACGCCGCCCGGTCGCTGCAGCGCGCCGAACTTTAGGCCGCTCCCCTGAGCCTGAGCGGGCGTGTTTGAAATACTCAGGTAAATTTTGTGTCTCAACTCACAAAATTGCCGGTTGATGAGCCCGGCGTCTGATTGAATCTAGGCATTAGGACAGCGCCCTGCCCGCTCGAGTAAACACCCCTAAGCGGGCGGCGAACGCGTACTCATCGAACAGAAAGTTCACAGATGACAAACAGCACCAGAGCCTTGCGGAGCGCACTCGCGCTCGCGGGCGTTTCCGCCCTCGCCTTGACTGCCTGCACGGGCCCCTCAGGCGGCGGCGGAAACAGCACCACGCCAGGGGACACCGCCACAAGCACCATCTCCTACGGCACCACCGATAAGGTCACGGCGCTGGATCCGGCCGGCTCGTACGACAACGGTTCGTTTATGTTGATGAACCAGGTTTATTCCTTCCTGCTGAACTCCAAGCCCGGCGGAGCGGATCCTGTTCCTGACCTCGCGGAATCGTCCTCGTTCACCAAGCCCACCGAATTTACGGTCAAACTCAAAAGCGGCCTCAAGTGGGCCAACGGACACGTCCTGGATTCCAAGGACGTCAAGTTCTCGTTCGACCGCCAGGTGAAGATCAAGGACCCCAACGGCCCGGCGTCACTGCTGACCAACATCGAGTCCATTGCCACCCCGGATGCCACCACCGTGGTGTTCACGCTCAAGCAGGCCAATGACCAGACGTTTGCGCAGGTCCTGCAGAGTCCGGCCGCTCCCATCGTTGACGATGAAGTGTTCCCGGCCGACAAACTCCTCAGCGACGATGAGATTGTCAAGGCGAACGCGTTCTACGGCCAGTACACTATCGACTCCTATAGCAAGAACACGCTGGTCAGCCTAAAGCCGTGGCCCGACTACAAGGGCGTCCTGGGCAAGCCCGCCAACGACGGTGCCACCATCAAGTACTACACCGACCAGACCAACATGAAGCTGGAAATCAAGGGCGGCCAGATCGATGTTGCCAACCGCAGCCTGAGCGCCACGGACATCGACGACCTCAAGAAGGACTCCAACGTCAAGGTCAACATCGGCCCCGGCGGCGAGATGCGCTACATCGTCTTCAATTTCGACACCATGCCCTTCGGGGCGAAGACCCCCGAAGCTGATCCGAAGAAGGCGCTGGCCGTCCGCCAGGCGGTGGCCAACCTCGTAGACCGCCAGGCCATTTCGGACCAGGTCTACAAGGGCACCTACCTGCCGATGTGGTCCAACGTTCCGTCCGGCTTCCTTGGCGCCAATGAGTCCTTCAAGCAGGCCTACGGCGACGGTGCCGGAAAGCCCAGCCTGGACAAAGCCAAGAAGGCCATTGCCGACGCCGGCATCTCCGGCCCGGTGACCATCAACCTGCAGTACAACCCTGACCACTATGGCAAGTCGTCCGGCGACGAATACGCCATGGTCAAGGACCAGCTGGAGAAGAGCGGGCTGTTTACCGTGAACCTCCAGTCCACGGAGTGGGTCACCTACAACGCGGCTTCGAAGAAAGACAGCTACCCGGTCTACCAGTTGGGCTGGTTCCCTGACTTCAGTGACCCGGACAACTACCTGACACCCTTCTTCCCCAAAGGTGGCTACATCAACAACCACTACTCCAACACGAACGTGGAAACGCTGATCGCCAAACAGCTGGTGACGGCGGACAAGTCGGAGCGCGAAAAGACGATTCAGGAAGTCCAGAATCAGCTGGCGAAGGACATCTCCACCCTGCCGCTACTGCAGGGTGCCCAGGTGGCCATTTCCGGGAAGAACGTGAAGGGCGTGGACTCCACCCTGGACGCATCGTTCAAGTTCCGGCTCGGCACCGTCTCCAAGTAATTCCGAAAGACACCACAACGGGAGGCGGGGCCCACACGGTCCCGCCTCCTAGGTGTTCCCCAAATTTCTTCGTTTCAAACCAGGCAGGGACAGCATGGCCACCTTGATAGATGCCCCGCCGCCAAGGGTCGCGGCCCCCACATCCAAATCCGCGGGAGGTGGCCTCGGGAGATACATCCTGGTCCGCTTCCTGCTGATCTTCCCCACGATCTTTATTCTCGTCACCCTGGTTTTTTTCCTGATGCGGATCACCGGCGATCCCATCACTGCGGCCCAGGGCGGCCGGCTCCCGCAGGAACAGATTAATGCCCTGATCCACCAGGCCGGCTATGATCGGCCACTGTTCATTCAGTACCTTGAATATCTCGGCCAGATCGTCACCGGCAACTTCGGCCGGACTCTTTCAGATGGCAGGCCAGTGATTGAGATGCTCACCAAATTCGGGGCCGCCACCCTGGAGCTTGCCATCAACGCACTGGTCGTGGCGCTGCTGATTGGCATTCCCCTCGGAATGTTTGCGGCGCATAAACGCGACAAGGTCCCGGACGCTTTGCTGCGTTTCTTCGCCATCCTGTGCTACGCCACCCCCGTCTTCTTTGCGGGCCTTCTCCTGAAGCTCACTTTCTCCGTTGGCCTCGGCTGGTTCCCGGTGGCGGGGCGCGCTTCCACAACCACTGAACTTGCGATGGCGCGCCTTTCGGCGCCAACTGGCATTTACTGGCTCGATGCACTGCGGAGCGGCGACCTTGCAGCCTTCGGGGACATCGTCCACCACGCCGCTCTCCCGGCCGTTGCGCTGGGACTACTGACCGCCGGCGTCTTCCTCCGCCTGGTCCGGACCAATGTGATCGGTACCTTGGGCAAGGACTACATTGAGGCAGGACGGTCCCGCGGAGTCAGCGAATACCGTCTGGTGACCAAGCATGCCTACAAGCCCGCACTGATCCCCATCATCACGGTCATGGGCCTCCAGATCGCGCTATTGCTTGGCGGTGCAGTGCTGACCGAAACCACTTTCGAATGGAAGGGCCTCGGCTATCAATTGGCCCAGTACCTCACGGCGCGTGACTTTGTGGCCGTCCAAGGCATCGTCATGCTGCTGGCCGTTATAGTGGCCGTCACGAATTTCGTCGTGGACATTGCCGCGGCCCTGATTGATCCGCGAGTGAGGTACTGATGGGTGCCGAAGCATTCACGCCAAGAAAGAAGTCGTTGCTGGACAGGCTGCCCGTCTTGTCGCACATCCGGCGCAGCGTCGGCCTGCAGCGCACTATGCTGCTGATCGGTGTAGTACTGTGCGCAGTTTTCCTGGTGACGGCCCTTTTGGCGCCGCTGCTGGCGCCCTACCGTTATTCGCAAATCTCCGACGACGCCGGAACGTTCCCAGCGCAGGCCGAGCCAGGTGGCAAGCACCTGTGGGGAACAACGGTGGGCGGCTACGACGTGCTGTCCAGGGTCATCTGGGGATCGCAGACGGCGGTGACGGTGATCGTCGTTGCTGTCCTCATGGCCATCTTCCTCGGAGTATTCCTGGGCCTGATCAGCGGCTACTTTGGTGGCTGGCTGGACCGGATCCTGGTAGTCATTGCTGATGCCATCTATGCTTTTCCCACACTCCTTCTGGCCATCGTGGTGTCCATCGCCATCAATAAGGGCCAGTCTGGCTTCTGGGGTGGCATCCTCGCCTGCGGCTTCGCCATCACGGCCGTGTTCGTACCGCAGTACTTCCGGGTCATTAGGGCAGAGACCATTCGCCTCAAGGCCGAGCCGTTTGTGGAATCCGCCCAAGTGGTTGGTGCCTCCAGCGCACGGATCATCGGCCGGCACATCTTCGCCAATGCGACCCGCACACTGCCGCTGATTTTCACGCTCAACGCCTCTGAAGCGATCCTCACCCTGGCCGCCCTGGGCTTCCTCGGCTTCGGCATCGAACCCAGCTCGGCGGCTGAATGGGGCTTCGACCTCAATAAGGCCATGTCCGATGCCTCCTCCGGCATTTGGTGGACGGGAGTCTTCCCGGGCACGGCGATCGTGCTCACCGTCCTGGGCCTGACTTTGGTGGGCGAGAGCATGAATGATCTCAACGATCCCCGTTTGCGCGGACGCAAACGGGCCGGTGCCAAGAACAAGGGAACAGGCGTTACGAACCGGAAGGAAGTGTCCGCATGAGTGGTCCCCAGATCATCGAAGACAGCCCCAGGCGCGGCACCGGGAATGTCCTGGAAATCGACCACCTCAAGGTCACATTCGCCACCGACGGGGGAGACGTCTACGCCGTCAAGGATGTCAGTCTGGACGTCCGGTCCGGCGAGGTGCTGGCCATCGTGGGCGAATCCGGTTCCGGCAAAACGGTGACCGCGAAGACCATTCTGGGGCTGCTGCCCGAAACCGCAACGAGCGGCGGCGCAGTGCTGATCAACGGGAACAATGTGATCAGCGTCAGTGCCGCCAAGCTGCGGCAGATCCGGGGCCGCGATGTGGCCATGGTGTTCCAGGAACCCTCCACCGCACTGAACCCGGTGTTCACCGTGGGCTGGCAGATCGCCGAAGGCATCCGCGCCCACGCCGGCGCCGGTGGCAACCGGGTCTCGGCCAAGGACGCCAAAGCCCGTGCCATCGAGGCGCTGCGCAAGGTGGGGATCCCGGATCCGGAGCACCGGGTTAACTACTATCCGCACCAGTTTTCCGGGGGCCAGAAGCAGCGCGTCGTCATTGCCGCTGCCCTGGCTCTGAACCCGGGACTCATTGTGGCTGACGAACCCACCACCGCCCTGGACGTAACCGTCCAGGCCGAAATCCTGGAGCTGCTGCGGGACCTGCGGGACAAATACGGTACGTCGATCGTGCTCATCACACACAACATGGGCGTGGTGGCGGACCTCGCTGACCGGGTGGTGGTGATGTACCAGGGCGACGTCGTGGAGGAAGCACCGGCGCGGGTGCTGTTCGCGGAACCTCAAGAGGACTACACTAGGAAGCTGCTGGCCGCTGTGCCGCACCTGGGCAGGAACTCGGCCTCGGAAGGACTAAGGGAACGCGCCCACCAGCAATCGCCGGTGCTGGTGGACGCCACCAACTTGACCATCGAGTATCCAGGCCGGTTCGGCACGCCGGCCTTCAAAGCCGTGGACGGGGTTAGCTTCACCATCTCCGCAGGGGAAGTCTTTGGGCTGGTGGGCGAATCCGGATCAGGAAAAACTACGATCGGACGGGCCATTGCCGGCCTTAACCAGACCACGGGCGGCAGCCTGAAGGTGCTCGGCTACGAAATGCTGAATTTCAAAGAACGGACGTTCAAACCCCGCCGGAAGGACATCGGCTTTGTCTTCCAGGATCCGGCCGCGTCCTTCAACCCGCAGCTGACCATCGGCGACTGTGTGGCGGAGCCCATGATCATCCACACCAGCCCCAGCCCCGCGCAGGCGCGCAAACGGGTCGGTGAGCTGTTCGAATCAGTGCAGCTGCCGGCGTCGTACGCTGACCGGTACCCGCATGAACTCTCCGGTGGCCAGCGCCAGCGGGCGTCGCTGGCGCGCGCACTCATCCTGAACCCGAGGCTGTTGATCGCCGACGAGCCGACGTCGGCGCTGGACGTTTCGGTGCAGGCCAAGGTGCTGGAACTCTTCAAGGAAATCCAGGCCGAGTTCGGGTTTGCCGCGCTGTTCATCAGCCACGACCTCGCGGTGGTGGACATCCTCGCGCAGTGGGTGGGCGTGCTGTACAAGGGCAAACTCGTGGAACAGGGGATCGGCAGCCAGGTGATGGGGGCCCCGCAGCACGACTACACCAAGCGTCTGATCGCGTCCCTTCCCGTCCCTGATCCGGAGGAGCAGGCGCGGCGACGGGCGGCACACCGGGCGCTGCTGGCCACATAGACTTGGACCATGACGCAGCAAAACCATGATGTTCCCGAATCTGAAACCTACGACGCCGCCGCCAGTTCGCTGGCAGGCCAGGTGGACAACTCGGTGATGGCGGAACTGCTGTCCATCCGGTCAAGCATCGACAACATCGATGCCACTCTGGTCTACCTGCTCGCCGAGCGGTTCAAAGCGACGCAGAAGGTGGGCTTCCTCAAGGCTGCACACCGGCTCCCCGCCGGGGATCCCGGCCGCGAAAGCGCCCAGATCGCCCGGCTGCGGCGGCTGGCTGCGGACGCCCACCTGGATCCGGCCTTTGCTGAGAAGTTCCTGAATTTCATCATCGGTGAGGTCATCCGGCATCACGAAGCCATCGCCGAGGACCACCAGGCCGCTGCAGAGTGGAAGTAACAGCCACCGCGCTGGGGCCGTGGCCGGGGGAGGACCCGGTGGAGGCCGCGCGGATCATCCGAGGTGAGCTTGGCAGCCCGCACCTGCCGTTCCTGGCCGAGCTGCCGGACCGCGGAGTCGGATCGGACGCCCTGGGCCGCACGGCCTCGCTCCTGGTTGAGCTAGCCGTGGACGTCCAGCCGCATGGTTGGCGGCTGGTGGACCGGCCCGGCAAGGATTTCCGCCGGGCCGCTTCGGCGCTCTCCACGGACATCAACGTACTTGCTGACGTAGCCGGTGCGGAGGACACCCCTGCCTTCGAGCTCAAGGTCCAGCTGCTGGGCCCGATCAGCTTGGCCGCCGGACTGCACCTGCACAACGGTGAACGCGCCCTGATCGACTACGGCGCGCGCCGGGATATCGCCGCCTCGCTGGCCGCCGGTGTGGGCAGTTACCTGTCCCGTGTCTCCAGCGCAGTTCCAGGCGCTCAGCTGGTGGTCCAGCTCGACGAACCTGACATTGCCGCGGTACTTGCGGGCACCATCCCGACGTCGAGCGGTTACCGTACGCTGCGTGCGGTGGGCGGCCAGGAGGTCACTGAGTCCTGGCAGCTGGTCATAGAAGCGCTGCGGGCGGCCGGCGCCGGCGAGGTCGTTGTCGCGGTGCCCGAGGTGGAGGCCCCGATCGAACGGATTGTGGCGGCCGGCGCTGACGGGGTGGCGGTTCCGTTGAAGGCACTGACGTCACGGCAGTGGGAGCAGCTGGCTGCCGCGGTGGAGGCCGGCAAACGGGTTTGGGCCGGTGCGCTGGATACCAGCGGCGGCACCCTGCCCAAGGTGTCCGACGCCGTCGAATCCGTCTGGCGGCCCTGGCACCAGATGGGGCTGCCGGCGTCGTCGCTGAGCAGCGTGCGGGTCACACCGGCCGGGGGACTGACCGGTCTCAGTCCGGCTGCCGCCACGACAGTGCTGGGCAGGCTAACCCAGCTGGCCGACGGGCTTAACCAGCGGGCGCACGGCTAAGGCAGTTACAGGCGCTCTTCCCAGCGGTCCGGTTGCGCGTAGCGGGGCAGGAAGCTCTGCGCCGAGCTGCCGCCGACGTAAGGACGCAGCCGGTATTGCATATGCCCGGCGTAGACCAGCACTTCCCCTATCTGAGGCTGGATGACCTTGACCTGGATCCGGTGCCGTCCCTGGCCGTCCGCAGTTCCCTCCCACCACTGCTCGGCGTAGGCCTTGGCGTCAACCGCACCCGGCAGCGGCAGGCGGAGGTGGCCAAGGAACAGCCGGGAATCTTCTGAAATCCCGCGGAGCCTGCCCTCCTCCGTCACACTGAGCTTCAGGTCAGTGACCATGCGCCGGAACCGGCCCAGATAGTCCACCAGCCGCGGTCCGCCGTCGGATTCCACCAGACTGGTGGTGTCCTGGAAAATCCTGCTGCGGCCGGGGAAATGGATCTCCCGCCGGGCGGTGAGGCTGGGGCGCCCGAACGGATCAAGGTGCGCATGGTTTTCGATCCGGAACGGGACGCCCGCACCAAACTCCGGGAAGAAGGCCTCCTCGCCGGAGGTGAACTTCAGCAGCGGCCGCAGCCAGGCCTGCCGGCATCCGGCGACGTCGAAAACGCCCTCACCGACGCCGTACTGTCCGGAGCCCGGCAGCAAGGAAAAATACTCCTGCAGCTCCGGTTGCAGCCGGGTGAAATCTTCGCCCAGGGCCTGCTGGTAGATGGGGATGTTCATCGGTGACCTCCTGGACGGTACCGTCGGCTGCGCCGCTGTCTGTTCCCAATGTACCGGCCGTGCATCCCGGTGTGGCGCCATGCCGGAGGGGCGTTGAACAGGACAAACCATGTTCAATAGGGGAATATATAACTATGAAGGCACGCATTCTGGTAGTTGACGATGACGAAGCGCTGGCCGAAATGATTGGAATTGTTCTGCGCAATGACGGCTTTGACCCCGTCTTCTGCGCCGACGGGGGTCAGGCCCTTGACGTTTTCCGTTCATCGAAGCCGGACCTCGTGCTGCTTGACCTTATGCTTCCCGGCGTGGACGGCATCGAGGTCTGCCGGCAGATCCGTTCAGAGTCGGACGTGCCCATCGTGATGCTTACCGCCAAGTCCGACACGTCCGACGTCGTCCGCGGCCTGGAGTCGGGGGCTGACGATTACGTGCCTAAGCCCTTTAAGCCGGCAGAGCTGGTTGCCCGCGTCCGGGCACGCCTTCGGCCCGGCGACCAGAAGGCGCCGGAAACACTGCGGATCGCTGACGTGACTATCGACGTCGCCGGCCACACGGTGAAACGCGCGGACGAGCGCATCTCCCTGACGCCCCTGGAGTTCGACCTCCTCGTGGCGCTGGCACGGAAGCCGTGGCAGGTGTTCACGCGTGAGCTGCTGCTGGAACAGGTCTGGGGCTACCGCCACGCGGCAGACACCCGGCTGGTCAACGTCCACGTACAGCGGCTCCGGTCCAAGATTGAACGGGATCCGGAAGCCCCGGAAGTTGTATTGACGGTTCGTGGTGTCGGCTACAAAGCAGGTTCCTGAGTCCTCGGGACCGGAAGACGACGGCGCCCCGGACCCCGCGCCGGCCAAGGGGCCTGAGCACACGGATGCGCTGGCTGCGGAACTGGCAGCCCTGCCTTTCCGCGCACGGATCTGGCGGCGCCGCGGGATCATTGTTGGCCTGCGCGTGGCACGCCTCGTTCGCATCGGGCTGCAGCGATTTTTTCCGGCCCTGCGTTATGTGGGACGTTCCCTGCAACGGCGCTGGCGCCGGTCCCTGCAGTTCCGGACCGTCCTCACCACCCTCCTGCTGGCCGTGACGTCGTTCGGCGCCGTAGGCGCCTACCTGTCCAACCAGATCGCCAACAACCTCTTCCAGGAGCGGCTGACCCAGGCGGAATCCGAAACCCGCTACAACGTCAAGCAGGTCCAAGACACGTTCGACGGCGCCCAGGTCACCGACCAGTCCAGCGTCATCACCCTGGTCTATGACACGCTGAACGCTGTAGAGGGCCGCGGCTCCGTGATCCAGCGCCGCTACGTCTTCGAGGCCATGCCGGAGCAGACCAAACCCCGCAACCGCTGGGTGGAGTCCAGGGCGTCGGACCAGCTGACCGTCAGCGTCATCCCGCCCGACCTGCGCAAGGCCGTACAGGATTCCGGCAAGGACCAGTATTGGGCGTCCACGGTGATTCCGGTGGGGACCGAGGACCGCCCGGGCATCGCCGTGGGCAACAAAGTGACCTTTAACGGGACCGTGTACGAGCTGTACCTGATTTACGACCTCAACACCGCCCAGCAAACCCTCGACGAGATCCAGGGCGTTCTCCTGGCCGGCGGGGCGGTGCTGGTGCTGATGATCGGGGCCATCGCCTGGTACGTCACCCGCAACGTGGTCAGCCCGGTCAGCCACGCCGCCCTGGTGTCGGAGAAACTCGCAGCCGGGCAGTTGCAGGAGCGGATGGTGGTCAAGGGCGAGGACGAAGTGGCCCGCCTGGGTGCGTCGTTCAACCACATGGCCGCCAGCCTCCAGGAGCAGATCACCCAGCTGGCCACGTTGTCCCAGATGCAGCAGCGGTTTGTCTCCGACGTCTCCCACGAGCTGCGGACGCCGCTGACCACGGTCCGGATGGCGGCAGAGGTGCTGTACGACGCCCGGCACGACTTTGACCCCATCAACAAGCGCTCGGCGGAACTCCTCTACAACCAGGTGGAGCGGTTTCAGTCCCTGCTGGCCGACCTCCTCGAGATCTCCCGTTTCGATGCCGGCGTGGCCATGCTCGACGCCGAACCCGAGGACATCCTGCAGGTCATCGCCCACGTCATCGAAGGTGCGGCACCGGTGGCTGCTGAATACGGCTCAGAGATCATCCTGCGCGGACCCGCCGAGGGGATTGTGACGGTGATGGATGCCCGGCGGATTGACCGGATCCTGCGGAACCTCATCCTGAACGCGGTGGAGCACGGTGAGGGCAGGCCGGTGACTGTTACCGTCGCGGCCAACCAGTCAGCAGTGGGCGTGGCTGTCCGGGACCAGGGGATTGGGATGACGCCGGCCGAGGCTGCCCGGGTTTTTGACCGGTTCTGGCGGGCAGATCCTGCCCGCGCCCGGACCACCGGAGGCAGCGGACTGGGGCTGTCCATTGCCATGGAGGACACCAAACTCCACAACGGATGGCTGCAGGCATGGGGAAACAAAGGCAGTGGGTCAAATTTCCGGCTGACCATCCCCTTGCGGCAGGGCGAGGAGATCGACCGCTCGCCCGTACTGCTTGAGCCGGGGGACATCATCCTGCCCGGCGGGGACGAAAAAAACTTGCTGGTCCTCGGCCCGGCGCTACCGAAGGAACAGGCATGAAAGGGGAATCCTTGACCGGTCCACGCCAGAGCCTGAGCGGTCTGCTGAGGGCTGTGGTCCTGCTGGTGTTAGTTTTCCTGCTTGCTTCCTGCGCGCGTATCCCCACGTCCGGGCCGGTAGGAAAGAGCGAAGAGGGCAGTGCGGGCAACCTCAATGCCCCCGTGTTCCTCCCTGCCGCGCCCCAGGCCGGCGCCGCACCCGAGTCGATCATCGAAGACTTCTACCGGGCGGGGAGCGGGTACGAGGATGATTACGCGGTGGCCCGCGAATTCCTGACCCAGGCCGCGTCCGTGGCATGGAAGCCTGACAAGCGTGCCCTGGTCTACCGCAGCCAAACGGTGGTGGCGACCGGCGTCGAAAATGTCTATAACTACCAGCTGGACGTCGCCTACACCGTGGATGTTGACGGCATCGCCACGCAGTCTCCGGAAGGCACCATCGAGAACATCCCGGCCACGGTCACGCAGGTCGACGGCGAATGGCGGATCTCGGCCATTCCGGACGGCACCGCTATTCCGGAGGAAACCTTCAAAGTCATCTACGGCGCCAGCCCCATCTACTTCTACGATCCGAGCTTCACGTACGCGGTTCCCGACGTGCGCTGGTTCATTAGGAACAAGACAGTCAAGGCCATGACCAGTGCACTGCTTGCCGGCCCCGCCCCCTACCTCCGCGGGGCAGTGGTGAGCGCCTTCCCGTCCGGCATCAAGCTGGCCCGGGAGTCGGTGCCGGTGGTATCGGGAGCCGCCCAGGTGGACCTCACCGCGAAGGAACTCACTGAGGCGTCCGCGGAGGACAGGCTCCGGATGCAGACTCAGCTTGCGCTGACGTTCCGCAGCCAGCCCGACGTCGTCAACGTTGAGCTGCGAGCCAACCAGGACCTGGTGCGCGTGGACGACAACGGCTCGGTCCTGCCTCCGGTGCGGGACAAGAACGTGCCGTCGCGCGAGATCGCCGTCAGCGGCAACGAACTGGTGCGGTACGAAAACAACAGGGTGTCCCCGCTCCCCGACATGCAGCCGGTTTCCTCGCTCGGTCCCCGTTACCCTGCGGAGTCCCCGGTCTCCCAGACTGTGGCTTTCCTCAACGAAAGCCGGACGACTCTTTACAGCATGGTGCCGGGCCAGCCGGCCCGTGCTCTGACGACGCGCAGCACCATCACGCATCCTTCCTTCAGCCTTCAGGACTGGGTGTGGGCAGCGGGGCCCGGCGCCACCGGCGGTACGGAAGTGGTGGCCTACCGGCCGGCAGGAGTGCCCGACGGCGCAACAGTCCCCACTGTCACCCTGACCCCGGCATGGCTCGCCGGAAGAACTGTCAAGGACCTCAGGATCTCCCGGGAGGGTGTCCGCGCCCTGGTCATTTCGGAACAGAACGGCCACACCAAGGTGCAGGTATCGGGGATCATCCGCAATGCTGACGGGACGCCCAAGGAACTGACAGCCCCTATCACCCTCGTGACGGCCAGTGACCCGGACCAGGGAGTCTGGGTCAACGACACCACAGTTGCCGTGATGAAGGGATCGGCCGCGGCAAATGTCACGCCGGAACTGCTGTCCCTCACGTCCGGCCAACCGCAGCAGCTGGCACCCTGGCCGGGCCTGGTCCGGCTCAGCGCCGGCAACGGTGCCGAGGAGATCTATGGCCAGTCGGCGGAGGGGATTTTCCAGCGGCTGGGCAACGGCTGGTCGCCCCAGCTCAAGGGCCCCATCGATCCCTCGTTCCCGGGATAGCGGTTTGTCCACATAGGGCCGGTGCCCGCTACCCGAGCCGCCGCTGCCAGGTGAGGATGGGGTGTGCGAGAAGAACAGACACCCCGTCCGGCCGCCCGGCGCCCGGCCAGGACCGCGGCAGCCGCGGACCCGGACCTTCAGCCGGCCATGCCGTCCGCTAAGCATCGCAGCGGGCAGCCCCGCACCTGGTTGAAGGTTGCCGATCACGTGATGCGTGCCGCCGTCGAGCTCCTGGCGCTGGCAGTTCCGGTGGACTGCGTCTGCTGCGGCGCCGAGGACCTGGCCCTGTGCGTTGCCTGCGAACGCCAGGTCCGCTTACTGACCCGGCACCCGTTCAGGGCAGAGGAGCAGGCACCCGCCCTGATGACTGTCGACGGCGGCATCATCCTTCCGGTGGTGGCTGCAGGGGTGTACCGCGAGGAGTTGGCGCAGGCTCTGTTGTCGTTCAAGCGTCACGGCCAGCATCAGCTCAACTCAGTGCTGGCGAAGGGGCTGGGCCAGGGCATTGGTGCAGCAGCGGCCGGCGTCGACGGTGTCTGCCTGGTTCCAGTGCCCAGCAGCACCGGCGCGTTCGTGAAGCGCGGTTTCAGCCCCGTTCATCTCCTGCTCGCGGGATGGCGCCAAGGTCACGCCGGAGGCGGCCCTCCCGTGGTGGACGTGATCAGGAAATCCCGGCGCCGGGCGGCGCCCCTGGCACAGCTGCCCGGAGGCCAAAAGGGCCTCGGCCGCGGAGCCAGGGCAGCCAGGGTCAGGGGGTCCATGAAGGTCCCGGGACGGAAGCAAAAGCAGGTTGCCGGCCGCCGGTGCATCATCGTCGATGACGTCCTCACCACCGGTGCCACGCTGGCTGAAGCGGCCCGCACACTCCACCTCAGCGGGGCCCTTGTTACCGGCGCCGTGGTCCTCGCGGCGACACGCCCGCCCGATTCAGCTGGCAGCGGACCGCCCTCCCCGCGAGGGGGCGGCAAGCCGCCGGTCTGAGAAAAAAATAAACGAATAAAGGATGAATAACGGGTGTCTATGAACTAACGTCGGTGGTGGGTACCAAGAACAAGTTGTACCTTTCGATGGCGGCTCGGAAAGGGGCTCGACTGTCAATCAGATCGGTCTCTGGGATGTGCCGTCGTCGTGTCACCGAAGTCATTTGGAGGGCACCATGGAGTTTATGATCAGCGGACGAAATCTGACGGTCTCAGACCGCTTCCGCGAATACGCCGGTGAGAAGATCTCAAAGATCGAGTCACTGGGCGACAAGGTCCAGCGCGTGGATGCGAAAGTGTCCAAGGAAACGAACGCACGCCAGACCGGCGACCAGCTCACCGTTGAAGTGACCGTTCTGGGCCGCGGACCTGTGATCCGTGCAGAAGCCAGCGCCGCAGATAAATTTGCTGCCTTTGATCTCGCATACACCAAGCTGCTTGAGCGGCTCCGCCGCGCCAAGGACCGTAAGAAGGTCCACCACGGACGCCACACACCCAAGGCCGTCCGTGAAGCCACTGCCACCCTGGAACCCGCCAGCGCCAGTGAACCCCTTTACGTCGAAGCAAGCCATCAGGCTGAGCCGAAGACGGCACCAGCAGAACGGTCTCAATACGAGGTCGACAACGACATTCCGGCAGGGGACTCGCCTGTGCTGATCCGGCGCAAAGTCTTCCCTGCAGCCTCTCTCAGCCTCGACGATGCCGTGGACAACATGGAGCTCGTAGGCCACGATTTCTATCTCTTTGTGGACAAAGCCACCAACACACCCTCCGTGGTGTACCGCCGCCGCGGCTGGACATACGGCGTGATCACCCTTGACCATGAGTGCGAACCGGGGGACACCGCCGTCGAAGAGAAAATCCTTGCCTACCGCTCCGACGATGAGGCAGCAAAAGTCTAGGGTGGTCCACACCCTCTAATAAAAGGACTGCCGTGCCAGCGACGCTGAGCCTTGACCAGGCCCGGCGGATCGCCCTGGCAGCGCAGGGACTGGATAAAGGGCGGCCCGCCGGCCCCGTGACTTCACGGACGGTGGGCCGTACCTTTGCCGGGTGCAGCTGGTCCAGATCGACTCCGTCAACGTGCTGTCCCGCAGTCATTTCCTTCCCTTCTTCTCAAGGCTCGGAAATTACGACCGAACCATCCTGCATCGGATGTCCTCCTCGCACCCCAGGCGCATGATGGAGTATTGGGCGCATGAGGCCAGCTTCATCCGGCCTGAACTTTTCCCGGACCTCCTCCTGTGGCAGAAGCGCACCTGGGTCGGGGCCGCTGCCATTGAACCCGGGCTACGCGAATCCGTGACCAGCAGGATTTTCGAGGCCCTTGCGACGGGACGGCCCATGACTGCGGCCGAACTCACCGTGAAAATCGGGCATGTGGAGGACCAGCGGAACGAAAACTGGGGATGGAACTGGAACGCCGTCAAAAGGGTTCTCGAACACCTCTTCCAGGACGGCCTGGTCTCGGCGGCCTCCAGAACGGAGCAGTTCGAGCGCAGGTACACCCTCACAGCCCAGGTCCTGCCGAAGCGGCTGGAGCTGGAAAACGACCGAGGGGATCCAGCGGAGGCGATGCACAGGCTCATCGACGCTGCGGCGAAGGCCCACGGTATCGGAACAGTGCGGTGCTTTGCCGATTACTTCCGCACGCCGGTCAAGGCAGCGGCCGCCGCCGTGGAGCACCTGGTGAGGGCCGGGCGGCTGGAGCCGGTTTCGGTGGCGGGCTGGGACCGGAAGGTGTTCCTTCACGCAGATGCCAGGCTGCCGCGGCGGGCTGCCGGGCGTGCGCTGCTGAGCCCGTTTGATTCGCTGGTGTTCGAGCGTCGCCGGCTCGAGGAGCTGTTCGGCTTCCTCTACCGGATCGAAATTTACACCCCTGAGCACCGCCGGCGCTTCGGGTACTACGTTCTGCCCTTCCTGCTGGGGGAGACCATCGTGGCGCGCGTGGATCTGAAGGCGGACCGTGCAGCAGGGAAACTCCTGGTCAAGTCCGCGCACGGTGAGCCGGACGCACCGCCGGGAACCGCCGTCGAACTTGCCCACGAGCTGGAACTCATGGCCAAGTGGCTCGGTTTGGGGGACATCGTGGTCAGTCCGGTGGGCGACCTGGCGGAGCCCCTCACGGCGGCCCTCCGCCGTGAGGGTGGGGGCTATCCGCTCTCAGGGAACACCGGCCGCGTGGCCTGTGTCCCTCCCGTAGACTAAAAACGCCAGAATTCGGCAGCATCAGACTGGGAGTATCTTCACGTGGCATCACTTATCGAAAAACTTCTCCGTACGGGTGACAAAAAAACCCTGCGGCAACTTCGGAACTATGCCGACTCCATCAATGCTCTCGAAGAATCGTTCCAAACCTTTACCGACGCCGAGCTCCGCGAGGAGACCGACCGCCTCCGCGCCCGCCACCAGGACGGGGAGCAGCTGGACGATCTCCTCCCCGAGGCCTTTGCTGCCGTGCGTGAGGCGTCGTCGCGAACCTTGGGGATGCGCCACTTTGACGTTCAGCTCATGGGTGGTGCGGCCCTCCACCTGGGCAATATCGCCGAAATGAAGACCGGTGAAGGCAAGACCCTCGTGGCCACCGCTCCCGCCTACCTCAACGCCCTCACCGGCAACGGCGTCCACGTGATCACCGTGAACGACTACCTTGCCGAGTATCAGTCCGACCTTATGGGCCGCGTTTATCGTTTCCTCGGCCTGACCAGCGGCTGTATCCTTTCCAACCAGGATCCCTCTGTGCGCCGGCAGATGTACGCCGCGGACATCACCTACGGCACCAACAACGAATTTGGCTTTGACTACCTGCGCGACAACATGGCGTGGGACAAATCAGAACTGGTCCAGCGCGGCCACCACTTCGCCGTCGTGGATGAAGTGGACTCCATCCTCATCGATGAGGCCCGCACGCCGCTGATCATTTCCGGTCCTGCCCAGGGCGACACGAACCGCTGGTACAGCGAATTTGCCAAGGTGGTCCAGCGCCTGAAGCTGGGGGAAGACTACGAGACGGACGAAAAGAAGCGCACCGTCGGTGTCCTGGAGAGCGGCATCGAAAAGGTGGAGGACTACCTGGGCATCCAGAACCTCTACGAGTCCGCGAATACTCCACTGATAGGCTTCCTGAACAACGCCATCAAGGCCAAGGAACTCTTCAAGCGCGACAAGGATTACGTCATCCTCGACGGCGAAGTCCTCATTGTTGACGAGCACACCGGCCGTATCCTGGCCGGGCGCCGTTATAACGAAGGCATGCACCAAGCCATCGAGGCCAAGGAAGCCGTGGAGATCAAGGCCGAAAACCAGACCCTGGCCACGGTGACCCTCCAGAACTACTTCCGTATGTATTCCAAGCTGGCAGGCATGACCGGTACGGCCGAGACCGAGGCCGCCGAATTCATGAGCACGTACAAGCTGGGTGTGGTGGCTATCCCCACCAACCGGGACATGCAGCGCCTCGACCAGGCGGACCTCGTCTACAAGAACGAGACAGTCAAGTTCGACGCCGTGGTGCAGGATATCGCCGAGCGCCATGAAAAGGGCCAGCCGGTCCTCGTGGGCACCACCAGCGTTGAGAAGAGCGAGTACCTGTCCCGGCTGCTGGCCACGGAAGGCATCCGGCACGAGGTCCTGAACGCCAAGAACCACGCGCGTGAAGCGGCCATCGTGGCGCAGGCCGGGCGCAAGGGTGCTGTCACGGTGGCTACCAACATGGCAGGCCGCGGCACCGACATTATGCTGGGCGGCAACGCCGAGTTCACGGCCGTGGCCGAACTGGCCAAGCGCGGGCTGGATCCCGAAGAAAATTCCGAAGAGTACGAGGCCGCATGGCCGGCCGCCCTGGAAGCGGCCAAACAGGCCGTCAAGGACGAGCACGAGGAAGTGTTGAACACCGGCGGGCTGTACGTGCTGGGAACAGAGCGGCACGAGTCCCGGCGCATCGACAACCAGCTCCGGGGCCGCTCCGGCCGCCAGGGCGATCCGGGTGAGTCTCGCTTCTACCTTTCGCTGACCGACGACCTGATGCGGCTCTTCAACTCAGGTGCTGCCGAACGGCTGATGAACAGCTCCGTGCCGGACGACGTGGCGTTGGAGTCAAAGCTCGTCTCGCGGGCCATCGCATCTGCGCAGGGCCAGGTTGAGGGCCGTAACGCCGAGCAGCGCAAGAACGTGCTGAAGTACGACGACGTCCTGAACCGGCAGCGCGAAGCCATCTACGGTGACCGGCGCCGGATCCTGGAAGGCGATGACCTGCACGAGAAGGTCCAGTTCTTCGTGGAGGACACCATCATGGCGCTGATCGACTCGGCCACCGCCGAGGGCAACGGCGACGACTGGGACTACACACAGCTGTGGACCAACCTGAAGACGCTGTACCCGGTCAGTGTCACGCCGGACGAGATCATCGAGGAAGCCGGCGGAAAGTCGCGGCTCACCGTTGAAATGCTCAAGGAGGAGCTGCTTTCTGACGCCCGCCTGGTCTACCAGTCCCGCGAAGAGGCCATCGGCTCCGAAAGCATGCGCGAGCTTGAACGCCGGGTGGTGCTTTCCGTCATCGGGCGAAAGTGGCAGGAACACCTCTACGAGATGGACTACCTCAAGGAAGGCATCGGCCTGCGTGCCATGGCCCAGCGCGACCCGCTGGTGGAATACCAGCGCGAGGGCTTCACCATGTTCCAGGCCATGATGGAGGCCATCCGCGAAGAGAGCGTAGGCTTCCTGTTCAACCTGGAGGTTGAAGTCACTCCGGCACAGGACGTTGTTGTGGCCGATGCTGCCGGAGGCCACACCGAGCACGTCGAGCCGCAGATCCGCGCCGCCGGCCTGGAAGCGCCGGAGAAGCCGGCCCAGCTGCAGTACACGGCCCCTGGCGAGGACGGCGCATCCCAGACCCGGGTGGAGGCTCGGGCCTCGTCCCGGTCCGGCAACCCGGCAAAGGCTGCAGGTCAGGACACCGCCAAGCGCCAGGCGAAAAAGAAGCGCCGCTGACCTCAGTGCGATGTCTGACAGGAAGTGCCCGGAGCATCAGCTCCGGGCACTTCCTGCTTCCGCAGGCATCTGCTTCAGCCAACTACGAATTCAGTCACACGCCAGGCCTGGTTGCCCCGTTCAAGCCGGACCGCCACGGCCCGTGCGCGGACATCGTCAAGCACCACTGCACTTGCCTCGTAAATACCGGGGGAGACCTCGCACGCACGGACCGAGCGCACCACGGAATTCTTGTGGAGCCGGGCAAGGGCAGGTGAGGCGGAGCGGGCCTGTTCGCGGCGGATCAGCGCGGCACGGTGCTGCAACACCGCCAGGCAGCGGGGATCCAGACGGCGCGCCAGCTGGTGGATGGGCCGGATTCCGGCAAGGACTTCCATGGCGGCCTGCACAGTACTGCGGGTGATGGCGAGGACTTCGGCATTCTCATCCGCTGCCCTGAGGGGCTGGCCCGGCGTGCCCGGCGCGACGTCCGGCCGTAAGGGCAGCTGGCGGACTGCGGCCGCTGGAACTCCGTTGGCCCGTGCTGAGCGGATTGGCGTAACTGCGTTCATGTGATTCCCCTTGGTTGTGTGCTGATGAATGTCGGAAGGTCGGCTAGGCCCTGGACGGTGCTTTCAGGATCTGGCCGGGCAGCAGGACATGCGGGTTTTCGCCGATCTGGGCCTTGTTGGCCTCGTACCAGCGGGGCCAGTGCAAGGCGACATCTACATCCGAAGCGGTTGGTCCCAACTGATGCGCAGCAATGTCCCAGAGTGTGTCGCCGGCCAGCACCGTGACGTCATGACCGGCGGGGGGTGTGTCTTCGGCTGACCGGACGGGCTGGGCCGCCAGCAGGCCAGGATCGGCCACCGGCGCGCTGGGCCGCCAGTCGGGCCGGACCGCAGGCGGCGTAACCCCGGGGGCCGGGGACTCCGTGCCTGGCCCGTCAACAACGGGCGTTCGTCCTGCCGGCGCTGCTGTGATCGGCGGTTGTAAGGCCACGTCCACGGCCTGCGACGGCCGGCCCGATATTTGCGGGCCGGGCTGCAACTCCGTGGGGGACCACCGGGCCTGGACGGCAACTTCCTGGGTTGGTACCCAGGCAGGTCCCGCCGGCGGTTCAGTGGCCTGGGCCATCGGGGCTGCAAGCAGCTGCACTGAAAGAGCCGCCACAGCGAGGCGCCGCATGAAGGCCGGGCAATATTTGCCGGCCCGGTCGGCGGCTCGAGCACTGCCACAGCGGGCCAGGATGGCAACCCCTACGGCCAGCAGGACGGAAAGGATCCACCACGCCACGATGGCCAGCCCCGCCGCCACCGCCAAGGCCCCCAGCAGGTCGTCGATCCCGGGCGCTTGCCGTCGGCCTGCCGAGATCTGCCACCGGTCCAACAGGCCCAGGCCTGCCAGGCAAAGGAAGGATCCCAGTAGCAGGATGGCGACGGCCATAAAAGCATCTGTGCGAAGGCCGCGTGCTGTGGCAACAGGCATGATGTCCCTTGGGGTTTTTGATGCAGTTTGATGTTGTTTGATCCATCTGGCATCAGTTTGACTCAGTTATCCTTATTTTGTCCAGAGCTGGAAGGAATTTATTGGTGAATTGACCGCCACAGGGCCGCACCCTACGCTTGGGCCCATGCGCTGGGATGCACTGTTCAATGACATGGAGGCACAGTTTGCCGAGGACGGGAAGCTGGCGGTCGAAGCCGAGATCTCGGAGCGGGCCAGGGTGGAAGCCGCGTCCGTTGTCCTCGCTGACAGGCTGCGGGGCGGCCTTGGGAGCCAGGTAGCTGTTCACCTGGTGTGTGGGCGGACCTTCGAAGGCAAACTTAGCCATGCGGGTGCTGACGCGCTGGTCCTGGACGAGGGCCGGCACCAGGTCCTGGTTCCTTACGGCGCTGTGGCCCGCTATGGCGGCCTGGGACGGATCTCGATGGCTGAGCCCTCGCAGGTGCGGGCGCGGATCGGGCTGGCGCACGCCTTGCGCGGCCTGGCGCGCGACCGGGCGGGGGTTGCGGTCCTCATCCGGCACGTGCAGGCCGAGGACGTTGGGCTGACGGGTGTCATCGACCGGGTGGGCAGTGACTTTATGGACCTGGCGCTGGTCAGCCCGGGCGAGGCCCGGCGGGCAGCACAGGTCCGGCAGGTCGCCACCATTCCCTTTGCGGCGCTGGGTGCGATCCGGTCGTGGAGCGCCGGAGCCCTGTAGCCCCCGGCCGGAGTTTTTGTCCAGATAATCGGATTTTCGGGCCCGCTTGAGGCGATTATCTGGACAAAAACTCAGCGGGCGGGTGGGCGGTGGCGGAAGCGGCCGCGTTAAGGCCGAAGCGTACCAGGCTCAGGCGTGCTTGGCCTTGGCTTCCTGGATCATGCGGCTGGCCTCGGCGTAACGCTCCGCGATGTACTCCTCCAGCATCTTCTCCTCAACACGCCACTGGCCGCGGCCACCCACCTGGATGGCTTTGAGCTCCCCGCTGCGGACCAGCGCATAGGCCGCCGGTGAGTTGATCTGGAGTTGTTCAGCAACGTCGGCGAGGGTGAGGAATCTGGGCATGCAATCATTTTGCCACTTGTGATGCCATCTGGTGGGGTTATCCACAGTTTGATGTTATTTGGTCTTTTGACTTTCGTTCCGGGGTCCTTGCCGTAACAATGAGGTGTCCGGGGGCAGCAGCTCCATGCTCGGAGCTAGGGGGAGACAAAGCATGAGCCACGATGCAGGAACCGCAGGAGCCAGGCTGAAGCGCCCGTCCTGGAAGGATCCACGGCTGCTGGTGGGGGTGCTGTTGGTGCTGGCCTCCGTGGTGGGGGTGATCTCGCTGGTCAGCAGTGCAGACCAGACCACTGAGGTGTACGCAGCCCGGGACACCATTGCGGTGGGAGAAAAGCTGACAACGGACAACGTGGTCCGGGCCAGGGTCCGACTGGGTGATACGGAAGAGCACTACGTCACCGTGGAGGCGGGACTGCCCGAGGGCCTGGTTGCGGTCCAAAGGATCGGCAAGAGCCAGTTGGTGCCCAAGGAAAGCCTGGCCGGAACAGACGCGCTGGACCGAAAGCCCGTGGCCGTGACGATTGACGAACCCCTGCCCCTGCAGGTAGTGGCCGGTACCCGGGTGGACGTCTGGGTGGCCTTGCCCGATGCCCGGAACGGTTTCAGTGAGCCGAAGTTGCTCCTGCCCAGGGCGGAAATTGCCCAGGTGACTGCCGCGTCCACCGCCCTGGGGTCCTCCCGCAGCACGGTGCTGATGGTCCTCGTTGCTGACAGCCAGATGCCGGCCATTCTTGGAGCGCAGGCCAACCAGGCCAAGATTTCCGTTGTGTGGAACCCAGGCGGTGGGACGTCATGAGCATCCCCGTAGTTACTGTCGGCCAGGCCCAGGAGGACATCGTCGGCGGCCTGGAGGGGCTCCACGGTCCGGTCACCGTGGTCCGGCGCTGCGCCGAGCTGACCGAACTGCTGGCCGCCTGCCAAGGCGGGCTGGCGCGGGCAGCGGTGGTGGCGGACGGCTCCGAGGGCCTGACGGCGTCCCTGGTTGACCGGCTCGGCGCGGTAGGCGTGGCGATCATTGCCCTTACGGATGACGCTGAAGAGGCCGCAAGGCTCCGCGGGATCGGCGTCGCCTCAGCCCTGACCGGCGTTGAATCGGCCACTTTGGCCGGCAGGATTGCCGACGTTGTTGCCCAGCTGACCGGAACCGCGCCTGAGTCCACGTCCGGGAGCGCATTGGCTGATCCGGGTGCCGCGCTGCGCCCGCTCGCCGCCGCACCCGCTGACGTGCCACAGGCATCCGGGGCCGGCAGGATCATTGCCGTCTGGGGTCCCGCCGGCTCGCCAGGCCGCACGTTCGTTGCTGCCAACATCGCGGGGGAGCTGGCAGCGGAAGGGAAGTCCGTCCTGCTCATTGATGCGGACAGCTACGGGGCAAGCATCGCGGCCGTGCTGGGCCTGCTGGACGAATCAGCAGGTATCGCGCAGGCCTGCAGGCTGGCGGACCAGGGGGTGCTGGACGCCGCAGCACTCCTCAAGGTGACCACGCCGGTCAGCACCAAGCTGGGGACGTTCCGCGTTCTGACCGGGATCACCCGGGCAGACAGATGGACCGAACTCCGGGCAGCAGCCCTGGCCCTCGTCCTGGACCGCGCAAAGGAGCTTGCAGACGTCGTGGTGGTGGATACCGGCTTCTGCCTGGAGGCCGATGAAGAACTCAGCTTCGACACGATGGCGCCGCGCAGGAACGCGGCGACCCTACGGAGCCTGGAACTGGCGGACACCGTTTTCGCCGTCGGGGCCGCCGACCCGGTGGGCGTCCCGCGGCTGGTCCGCGCACTCGCGGAGCTCGAATTGGCGGTGCCGCACGCGTCGCCAGTGGTGGTGATGAATAAGGTCCGGGCATCGGCCGTTGGCAGATCGCCGGAACGCCAGCTGAAGGACGCCTGGGAACGGTATGGCCCGTCGTCGGGGGTGGGTGCCTTCCTGCCGGCAGACAACACCGCAGCTGACGCGGCACTGCTGGGCGGCTCGTTACTCCTCGAAGCAGCCCCGGATTCCATGCTAAGACGGGCAATCGCCGAATTGGTTTGTGCACCTGTCCAGCGAAAGGCCAAATCCTCTGTGTTTTCTT
The DNA here is from genome assembly GCF_040546085.1 of Arthrobacter sp. UYEF21. Taxonomy (NCBI): domain Bacteria; kingdom Bacillati; phylum Actinomycetota; class Actinomycetes; order Micrococcales; family Micrococcaceae; genus Arthrobacter; species Arthrobacter sp. UYEF21. The sequence goes on from NZ_JBEPNF010000001.1 coordinate 129,863, forward strand.
CCACCTCGCGGCATGGGGTAAAGGGTTAGGCTCGCCGTAGGAGCTGCAACGGTGCAGCGTCAATTTTTGTGATGGAGGCGTTTGTTGATGTCGTCTGGATCCAGCGTGGAGGATCAGTCCGTAGCAATTGGAGACCGGGAGGGATTCCTGGGGGACTATTATCAACACCTTGCTGAAGAGGATGCCCGGAGCTACTCCCAGGACGTGCTCGCCACCCGCGCGGAAACTCACCGCCACGTCGCCGGCAACCGGCGGCCGGGCCAGGCGAAAGTTTCCCTCGTCGACGAAGAGGACGGCAGCGTCGTCTACATCGTCACAGATGACATGCCTTTCCTGGTGGATTCGGTCAACGCCGAGCTTGTCGGCCAAAAAGCTGCCATTCGCCTTGTCCTGCACCCGCTCTTTGTGGTCACCCGGAACAGGGAAACCGGGGAGCTGGTCAAAGTGGACCGGGTACCATCGCACATCGGGATCTCCAGCGGCGACACCGCCGCGATGCCCCTCATGTCCCATCTCATCGCCCAGGGCGAAAACACCTCCCACATGGAGTCGTGGATTGCCGTGGGGATCAATCGCGTCCCCGAAGAAGCCCAGGCGTCCCTGCTGGAGGGTCTGGAGCGGATCCTGGCAGACGTGCGCGCCGCCGTCGAAGACTGGCCGAAGATGCGTAACAAGGCGATGCAAATCGCCTCGACCCTGGACCAGGTGGCCAACCCGTCCCAGATCGCCGAACTGCGGCAGGCGCAGGATCTGCTGCGGTGGCTCGACGACGGCAACTTCACCTTCCTGGGCTACCGCGAGTACGACCTTGTGAACGTGGACGGCGAAGATGTGCTGGAACTGCGCGAAGACAGCGGGCTTGGTCTGCTCCGCGCGAAAGCAGGTGCCCCGCATCTCCAGCACCTGACCGACGCCGGCCGGCGGAAGGCCCGGGAGAAGCGCGCGTTGGTGATCACCAAAGCGAACTCCCGGTCCACCGTCCACCGTCCCGCCTACCTGGACTACATCGGCGTCAAAAGTTTTGACGCGGCAGGCAACGTCAACGGCGAGCGCCGCTTTATCGGCCTGTTCGCCACCAGCGCTTATGCCGGCTCGGTCCGGAACATCCCCATTGTGCGCGAGAAGGTTGACGCGGTGTTGGGCAGTGCAGGTTTCCCGCCGGATTCCCATTCAGGCAAGGACCTATTGGGGATCCTGGAAACCTATCCCCGTGACGAACTGTTCCAGATCGAAATCGAGGACCTGGCGGCCACGGCGGCCGGTATTCAGCGGCTGCAGGAGCGCCGGCGCACCCGGTTGTTCCTGCGCCCGGACATTTATGGCCGCTTTATGTCCGCGGTGATCTACTTGCCGCGTGACCGGTACACCACCAACGTCCGGCTCCGCATCGAGGAGGAACTGCGGTCCACGTTCCAGGCGGAGAGCATTGACTATGAGGCCAGGATGACTGAGTCCGCCCTCGCCCGGCTCTTCTACCGGATCCGTTTGCCCAAGAATGCCGAGCTCAGCCACGTCAACGCTGAAGAGCTCGAACGCCGTCTGGTCCGCGCGGCCCGCTCCTGGAGTGAAGGCATAACCGAAGTACTGCGCGACGGCGGGGCTGACAGGAATGCGACGGAGCTCGCCGCTATATGGTCCGAGGCATTCCCCGCCGGCTACCGGGTGGATTACGAGGTAGAGGACGCACTGGAGGACATCGCCCGGTTCGAGAAATACGGGGCGGAAGCGGAGCGGATTGCCGGCGCCCGGCAGGAACGGCCGGGAGTCCACGTCTACCTCCCCGAGGGGGCCGGCGATGACCTCGAAGAGGACGCCCGCGTCAAGCTGTACATGCTTGAGCCGAAGAGCCTGAGCCAGATCCTGCCGTTCTTCCACAACCTGGGGCTCGAAGTGCTGGATGAGCGGCCCTTTGAAATCGAGACCGCTGACCGCCGCGATTTCTTCCTCTATGACCTCGGACTGAAGTACCCGCCCGGCGTCGATCCGGTGGCAACCGGCGAGCTGCTGGGCGACTCCTTCGGCGCTGCAGTCACCGGCGCTGTGGAGTCGGACAGCTTTGACCGGCTGGTGCTGCGGGAAGGGATGCATTGGCGCCAAATCACTGTGCTGAGGGCTTATGCGCGGTACATGCGGCAAATGGGCAACACCAACTCGGTGGGCTTTATGGCGGATACCCTGCTCGCCAATCCTGAGGTCACCAAAGCTCTCACGGCCTTGTTTGCTGCCCGGTTTGATCCTGCGTTGTCCAACGACGCGCGGCCTGCTGCCCAGGGGAGGGTCCGTGCGGAACTTGCCGCCGCCATTGAGGAGGTTGCAACGCTCGACGCCGACCGTGTCCTGCGCACGTTCGCCAACCTGATCGAGGCAACCCTCCGCACCAACTACTACCAGTACAAGCCGCACCTGAGCTTCAAACTCGATCCCGCCCGGATTGAAGGGCTGCCGTTCCCCCGGCCGATGTTCGAGATCTGGGTGTATTCCCCGCAGGTGGAGGGTGTGCACCTGCGCTTCGGCAAGGTGGCACGTGGCGGCCTGCGCTGGTCTGACCGCCGCGAAGACTTCCGGACGGAGATCCTCGGCCTGGTGAAGGCACAGACCGTCAAGAACGCGGTGATTGTTCCTACCGGGGCCAAGGGCGGCTTCTTTGCGAAGCGGCTCCCTGACCCCGCCGCGGACCGCGCAGCCTGGCTTGCCGAGGGCACCGAAAGCTACAGGACGTTCATCCGTGGCCTGCTCGACCTCACGGACAACCTCGTCACGGTGGATGGGGCTGAAACGGTCGTGCCGCCGTCGGACGTTGTCAGGCACGACGACGACGATTCCTACCTTGTGGTGGCGGCGGACAAGGGAACGGCCACGTTCTCGGACATCGCCAACGGGCTGGCGGCTGAATACGGTTTCTGGCTCGGTGACGCGTTTGCCTCCGGCGGTTCGGTGGGCTATGACCACAAGGCCATGGGCATCACGGCCCGCGGGGCCTGGGAGTCGGTCAAACGCCACTTCAGCGAGTTGGACGTGGACACCCAGTCCCAGCCGTTCACTGTGGTGGGCGTGGGTGACATGTCAGGGGATGTGTTCGGCAACGGCATGCTGCTGACCCGGCACATCCGGCTCGTCGCCGCGTTCGACCACCGGCACATCTTCCTGGACCCCGCGCCGGACGCGGAAACGTCGTTTGTGGAACGGCAGAGACTGTTCGAGTTGCCGCGGTCCTCGTGGGACGACTACGACAAATCCCTCATCAGCGAAGGCGGCGGGGTGTACGCCCGTCACGTGAAGTCCATTCCGGTCTCGCCGCAGGTGCGGGCCGCGCTGGGGCTGCCCGCCGCGACCACCGAATTGAGCCCGCCGGAGCTCCTCCGGGCCATCCTGCTCGCCCCCGCCGACCTGCTCTACAACGGCGGCATCGGGACGTACGTCAAGGCCAGCACGGAGACCAACGCGTCCGTGGGCGACAAGGCGAACGACGCCATCCGCGTGGACGGCCGAGACCTGCGCGTCAAGGTGGTGGGCGAAGGCGGAAACCTGGGCATGACCCAGCACGGCCGCATTGAAGCAGCCCTGCAGGGGGTCATCCTGAACACCGACGCGATCGACAACTCTGCCGGTGTGGACTGCTCTGACCATGAGGTCAACATCAAGATCTTCGTGGACCGGATGGTGGCCGCCGGCAAGCTGTCGGCGGAGGAACGCGCAGGCTTCCTCGCTGCCATGACGGACGAGGTGGGGCGGCTGGTCCTTGAGGACAATGTGGACCAGAACATCCTGCTCCTCAATGACCGGATGCGCGTGGCCGAGTGGAGTCCCAGCTATGAGCGCCTGATGGACTGGCTGGAGAATTCCGCTGACCTGAAGCGTGACCTGGAGGCGCTGCCAAGCACGGAGACGCTGCAGGAACGGCTGGGCCAGGGCCAGGGGCTGACGTCGCCGGAGCTGTCGGTGCTGGCAGCCTATGCGAAGATCGAGCTCGCGACGGCACTGCGTACAAGCGACCTGGCCGACGATCCGTGGTTCCGAGCCACGCTGCGTGCCTACTTCCCGGCGCAGCTGCGCGAACGGTTCGACGCTGAACTGGACACTCATCCGCTGCGGCGCGAGATCATTGCCACGGTGGTGGCCAACGACATGATCAACCTGGGCGGCATCACGTTCGCCTTCCGGACCATGGAGGAAACCTCGGCCACGGAAGTTGCCGTGGCCAAGGCTTTCGTGGCGCTCCGGGAGATCTTCGAACTGAACGTCATGGTGGACGAACTGAACAGCCTGCCGGCGTCGTTCCCCACCGAGCACTGGAGTGCGGTCCACCTGGACATCCGCCGCATCCTGGACCGTGCGGTCCGGTGGCTGCTGGCCCAGGGCGGTAGCTCACGTCCCATCGCCGAGACGGTGGCCGAGTTTAAGCCGCTCCTGGATCCGATGCGCGGCCGGCTGCTGGACTACCTCCGGGGCGAAGACCGCGAGCGGGTGGCCGGCTGGCTGGAGAAGGCCCGCGGGTGGGAACTTCCGGAAGACCTTGGCGTCCGGTGGGCGGAGCTCTTTGAGAGCTTCGTCCTGCTGGACATCGCCAAAATCGTGCATGCGCGTAAGGAGCCGGTGGAAGAGATCGCGTCGGTCTACTACACAGTGTTCAACCGTTTCCACGCAGACGCCTTGCTGGAACGGATCACCAACCTGCCGCGCCAGGACAGGTGGCAGGCGCTGGCGCGCGCCGCGCTGCGCGATGATCTGTATTCCACTGTTTCGGACATGACGACGGCGGTGCTTGAGTCGACGGGGTCCGAGGACTCTGCGGAGAACCGGCTGACCAAGTGGGAGGGGCAGAATGCCGAGCAACTGGGCAGGGCGAAGAGCATGTTTGATGAGGTCAACGCGCTCGAGGCCGACGACATGGCCTCACTGTCGGTAGCATTGAGGCTCTTGAGGTCAATCGTCCGACGCTAGGAATCCCGGCGTCGTAAACTGGAGGTGCAGTGGCAATCTTTACGGACCCCATCAGGGAACACGCTGATTTTGGGCCGGGCGATGCCGAATGGCTGCACCTCCTGGTGGGTGACTGGCAGATGGTTGCGGACCTGGCGTTCGCTGACCTGGCTTTGTGGTTCCCGCATCCGGATCACGGGTATGTTGCGTTGGCCCACGTCAGGCCGTCAACGACGCACACCGTCTTCCACAGCGACTTTGTGGGTGACCCCATCCGGGCCGACCTGCAGCCGCTGGTGGATAAGGCCTGGGCAAGCCGGTCCATCGAACGGTCCAGCGAGACCAACTGGAATTCGGACATGGCGTTGCGGGTGGAGGCTGTGCCGATGGTCCGCAACGGCCGGACCCTGGCTGTGGTGACCACCCACATGGACCTGTCCAGTTCCCGGATGCCGTCCCGGCTGGAGCTGACGTACCGGCAGTGTGCCTACGACCTTCTTCGGATGGGAACACTTGGGCTGTGGCCTGACTTTGCGTCCCCCACCGGCTCGCGCCGTGGTGCACCGCGGGTGGGGGATGGGCTGATCAGGCTCGATGCGGAGGGGATTGTGCAGTACGCCAGCCCCAACGGGGTGTCGGCTATCCGGCGGCTCGGCGACGGCGAGTCGCTGGAAGGCCGGTCGTTGGCCGAAGTGACTGCTGGGCTGCTGAAGGACCGGCGCTTGGTGGACGAGACGCTGCCGCTGGTGGTCACCGGACGGATGCCGTGGCGCAGTGAGATTGAATCCCGCGGCGTGAGCCTGTCCCTGCGGGCCATTCCGCTGCGGGATGAACAGCAGCGCTTTGGCGCGCTGGTGCTGTGCCGGGACGTTTCGGAACTGCGGCGCCGGGAGATGGAACTCGTCACCAAGGATGCCACCATCCGCGAGATCCACCACCGGGTGAAGAACAACCTGCAGACCGTGGCTGCCTTGCTGCGGATGCAGTCCCGGCGGATGGTCAGCGACGAGGCCAAGCAGGGCCTGGAGCAGGCGATGCGGCGGGTGGCCACCATCGCCCTGGTGCACGAGACGCTGTCCCAGGGCCTGGCGCAGAGCGTTGACTTTGACGAACTGATTGGCCGCCAATTCAGGCTGTCCGCTGAGGTGGCGTCGCCCTCGCAGCAGGTCAAGACCGAGCGGTCGGGGCTGTTCGGGGAACTGCCCAGCGACTTCGCCACCCCGCTGGCACTGGTCATCAACGAGTTGGTGACCAACGCCGTCGAGCATGGCCTGGCGGGACGCGCGGGAACTGTCTGGCTCATCGCCGACCGCTCCGAGGAGGAAGACGGCGAGGAACTGCTGACGGTCACGATCGCCGACGACGGTGTGGGGCTGCCGGACACGCCGCACGTGGAGGGTCTTGGGCTGCAGATTGTGCGGACTCTGGTCACCAGTGAGCTGGGTGGTACCATCCAGTGGCATCCCCGTGACGGTGGCGGGACGGCTGTCCAGATCCGCCTCAGCCTGGCTGTTCGGTAAGGATTTAGCTTAAACGGCGATGGCCGCGACCCGGAAGGGGTCGCGGCCATCGTTTTGTGCCAAGCGTTTTGTGCCCAGCGTTTTGTGCAAGCCGCTGGGTGCGCCGACGGGCTCTGAGCTGGTGTGCTCTGAGCCGGCCGGCTCTCAGCCGGTGGGCTCCGAAATCAGGAAGCGCGGCGGGCCCTGGCGGCCCGGCGCTTGAGGGCGCGGCGCTCGTCTTCGCTCATCCCGCCCCAGACGCCGGCGTCCTGGCCGGACTCGAGGGCCCACTGAAGGCAGGTGTCAACAACTGGGCAGCGGCGGCAGACGCTCTTGGCTTCCTCGATCTGGAGGAGGGCAGGCCCGGTATTTCCAACGGGGAAAAATAGTTCCGGGTCCTTTTCAAGGCACGCTGCGCGGTTACGCCAATCCATGCTGATCAGTTGCTCCAATTCTGGGAAATGCCATTTGTGAAATTATTCACGATTGGCTACAAAAGAAAGGGGCCCTTCGGGGCCCCATCGGTCATCTTCATCAAGATTGTCATGTTAAGGCTGTGTAAACAAGGGGTAATACAGCTTGAAATCCCCGGATTCCTGAGCGATACATCACATCCGTTTAGCCGACCCCCACCACTGTCAGACTATGTCCGGTAGGGTGCCAGTGTGTCAAGAGCCCCCCAAAACCCGTCAGATCCGCTGCCCGAGCCTGCCCCAGAAACCCCGGGGTCCCCGGCGGGCGATGGTGGTGGTGCAAGTGATGGCAGCGGCGCCCACGCGGGTCCCGGGCCGGACCCGGCCACAGGGCGCCCGCGGGGCATTCTGGTGATCGCGCTGATTGTGGCGGCGGAGGCCACAGCCCTCCTGGTGGCCGCGGCCTGGTATGCCTTCGAACTTGTGACGGGCGCCCCTGTACTTTCTCTTTGGGGAGCCGTTTTCACCCTTGGCCTGCTGCTTGCGTTCTCTGCCTGGCTGTATTCGGTGGGGCTCTTCCTCTTCCGGGGACGCCGGTGGACGCGGGCGGCAGCGCTGGTAGCGCAGCTGTTCGTCCTGACCATTGGGTTTCCAACCCTCACCGCCGGAGTGTTGCTGGCAGGCCTGGCCATGATCCTGCCGGCACTGACAGCCATAGTGCTCCTCTTCCACAAGCGCGTCATCAGCTACGCCTCCCAGAGCGGCGGATTGCCCCCGGCCCTGTAGCCCCCTGCTCCATCAGGCGGCCAGCCGTCTGACCGGCGCGTCAGGAGGCACCCAGCCCAGCTGGACGGCCGTGGCGCGACCGTTCTGGATCAGCACGCTCCGGCCGGGTGGAGGATTCGGTTCCGTCTCGAACCGCACCCCAAAGAGATCGCCATCCAGGAATGTCCGGGGCGCGATCAGTACGCCGGTGCCCTGGTTTCGTGCCTGGAGCGCCAACGGCACCCGCTGGGAGAGTATCGGGCTGTAGCCGGCCGTCATCACCACTCTGAATCCGAGGGCATTGAGGTCGGCCAGGTGGCGGTTCACATCGGGTGTCAACAGATCTGCGTCGTCCACCAAGGCCACAGATCCTCGGCCCAGGCTGCCTGTGGCTGCCTGTCCCAGGACTCCCGACCAATAGGCCGCGGAATCGGTGGCAGTTTCCGGCCGGAGCCAAGGTCCTGAACCGGGGTTGACCTGCGGCAGAAGGCGTAAAAACGAGGACTTTCCCGACGACGGTCCGCCCAAGACCGCAAGGACACCGCCCGCCTGGAGTCGGATGGATACAGATTCGAGTTCGTCACCGCCCACGCCTATCCGGAAGAGACCTGGCATCTGTCCGGCCGTGGCTGGTATTCCATCCGGGAAAAGGGAGCCGGGGCCAGTGCCATCCAGGATGGGAGTCGCAGCCCCATCCAGGATTTGGGCCGCCCTGACCATGACCGGCAGCGGCTCGACGCGGAACGGCCGGTTCGCGGGGAACCTTTGCTGCGCCCGGCCATTCGCCATCCCCTCTGCTTCTGGGCTGGCCGTGTAGAACTGGCAAACTGCCGTTGTGCCGGCGGACAGCGCGCCCATGGCGACGGCCCGACCGAGGACCGGTGCAGTCGAAGGAAGTTTGGGCCAGGCAATCCGGCTCTCTTCGCTTGAACCGGAGGGAAAATACACGCGGTTGGGAACGGCGGCGAAGAACCGGGCGGTGACAAGCTCCCGCTGGCCGGAGATGATCACCGTGATACCGGACCTGCCGCCATCACGGATCAGATCGTGGACCAGGTCCTCGGCCCAGGCCAGCGGTCCGGCGCGAAAGGCCGAGGCCCAGGACCCCCAGCCGGCGATCACCAGCGCGAGGGGCGTGGCACCGGCGGCGGGACTGGCCAGTCGGCGCGACTGCTCCTGTGCGAGGCGCTCCAGGATACGGACGGCGCGTCGAAGCTCGTGCAGCCCGGCCCGGGCACCCACCCGGCCGTGAGAGGCCAACCCCGCGAATGAGCTGTCCGGGTCCAGGACGTACAAATGCGATTCGCGCGGATGGGATGCGAGGCCGCGGACTGCCAGCCGGACCGCCTCAGCTATGCCCGATTCCGGTCCGCCAACAAGGCCCAGATGCCCGTGCCCGGCAGGTTCCCAGATGAGTGGAGCCGTTCTCTGTTCCGCCGGCAGGTCCATGAGTCCGAGCCTGATGATCCGGCGGTTACCCTCCCGTGCCAGATCGCCGGCCGACTTCACGGTCTGGTTTCCAATCACGTCACCGGTGGCTGTGCTGGGACTGACCAGTAGCCCAACCGCAGGCTCAGGCAGAACGCAGGGGAGCGGGGCAGCGACCGGTTTCCTGGCGGGTGGGCCAGTCATGGCAGACCACAACGCGGACATGGAAGCCACCAACGGCGCGGTTGCCTGGGCCGGTGTGGGCTCAACGTCCGCAAATTCGGATTTACCCGACGTGGGTGGGGTGTCGATGTACTCCGATGCCAGGCGCACCGAGAGGCTGGGCGGTTCGGAGGTAAGAGCACCGGCAGTCAGCGAACCGGCCTGAAACTCAACTGGTGCTTCAGTGCCGCGCGCCAGATAGGCCCGCCCGGGGGTGTCCACGCTGATTCCGGCGGCGGCCTTCGAATTGATAATGTCCACGGACTCCATCTCCGATTGGACACGCAACGCGATGCTTGTAGTCACGTTGGCACGGATGTCAGCCGTCAGAGCGCCCTGCGGCCGTTGCGTGGCCATGATGAGGTGTATCCCCAGCGAACGGCCGATCGCGGCGATCCTCATGAGTTCGCGGAGCGCTTCCGGAGCGTCCTCCACGAGCATTCGGAATTCGTCGATGACAATCACGAGGTGGGGGAGCTGTGCCGCGAGGCCCGCCTGGGTGGTCCGGTAAGAAGCAAGATCGGGTGCCTGCACGGCGGCCAGGGCCTCTTCACGGAATCTGATTTCGGCGCGGAGGGATTGCAGGTACCTTTCCAGCTCGTGGCTGCTCAGATCGGTGAGCATGCCTACAGAGTGCGGGAGCCCCGTCAGAGGCCCCAGGCCGGAGCCGCCCTTAAAGTCCACAAAAAGAAAATTGATTTGGTCCGGCGGGTAGCTGAGCGCCAGGGCAACCGTCAGGCTGCGAAGGAGTTCAGACTTCCCCGAGCCCGTAGTGCCGGCAACCAGCAGATGGGGGCCGTCGGATTGGAGATCCAGCATCCGGGCACCCTGCGGACCCAGACCGACGGGTACGGCAAGTCCGGGCCGCACGCTGTGTGCCGACCACCGCTGTGCTGTTTCCGGGGTGGAGGCCGGGAGAAGATCCGTAAGCCGGCAGGAGAGCGGGGTGCTTCCGCCGGCATCGCCGGTCTTGGGCGCGTCCTTAGCCAGACGGCGACAAAAACTGTCGAAGACGGCGACGGGCGCCAGATCCGGCGCGAACCGGATGCTTTCCGCTCCTGCGGTGAACACAGAACTGCGTTCACCAAGCTCAATGTCTGCTCTGATCGGGGCTTCGCTGTCGCAGGGGAAGTGGATGACCTGCCACGCATGTTCGCGCGCCTTTTCGATGATCGCCGCTGTGTTCTGGTTGCCGTCCAGGAGAATCAGCACGCCGTGGTCACTTGCGGGCGCGAAGCCGCGCTTCAGCAGCGCCTGAACGGTGCCGGGATGGCTGGAGAGGGTAACTCCTTCCAGAAGACGGGCCGCGAGGGGCAACTGGTCCGTTTTTCCGTGGAGCACCACGCGGGTATCCCGGCCAAGCGGGTAGCCGGCCAGTTGCATCAGGAATGAACGCACCAGTCCCAGGACGGCGTCTCGCGGCCCGCGGATCGTGGTGACCGGCTGTGCGGGATCGAGGGTGAGCGGAAGCAGATCGGCGGATGGAACCGCTCGGCCCGGATCGGGCGGCTCGAATCGGAGGTTCGCTGGTTGAGTGCTTTGGCCCAGCCGCAGCCAGATGCCCTTGCCTGCGGCGCGGGAAGTCCGCTCCCTCCGAGTTGCACCCCCCAAAGTAAGGGCTGACAGCGGCGGGGCGGACCGCCGTCGTCGTTCCTGGTCTTTGGCGACAGCAGCCCTGACAGCCGCGGCCAGGTCGCGGCGCTGCCGGCGCCCGCCGATCACGGGCACCAGGATGGAGATCGCGGAGACGGCGGTGAAGGCGAGGAACATCCACATTCCCGTGGTGATCGCTAGGCCCACGCCGATGATCACCGGCAGGACAGCCGTCAGCAGGAGCGCCGCCCGGTTCATAGGTTCGTCGCGCCGGCTGACGACGATCGGTTCGTGGACATCCGTTCCTGCCTGGTCCAATTGGTTGCCGTGCTCCAGGAAGACCAGTGACATGGTCGATTTGCCGCACCGGATCGTGGAACTGGTCGACACGACGGCGTTCCTCCGGCGCTCGCCGTCCACTTCGACGCCGTTGGCGCTGTCCAGGTCAACGATTGTAATGGCCGTCTCGGTGACAACCAGGCGCGCGTGGGCACGCGAAAGATCGGCGTCGGGGATGACGATCTCGGCATCGCTGCGGCCAATGGTGTAGGTGCCCCGGCGCAGGGGAACCACCAGGCCAGCGCCGGAGCCGCTGTGCACTGCAAGCGCCAGCGAGGCAGGCGGTTCCGCAGTGCGCTGCCTCGATCTGCGGGCACTCAGTTCCGCCCCGTCGACCAGAACGGCGCCGTTGACCAGCGGCGGTTGCCCGAGCGTGAGTGAACTCATATCTTGCCCGTCGACTGTCACTTTGCCGGTGCCGAACCTGGCGGCCAGCACTGCCTGCAAGCCGGCGCCGGCGGCCCCGTCCGGACCCTCCATGGTCAGCTCCGCCGGCGGGTCCTGCAGGGCTGCGCCCGGACTCCGAACGAGCGTGCAGTGCAGCAGCATGATTGACATTCCTCACGGTTGAGTTGTTTCCAAGCTAGCCATCAGGCGCCGGGGTGTCGTGGCGTGCGTCGCCGTATGTGGATAAGGGCGTGGGGCTTCACCGGCAAAATACTGTCCGCGTGAATTGGCCTGTGTGCATTGCCCCAGTGACCAGCGGCTCCTGGGCCACGGTCGCCGCATACGGGCAGCCGCGACGAGGAGTACGACGGCGGGCGCCGCGAGGAGGGGGATTAGCGGAGGTTGAGCGCCGGCTTGCGTGGACGGTCACCCACCGGATTAGTAGGTCACGACGGGGTCTCGGGTAGGCTGGTTCCGCAGACAATGCGCACCATTGGGCTGCCCGCTTTCGAACCAGGAGATTTTGTGACCGCTGACCTCGTCATCGTAGGGTCTGGCTTTTTCGGCCTGACAATCGCAGAACAGGCCGCCACCGAGCTCGGCTTGAAGGTGGTTGTCCTTGACCGCCGGCACCACATCGGTGGAAACGCCTACAGCGAGAAGGAAGAGCAGACCGGGATCGAAGTGCACCGCTACGGCGCACACCTGTTCCACACCTCCAACGAGCGTGTGTGGGAATATGTGAACCGCTTCACCACGTTCACGAACTACGTCCACAAGGTCTACGGCGTGCACAAGGGTGAGGTTTACTCCCTGCCCATCAACTTGGCCACGATCAACCAGTTCTTCCGTGCGAACCTGACGCCGGGCCAGGCGCAGGAGCTGATCCAGGAGCAGGCGGGCGAGCTCGCTGGAACCGATCCGCAGAACTTGAACGATAAGGGCATCCAGCTGATTGGCCGTCCGCTCTACGAGGCGTTCATCAAGCACTACACGGGCAAGCAGTGGCAGACCGATCCCAAGGACCTGCCCGCAGGCATCATCTCCCGCCTCCCCGTGCGCTACAACTACGACAACCGGTACTTCAACGATAAGTACGAGGGCCTGCCGACCAACGGGTACACGGCGTGGATCGAAAAGATGGCGGAACACCCGAACATCGAGGTGCGGCTGAACACGGACTTCTTCGATGAGTCGCACGAGTACAGCAAAAATAAAGTTGTTGGCAACATCCCCGTGATCTACACGGGCCCGGTTGACCGTTACTTCGACTTCGCCGAAGGCGACCTTTCGTGGCGGACCATCGATTTCGAAGAAGAAATTCTCGACGTCGGAGACTTCCAGGGAACGTCCGTGGTCAACTACAACGACGCCGATGTGGCCTACACGCGCATTATTGAACCGCGCCACTTCCACCCGGAGCGCGAGTACCAGACCGAAAAGACCGTCGTCATGCGCGAATTCTCGCGTGCCGCAGAAAAGGGCGACGAACCGTACTATCCGATCAACACTGCCGCGGACCGGGAGCGGTTGCTCAAGTACCGTGACCTGGCTGCTGCCGAGAAGGACGTCCTGTTTGGAGGCCGCCTCGGCACGTACAAGTACCTTGACATGCACATGGCCATTGGCTCGGCCCTGACCATGTTTGACAACCAGATTCGGCCGCATTTCGAGGGCGGAGCTAAGCTTGAAAGCGGAGGCGTGGAGGCATGACAGTGACTGAAGATACGTCGGCCTGGCGCGTTCTTCAGAGGGTAGTCCTGCCGTCCCCTGACCAGACGGATACGGTCTCGCTTTATGCTGACGCCGGAAGTGCCAACGGAATCAGGCTTCGTGAGAACGACGAGCTTGCCCGGACGCCGAAGCAACCCGAAGAAAAGCTTCAGATGTTCAGCTCCGGCGGGCGCGAAGCCCACTTTGCGGACCTCCTGGGCCGGCACTCGATGCGCGTGCGCTCAGGCGAGCAGGTTTCTTTCGGAACGTACTTCAATGCGTTCCCGGCCAGTTACTGGCGCCGCTGGACATCCGTACGGGACATCCGCCTCGTCGTGAAGACGAGCGGCTCGGGGAATATTTCCGTCTACAAATCCAATGCGCGGGGTTCCGTCCAGCGCGTGGACGGCAAGCACGTCGAAGGCTCCGCGGTTTCCGAATTCGAGTTGTCGCTCAAGCCGTTTGGCGACGGCGGGTGGTACTGGTTCGATCTGGCCGGCAGTTCAGGCGAACTGGTCCTTGACCACGCGGAGTGGGAAGGTTTGAGCCAGGTTTCCGGCCCAGGCCAGGTCACGCTCCAAATCACGACCATGAACAAGCCGGAATTCTGCCTCAACAACGCACGGATTCTGTCCGAGAACCTTGACGTCCTCAAGGATGTCAAGGAAATACTCATCGTTGACCAAGGGACCAACCAGGTTGAGGACCAGGACGGCTTTGCCGGCATCGATTCCGCCCTGGGGGGAAAGCTCCGGGTCATCAACCAGGCCAACCTCGGCGGATCCGGTGGATTTGCCCGCGGGATGTACGAGTCCGTGGAAAATGGCAGCGATTACGTGCTGCTTCTGGACGATGACATCGTCATTGAGCCGGAGAGCATCCTCCGCCTGCTGACCTTCGCCGACCACTGCCGCAAGCCGTCAATCATTGGCGGCCACATGTTCGACCTCTACAACCGTAGCGTGCTTCACACGTTTGGCGAAGTGGTCAACCCTCATCGCATCGTTCCCGCCCAGCCGCACGCTGACATGGATGTCCGGCATGACTTCAGCATTGCCAACCTCCGCCAAACGGCGTGGCTGCACCGAAGGGTCGACGTCGACTACAACGGTTGGTGGATGTGCCTGATTCCCACGAAGGTCATTCGCGAAATTGGGCTGTCCCTGCCGCTGTTCATCAAATGGGACGACGCCGAGTACGGTCTGCGGGCACGTGAAGCGGGCTACTCAACCGTGTCGCTTCCGGGGGCTGCGGTATGGCATGTGTCATGGACCGACAAAGACGATCTCGTCGGCTGGCAGGCATATTTCCACGCCCGTAACCGGATGATCACCACGCTCATCCACAGCCCTTATAAGAAGGGCGGCCGGGTCCTGCGGGAGTCCGTCCAGGACGACGTCAAGCACCTTGTATCGATGCAATACTTCACGGAGCACGGTCGAATCGAGGCACTGAAAGACGTACTCAAAGGTCCGGATGTCCTCCACGCCTCCCTCGGCTCGAAACTGCCGGAAATCAATGCTCTGAAGGCCAGTTACTCGGATGCCCAGCTCCGGGAGAACGTCGACGACTTCCCCACACCGAAAATCGGACGCGGTCCCATCGGCGGTGCGCCCATCGGTATGCCAAGCAAGAAAGAACTGGTTCCATGGGGTATCAGGACTGTCGCAAAGCAGCTGGTAACAACTCCCGGTGCTGAAAGCCTGGAACGCCCCCAGGGCTTCCTCGCCCACCGTGATAACCGCTGGTTCAGGCTGGCCCACTATGACAGCGTTGTTGTCTCCAATGCCGAAGGAACAGGCGCTTCCTGGTACCGCCGTGACCCCAAAAAGCTCAAGGCCATGCTGACTGAGGCCACTGGACTGCACATGCGGATATTCCGGGAATGGGAGCGCCTGGCCGAGCAGTATCGGGAAGCTCTCCCTGAGTTGACGTCCCTGGAGGCCTGGAAGCGGACCTTTGACGCCAACCCGGGCGCGGGCAAGTAGATGGCCGCTACAACGGACGTCTTGGTCAAGCCCGGGGAAGGCCGCGGACTCCTTGACGTTTACGGGCACCGGTTCCTGCTGAAGCTGTTGGTCCGCAAAGAAATTAAGGTTCGCTACCGCGGCTCTGTCCTGGGACTGATGTGGTCCTATGTCAAGCCGCTGATGCAGTTCCTGATCTATTTCATTGCCCTCGGTATTTTCCTCAACCTTGAACGCGGCACGCCCAACTATGCCATCTACTTGTTTTCCGGCATAGTCCTGGTGAACTTCTTCACTGAGTCACTGGCAAATGCAACCCGGTCAATTGTGGATAACCGCGACCTCATCAGGAAGATTTATCTTCCGAGGGAATTGTTTCCTGCGGCCACCGTGTGGGTTTCCGCGGCGCACTTCCTTCCGCAACTCCTCGTGCTCATTGGTGCGTGCCTCTTCGTGGGATGGACGCCTTCGATCCTTCAGATTGTGGCAGTCGTTCTTGTGTTCGCCATGGTGGCGCTGTTGGCGACCGGGCTCGGTCTGATGTTCGGGGCAGTCAACGTTTACTTTCGGGATTCCGAAAACATCGTGGACATGATCGTCATGGTGGTTACCTGGGCTTCGCCGGTACTTTACGTCTGGTCGATGGTGGAGCGGGTCATGGGCCCGTGGTATTGGCTTTACCAGCTGAACCCCATGACTACCGCTGTGGAAATTTTTCACTGGACTTTTTGGCAGCCCACGCTGAAGGCTGACCAGATCGGACTCGCTGACATGCCGCCGGGCCTGCTGACTTTTTGGCTTCCGGTGTCACTGTTGGTCACCGTGGTGATCCTTTTCCTGGGCCAGTTCATTTTCCGCCGTCTGGCCGTACATTTCGCACAGGAGCTCTAGATGTCCAGCCACGGAAGCGTTGCAATCAGCTGCATTGGGTTGCGCAAACAGTTCGTCCTTCGTCACACGCGGTCCTTGAAGGAAGCGCTCGTATGGTTAGTCAAAGGGCGCAAAGGCGACCTGTCGAAGAAGTTTCTCGCCCTGAAGGATGTTTCCCTCGAAGTTAAACAGGGCGAGACGGTTGCGCTGCTGGGCCTTAACGGTTCCGGGAAGTCGACCCTGCTTAAACTGATTTCGGGAGTCCTCCAGCCGGACGGCGGGACGGTCCGCACTCGTGGTCGTGTGGCTGGCCTGATCGAAGTCGGTGCGGGGTTCCACCACGATCTCAGCGGGCGGGACAACGTCTACCTCAATGGTGCCATTCTGGGCATGACTGAGAAACAGATCGATGAAATGTTCGATTCCATCGTGGAGTTCTCCGAAATCGGAGAATTCATCGATACCGAAGTCAAGTTTTACTCTTCCGGAATGTACCTACGTCTTGCGTTCTCCATCGCGGTTCACACCGACCCGGAAGTCTTCCTTATCGACGAAATTCTGGCCGTCGGCGATGAGCCGTTCCAGCGCAAGTGCATCGCGAAAATCAAGGAGCTGGCCGCTAATGGCAAGACCTTGTTTGTCGTGAGCCACGATTTGGACCTCGTCGCTACCGTCTGCGAGCGGGGTGTTCTCTTGGAACACGGAGAGATCATCATGGACGGCGCAGTGCACGATGTTGTATCGGAGCTCCGGGCCCGAACCGCTTCGGCCTGAGTGTTCGTCCCCCGACCATTTGTTTCGCCGCAGCTGCGTAGCTGCCGCCGGCCGAGGGCCGATGACACGGCTGCTGAGCGAGCCTGGAAGCCTTACGGGAGTCGTGCGGGTTGATAACTGAGGTGGCACGTTGGTTATCAACCAGGTTGGCTCATTCACGGCTTGATCATGGCAGTTTGAGTGGGGACCCGGTCAGAGTGATTGATTGGCACGCTCACGCCGGATGGCCACGAGCCTTCGCACATACCAGGGCCAGGTAGTACGGAATGTGCGCCGATATTTTCGATGCACCGCATGCTTATCGAAGGATATCGGTCTGCCGCATCGATTCGAGGCCTCGCGTTGTTAGCGGGTCAAAATGACCTCACATGGCAGGACCGCGTACCAGAGCGTGGGCGAGATCGGAATTGCGGCTTCGCGCGGCTCACTATTTTCCGTGCAGTCGGTGCGGGCCAGCGTCAGGAACTCTTTCCACTCAGGCCCTCCGGCCCGCGAGGGCAGAGATGGGAAATAGTTCACTGATAAGAAGACTAGGAGCACAGCGGGTGCCAGGAAGGCCCGGGACGTCTCCTTGCATCCTGTGGTGCCTGCGCGCTCGGTGGCCACAGCCCAGGCAGCCGGAACCAGGACGAGCAGAAACATCGAGGGAGCAGCGGCGTACCGCAAGAATGTGAACCTTCCGAGCCAATCCTGCTCCGTGAAGTTAGCAAAGTCTATCTCCGGAGTGGTGTTGAGCACGACGGCTGCGGTCCAGCAAATTGCTGCAGCACAGAATGATGACGCGGCTACGACTTTCCATTTGAGGCTCCCGAATGCCAGTACGTAAATAAGAAGGCACACAATGACGGCGACGGGAATGAGAACAGAGTAGGCGCCGAAGTTTACGATGCCGGAGGCGACACTGCGCTTGTCTGTCTCCCACAGCGAGGTCATGGACTGCAGCCCGAAGCCATAAAAGACTGACAGCGGCTCTATCGAATCCACAGGTGGCAGGGAAGAATAGCGGGGCTTGCTCGCCGTGGCGACAAGTTGGCAAGCGAGGCCTGCGAACATTCCCATTGCGGCTGCGTAGTTCTTGGCTCGAAAGCATTGCCAGAGGGCGAGGGGCAGAAAGATCGCAGAAATGATTTCGGTGGTTGCGGAGCCCAAGGCAACGACGAAGAGAATAACTTTGGCTCCCCACCGGGAAGGCCGGTAGATAAGCAGCCATGGAACCAGCCACAAGACATACCAATGCAAATTGGCAGCATTGCCAAGAACTTCGAGGGGCCCAACAGGAACGAAAACCGGAATCATGGCAAACATGAGGCGAATCGGGCGGCTGGCAACCAGGGCAGCGGACAGCTGGAATACCGCGAGCGATATGCAGGCAACGACAGCACAACTCAAAAATGACATCAGGACGGCATACGACTCTAGGGGCGCGATCGTGTATGCGATCCCGGATATGAGGCGAGGAATTGTGTGGAGGTACCCCGCATAAGGTTCCACGATGCTGGCAACCGGACCAATGGTCACTGTTTCCCTGAGAAAAACAGCGCCGTCCTCCGCCCAAATTGTCCCGCGGGCGTCTTCTGGCAACCGCCACCACGCGATGTAGCTGAGGGCCACTGCGGCGCCGGTCCAACCAAGTGCAGCGAATGTCCGCGTTTTATTGAAGCCCCGCCATGCACCCGAGGGATGGGCAGCTCCGCTGGTGTCGAGGGTTTTACTTTTAGTCATCGAGACAACAGCTTATAGTCCTTTGCAGCAGCTGCGGGACTAACGCAATACAGCTGGACGGGTCTCCCTCGCGTCGCCGTCGACCCACTGGGACGTCGGTCACGTACGTGCCCGCTTGAGGCCGTGCGGCAGCACAGAGGTTGTGGTCGGGCAAGGCCCACTCCTAATGGTTCGCAAATCAGGGTTACGACGTTGCGTGGCGGCTGCGCGACGACGAACCTATGATCGAGCCCCGATTACGCCGCCGGGACGGTTGAGCAGGCAACTGACGGCCACGCGGATCTTAGGATGAACGTTGCCTTCGTTCTCCCCAAACGTGGAGTCGAGACCTACGTCCGTGATCGGGAATGAGCTTCGGCGATGGTGGACCGTAGGTTGACGGATTCAGTTGTCGTTTTCGGTTCGCCGGAGAGTACGGGGAAGGGGCGCGTGAAGAGGAGTGCGCCTGGGAACACAAATTTGAACAGGAAATGTCCAGCCAGTGCCATCAGTACTACGTAGGCAGCAATCAGAACCAGCCACCCCAAGGGGGGCTGCCACTCCGGCTTGGTAATCATGATTTGCCAGTTAGCCAGTTCCCGAATGCCTACTACGTATCGCCGCAATATGTAGGCGAAAGCAAGGCCGTGGACAGCTATTGCAGCCACCACCACGATGCGGCCGATTGTCTGGGCCCCCTCTGACTGGCTGATCCGCAAATGCCTGCACGCTATTCCTGCCGAGATCAGCAGAACCAGGAACAGGGGCAGGTTGTAGCGGCCTTGCCAGATGAATCCCATGGAAGTTACGACTTGGGCCTGGAGGGCGGCGGGTATGACAAGGAGCAGTACCAAGGCGAGCCAATAACCAGCGGTTCGCCGGAGCGGACGGACAGCAACCGGGAGCAGGAGTGCAACCACAAAGAGGAAGCTCCAGAACATCTGCACGGCATCCGGCAGGCGGCTATCGAGCCACCCCATAACCCCAACATACTGGGGAAAGAAGCCAAAGAAGCGGTCCAGCATCGTGACAAACCCTTGGTCCGCACGAACTCCCGGCATCGGATTGATGATTCCGATGGGGGCAACGCCGGCGGATGCTGGGGCGTTGAGCATCAGCAGTATCCACACAATGCCGAGAATCACACCCGGCACAGTGGCCGCGACGGCTGTCAGGACAAGCTTGTTCCGAAAAGCCGCGAAAATGGACCGTCGCTGATAAAACGAGAGCCCTACCATGAGGGCGCACAGCAGCCAGATCAAGGACACCTGTCGCGTATTCGCCAGTATCGTCGAGGCTGCTACGACCGTTACAACGGCCGGGATGACTGCTTCGGGTCTATGCGCGTTATCGAGCAGCACGATGAAACCGCAGAACGCAGCCATTGTAGCTGCAACCTCTAAAGAGTTCGGATTAATTCCGGATCCAAGGAACAGGACCATAGGAGTCATGCTGACGCTGGCCAGCAGGATCGGAATTTGTGGACGCAAAAATCTTGAAAGCGCTGTGAAGCCGGCAGCAAGAAAAGCTGCGGTGAGAATCGAGCTGACTATACGCATGGCATAAAGTGCGGGCGCACCAGTGAGCCAAAGGCTCGGAAGTCCAACGATCCAGTAATACATCGGATTATAAGTACCCGCCGTGGTGACGCCAATCGTCTCGTAGTTGTCGTCGGCTGGGATAACCGGTGCACACCCGGCTGAAGTGTCCGGACGGTATTTGTAGCACCTCTGGGCATCAAGATTGGCTATATAGGCAGGAACCTTTACATGGATGCCATGCCCAAATGACATCCCCTCCTGAACAGTTATTTGATTCCTGACTACGGCGGCGGCCTTGATAGTGTGCGCAGGCTCATCCGGAAATGCCATCAAGGGTGTGGCCAATGCCCACAGGGAAATTACGAGCGAGAAGAGAGCAAAGAGCTTCAGGAACAGGCTCCTGCCTTTACGCTGACTTGACTTGGCTTCACTCCCGGCTAGCGTTCCATCCCGGTGCAGGCCAGGCGTCCTACTCATGGTGCTGGTGTTGTCTGACGTGCGCTCAAGTCCGCTCACTCCGTTCCCTCCGCGATTTCGGTAACCAATTCCTTGGCCTGCTCCGAGGTTTTCCTGTTTGGAGGCAACGCGCTTGCGAAGATATTCGCATTGCGTTGGCCTGTTTCGCTGAATATAGCCTGTCCCCAGGAACTGGCCAGCTTCGCCGTCTCCTCCTCGGCGTACTCCCGGCACAACACCACGTATTCCATCACGGCCAAGGCATAGCCGGCCTGGCCGTCCAGCTGCTGCTCCAAGGCGCCAGGGGCAACCTGGTTGGTCTCGCCTGCTTCAATGGCCGCAAGAACGGAGTCTGGTGAGAACGACTGGTACGAGCCGTCAAACTGTAGCGCCACCGTCGAAAACCGGGAGCCGATGATCCCACGGTCCAGGACCGCCAGGCCCCCAACCGTTGTGTCGAGCTCCAAAGGTTTGGTTTTGTCCTGTACGTCGACAACGTCGGGCCACCGCGAAGATACGCCGGGGGACCACGCACTGCTTGCTTCCCGCGACAGATAGGCCGTGACGGCTTCCGTTACGTCTTCGTCCTTGTCCGAAAGCAAGGGTTTGATCTCCAGATCGGGGAGGCTGGTGTCCGGGTTCTCTCGAACGATTTGCGGGTCATTCCACTTGGTGACCTTCTTGAGGAAGATGTTGGCCAGAATGCCAGCGGTGAGCCTAACGCTTCGAACTCCAGGCAGGTTGTACGCCACTCCCACCGGAAGCACGGCCGCAGGGAGGACCAAAGGTCCTGCCTGGCCACACACCGGCTGACTCGTCGGGGGCAACTCCACGGAGCCCGGCATGGTTGTCGTGGCGAAGTGCGCCTGTTCCCTCGCTAGCGCGTCCACACCCACCTTTCCTCCGTCTGGGGAGAAAGCTATGTTCACAGCCGGGTTCGGTCCCCGCCAAGCCTCCTGCCACGCTGCCACCAGGCCGCTCATGGAGCCGTTTCCGACGCCAACCAGGCTACCCCTTAGCTGGCCATCGCTTGCTCCCGGTGCAGGTGCCGCACAGGCTGACGTGGCCAAAACAACAGACATTGCGACGACACCGAACCGACCGTACGGGAAAGAGGTTCTGGGTTTCGCAATGTTCTTGTCTCGATATTTCACGTGCTTAGCCTACGCGGCAAGGCTCGTCCAGCGTTATTTCAGGGCCGTGTTCAGGCCAGCCCGGCAACTTGGCACAGCCGGCCCGAGGGCGCTGCGACATGGGCCGTCAAGTATAGTCGGCTGAGGCTAAGGTGCCCCGCCTGCATGGGACGGTTGCGACGCCCAGGCTGCAATCGCGGTCAAGAGTAAGGTTTTTTATGTCCTGGATGTCGGAAGCGACGGCGTTCTGTGCTGCGTTGACCATCTTGTTTGCGCCTGGCGCGGTTGTCGGATGGACTGTGGGGCTGCGGGGTTTGCCCTTGTACGCGTCTGCCCCCGCTCTGTCGGTTTCGCTGGTAGCCTCCGCCGCAGTACTCTCGCCGTATGCAGGTTTAGAATGGTCTGTCTGGTCGGTGGTAGCAGCAACCATCCTGACAGGGGTTCTGTTCTTGTTGGCACAGAAGAGCCGGTGGTGGACGCTTAAAAAGGTTGCCGCTGAGTACTGCCTGACGCAGAGTGTCGCAGTCTGCGGAGCCCTGGCTATCGCTGGGGTTTTGGTGGCGGGCCGAATGATTGCTGCGATTTCGGACCCAGCTGCAATTTCACAAACGTTTGACAACGTTTTCCACATGAACGCCGTTCAATTTATTCAGGACCAGGGTTCCGGTTCATCTTTGACCGTGGGCGAAATGACTGGCGGGGCCTTTTATCCGGCAGCGTGGCACGATCTGGTCTCGATACTCGTAGAAGTCAGCGGAGCCAGTATTCCAGTTGGGGCAAATGTCCTGAACGTCTGCATTGGTGCCCTTGTCTGGCCGACAGGCTGTGTCTACTTGGCGCAAACAGTTGTGGGTCGGAGGCCGGAAGCCGTCGTCTCTGCGGGAGTGATTTCGGCGGCCTTCGGAGCCTATCCGTTACTGATGGTCGACTTCGGCGTACTCTATCCGAACTTTTTGGCGCTCAGTGTTCTGCCCGTCCTCCTGGCGCTTGCCATTCGAACGTTGAAGCTCGGATGCGATGAGACGGCGACGCCGGGACTGGCCGGAATAGCGTTTCTTGGTGCGCTGCCTGGGCTGGCTCTGGCCCACCCCAGTGGCCTGATGACCCTGATACCCCTCTTGGCGCCGGCCGGGGTCATTTGGTGGTGGCAGTGGAACAGCCGGAATGCCTCACATGCATTCTTCTGGAGCAGCCGCCTCTCTCGGATCCTGATGCTCGCTGCAGCAGGCGCGGTTTGCTTTGCGCTGTGGAAGTTGGTTAGGCCGCCGGAGGCAGCAGCAACCTGGCCGCCCGTGCTGTCGGCGCCCGCTGCCATCTGGAACATCGTTTCAAGTTCCGGCATCGCCCGCCCGGAGTCGTGGGTGGTGATGGTGTGTACGCTGCTTGGGCTGGTGTTCGCAGTCATCACAAAACGTTACTGGCTACTTGGTGCCTACCTCGCACTTACGGTCCTCTTCTTTATGGCAGTAGCCGGCCAGCCGGGACGAATCAGGACTTTCCTTGTAGGGGTTTGGTACAACGATCCGCAGCGCCTCGCTGCTGCGCTCCCTGTGGTAATTCTGCCGGTTGCCGTCCTCGGGGCAGTTGGCAGCTGGGATTTCTTCAGCCGCCGGTTCGCGAAGGTCCGCACGACTGCGGAAAGCTCAGCGGGAGCAAAGCTCTCCGGGCAAACTGGCGTCACCGCCACTGCGGTAATAACTGTCCTGTTGTTGGTGTGGGGGACACAGCAGCAGAACCTTGCCGCCGCCGAAGCCTCGGCGAGGCACAATTATGCACTGACCGGCGATTCAGCACTCCTGGATACTGCAGAGATGGGGCTTCTGAACAGAATCCGGGACGAGGTGCCGAAGGGTTCCGTCATTGTAGGCAACCCGTGGAACGGCAGTTCGCTCGTCTACGCGATTGCCCAACGGCGTACCCTTCAGCCGCACGTTCTTGGTGCCGTATCGGATGATGCGCGGGAGGTCTTTTCCAACCTCAACAAAGCCGGCGTTAGCCCGGCTGTGTGTTCATCAGTACATCGTCTGAACGCCGATTACGTTCTGGATTTTGGTAATCGCGAGGTCAACAACGGCGAAGGCCGGACGATTGACTACGATGGTCTGTCTAATTTGAAAGCCAATGGAGTGGCCGACGTCGTGGACTCTCAGGGCTCCGCTACCCTTTACCGGATTACGGCATGTGGCGAGTAGTCCGTACATGGCCGGATGCCGATGAGCTGGAAGGCGATGTAATCGAAACCTTAACAAGTGACGCTGGTCGATCACTGAACGACGGGCTGGGGCTGCTGTGAAGACTGTGCTGTTCAGGCTGCTGGGCTTTACGGGATTGCCACTTCTCTCTCTGGTGACGCCCTTCTTGTTGCTCCCTGTCCTTTCGCGCCTCGTTGGTGACGCCGGGTGGTCCAGCCTGCTGGCGGGCCAGGCCATCGGCACATTCGGCGCGACCGTTATTGCATGGGGTTGGAACATGCTGGGGCCGGTTCAGATCGCAAAGAATCAGTCGCCCGGTTTCCGTGCCGAGCTGTATCGGGAGAGCATGAGAACCCGGCTGCTTCTAAGCCTGGTGGTGCTGCCCGTTGTATCGCTGCTTTCCGCGGTGCTTGCTGTCCCCGAGTTGCGGTTGGAGGCAGTTGCGATGTCATGGACCACAGCTCTTGGCGGCCTGTCCGTGGCCTGGTATTGCATTGGGCTTGGGAAACCGTCCCTGTTGGCCAAGTTCGACACGATTCCCCGCGTTATCGCGAGCCTGGTCGCTATTCCTGTGGTTTTGGCGACAGGGGCCATTTGGCTATACGGGCTGCTTTTTCTTCTCGCCGTTGCGGTCAGCCTGGTGCTGTTTCAACGGTGGGTGGTACCGGCAGGCCGGTCAACATTTACTCATTGGGCGCAAACTCCTGCAACCCTACGATCACAGATGGCCTCTGCGGGAATCAGCGCGTCCGGAAACACCTACGCTGCAACGCCGCTTCCTATTGCCCAGGGGTTTGTGGACGCAGCACCAGCAGGGCAGTTCGGGTCCGCTGACACCATCTATCGGTTTGGGCTGTTTTCGGTGATGGCGTTGGGCAACACATTCCAAGGCTGGGTCCTGGAGCACAGAGAAGCCCCCGAAGGCGGCCGGCACGTACTGGCCATCTGGTCGCACGTAGCCTTGGGCGTGGTAGGCGGTGGACTCTTGGCTTTGCTGGGGCCAACAGCAACAGAGATACTCTTTGGCTCACCCGTCAAAGCCACACAGCTGACATGCCTGTTTTACGGCTTGGCATTCTTCTTCATTTCAGCTGCATCACCCTTCTCCCGTAACCTGCTGATTCCGTTCGGGGGCGAAAAACTGATTTTGGCATGGACGGCTGTTTCGGCGGTACTGGGTTTGGCGACCATGATTGCCGCCGGCATGTCCAACTGGGCGGACGGAATTGCCTTGGGTATGGCTTGCAGTGAGGCCGTCCTGTTTGCGGGGCTGATCCTGCCGGCGCTCCGGCGACTCCGTAATCTTGATGACCACCGGGCCCCGGTCTCCACAGAGTCTTAGGCCCGTCAGTGCTACTTGAGCCGCTCCGCTAAGCGCGGATCGATCTTGCCCATCCGGTTTGCGGCCGCATCCCGGAGGCCGTAGAGGAAGGCCAGCAGGTGGAGCTTCCGGTTCGGACCGTAAACGAACCGAACGATGTGGCTTTGGAGTTCCATGTAGAGCCGGCGCAGGATCCATTTTGGCTGGCTGATGGCGTACCGGCGGACCAGAACCAGCGAATTTCGCGTGATGTAGTAGACCCGGAATGGTGAGTGGTAGTGCACACTCAGCTTCTTCTTGCCGATGCGGGCGTGCCAGCCCAGGATCTTTAAAGGCCTGGCGTCACCTAAGGAGTGAGCAAGATTGCTGCCCGCACTGGCTAGCGCCCGGAAACCCGCACCACGGAGGCGGGCATTGAACTCCGAATCGACGCAGTCAATGAAGAAATCCTCTTCGAGATACCCAACCTGGTCGAGCACGGACGTTTTGATGAGCGTCCCGGACTGCATGGGATCAAAGACTTCAGGTTCGACCGGGCCGCCAAGCAGCGGCAGCCTGATGTTGTTGTGAAACTGTGCGGCCACGAGGCCGACTGTGGCTGGATCACTTGATGATCTGGCGACCTCCAAGGCGGCTTCAACGTAGTTACCAGTAAACGTGGAATCCTGGTCCATGGTGATCAGCCATTCAGGCTCCCACAATTCACGTGCACGCTTCATGCCTGCGTTGAGGGCTGCAGCGATTCCCGAGTTCTCCGGCATCCGCAGAATAATGGCGCCGGAAGCCTCCACGTCGGTAAGTACCGCGGACACGTCACCGGGGGAGCCGTCGTCGACCACTACCACGTGCTGGAGATACTGCTTCAGGGAAGCCACGTTTGCCACGAGTTCTTCGGTGGGGCGGTAGGCGGAAACTACTGCCGCCACATCCAGCATGTTGGGAGTCGGGTGCAATTTGGACGCCATCCTATTCGGTGCTTTCGGGGCACGTGGGTGCCTCCCGGCGTGCCGTATATTGTCTTGTTGCTAGCTGACGAAACGTCTGCGTACCGCGATGAAGAGGTTCCTGAAAAAATCCAACCGCGCTGCCAAAATTTTCCCTGCACTTCTGATCCCTTGTGGTGTCAGGTTCTCGCCATGCAGGCGATGCAGGATGGTGTCTTCTTCCAGATACTGAATAGCACGATTAATTATTCCGACCATTGCTATCCACTGGTCATGTGATTCCCGCATGTGGGCAGGGAATGGCAGTATTTTGTGCGACAATTCCTGCCGAAAGGCCATCGCGCAGCCCCAATGCAGCCGGTATCCCACAATGATCCCGGTGAGGTTACGCAAAGTGTGTGTGGAATCTTTTTCCCGAAGGCGGAGCCGATGAAACCGTCCCATTGGCCCGTCAAAATGTCGGCAATTGCTGACAACCATTTTCTTTCCGTCAAGGCTGGCGATCATTCGCTCCGCACGGCCGGGAAGCCAGATGTCGTCCTGGTCAGACAGGAAAACGTACTCGCCGCGGGCCTCGGAAAGGGCCCTCTCAAAAGTACGTACGTATCCAGTGTTTACGGCTGCAGCGATCAGCCGGATGCGGGGATCACCGATTCGTTCGATCACGGACTTTGTACTGTCAGTGGAACAGTCATCCACGATAATTAATTCATCCGTTGGCGCTAATTCCGAGAGAATTGATTCGACCTGCTCAAGGATATGCTTCTCACCGTTGTATGCGGCCATGCAGACACTGACACGTGGGATGACTGTCGGTACCGAGTCCATTAAGGCGGAACACCGCTTTCAGAGTGTACCCGCTCAGTTATTTCCAGCGGGGCTTGATCAAACGCACACAAGTCTACCAAAGGGGCGCCAAGGCCAAGGTGGCGGCTCCTCTGGCCTATGATTGGTAGGACGATGATCGCGTCCTGGGCCGCCCTCTAAGGCCACCGGGAGCGGGCCGTGCTTCTTAGACGCCGGCTAAATCCACCGAAAGGAATCCAGTCCATGGCCATTGACGTAATGCTGCCCTACTACGGCGACGTAGACCAGATGAAATTGGCGGCCCAGAGCGTCATGAACCAGCAGAACCAGGACTGGCGCCTGATCGTAATCGATGACGGGTATCCGGATCCGGAGCCGGAGCGCTGGTTCTCAACCATCACTGATCCGCGCGTAACGTATATGAAAAATGAGCAGAACCTGGGTGCCAACGGCAATTACCGGAAAGCTCTGACTCTCGTTGAAGCCCCGCATATGGTCATCATGGGCGCCGACGACATCATGTTGCCAAACTATCTGGACATCGTGGCGGCCGCTTTCGCCGCCTATCCGAATGCGGACGTCGTGCAGCCCGGAGTTCAGGTTATCGACGAGAAGGGAATTGCGTGCACTCCGCTCGTAGACGCCGTTAAAAAGGTCTACGCACCGAAGACAAAAGCACGCATGGAACTCAGCGGCGAGGCCATGGCCACGAGCCTTGTCCGCGCGGACTGGGCATACTTTCCCTCCCTCGCTTGGGATACTGCAACAGTTACCCGCATTGGCTTCACTGAGGGTCTTGACGTAGTCCAGGACTTGGCGCTCCTCCTTGATGTTGCCGCTGAGGGCGGATCAATGATCATCGATCCGACGCTGTCGTTCCTGTACCGCCGCCACTCGGCGTCGGACTCTTCAGTCCGGGCACTAGACGGGCGCCGCTTCGATGAGGAGAAGAGATTCTTCGACCTGCAGGCGACGAGGTTCCGCGCCCTTGGCTGGAAGAGAGCTTCCCTTGCCGCTGCTTTCCACACGACGTCCCGTCTCAACGCCGGCTCACTGATGCTCAAGGCGATTAGCCACGGAAAGTTCGATTCACTGCCGCGCTTGGCTCAGCACGTTATCCGGTAGGCAGAACCACAAGAAGGCGGCCACCCCAAGGGGTGGCCGCTTTCGCTGTGCGTAAAAAGTCCTGAACTCAGGGTGTTGTGGGTCCATCGGTGCCCGTCGGAACAGCGGTGAGGGTAGGCCGCCCTTTCATGTTTTCCACTTCCGACCTCAGGATGGCCACTTCCTCAGCCAGTATCCGGACTTCGTCCTCGGCCTGCGACTGTTCCTGCGAGAGGTGAAGGCAGACGCCAACCAAAAGCACAAGGGTCATGATGAAGAGCAGGTTGGCTGGCACTTGGATGCCCAGCAGCGTGCTGGCGAGCTCCAACAGCCGGGGGAATGCGGCGAGCAAGAGAGTCCCCAGACCGATGATGATCCACAGAACTGCGTATTTTTCGCGTAGCTTCTGGCGCCTAAGCATTTCAAAAACGAAAAATAGGATCGCCACGACGACGACAATTCCCATAAGAAACGACATGTCAGATTCCTAGTTGGACGAAGGGTCGGATTTCTTGCGCGTCAACGCGAAGATCAACGCCAACCCGGAGCGGCCAAGGTAAAGGGCAGCCTTGATGGGGTCATGGCTGGGCTCACCGCCCTGACGTTCGCGCATGGACACCCCGACCTGGTGCACGGTGCAGCCAGACCTGATGGCAACAACCAGCGAATCAATGGTGTCTCCCAAGTATTCCGCGGGGTAGTGATCAACGTACTGTCGAATTGCCTTGGCATTGGCTGCCCTAAACCCGGAAGTGACGTCGGTCAGGCGGGTGCCGGCTATTCGCGAGATGGTCCATGCCAAGACGTTCATAGCCCACTTCCGGGGCCCTTTTACGGAATAGTCGCCTTTGTCGGCGAAGCGTGCGCCGATGGCAATGTCAGCGTTCTTGAGCCCGTCGAGTACGGCCTTAATGTCGCGTGGATCATGCTGCCCATCAGCATCAACCTGAATTACCTGGGTGTAACCACGGTATTTGGCGTATTTGAATCCGGTCCGCATGGCACCGCCCACACCCATGTTAAACGGCAATTGCAGAACCGTGGCCCCGGCGGCTTTCGCTACGGCCGCCGTGTTGTCACGGGACCCGTCGTCGACGACCAGCACGTCACAGGGCGGCCCATATTCGAAGACTTCCTGGATAGTGCTTCCGATGGCCTCCGACTCGTTCCAAGCAGGCATGATGACGAGAGTCTCGTGCTGGCGTGCCTGAGCCGCCATACCTAGGCCCCATCCTTCAGGTAGGCAACCAAGCGTTCGCGGGAGGGGACAGGTGCAAAACCGCTCGCCTTGATCTTTGCCAGGGCCAGGCCGCTGTTGCGCGGACGGGGTGAAGCAGACTTACCGGCAAAATATTCTTCGGTGGACACTCCCGTCACATCATCCCGTGATGAGCCGGAAAGTTCGTAGACGTCGGCTGCAATGTTCGCCCAGGACTGCTCCGGACCGTCATTGGTGAGGTTGTAGACGCCATACGATGGCCTGGTTTCCAGCAGATGCCGAATGCCACTGGCGATATCGGCGGTAAAAGTCAGGCGGCCGAACTGATCGTCCACAACCGCTGGGCGGACTCCGCGGGATGCAAGCGATGACATGGTGCGCACAAAGTTGTTGCCGTCCCCGATAACCCAGCTCGTGCGAACTATGTAGTGTTTCGGCACGACGGTGACCACGGCGTCGCCGGCAGCTTTGGTCTGGCCATAAACGCCCAAAGGTGAGAGAGCTTCGTCCTCTGCATGGGTCTTTTCTGAACCGTCGAAAACGTAGTCTGAAGACACCTGGACCAGGGTGAGGTCATGGTCCACTGCGATTCGAGCCAGCCGGGCAACGGCCGTCACGTTGACATTCCATGCCGAGGACCGGCCATCAGGGGTCTCCGCAGTGTCCACCGCGGTGTATGCAGCGGCGTTGACGACCGTGGCGTAGTTCTTCCAGTTGACGTTCGTGAGCGAGTCTTCGGCCGTGAGGTCGATCGCGTCCCGGCCGGCGAACTCGACTGATGTGTCCCCCTCGTAGAGGCGGCGGAGTGCTTTGCCCAGCTGGCCGTTGGCGCCGAGCACAAGGATTTTCTTGGGCGGCATCGGCGTGACATCGCCCAGGCGCGGGTGTGCCTTGTCCTTGTCGGAAAGCTCCGCCTGTTCGAGGGGGATGGGCCACTGTATCCCGGCGGTTTCGTCTGCCAGGTTCAGGAAGGTGTACTGGCCCTGGGCGTCGGCGGACCAATGGTCATTTACCAGGTAGGTGTAGGCCGTGTTGTCTTCCAGCGTCTGGAAGGCGTTGCCAACCCCGCGCGGAATGAAGATTGCCTGGCTGGGGTCAAGTTCAGCGGTGAAGACAGCACCGAAGGACGGGCCCTCGCGCAGGTCGACCCAGGCGCCGAAGATCCGGCCGGTGGCGACGGAAATGAATTTGTCCCATGGTTCGGCGTGGATGCCGCGGGTGGTCCCGGCCTTTTCGTTGAACGAGATGTTGTTCTGTACGGGGCGGAAATCGGGCAGGTCGAGGGCTACCATCTTTTCCCGCTGCCAGTTTTCCTTGAACCACCCACGGTTGTCTCCATGGACCGGAAGGTCGTAGAGGACGACGCCGGGGATGGGAGTGTCGTGGGCCTTCAGTTGTTTGGAGAACTCAATGGACATCTGTTACTGGCCCTGTTCCCGATACTTCGCTTCAGTGCGGTCCTTCTGGGGCCGCCACCAGGCCTCGTTGTCCCGGTACCACGCGATGGTGTCTTCGATTCCGGCGTCGAAGTTCGAGAACTGGGGTTCCCAGCCGAGCTCTTCGCGCAGCTTCGTCGAGTCGATGGCATACCGGAGGTCGTGGCCTGCACGGTCCACGACGTGGTCGTACGCGTCCACTGACTGGCCCATGTGCTTGAGGATCAGTTCGACAACGTCCTTGTTGTTCTTTTCACCGTCAGCGCCGATCAGGTACGTTTCGCCGATCCGGCCCTTGGCGATGATGGTCAGGACCGCCGAGGAATGGTCATTCGCGTGGATCCAGTCGCGGACGTTCTCACCCTTGCCGTAAAGCTTGGGGCGGATACCGTCAATCACGTTGGTGATCTGGCGCGGAATGAACTTCTCTACGTGCTGGTAGGGGCCGTAGTTGTTCGAGCAGTTGCTGATGGTGGCCTGCAGCCCGAAAGAGCGCACCCAGGCCCGGACCAGGAGGTCAGAGCCTGCCTTCGTGGAGGAGTAGGGGCTGGACGGGTTGTACGGGGTCTGCTCGGTGAAGCGCTCCGGGTCATCCAGTTCCAGGTCGCCGTAGACCTCGTCCGTGGAGATGTGGTGGAAGCGCTTGTTGTGTTTGCGCGCGGCCTCGATCAGCGTGTACGTGCCGATGATGTTGGTGTCCAGGAACGGACGCGGATCATGCAGTGAATTATCGTTATGCGATTCCGCCGCATAGTGGACCACGACGTCGGCATCGGCCACCAGGGTGTCCACCAGGCCGGCGTCGCAAATGTCCCCCTCAACAAATGCGAAGCGGTTGTCAGGGAGCCCGTTCAGGGATTCGAGGTTACCTGCATAGGTAAGTTTGTCCAGAACGGTCACGTGATCATCAGTATTGTCGAGAACGTAGTGAACAAAATTCGAACCAATGAACCCGGCACCACCGGTAACAAGAAGTCGCTGCATAGTTTCCAAGACTACCGGATTTGCCGCGGCCATTAGCGAAGGGAAAGATGGGGGGCATGCGCGGAATAATACTTGCCGGCGGTACCGGCTCTCGGCTCCACCCGATCACACTGGGCGTCAGCAAGCAACTGGTTCCTGTCTACGACAAGCCAATGATCTACTACCCGCTGTCGACGCTGATACTGGCTGGCATCCGGGACATCCTGATCATCACGACACCCCACGACGCCGATCAGTTTGAACGGCTCCTGGGCGACGGTTCCCGCTTCGGTGTATCCATAACCTACAAACAGCAGCCTTCGCCGGACGGCCTGGCCCAGGCCTTTGTCTTGGGCAAAGAGCACATCGGTGATGACAGCGTGGCCCTGGTGCTGGGTGACAACATCTTCTATGGCCACGGCATGGGCACCCAGCTGCGCCGATTCGAAAACATCGATGGTGGCGCGGTGTTCGGCTACTGGGTCGCTGACCCCAAGGCCTATGGCGTGGTGGAATTTGATTCCAACGGCAAAGCGATCTCCCTCGAGGAAAAGCCTGCCCAGCCGAGGAGCCACTACGCGGTACCGGGACTGTACTTTTACGACAACGACGTCGTGGAGATCGCTGAGAACCTGAAGCCGTCGCCGCGCGGCGAACTGGAGATCACTGACGTGAACCGCACCTATCTCGAGCGCGGCAAGCTCCAGGTTGAGATTCTTCCGCGCGGAACGGCCTGGCTGGATACGGGAACCTTCAACGACCTCAACGACGCGTCGAACTTCGTCCGAACTACGGAGAACCGCCAGGGCCTGAAGATCGGTGCTCCGGAAGAGATCGCCTGGCGGCTTGGTTTCCTGGACGACGACGAATTCCGCCAGCGTGCCGAGCCGCTGGTGAAGAGCGGCTATGGGCAGTATCTTCTAAACCTCCTCGAGCACGGTCGGTAGTCACCGGGCCCCGCGGCCGGAAGACGACGACGTGTGGTGAAATGCTCCCCGACAGCCGGATTGTTAACTCAGTCTGACTGTCGGGGAGCATTTTTGTGTGTAAGGAGGCCCGACATGCACGAACAGCGTTCCCGGTCCCCAGCGTCCACCCATAACGGCCCGGGCAGGACGTCGAAACCCAAAGGGCCCGAGTCCGGTGTGATGCCGTCCTCGGGCCCCTCATGGTCTGGCGTTGGCGTTGGCGTCTGCTGTCAGCGGACTGTCCGTCACGATGTACGTCCCCAGCATCCTTACGGCTTGATTTTCGCTCCGCCAGCGGACGTCCAGTCGATTCTTCCGCCCTGGAAAGTCTGGGTGCAGCTTTGATTATCCGCGCTGCACGTCTGGGACGCAGTGGGGTAGCCGAGAGCACCATTTTCGAATCCTTGTCCAGCCCATGCCTGTTGGATCGGCCCGGGAACCATGGTGTGTGCGCCGCTGGCTGCGGACCACATGATGGTTCCCTTTTCGAAGTTCTGGAAGCAACCGGCGTTACGCAGACCACAGATGGACGAGCTGCTGGGGTAGCCCAGCGAACCCGACTCGAAACCAGACTGTGCCCAGCGTGCTTGGATCGGTGCTGACGTCAGTGATTGCGCGCCAGTCTGTTGCGACCACATCACTGTGCCCTTTTCGAAGTTCTGGAAGCAACCGCCGGCACGCAGGCCGCAGATTTGCCCGCTGACGGGATAGCCCAGGGAGCCGTTCTCGAAACCGGACTTTACCCAGGCGTCCCTGATGGGACCGAAGTACAGTGACTGCGCACCCGTAGCCTGTGACCACATGACGCTGCCACCGAGGTAGTTCTGGAAGCAGCCGCTGTTACGCAGCCCGCACTGGACTGTGGACACAGGATAGCTGAGCCGCCCCCTCTCAAAGCCCTCCTTTTGCCACAGATCACGGATCGGTCCGGTGAGGCTTGGATAGGCACCGCTCGATGGTGAATACATCAGGGGGCCCTTTGCAAACATCTGGAAGCAGCCATCATTGACCAGGCCGCAGTACGTGGGGGATGTCGGGTAGCCAAGCGAGCCGGAGGCGGACCCGCTGGCAGCCCAACCATCACGCATGGGGCCAGCCGAAACAGTTTGGATGGCTGTTCCTGCCGAGTAGGCCACGGTGCCCCGCTCGAACGACTGGAGGCACCCTGAGTCCGGCAGGTTGCACACGGCGTAAGTGGTGGGATAACCCAAAGCACCGTTTTCGAAGCCGGCTTTCTGCCAATAGTCCAGCACCTTGCCCGTGATCGGGAATGCGCCCGTGGCCGGTGAGAACAGCAGGGTTCCACCCTGGAAAAGCTGGAAGCAGCCGCCGTCCCGCAGGCCGCACACCTCTGTACCTATCGGGTACCCCATAGGAATGGACTGGGAGAGGGCCGCCTTCCACGCCCCCGCAATGCCCATGAAGACAGGCCATGCTCCTGAAGCCGAGGTCCATGCGACCACTCCGCCAGCGAAGTCCTGCGTGCAACTTGTGGCGCCACAGGTGGCGTCTGCGGTGGGGTAGCCAAGGAGTCCGTTCTCGAATCCGGCGCGGGACCACGCTTCAAGCATGGGGCCGGACTTCACCAGATGCGCCCCGCTGGAACTGCTGGCCAAGACCGAGCCCGCCTGGAACAGCTGGAAGCAGCCCGAGAGTCGAAGGCCGCACGCGGTGTTATTGGTCGGATAGCCGAGCGGTCCGTTTTCGTAGCCGGTCTTCGCCCAATAGTCGCGGATTGCGCCCGGTTGAATCAGCGCTCCACCCGAGCCGGAGGAGGAAAGAATGCTGCCACCCTGGAAATTCTGGAAACATCCGTTGTCCTTGAGCCCGCACACGATATCGCCTGTCGGATAGCCTGCTGCACCTCCTTCAGCACCACTGGCCTGCCATGCTGCTGCGACCGCGCCTGCTATCACGGCGTGGGCACCGGAGGGTCCTGACCACATCACGGTCCCGCCCTGGAAGCCCTGATAGCACCCACCGTTAGCCAGACCACAAATGAGGGCAGTTGTGGAGGCGCCCATCGCCGGATGGCTAGCCCTGTAGGCCGCGACCTGCTGGATGGCCGCCGCTGGGATGCCACTGCGTGCGAATGCGCTGAGGGCGGCGTAGTCCCCATTCCAAACGTTGGAGTCACCAGCGAGCGGCCCCGTGCTGCTGTACTGCCAGATGCTGTAGTTGCTCCAGCTGCCAGTAGGAACCGCGCCCGCGTTGTTCGAGGGATTCATAGGGTAAGCCGCGACCCAAAGCGGATAATCGCCAAATCCAGACGGATTGCCGAGGCACTGATTCCACCAGTTCGTGTTGGTGTAGATAACAGGAAGGCGGCCCGTCAAAGACTGCATGGTGCTTCCGAAATCTCGGACCCAGGAGCTCAGCTGAGACGGGGACATGTCATAGCAGGTGTTTCCTGGCCACCAGCCGGGGATATCGGTGCGGCCCGCGTAGGGATTGAACTCGAAGTCGAGGACGGGCGGGAGCGTGTACCCGTCGGCTGTCCAGCCTCCACCATTCTGAACAAAGTAGCGGGCCTGTTCGGACCCTGATGACCAGTTGGGGATCGCGAAATGGTAAGCACCCCGGATCATGCCGACATTCCGGGAGCCCTGGTATTGCGAGCTGAAGAGGTCGTTCGTCATGTAACTGCCCTCGCTGGCCTTGACGTAGGCGAACCTGGACCCCATGTTCCATTGCTGCTGCCAGTCAACGTTCGACTGATGACCGCTGACGTCGAGTCCCTGGACACCAAACGTTGGCATCCAGGTGCCCTCGGTGCTGAGCGACTCCGTCTGCAATTTCTGTATCGAGGCTGACGGGGACGAGGCGGTCACTCGTTTCGACCGCTGGCCCATTTCCGCCCCGCCGACTCCAATGGCTTGCGCCATCGATTCGTTCGTAGCGGAAGGTACCGGCTTGCTGGGGGGCGCCGCCGCCGACGCGGGTGGGGTGGAAGGCGCAGGTGCCGTTGCAGCGGGCGCCGCTCCAGCCGTTGAGCCGGCAGGTGAGGGAGCCGTCGCCGGCGCCGTTGTTAGGGAGGGCGCCGGCGTAGGACTAGTGTCAGCGGCTAAGGCGGCGCCGGCTAGTCCAGGACCAGCTATAAGGGCGGTAGAGAGAATTGCTATCCAGAAGGACTGCATGGCGGGACGACGGGACTGAGACGGGTTCCGCTTCATTATGGGCTCCGGGACAATGACGCGCTCGTGAACGCTCATCTAGGTTGCTGTTCCGGCGGTTCCCCCAGGGAGACACCGGACAGAGAGACTGTATGTTAACGGGCCCACCGTAACACCGGAGTGCCTGCAGCAACCAGTGTTTCCCATGTTGCCTGTGTGAAAAATGCGTCAATTTTATCCACAACCTCAGAATTTGACTTGGCGGCATGGCGTACTCTCCCTAGGCTGTATCACAGTTGAACTGCCTCCACCGGGGGCGGCAGTTGTATTGGGGAACTTATGGATGCCGTGCGCATCGTTGAAGACGAAGTCCGTGAACTGATCCGCCGTCGGGGTCTGGACCCCTTGCGTCAGGCAGGCGAAGTCCGGCGCCTGGTGGAGGCGGCCGTTAGCGACTACGACGAGCGAGCCCTCATGGGGCCGCTGCCTCCGATTGGTCCGCTGGAAGCCGCCCGCAGGTTTGTCTTTGATGCCGTCGCCGGATTCGGTGTGCTGCAACCGTTGCTGGACGATCCTTCCATCGAGGAAGTCTGGATCAACGCGCCCGTCAAGTCTTGATATACGTATCTCTCAGGTAGACTGCTGATATGGCCAAAAGTGTGCAGTCCTGCGGTATCTATGCCCGCATCAGTTCCGACGAGGGAACAGCACTAGGCGTTGGCCGGCAGATCGAGGATTGCACCGCTGAGGCCGCCCGCCGCGGTTGGCCCCTTGGGGAGATTTTCACCGACAACGACGTGTCAGCAACGCGTACCAAGAAACGCCCGGCCTATGAGCGGATGCTACATGCGATCGAGCACGGAACGATTGACGCCGTGGTTGTTTGGGACGTGGACCGACTCACCAGGACGCCGGCAGAGCTGGAACAGTTCATCGGCCTTGCAGACAGCCGCGGTCTGGCTCTTGCTTCCATAGGCGGGGAAGTGGACCTAGCCACGCCCCAGGGCAGGCTTACGGCGCGGATCAAGGGCAGCGTAGCCCGTCACGAGGTAGAGCAGATGTCACGGCGCCTCAAGCGCAAATTTCAGGAGAACGCCAAGGCGGGGAAGTCTCACGGCGTTATGCCGTTCGGTTACCGCCGTGAGCCCATTCTTGACGACAACGGCCGCGCCACCGGAAGCCGCGACGTGGTAGTGCCCGCCGAGGCGGAAGCTATCCGGGAGCTTTACGCCCGAGCCATTGCAGGGGACACGCTCCGCTTCCTCGCAAAGTATCTCAATGAAAAGGGATTCACCACGCGCCAGGGCAATCCCTTTATAGGGAATGTGGTTGGCAACATGCTGCGCAAGCCGCGATACGCCGGCCACCGGACACACGCGGGGCAGATCATCGGCAAAGGTGACTGGGAACCCATCATCAGCCAGGACACCTACGACCAGGCTATGGCGGTTCTGACAGCCCCAGGGCGCCGGCATGAGCGCGGCATGGAGCCCAAGCACCTCTTATCCGGTATCGCCTTATGCGGCCGCTGTGGTGGGACTATGCGCCCGAACATGCACAAGCCGCGCCCTGACGGGACCCACCGCAAGGCCGCCTATTCCTGCCCGGACTGCATGAGGCTTACGCGGCAGATGGAACCTGTAGAAGAGGTTGTAGAGGCTGTCATGGTTGGCCGCCTGTCACGTCCTGACATGCTCGCCCACCTATCCGAGAAGCCGGACGCGCTCAAAGCAGCAGCCAGTGCCCGTGATGCCATTTTGGCGCGAATGGACACCGCCGCCGATGACTACGCAGACGGCACGATAACCGGCCGTCAGCTAGCGCGGATGAACGAGCGGATGAAAGCAAGCCTTGTTGAAGCCGAGGCCCAAGTACTCAAGTATCAGCCGGTCCGTATCTTGGACGGCATGACCGGCCCAGGCGCCGCCGCCGCGTGGGAGTCCGCGACGATAAACCGGAAGCGCGAAGTTATCCGGCAGCTCGCAACGGTCACGATCCTCCCATCTGGCCCAGGCATTAGGTTCTCTCCCGAGCAAGTCAAAATCGAATGGAAGCAGGCTTAGACATGCCCACAGAGGAACGAGCTTCTGGCCAGGAAATGGTTTGGATCACGTGCGACAATCACCCCCGTCCGTCAAAGCTGCACCTGTTTGGCAGGGATACGTCAGAGGGCGCTACTTTTCCGGACTGGCACGAGTTGCCAGTCAACTTCCCGCCAGCCGCTCAGTTTGTAGACGACGGCGCCAGGCAGGCCCGCTATGCTTTTGATCCAGCCGCCGTCGAACTGGACCGCCGGAGAGTCCGCTACGCGCTCCGGTGCACGCGCTGTGAGTCCGCTCCTGTGGTGGTCAGGCAGGATAAATTGGAGTCAGTTTTATCGGAATTATGCCATTCTGGTGTTTTTCGCCTAGACCTTAAAGATTTAGGTGCTAGGATCAAAGCGTAATCGAATAGCCGGACTGGAGCGGTACCCTTCCCCAGTATTTAGGCCTCTCAGCGGAGGCAGGTTAGCACCTGTCCTTGAGAGGCCAATTTTATGTCCTGGAAAGTAGAACGCGCTAAGGTCGCGTCACTGTCCCGAGTACGCTCCAAAGATGATCCCGAGCTCATTGCGGCTCGCCGTAATCTCCGAGCAGAACGACTCGAAGAATATGTATCCCGCGTAGTCTCTGAGGCCCCGCCACTCACCCCGGAACAGATAGACCGCGTATCGGTCCTCTTGCGTGGTGGTGCTGCATGATCCACGCACAAGAAAGCCGCCCAGGGCACGAATCCAAGGCGGCTGTAAATCTTGCTACCAACAGCATAACAGCGGACACCGACAAAACCACAGCTACAGCGCTAGTAACCGGCGTGCATGTTGTCGTGGTGGAAACGCCCGCGGGAAAGTTCCGCCGCCGCGTCTACCTATCACTGGACAACGCACAGAAAGCCGCCGACCGTGCCAGCATGGCCGGACATCCGGCATGCGTCATACTCTGCCAGCTCATGCCCGTTACCGGCGGTGCAGCCAAATGACTGACGAAGAGATTGCGCAGGTAGTCGCCCAGCATCCCCGCGCTCACGCTGTATTCATGAAGGGCTACGAGTCCGGAATGATCCAAGGCCGGCTCGACGCCCAGGCCGAAGACGAAGAGGTAGCAGCCCTAGCCGCCCGTATCGCCATCGCCCAGGTAGAGAACCATGCCGACATAAGGGAAACGGTGCGCCACGCGGCGCAGTTCATCGATGTGCATTTGGCACGGGAGAAACGCCGCATAGCGAACCTCACCCGGCCGGACTCCCGCCCCACTAGCTGGGACGGTGAAGCAGCGTGATCGACTACACAGCACTTACAGATGCCGAACTCGCTGAGGCCCTGGCCGTCAGTTCCGGCGCTTCCGTCAGTCCCGTCGGTTTGATTCCAGACCCCCAAACCGTCGGTTCAGCCGGTTACGTCAGTCCCGTCGGTTCATTTGAGAGGGTACTAACCGACGTGAGGGCATGGCTCGCCCGGTTTGTCTGCGTTATGGATGATCTTGACTTGGACCTCCTGACGCTATGGGCAGCGCACACGCACCTAGCTTTCGAGACATACACAACACCCCGCCTAGTGCTCGACTCATCCATGCCGGGATCGGGCAAGACGACGGTACTAGAGCACCTGTCACGGCTCTGCCTAAGCCCCGTACAGGCCGCGTCCCTGTCATCCCCGGCCCTGCTTACCCGGATGCTCAACAAGGCCATGAGAACCATCCTCATAGACGAAGTAGACAGGTCACTGGATCCAAAGAAGCCAGGAGTAGAAGACCTCATTGCCGTCCTGAACTCTGGCTACAAGCGCGGCGCCACACGCCCCGTACTGGTTCCCGGGAAGGGAGGGGAATGGGACGTAAGCGAGATGTCCACATTCTCCCCGGTAGCAATGGCGGGCAACGCGCCGAACCTCCCGGACGATACCCGTTCACGCTGCATCCGAGTACTGCTCATGCCGGACCTCGAAGGCCGCGTTGAATCTTCCGATTGGGAAGAGATAGAGGAAGAGGCCCAGGAACTCGGGCGCCGCCTGACGGAGGCCGCAGAGGAAGCGCGGGAATTTGTGCGGACGGTTCGCCCGGAACTCCCCGCAGGTTGCATAGGCCGAATCAAGGAACGCTGGAACCCCATAAAGCGCGTAGCAACAGCAGCAAGCGGGGAATGGGCCGCCATTGCTGACGAACTCATCAAGAGGGACATAGCGGAGGCAGAGATGGACAAGGAAGACGGCATAACCCACCTACCCCCGGCTGTAATCCTCCTCAAGGACATACGGGACGTGTGGGGAGCGGCAGACGCCTTTACCCCTTCCGCGGTACTCATTCACCGGCTGATCGAACACAACCCCGCGATGTGGGGACCGATGAGCAGTTACGGCAAGGAACTTAACGCCCAGCGCCTAGGCCGGATGCTGGTTACCGCGTTCAAGCTCCACTCCACACGGCAGGGAGATTCCAAGCGTGGATACTTCCGAGCCAACCTCGAAAACGTCTGGCGTCGGATGGGTATGACCCCTCCAAAAGAAACCGACGGGACCGACGAAACCGCCGAGACCGACGGGAACACCCTGCTAAATCAAACCGACGGAACCGCCGTAACCGGCATAACCGACGGATGCCCACTCCACCCGATACCGAAACCAACCGTCTGCTTCACATGTGATTCCCAAAGGAAGGCCGCCTAATGACTCACCGCCCATACCTGACCGCCCGGCCCTACGTCTGGCTAGCCGCTGACGGAACCGGAACCCCAGGCGTTGCGCTCATGAACGGCCGCCGCCGCATCAAGGCCCACCTAAACGCCGATGAGGCTAGAACGCTGGCGGACACCCTCCACGACTTGATCGACGCCGCCGGCAACCCGGAACAGCCCCTACCGACCACCCACGCAGAGAGCGAGTAACAGACATGGCCGTAACGATCATCACCACCGATGGAACATTCAACTTCCCCGACACCAAGCCCGAAGAGGTCCACCAGACCGGACCCGTCGTGAAAGTGGTCAACAGCAAAGGGCAGCCCATCGGACACTTCCGCCGAGTGCAGGCATGGTTCGAAACCCCCGCCGATGAAGGGCGGGCGTAGCCACCATGGCCCAGCTAACAACTGACTACGGCACCGGATTCAGCACCATATCAATCAGTGGCACGCCACCGTGCGGCCTCTCGGATAAGCAATGGCGGGCACTAGGCGACCTTGCGCGGGACGTCTCCGCAAGCCAAGCCGAACTGCCCAAGCTAGTCCCCGCGGACGCTCCGAAACGGCCAGGGAGTGGCTGGAGCATTACCGCCCGGACGGCGGAGATAGGCCCAATCAGCGCCACCGCCCAATCCATTCTCGCCGGCAACTTGACCGCACTCCGCGACCTGACCACGGAAAGCCAGTAGCAAATGGACACACAAGGAACCGCCCGCGCCTACGTCAAAGCCCTATTCAGCGACGACGAGACCCCAGGGCACGCGCCGGCACCAGTAGCCCAACAGAAGCCCATCACAGATGACCCCATGAGGGCTTTCACTCGCGAACTATTCGGCCAAGAATAACCGGCCATCCACACCAGCCCCACCAACCACTAAACCCAACGGCCAAAGGACAAAACCCCATGAAATTCCAGATCACCGATAACACCGACCAGAACCACATGACGGCAACCGCATTCAAGCGGGCGGTCAACATCGCGGGCCTCACCCTCCCCGCGTTCAACCCGGCTACGGTCAGCACCGCCGACTTCACCCCCGCGACGGCAACGCAGGTATCAGAAGCCGCCTACAAGGCAGCAACCGCCGGCAAGGATCCGTCAGCAGACAAAGAAGTGCAGCGGCTCCTAATGTCCAAGCTCCTAGGTGACCAGATCGGCGGCATGTACCACCGCAACCAGGTAGCCCTCTCCCGCGCCGAACTGGAGCACTACCAGGCGCACGCGCCCGCACTGCTTGAAGAACTCCGCACCATGTTCGATGACGCCGTAGAAACCATGACGGAACAGATCCCCGTCCTAGGCGCCACTCACTTGGAGGACCGCCTACGCGAAATCGGCAACATCCCGGAGAAGCAGGCCCACGCCATCACCGCCGCCTACAGTGCCAACAAGAAAGCCGCCTCTCTTATCGAGGCGTTGACAACCGTCGCAGCCGCAGCCAACGGCGAAACCCTCGCAGCCGGCGGACGGTACGGGCACCTGCTCTACACCAAGCCCACCGCGGCGCAGTTCGACCATCACAGCCTCAGTAGCCACACCACCCACAACAACTACGGCCGCGCCCACAACGTATGGGACCTACTCAACAACGGCGTACCCGTAGAGCTCGCCACCACAGCCGAAGAAGTGAAAGCCCGCGTCAACGCCATCGAACACCCGGAAGCACCACGCGACTACCGCGCCGAGGAAGCCAGGCGCGACGTCGCCCGCGCCCACGCAAAAGCCCTCGGCATCCGCTAACCACACCCCAGACCAACCAAAGGACGAAACCCCATGAACAACAAACTAACAGCCCAGCAGGCCAGCGCCATCATGATTATCCGGCAGGAAGCCCGACACCTAGGGCTAACCATCCCCGCAGACGCGGCCACCACGCCCCAGGCTGTGACCCTCACGGCGCCCAGCGCGGACGAAATCACCGCCGCGGTAGCAAAAGCACTTACGGCCGGCAAAGACCCCGGCAAGGATCCCGCAGTGCAGGCCCTAGTGACGACCGCCTACCTCGCCAACCTCCCCGGCGTCAGCGCCGCACTGGAGGCCAACCGGGACCAGGAAGCACTGGCAGCATTCCAGCAGGCAGCGCCCGCCATCAACGACCAGTTGGCCGAACTGTTCGCCGCCGACGCCGCAACCCTCGAACGGAACAAAGACGCCGTTGGATCCCAGCCCCTCGCCTACCTTGACCCGAACAGCATGAACCTCAACGCGGGCAAAGCAGCGCTAGAGATCATCGACGCAAACAAGAGGATTGCCAAGGTAGTAGCCGTATGGCGCACGCTCCACCACATGCTTACCAACGTCTCAGAGAACCCCTATTCCAAGGCCCTAGTGTTCGGTAACCCCACCTTCCAGCGGTGGGATGACAACCGGCTGCGCATTGCCAAGCCTGACGCGTGGGACCTCGTGCTCATGGGCGTGGAGCTCAGCCTTGCCGAGGACCCGGACGAAGTAGCCGCCCGCTTCCAGTCCCTCGAGCAAGCACAGGTGCAGTACGACGCCGAAGCCCGAGAGTTCCAACAGTTCGGATACGGCGGACGCGCCGCACACATCGCCGGTAACAAGACGGCATTAGACAACCTTGCAGCAGGCATGAAGACCACCTAGCCGCACACCGTGGGCCGGTCACCATGGCCGGCCCACAGCGGGACCACACTGACCACACAGACAGGCGGAGACGGTGCAAGCAGAGGTACCCCAGGCCCCCAACCCTCCCCACCTCCGGCCGCTCGCTACCCCTGCAACAGCGATACATACACGCAGTGCTGGATGATTCGGCCTATCACAGGGCGCTCAGCACCCCCGCCAGGGCCTTGGGACCGGCGGCAGGGCATATTTCACCCCCCACTAGAGCCGATTTAGGGACTTCCGCTAGATCCCGCGGACTATCCGTAACAGGCAAAATGACGAAAGGACCAACGTAATGGAGCACAAAACCCCCGCAGGATTAAAGCCCGGAGGCCGCAAACTCTGGAAATCCGTGACGGATGACTATGAATTGGGCGAGCATGAGCTAAGCATCCTGCTTGAAGCCGCCCGGACTGTGGACGCTCTGGACGAATTGCAGCGCATTGTCAGGGACGAGGGCGTCACCAACGTTTCCCCGCAGGGCGTCAGGGCTCACCCGGCGCTAGTGGAGGCGCGGCAGCAGCGCGTGACCCTCGCCAAGCTCGTGGCTTCCCTCAGGATCCCGCTAGAGGATGAACAGGAAGCCGCCAGGACTCCGCAGAAGCGCTCCGGCGCCCGTGCCCTTTCGGCAGTCCGATGAGGCGCCGGCCGAAGGTTGCACTCTTGGACGACGGCAAGCCGTGGGATGGCATCATTCCGGCGTGGGCGCTGGAGTTCCGCCCCAGCGAGTGGCCCGGACTGAAGCCGTGGGAACAGTGGGACGCGTGGTGGGAAGCCGCCAGGGAATGGGCCGACAAGCATATGCCGAGAGGTTTTGATGAACTGATACCGGCAATGACCGAAGCGCCCTCCCGGCCGTGGAATGAGGCAGACATCTAACGGCCCACGGCGTGAAGCTCGCGGCGGGCTGCAACAGTGCAAGTGCCGAAGTATGGCAGGGGAGCGTTTCTACGTAGCGCAAAGATCCGCCAGCGCCAGCCGCCGACAAAAGGGCCGGAGCACACTAAGAAAAGGAAAGCCTTTCCTCCACTCACGGTCACGGCGGAAAACAAGAACGGCCCCGGATCTCATCAGAGGTTCGGGGCCGCTTTTGTCTAGCATAGGTGTGCTACCAAAAGCCGGGCGGGGATTAGCGGACTGTCCAGCTCATGCAGCCTTTAGCGCAGCGCCATTCCTTGCCGCTGCGGCCACCTAGGGACGTGCCATCGATCTGAGGCCGAAGGCGGACTTCGCCGCCGCACTTGGGGCACTCGCTAGGGATTTGCTCGGCCGCGGTCACGCTCGCTCCTTCTTGAGTTTGTCGGCAATTGTCGCCACTTCGCCCTGAATCAGCATCATCGCGGCGTCAATCCCGTCCAGCTTGTCCAAGATCTTCTGTAGCAATTCGTTGCTTTTGTCCGTATCCATGTTTCCCCCTGCTTAGTTCGGTTGGTGCCGGAAGGGTCAACGTTATCGGCTGCCGGTTGCTGGCCGTGCCTTTTCGTTCCGGCCGATTGTCCTACCCGCCGTCTACGCTTCCGGCATGGTGAAGTTTGATCCCGATGGTTTCCGGGCAATGATGGCGCGAATAGAGGCGGAACAGCTGGAATTGGTCACGCGGTCCCCTTACGAGGAACTGGAGCCCGACTACGAGTTCCTACCCGAGAAGTGACCCCCACCCGGGACCCCCACTAAGCCCTTTTCGCCGTCCCTCCCACGGCAATAGAGATTCACACACAGAGATTCTGAGCTCTTGCAGGGCATAGAACGGCCCCGGACCGATAACCGGAGCCGGGGCAGTTCCTAGGCGCGTACAGCCGTTGTCAGGCGTGCCCAGCCTTGGCCGCAGCAGTCAGAGCAGCCGCCATTTCCAGTGCTT
The DNA here is from genome assembly GCF_040546085.1 of Arthrobacter sp. UYEF21. Taxonomy (NCBI): domain Bacteria; kingdom Bacillati; phylum Actinomycetota; class Actinomycetes; order Micrococcales; family Micrococcaceae; genus Arthrobacter; species Arthrobacter sp. UYEF21. Next base: position 174,847 of record NZ_JBEPNF010000001.1, read on the forward strand.
GAGCGGGAGTCAGATTCTGGTCCTTGACCGTCCACGCTTCTATCTGGTGAGTGGCTGTGTCTGCGTCCCAGCCGGCGGCGACTACCCAGGCGTCAGTCTTTGTCTCAGTGCCCACGTAGTAGTCGGAGCAGCCTTCCGCCAGGGTGTAACCGGCCGGCGGCTGAGGCGTAGGGAGCTGTGCTGCAAGCTCTTCCAGCAGTTCCGATGCTTTCATGCCCCTAGCTTCTGCCATCTGTCCAAGTTCGCGGACAGTGGCGGGCAAAGTGATGGATTCCATGGTGAGACCTGTTTTCTTGAGTTGTTCCCGTCCCCCAGCGGGACGCGAGTAGCCTAGCGGCTGGTGGTGACACTTCGGTGCAAGGAGGAAACGGACCTAAAGGACTGGCTTGTCATAGTCCCTCACCCCGTCACGAAACCCGCCGCCCCCGCCCCTTGTCTGCGACATTCCACGCCCGTAGCCCGCCACGGTATCCGGGGCAGGCTGTAGCGCACCTGACCACTAGCGCATTGTGGACAGTAGCCCCGGCGGTTCGGGGCTCTAAGAGGGGTATTACCGCGCCGACACTGGTTAGCGTCTAGGTCAGCAGGAACGACGCAGGCGGAAGCCTGGAACCGCCCAAGGAAACGCGCCCTTGAAAGGATCCCGACCGCCGCGCACTCACTCGAAAATGAGGGCGGCAGGGAGGTTAGGAGGTTTCCGGCGCCGTGGGCGCTACGTGCTCTAACGCCGCCTTGGCCTCGGTCTTAGTGCGGAATCCGCCGAAGGTCACGGCGCCGCAAGTATCACAGCGGGCCGCATAGCCCTTGTGCTGGCCTTGGTCGCCGCTAGTGCCGCGCTCGAACGCTACGGCCTTGTGTTTGCTCATGCTGCACCAAGCCCGGAGAGGATGGCGGCGACAAGCAACGAGGGGACGAGGAAGAGGGAGAACACCAAGATGGCGTGAACGATGAATTGCGCTGTGCCTTGCACGACGCGAGCTGTAAGATTGCTCATGTTGCCGGTCCTATTCACTGGTAACCACGCCCCGGACTGTTTGCAGCAGTGCCGGGGCTCTTTGATGCTTGAAACCTATATGCAATCTTTTCCCCCAACGAAATCTATGTGGCCCGGAACGGCGAGTCCGAACTGACCTCGCTCAGCCTCACCGACCAGCAGGTGCGCGACCTCGTAGAGCGCATGCTCAAGAGCTCGGGCCGGCGGCTGGACATGTCTTCACCCTTTGTGGAAGCGATATTCGCTTTCTAGATAGGTAGGAAAAACATGCCAATAGACTGACGCTATGAACAGCCCCCAGCAGCCCTCAGTCGCCATCTACGCCCGCATATCCAGCGACCGCACCGGGCAGAAAGCTGGTGTCAATCGCCAGTTGGATGATTGCAGGGCTATAGCAGCAGTTCACCGCCTGAACGTTGTCGCCGAGATCGTTGAGAACGACACCTCGGCTTATCGAACCACGCGCAAGGGCTTTGAGCGACTCAAAAAGATGGCAATGTCGGGCGTCATATCAGCGGTCGTTGCCTTCGACTCGGACCGCCTATACCGGTCGATCGGTGATCTCGAATCCATGATCACCGTTGTAGAGAAGGCACCCGAAGGGTTCCAGATTCTGTCTGTCCAGAACGGCGAGATCAATCTCAACACGGCCGGTGGCAGGGCAATGGCTCGCGTCTTGGCTGGGCTTGCCCAGTACGAGGTCGAGCAAAAAGCTCAGCGGCAGGCGCGCGCCCACAAGGATGCTTGGAAGCAGGGGCGATGGTCCGGAGGCAAGGTGCCCATCGGCTACAAGGTCGGCAACGCCGCCGGTGAACTCCTAGTCGATGAGCCAATGGCAGCCATCCTCCGGCAAACAGCCGATCTTGTCCTATACAGGGGATACAAGATCAACGCTGCAACGAAGTACTTCCGGGAAACATCAGGTCGCTTGCACACACGTCCAATCTCCCTACGTGGAGTCCTCACCGGACCGACCGTTGCAGGAATGCGCGAGTACTTGCCTGAGACAGCAAAGCGACGCGGGGTGACAAAAGGAACTCCGCGCAAGGCAAACTGGGCGCCAATCTTTGACCACGCCACATGGACCGCCCTGAAGAAGGAACTCAAGACAACGCCGCTAGGGAGACCTCCAACACCAAGCCTCCTGAGCGGATTCTTGCTCTGCGGAATCTGCGAAACCACACTCGGGTATTCAAAAGCGAGCTACAAGTGCAGTACCAACAGCGGCGGCTGCGGAGGACTGAGCATATCCACCCGAGCGATCGAGAAGCACTTTCTCTCGATCTTTGATTTTGATGAGGGCGATAACGCTCCACTCATCTTGAACCTCTTAGGCGGCGGGCAAAAACAGGTTCAGCCTGTCACTGATGTGAGCGCGGAACTTGATGAGCTACAAAACGAGAGACAGCAGTTGCTGTACTTCCTGCAAAAGAAGTCAGTCAAGGCTGTTGACGTGGACGCGCGGCTGGATGAGATCGCAGCCCGTGAGACAGAGTTGGAAGATCAGCAGGGGGAAGCGCTTGCCGCAAACCTGAAAGTCCAGCAAGTCGAATCCGTCCGGGCTGAATGGGCGAAACTCACGGATAGCGTGGAGGACACCGCCAAAAAGAACTTCGTCATCAGGGGCATGTTCAAAGCTTGCCTCGTCAACCCTGTCGGGAAGGGTGGCGCCGGACCAAAGCTCGATGTCAACCGACTCCATTTGCTGGCTCATGACCTCGATTCCGACGATGAAGAGCTAGAGGACTGGGAAGTCGATCAATACGATGACGATGACGACGACGACGAGCAAGAGGACGACGGCGACACCCGCCTGACCAACGATGCTTTCGACTTCGACGATGATGACGCCATTCTCCGTGGCGATGTTCTGATGACCTGACCCCGCTGAGTGCCTAATGACGCCGTCCTGCAACTATTGCGGGGCGGCGTCATTCTGTGCTGTGTGCTGAGCGTCCACCGGTGCCTCGTAGCCGTCTCAATAACGAAGGGCTGCGGGACTGGAGCCACAAGCCCTGAGCGCGTCTCACAACTCATCTCAGAAGTCGTTTGTCCCAAAAGCTAATTGTCAGTGGGTATCGATACGTTTTTGCCATGACAACGACATTGATTGGCTATGCACGAGTTTCCACCAACGATCAGCGACTCGACCTCCAGCTTGACGCGCTGACTGCTGCTGGTTGCGTAAAGACGTACGCAGACAAAGTCTCGGGTTCTACGACATCACGCTCCGAGCTGGACGCCTGCCTCAGCTACCTCCGCGAAGGAGACGTGCTGGTAGTCTACAAACTCGATAGGTTGGGTCGCTCACTCCGCCACCTGCTCACGATCATCGACGATCTCGGGGCACGGGGCATCGGATTCAAGTCCATCAGTGACGGGATCGACACGACCACCTCGACCGGACGCCTCATGTTCAGCGTCATGGGCAGCTTCGCGGAGTTCGAACGCTCCCTGATTCAGGAACGGACGAACGCCGGTCTGAAAGCCGCAAGGGATCGCGGCAAGCTCGGCGGTCGTCCCACGGCGGTCACACCTGAAATAGGAGAGCGGATTGTGAAGCTGCGCGGTGGGGGCAAGAACGCTGACTACATCGCCAAGGAGTTGGGGATCGGGCGCGCCACCGTCTACCGCTACCTAGCGACGCAGGCTCTCGTCGCCTGATTCACGCGCCTCAGCGATCTGTGCCATCTGGGTCACGATGACGCCGTATACGACTCGGTGCGCCAAAGTCCACTCGGAAAGCTCGATGAACTGCTTAGGCGGAAAGTGAACCGCCATTGGTGATGGTCCCGTCTCAGCCACGAATGGGTCGATTCCAAATTGGAACTGGTGGCACGTTGAATCCACGATCCATCCGTTCGCCGATTCCAGCCAATCATGATTGCTCATGTCCCCGGCGCTGCCATTGACGATTCGCCAATCCCCAAAGCCTCGGTCCTGCAAGAGGTTCCCGAACGCGAACGAAGCCACGGTGCAACATCCGTTCGGGAAGAAGTTCATGATTCCCATGGGGGATTCCCAGTCGGTATGCTCAACCGCCTCAATGAAGTCTTGGAGCAGCCTTGATATTTCCTCGCGCTCGTCCACGGCACATCCCCATCTTTCGTTAGCTCCGGCAATCGTACCGGCAGTGGATTCAGCCTTCGTGCCAAGCCTCTGTCATCGGGGCGACACGCCAGTAGAGGGCGCGCAGCTCCTGCTGTACTAGATGACCCTGCCCATACAGCAGCCAGTGCAGGTAAGAAGCGCTATAGGTCTTTGTCGCCGTCTTGCCCTGCGCATACTCCTCAAGACGCAGGAAGCTCTCGTTGCCTAGGGGAGAGGCTGCTTCATCTGCTTCCGCATAGCCCGCGTCGGATGCTTCACCACCCATGCCATTCCGTAGCGGCGGTAGTACCACTTGTGGAAAGGGTCAGCGAAGACGTACACGACGCTCCAGAAGCGCATCTTCAGACTCTTGCGCACCCGCTCGTGTGTGCCTAGGTCTTTCCGGATCGCGGTCTCCAAGCTGTTGTAGGTCCTTGAGCGGGACACTTGCCATTTCTGGAACAACTCGTCGTCCTCGATGTGCTGCGCTCGTCCGGCGGTCTCCAACGTAGCCATGTAAAGTTGCGCCTCATGCCGCACGCGGTAGGGGGCAATGATCATCAGCCTCGCGTTCGTGCTGTCGGCGACCCCGTCCAAGTTGTCGGGAGTCTTCTGCTCCCCGGTGGCTTTATAGTGGTCAAGCGAATTGCTTGACGCGTGCGCTTGACGAAGTAGAGCGGTGTAGACCTCCACCTTCTGGTTTCGAAGCCACTGCTTATGCTCAGTCCGTTTGTTCCACACCAAACCAATAAGTCCCGCCAGCGCCGTAAAGGCAGCCCCCGCCAGCCCAGCGAGCAAGTTCTCCATGCTGCCAACGGTACACATCGGAAAGTACGTTCTCGGGATGCCACATAGGCTGTATCCATGAACAGACTGAGGTCAGTGTCTGGGGAGACCGAGGAAATCACCCAAGCCCTTCAGCTCGGTGTCTACGTTGAGGAACTAGGGCGGCAGGCAGAAATTGCCAGCCGCTTTCTCACGCGGGCTTGGCTGAGGGCGATGCGCACGGAGACTGACACGCACGACACGATGGTCTGGGGCGACCTGCAAGCCTCCCTCTTCGCCTGCATCGTCATTCAGCGGATGCTCCAGCCGGGAGCAGCGTTCCGCCATCCTGAGGCGACCAGAGCGCAGCGGCAGCAACGACTCAAAGAACGTTCGCAGCAGCTCAACGACATCCTCCAGCTAGACGATGATTTCCCGGTGCTCAAAGTCAGGGAGATACGAAACGCCTTCGAACACTTTGATGAGGGACTGGATGCACTGGTCCTCGCGGGCAGGTCCTCTTTGGTCGACTGGCACATCTCCAAAGACGGTCTAAGCATGCGGACGCCCCCCGGTCAGGAAGGTCCGGTCCTGCAAGCATTGCGTGCCTTCCACCCCGCGGCCGGGACTCTGCACTTCGGAGACCTGCTTCTCGATCTTTTCAGCATGGATTGCGCACTGCTGCAACTCAGGGATGAACGTGTACCAAGAGCACTCAAGGAACTAGAAGCTAAATCTGCGACCGGACCGAAGTTCTTTGGTGCATCCCAGCTCATCCACCTCGTGCCTCCGGAGCAGGTCGAGCCGCGCCTAGATCAGTGGCTAAAGGTCCGAGAGGAGATAGGTCATGCCGTTCCCTACCACCCCGCCAAGTGACGGCACTCGCACTTACACCGCAGAGGAGTTGCTGGTTCTCGCGCGATCCACACGCTGGCAGGATCAGGTCACCGCAGCCACAAGGCATTCCATCACCCAAGAAGTCCTCCAAGCCCTGATGGTCCCCGGCATTCATCACGAGGTCACGCTCGCCCTCATAAGCCGTCCCAACGTGTCGGAGGAAGAGCTTTCGTGGCTGGCTGAGCACACTGACTCGCCACACGCGCTAGGTAAGATTGCCGGCCATCCGAGAGCCAGCACGGTAGCGCTCAAGGCAATCCGGGATCGGGCTGCACGGGAGGAATGGGAGGGCTGGGTGCACCTGCGTCGATTCACGTCCATCATGCTCAGCAAACGCGGTGTCACAGACGAAACATAGAAGCGCAGCCGCATTTCGTTCGCCAACTTGAAGGCTGACCGCTACCAACTGGCAGAATACGGTAGTCGGCTATAGATGAATGAAACGTTGGGGGAGCACGATGCCCGAGGGCGATGCAGCAGTGAGTGACGATTTCGACGGCGACGAGCTGAAGCCCCATGCTCGATGGATCTTGGGGATTGGAGGGCTGGGGTGCGCTGTTGCTGGAGCCGTGGCAACCTTTCTTCCTGCGACGAACGCAGCCGGTGTGCCGATCTTGCTTGTCTTGGGCGGGGCATTCGGATACGTCGCTTGTACCGGGCAACAACTCCTTCATCTCAATAAGGACGGCGTGCGGCTGTCTCAAGTACGCCGCCTGCGACGAACGCTTACCGATGTCGTCAACGATGGAGACGTTCCCGTCCATGTCAAGGAGCGCATATTAGAGACTGCACAGGACAACGGCGTCAGCCTGTCCCCCCACGACTATGAGTCGGCTGTTTATGCGCAACTCCGGCAAATGGCGAGCAGCTCTGGATTCTCAATTGATCGCAACGTCCATCTCGCGGACAGAGAATACGATTTCATCCTTCACCGGCCGGATTCAGACAAGAAAGTCTACGTCGAGGTCAAGGCTATGGCGAACATTGCTGCGCGATCGAACTCGATTCGGCGCCTACTAAAAAACAAGGGTCCTGCGATAGACGGAAACTCGCTCTTCATCATCAATGGTCCGGTGTCACCAAGTGTGCGGTTGCAGGCGGAGCTGTTCGGCGTGAGTCTAGTTGTGTGGTCGCCGGGCACAGATTTTGAAGATGCAGCAGGCGACGCACTCTTCCGTGCTGGCATGACACGGCTTTAGTCCTCCGTGGAGTCGACGTTCCGTCAAGCATGATCTGCGTCCTGCCCTCGGATGGCAGGACGGCACCGCCGATGTGTGCTCGTCAGACGACCTCCGTAGACTGGGTTCGATGTTATTGCGGTCTGTCGATCGACGATGGACCGGTACAAGGAGGAATGCATGCAGCCCACGGGACGATTGACACTCTCATGGGTCGGCAAAGACGGTGCGCTTCTCAACACAGACTCTGGCGGGTACGAGTGGGTCGCGCGAGATGACGGACGCGCAACTGAGGTCAGGTTGCTCGATGAAGTCGACCAATCAGGTGAAGTCGCAAACCTGCCGTCGGACAACCTGCTGATAGTCGGAGACTCTTCCGCCGCCATGCGGTCAGTGTTGAAAACACCAGAGTATGCAGCCGAGTATCAGGGCAAGGTAAAGCTCGTTTACATCGACCCGCCGTTCAATACCGGGCAAGCCTTCGAGCACTACGATGATTCGCTGGAACACTCCGTTTGGCTGACCATGATAAGGGATCGACTGCTTTTGATCCGTGAGCTTCTCTCGGATGATGGCAGTGTTTGGGTCCACCTCGACGATGCCGAGATGGCGTACTGCCGCGTCATCATGGATGAGGTCTTTGGACGCTCGAACTTCGTAGCGACTGTGACTTGGGAGAAAGCGGACTCTCCCCGCAACTCCGCCCGGCAGTTCAGCTCGGATGTCGACTACATCTTGATCTACTCAAAGAACCCTGACTGGACACCCAACCGTCTTCCGAGGACCGGTGAGTCGGACGCGATCTATGCCAATCCGGATGATGATCCTAGAGGGCTCTGGTATCCCGGCGACCCATTCGCCAACAAACCCTATTCGCTCGGCACCTACACGATAGAGGGACCCACGGGAAGGCAGTTCTCACCGCCCAAAGGCAGGTACTGGAGGGTGTCGCAGGAGAAGCTTGAGTCCCTCAATGCGGAGGGCAGAATATGGTGGGGTCCCAAGGGCTCGGCGCGTCCGAGTATCAAGAGGTATCTGAGCGAAGTTCGCGACTTGGTGCCACGTACACACTGGCTCAAAGAAGACGTCGGTAGCAACCGCTCGTCGAAAAACGAAATGCGCCGCTTGTTTCAGGACGAATCTTCCTTCGCAACGCCAAAGCCAGAACGTCTGCTCCAACGCGTGCTGCACATTGGCTCCCAAGAGGGCGATATCGTTCTCGACTGCTTCGCGGGCTCAGGCACTACGGCTGCCGTCGCACACAAGATGAATCGCCGCTGGGTCACCGTCGAGTTGGAAGATTCCACGGTGAAGACATTCACGAAGGCTCGCCTCGACAAGGTCGTGTCGGGGACCGACGACGTCGGAATCTCAGAAACGCTTGCTTGGGGCGGTGGCAGTGGATTCCGCGTCCTCAAGGTGGCTGAATCGGCTTACGAAGTCAGCGAGGGGCGAGTCTTCCTGAGATCATGGGTCTCCGGACCGGACTTTGCTCGCTTTGTTTGCGCCCAGCTTGGTTTCGAAGTTGATCACGACGGTGCATTCGCAGGATCGAAGCACCGAACGAAGCTGGCGGTTCTTGATGGTGTTGCCGATGGTGAGTCGGTCCGCGCAATACTTGCGCATCTCGACCCGAGATCAAGGGCTGTCATTGTCGCCAAAGCGATTGCCCCTGAGACGGGTACGGTCTTGAAGGAACTCAGCCCCGGTTCGAGGATACTCAAAGCTCCGGCTGACCTCTACGCACGCAAAGGGACCAAATGACTTGGATTGAATACGATCAGGGGTTGATTGCAGACGTCTCATCACGCATGGACCTTCGACAGCCCAATGAGGAAGCACTGGCGACTGTCATTGAGAACATCCATACAGACGAGTATCGGGAGGTCGTATGTGACCTCGCGACAGGCGTAGGCAAAACGTATATTACGGCAGCCCTCATCGACTATCTTGCTGGGCAGGGCGTTCGGAACGTCCTGATCGTAACTCCCGGTAAGACCATCCAAGACAAGACCATAAACAACTTCACGCCCGGTCACCCCAAGTTCGTGCCCGGAGGAGACTATCAGCCGATTCTTATCACGGCGGAGAACTTCAATCGTGGAGGAATCGGCGATGCCCTTCATGACTCGACGACACTGAAGCTATTTGTCTTCAATGTCCAACAGCTCATCAAACCAGCGACAAACATGTCCCGAAAGACGCGCGTAAACAACGAGTTCATAGGAAGCGACCTCTACAGTCACCTGAAATCGGCGGATGATCTGGTCGTAATCGCCGACGAACACCATGTTTACCGAGGGGCTGCCAAGGCTTTCTCATCGGCGGTGCGTGACCTCTCGCCGCGCGCCCTCGTCGGGCTGACAGCTACGCCAGACAAGGCGGATGAGTCCAAGGTTATCTACAGATACTCGTTGGCTGCGGCGATTGCTGACCATCTGGTCAAGGTTCCCGTCATTGCGTACCGCAAGGACGGACAAACAGATGAGCGAACACAGCTCGCCGATGCTTGTCGCCTGCTGGAGATTAAGGCGGCTGCTTACCGCCAGTGGACCGAGCATTGTCATCTCGAAGTGGTGAATCCGGTGCTTTTCGTCGTCTGCCAAACGGTCGAAGACGCAACGGAGGCGGCGAACCTCTTGGCAACTGACGAGTATTTCGCTGATCCGGACAAGGTTCTACTCATCACCGGGCAGTCATCCGATACTGACTTGCTGGCGCTTTCTGAAGTCGAACGCCCAGAATCTCCCGTTCGGGCGGTCGTCTCGGTGGACAAGCTGAAGGAAGGATGGGACGTCAAGAACATTGCTGTGATCGTCGCTCTTCGTAGGCTGGCATCGGAGACGCTCACCGAACAGATTCTGGGACGAGGACTCCGGCTGCCTTTTGGAAAGCGCGTAGGCGTACCCATGATCGATCAGGTGGATGTGGTCGCTCACGACTCCTACAAGGCTCTGTTGCAGCAGAAGGACTCTTTGATCGAAAGAGTCATTCCCCTTAGCGCGCCTTCCAGCAGCCCAGCGGCGACGATCAGCTTGGAAGCTGCTCCACGATTTGAAGAGTACGGAGAGCAGGGCACACTACGGATTGTGGGTCCCGCTCGAATAATTGAGGGCGACGTACTCGGGGGGTCAGCAGGGTTGCTGATTCAGGAACTGAGCGCCACATTCGAGCAGGGACAGCGGGACACGGTGCAATACAAGGTCCTCGCTCGTGTTCCACATGCGCCGCAGATAAGATTCCCTAGGCGAGAACGCGAAGTTATCGCATCGTCGTTCACCCTCTTGTACGTGACCGACGCTGACGCCTCGACTTCGGGCGCCGCCTTCGCGACAGAAATTGACGTGCCTTTGAACCGTGAGGCGCTAAACGCTACTCGAACTCTGGACGGCGGCGTCAAAATGAGCCGAGAGTCGCAGGATTCGGAGGTGGCAACGCAAAGCTTGATGTCCGTCGACGACGTTGCCACTGATCTCGAAACCCGAGTGCTCAATCTCGGACTGATTGAATCCACGCTTTCAGAAGCGGGGGAAGCGAAGCGCGTGGTCCGAGCCTTCCTTGAAGGTGCTGGCGCCGGCCATCAATCGTCAGTGTCTTGGGGGGTGCAGCGCGCCCAGCTAGCCGCTAACGGGATAGAAAATTTGGTCCGCGCGAAGTTCAATCTTCGACGACTTCAGCCCCAATTCACCCTTCGGGGGGTTGTCCTGCCAGTTGAGGGCGGACCAATGCCTACTGATGTGGCAGACCGGTGGAACGACCACTTCGAACGCGGCCGTTGGTTCACCGGGTGGAACAAGTCCATCATGCCAGTGGCGGCATTTGACGCTAAGACGACGGAGTGGGCTCTGGCAGACATCATGGATCGTAGCAAGAACATCAAGTGGTGGCTTCGACTTCAGACGAATCAGCCTGCATACATTGAACTTCCAGCAGGACGGTACTTTGCCGATTTCATAGCTATAGACGACTCGGGAGTGTACTGGCTGGTTGAGGGCAAGGCTGATACAGAAATGCACTCGCCTGATGTGATTGCCAAACGAGATGCCGCCATGGATTGGGTTGCCGCTGTAAATGACTCTGGGGCTTTCGGCGTTTGGCGATACATGATTTGTTCGGAATCTTCTATTAGGAACTCCGCAGGTGGATGGACGGCGTTGGTGAACGGATCGGCGGTAGCGCCGCTCTTGGCTTGAATGGAAGGGAAGATCCGGGCTCGAATGAGCAAGCTGTCCTGCGATTGCACTTGTGTCCCTGCGGAGGAACGCGCTGTAGATGTCGAGTGGGCATGTCGCGGGGACTGAAGTCCGCACGCTTTGCGATACTGAGACGTTGAAGTGCTGGGGCGACGGGTCACAGCTTTGGTTTCGAACATTGGGGACGTCCGTGAAGCTCAGCTCTGTGCGAATTGAGAACCACAGTCGCTTGGCGGACTGCACTGTAGAGGTGCGGAACCATCTGGTGATTGTTGGTCCGAACGATGTTGGAAAGTCCTCCTTGTTGCGTTGTATGGACCTTCTCCTCGGAGCTTCGACCGCGTCCTTGTACAGCCGCATAAGTCCTGAGGACTTCCGCGACAAATCGAGGAGTTTCGTCGTGGAAGCTATTCTGGTCGACCTGAAGGCAGATGACTATGCTCATTTTCCTGACGAGATTCATGTTCATCCCTCTACAGGGGAGAAGTACCTCCGAATCATGCTCGCAGCCGACCTCGACTCCGAGGAGACTCTCAACATAGATAGGAGCGCCCCGGATGGTTCGACGGGGAGGCAACTTTCACGGGACCAGCTCCAGAGTTTGGGCTGGAAGACGGTAGGCGCCGCTCATTCTTCGTCGCGGGATTTCCGCGATGACCGCAACAGTTCGTTGGACGACATTCTCTCGGCGATTGAACTCGGGGAGGAGGAGGCTGCTTTCAAGGCGGTCGTGAATTCCTTTCAGGGGAAGCTCGACGACTCGGCAGTGCTTGCGCTATTGCGCGCTAAGTTGTCGAAACAGCTTACGAAGGCGCTTCCTGAGGGCATTCGGCAGGATGACCTGAGTTTCGTATCCACCGCGACTGAGGACCTTTTTCGGGACGTACGACTTCAGATTCGCAGGCAAGGCGAGTTGAAGAACATGACGGAGCAGTCCGACGGTGCGCGGGCGCTTTTCGCCATCGCTCTGTATGACCTCGTTGCAGAATCCTCCAATATCGTGGCTGTCGATGAACCCGAGATCCATCTACATCCTTCAAGCCAGCGGAGTTTGGGTCGCCTGCTACGAGACGGCGTCAACCAGAAGATATTGGCGACGCACTCGCCCGACATCGTTGGCATTTTTGAGGTCGACGACGTCGTTGTAGTGAAGCCCGGTGGCGTCATTGTTCAGCCCTCAGCGGGCTTCCTTAACGCTGAAGAGCGATTGCTTGCGCACTGGTGGGTAGCAACCAAGCTGGAGCCCCTCACCTCACGTCGAGTGACGCTGGTGGAGGGACCGGCAGACCGGATCATCGTGCAGAGAGTCGGGGACTTGACGGACCGAGACCTCGATCGGCTTGGGGTCGCTCTGGTGGAACTCGGCGGAGCGGGCGATGTCAAGTATGTCCACAAGCTCTTCGGCAGCTCCGGATTCGATGTGGACATGTCGCTGCTCATTGACCGTGACGCTGTTAGCCAAACCGAGTTGCACCTCGGTTTGGCAGAAGGGGACTTTTCAGCCAACTCGGTCTTTGTATCGGAGACAGACCTAGAGGATGAGTACGTCTCCGCGCTCGGTTACGCCGAGTTGTTCGCCGCCATAGAATCCTCCAAGCTCTTCACCAAGAACGAATTGAGGAACTGCAAACCTTCCGGACCGGGTGGGACTCTGCAACCTTCTGACGTTGCTGAGTTTTGTCGGTACAAGAGCAGCTACAAAGTGCGGGCAGCACTGGTTGCAGCCAGCATTATGGACGAAGCATCTGCGCGCAAAGTCGCCAGTGTTGACGCCATGCTTAGCGACATCGCGGAGCGTACGACTTGGTAAACCCGACAGCCAAGCAAGCCCAAATACGGGACATGACAGAGCTAAGCCTGATGGTCGTCGCTCCTGCGGGTTGCGGCAAAACGGAAGCACTGGCGCTCCGGGTCGCCGGAATTCTCGCTAGAGGTCAGGTCAGCAGCCCTCGACGTGTACTTGTCGTCACTTTTTCCAAGAAGGCTCGCGATAATATTCGCGAACGCCTTGCAGACTACGTCGATGCTCGAACATTGCGCGAAAAGGTGACAATAGCCAATTTGCACGGACTGGCAGCTCGGATCATTCGATCCCACGGAAACGTAATCGGTATTTCGCCCGACGTTCTGATGCCAGACAGTGACTGGGTTGCAGCAGAATGTCGTGCTTTGCGGCTTGGCTACGATCGGACTGATGAAGTACGCAGCGTTCTCCAGCGGGTCAAGTTGCAGTCACTCAACGATGACGAAGTGCTTGAGATGATCCGAGCGCTCGGTGATCCAATCGCAGAAACGATAGAAACCAAACGTCAGCAGGAACGTCGCCTCACGTACGAAGACCTGCCCCGTCTCGCTGAACTCGTTCTCCAGAGTCCGTGGGTCGCAGAAATTTACAATCAGCACTTCGGATGTGTTGTCGTAGACGAATTCCAAGACCTGACTCTTCAACAGCTTCGGATGCTGAAGAGCATTGGCAGCGACAGGATAACGTTCGCGGGCGATTTAGCTCAGGGCATCTACACGTTTGCTGGCGCCGCGCCCAGCGCGGTGCACGAGTCCATTAGAGGAGACTCGAAGGCGCAGATCTCGTTCGCTGAATCGCACCGGTCGTCGCCCTCGGTCTTGGACCTCGTCAATGTCCTTCGAGACCAAACAGGCGGCGAGGAACTCGTCTGCGCTAAACCGGAAAGGTGGACGTCAGGCGGACTGGGAGCCGTCCAGTCCTTCGCTGATGTGGAAAAGGAAGCAGAGTGGGTGTCAAGGTTCGCCCGCTACGTCCTAAAGCGTGCACCCCAGCACAGGGTTGGGGTCATAGCTCGAACAGTCGGAAGAAGACGTTTCGTTGACGAGTTGATGCGAGTAGGAGATCTGCCGTGGCACCGGTGGGATGACCCGCTTTTGGATCGCGAGACCGCGATCGTCACCCAACGAATCCTGTCAAAACTAAAGCTGGAGCAATGGGAGAGCGCGGAGAACCCGATACAGTATCTCCTCAGCATGGGCGACGCGGGCACGATTCAGGACCCCGACGCTAGCAAATCCCTCCGGGAAGCGATGGAGTGGGCACACGACGAACTTGTGCGCGGGACTGAGATCGAGGAACTGCGTGGGCGCGTCAAGATTGGTGACCGATCCGCGTTCACAACTTCTCCCGGTGTCCATTTGCTGAGTGGTCATGCAGGAAAGGGGCAGCAGTTCGATTGGGTTTGTGTTGTTGGAGCGGAAGAAGGTGTTCTGCCCTTCTTCAAAGCAAAATCCTCTGAGGAACTTGCCGAGGAGGCGCGTACGCTCTCAGTGATGATCTCAAGGGCTCGACACGGGGCGCTGGTTCTCCATGCAAAATCCGTTCCGGATAACTCGGGGCGCGTCCGAGGCAAGGAAGAGTCGAGGTACTCACGTCAATTGCGGGCATCTCCGTCGTGCTTAACGGGCGCAGACCTCGTGAGCTGGCTCAGCAACGCAGACTGGGCCGCAATAGCCGCCAGCTAAAGAACTGCCGTGACTAGTGGAGGTTTCGCGTTGTCATCGCCGAGCAAAGCGCTACCTTCCTCGGTGCGGCGTCATCATCCCTGAACGGGGAGGACGCCAAATGTCTCGGGCGGCTGGTCAGTCTGCGGCAGCAAGTCCCGTAGGTCCATGCCTAGGGCGTCCGCCAACCCGTACAGGGTGGAAAGCTTGGGGTTTGAGATTGGCTCAAGAAGCCGCGTGTGCCCCCTGCCAGCTTCGAGGAGCTGGACCTGATTTTTTGTAATCTGGGCTCGTTGAGCAAGTTTCTCTTGGCTAAGACCAAGACTCAGACGGACAGCCCGAATTGTTTCTCCCAAGCGTCGTGAGAGTTCCGGGGACCAAGGCATAATTCGAGCATTCTCGATTAGACCTTAAATGGTCGACCCTATGCATTAGGATTCTGAGATGAAGGGCGTCGTGCATCGAGGACGGCGTCATCGACTTGGGGGAATACGTGCGGACAATCTCGAAGCTATTGCTTACAGCGTTGCTACTTATCGGCGGCGCTAGCGTGCTGGCTGCGCCAGCGCATGCAGCCACGGTTTGCTGGACGGCGTCGAACGGCGCACAGGTTTGTCAGGATGACGGCACGGGTCCGGGGACAGGCGGCGGCAACAATGGTGGCACCGGGAACGGTGGAAGTGGCGGCACTGGTGCGCCCGGAACAATTCCTCCACCACCTCTGCCTCCGGCACCAGCTCCCTACGCTCCGCCAGCTCCCGTACCAGTTCCGGCTCCGTACGTCCCGCCCGCACCGGCACCCGTCTATGTTGCTCCAACTCCCGCCTACCAAGTTCCCGTGCCCGTACAGGGTCAGCCAGCCGTCACGCAGTATCGGTCTCCGGCAGCCCAAGCCGCTCCCGCCGTCGTGGACCCCGCTGCTTCACCAGAGACCGTCAAGGTCGAGCCAGCCCCGACCGGTGTACCCGCGCAGCCCTCGGAGCCGTCTGCTCCCACCACCACCGCAGCACCTAGCCCCGCGCCGACTACGACACTGACGACGGCTGCGGAGCAATTCGAAGCGTCTGCTGTGGTCACCAAAGATGGCGCAGGGAATCCGGCTCTCGTGTTTCTGATTGTCGCCCTTGTTGTCGCCGGCTTTGTCGCCGTAGTTGTCAGTCGACAATTTAGAAAGAGCGGACGCGGCACCCGCTGGATCGGGTGACAGCGACGCTGCCAATGAGAGGTCAGCAGCCGTATCTGGCGTGGAGACTTGCCACGGCTAGGCGGAAAAATCCGGGTGTATCTCGGGGACGGCTGCCTCCGATGTGGATGCGTCGTCTGCGTTGTCCGCAGCCACGACAGCAGTCCAGCTTCAGGTGAGGTCTCTGCGCATCTTCCCCTTCAGACAATCCAATTCAACATAGAGAGAGGCAACCCCTTGGGAAAAATCGGTAGCTCGTTCACGCTGCTCGCACTTGTTTCAGTCATAGGTATGACAGCCTGCGCTTCGGGCGGCACTCAGCCGTTGGGACCGCAGGATGGCGCGGATTCCAAGTCCTCCGCAGCCGAGTCCGGACCGAAGGACAGGAACTTTCAGGACCCGCTGAAAGCCCGCACGGTCACATTTCCTGCGTCATGGCAGGGAGGTGCAGGCTGGTGGGCGACCACCGGTCCCACCGCAAAGGCAGTGTTCTCCGTCGGGAACTACACCGGCTACGTTGAGACTTTCGTACCGGACTCTGGAATGTCCCCTTCACCAGATACCAACAGCGGGCAGGGGGCTTTGGTTGTCGTGGACGGCTCGGGTAGCAGGGTGTACGTCTCGAAGCAGCAGACGGCATTTTCGGTTCAGGGCTCCAGCCTGTCCCGCATTTCGCGAAACGGGAAGGGATACCTTGTGTACATCGAAAATGGGGTGTCACAGGGCGATCCGACCAGCGTCGCTGCGGACAAGGCGACGATCGCGTCCTCAGTCACCGTCATCGATGAGAGCGGCACAGTGCGGTTCTCCAAGGTTCTCGGGCCCAGCGAGTCTGTCTTCGTCGGTGAAGACAAGGCTTATCAGAGGGGCAGCAGAGGCGGAGAGAGCGACATCAACGCCGTCAAAGACGACTCGGTTCGCGTTAGCACGACCGTGAAGACCGGCTCTTCCACTTACTCGGTCACGAAGTCACAGGTGATGAACATTGAGAATGGCGCTTTGTCGCCTGAGCCGACGCTGGCTGGAGCCAAATGGGTTGGAAACTATGACGGAGTTGACCTCTTTCGCGGTGTGAACGGCTTGACCGACGGAAAATGGACTGCTGGAGTTCCGGGGAGGGTGGAGAAGTTCGGCAGCCTGATCCAGATCGTCGGCTGGGACCACTCAGACATCTACTCTGCCGCTCCTACGAGCATGTGCCGGGTTCTGAACCTTCATAGCGGAGAGCCGGTCACGAACCTTGGTGTGCCTGATAAGGAATGCCTCAAGATCGCTGTAAGTAGCCAGAACGGAAACTACGTTGCCTACTCCAAGTACGGCAGCAGAGACGGCGGCATCCTGAATATCGCCGAGGACAAGGTCTTTCCAATTGTCAGCGCAATCAATTTCCGCCCGAGGGGAATCAACAACAGCGGGGACGTGTATGGAGTGAGCGACGATTCCGTCGCCTACTTCAATATGGACGAGGAAGAATCGCCGAAAATTGAGGTGGGCGTCAATGCGGCACCGTATGTAATTGCGGACAGTGGACTGGCGGCATTCTCTGACGACGAAGAGGGCACGTACTTCGTGGTGAAGCAGTAGTGCCTTCGCTCCAGCTCACCGCCACCGTCGTAAGAAAATGTCGAGCAACGTACCCCGAGAGCGCGCAGGGCAATGGCAGCTCTACCTTCGCAAGCGACAGCTCTGTCCGAGCGGCTGTCCCCGCAGCGGGGCAGGTAACCGTCCCATAGGATCGGTCTCTGGTGTGCCAGCGTCTCCCGTGTCATCACGCAAGTAGCACCCCGTCTGCGATGCAGACCGAATGTATGCGGGAATCGGATGTAGTTGCGGTGGTGAATCGGTCAGGCGATGGCGCGCTCGGCTCGATTCTGGTCGTTGTGAGTGTCGCTCTTGTTCTCGCTGGCTTTGTCGCTCTTGTTGTCAGAACTCTTTCTAGGAAGCGCCGTTCCGGGACATGGAACGCGGTGCGCTGAGAACTGAAATAGCAATAAGCGCCAGTTGATTTGCGGCTGGGATTCTTGCTTTCTTCGGAGCGGTTTGGCAGGTGAAGCGGTGCATTCCCAACGCACCGGGATACGCTACGGTTACTAACTTTGATGCGCACTATTTTGGGGGAGACAATGTCGCAGGTCACGAAGTCCGTCGGATGGAAAAACGACCCGGAGGACACGCGGTTCGCCCGCTATTGGGATGGCGATTGGACCGACGACAGAGTGACCTATCTTGAATTGTCCGCTGCGACCGACCACCTTGGGCGCATTCCGGGACCGGAGTACTTCAAGCGAAACGAGCTGGTTTCAGCCGCGCCTACCGAAATGGGATGGTATCCGGATGCTTCGGACAGCACCAGACGGCGGTACTGGGACGGGGCATGGGGGCATGACTCGGTGCCGCTGTCGTGGCTGCTGATGCTCGGCGGCGTCGCCCAATCAGAGGGGATCGGCGTCGTTCCCGCTGCCCGCTTCGTGCCGAACAGCGATAACCCTGACGAGATTGTCTGGTTTGACGGCTCCCGTATAACCGGATTCTATGGGACGCCCGCGAAGATCCTCGCGAACCTTGATTGGGCTCTTCGCAAGAGAGGGATAGCGGTGCCGGAACGCGACCGGATGGACCGGCTCACCGATCCATCGTCGGCGGAGCTGAACGTAATAAACGAAAACGTCGATGCGGCTGACCAAGAATATGAAAGGCAGCGTCTTGAAGCTGCGGCGCGCGCCCGTGCGGCACGTCCGGTCATCCACGAGCCCGAAGATTCTGACCGCCCTGTGTCGAACCACGGGCTACCGGATGACCCTACGTCCAAGGGCTGGATTCAAGACCCGAACAATCCGGATTGCGTCATTTTCTGGAACACCGCAATATGGTCCAAACGTATGCGCATCAGGGACATGATTATCCATTTGCTCAACGAATTGGATGAGGACCTTCCTGAAGCGTGGGATCTCAAGGCAGCCAGAAACACCCGTGCGATGGAGCTGTTCAGCAATATTTCGGCAAGGAGTTGGGGCGAGGCGGGATGGTACATCGACCCGCAGCAGAGTCTCGGGGATCGCAGGGTTCGTTATTGGGACAGCCGGTGGACCGAACATGTCGCCGCAGACCCGGAGGGCTGGTATGACGACCCGATTGACCACGGAAACATCCGCTACTGGCACGGGGACGGCTGGACTGAACACGTTAAGAACAAATCGTTCGAGCAGCAACAGTTCGATGCTAAGGAAGCGGCACGCTACGCAAGAAACCAAGCGGGCAAGAAGCTCGGCAGGGAGTTGCTCGGTATCGCGCTCGGCGGAGCCACGCCCAGCGAGCGTGCTGCAAACAAGAATGCAGCGGCTGCCCAACGTCAGCGCGAATCCGATAGGTGGTATGCACAGCGAAGCCGGGATCGCGCCGACGCAGCCCGGAAAGAGCAGGAAAAGTTTTACCGCAAGCGCAACGGTTGGTGACGACGCCAAGGGCTCGCGACTCTGCGTGCATCGAGCTAGTCGCTGACGCAGTCATCGCGATGACATCGCCCACGGTCACCGCGCCGTAGAGCAAACGTCAGACCGGCGAGTCTACGGACTGCAACCTAGAGCCAGCCACCAGCAATGATGCCCGAGCTTGCCGTACCCGCAGGCATTCCCCGCTGAATCGCATCAGCCAGATCATCGCTGTAGTGCAATGCGGATTTGAAAGCGGGAACCCCGTCCCAAGCAGGGTCGAAGCCGTCACAGTTGTCCCACGCGCGCGCCATCGACAGCAATAGCAGGTACTTCGTGTTTATGTCGCAGATTTTTGCGACCTCTGACAGCGTCGCCCGCTGCGCGCGCAGTCGCCCCGCATAAATCTCGGGACAACCGCTTATCATCAGATAATCAAGAAACGCGGGTGTGCCATCCGCTACCAAAACCTTGGTACCGACCTGCGTCCATACGGTGCCGTCTTCGGCAGGCTCACGCTCAAACGATGTCCAGTACGCTCCCGCTTCGCTGCGAATCGCGAGGACATCAGCCAGATCATTCGCGATGACTAGCCCAAGGAACGCGACCATTTGCTCGTTGGCAATTCGAATATCCATCACAGCCATCCTTCGGCAAAACGTTCAGCGACATCGCCACGCGCAACAGCCGCACGCTCAAATGCCCTCCGGTGCAATTGGATGCAGCCTTGGCATGTCGCTGGCGCATGCGGACCAGCAGTTGCATGTTCATCCAACTGCTCATCCGTCCAACGCCGAATCGGATAACCCGGAGCCACGCTCATCACAGCGCGCCCACAGCAAGCGCCTGAGCGCCGCCAGCAGCAACACTCGTGGCTTCGAGTTGGTGCCGGAGGTACTGCTCACGCGCCTTGTCATAGGCGGCACGACGGTGTGGCACCTCTGTGGTTATCGCAGCGTGCACCGCCATCGCTTCCTTCACCGCACGCATAGCCCTCGACGGGGACACATAGTGGTGCTCAAATGGCTTCGTCGAATTCATTGCACCATCGACATTCAGCAGAGCAACATATGCCTGTCCCTCCGCCACACCGAAACGGGCTTCAGGCAGACTGCCATGCGGAACCACGACCGCGATGAGCGACAGCTTGTCCAGCACGGCGCGGATTTGTTTGGGAGATGCACCTTCCAGTCCGCCGCCACGCATCAATGCGTCCACAAGGGCAATCACAGCACCTCCCGCTCGTATACATAAACCCAGCGCGAACCGTCAGCGCTGCTCGCGTCAAGGTCCAATGCATAGAGACCCCTCGTCGGCGGCATGCAATCACACACCTCGTCATCGTCGTGTCCTGCGGCGTCCTCATAGGCATCACCACAGCAGAGCGCGCCATGGTGCACGGCAGCCACAAACTGGGAAGGGGGAGCGGTCTCGTAGATGTCATCGAAGGTGAAGCCGTCTGCCGGACCAAGGAGGCAAATCTGTTCCGCTGTGGCTGCTGGAAGAGTCATAGCCGGAGGCTATCGTTCACCACCGACAATCTTGCCGCCGCCCCGAAGCCGCGCTCAGCGCCGCCCTCACGACTGGAGACGACTAAGAGGGGCGAAGCTTCGTGCTGGCTTCGAACTCTCCACCACATCAGCACCGCTTCACAGGAAAGATGAAGGAATATCACGAGAGAAAGCGAAGGGGACACTGTTCAGTAGTCACATATTGCACTACCCCTACATGTTTCCGCGTCTACCAAACATCAGCTCTCAGCAGACATGACGACATCACTGAAATTCGTCCGCCCGCCTCGATGCCGCGCGCAGCGCCGCCCATAACCGGAGTGAACAATTAGAGGGGCTTGGACAGCAATGTGTTTGTGTCCATCGCCCCTCGGCTACAAACACTCGCTCGTATTGCAGTCCCCAATGAGTCAATGTTGAAGAACTCGTAGCAGAGAAGAGGCAAGGGAGTCTATGGCACCCCACATATAGGGGGTAACTGAGGGTTCGTGGCTTATCCCGTAGCGCTGGGTCTATCCCCACCAGAAGTGCGGTGAGTATTCGTTCGGGGTGCATATCCCAAGACTGCGAAATCCGAGATGCCACGGACAACTCGGTTAGTTGGGGACGAGTCTGAGTGCACTCCAGCGCCATCGCGTTGATGTGAACCTGCTTTGTCATGTTCGCGTTATCTAGTCGACTTAGAGTTGAAATATTGAGCTTCCTTCGGGCGTAACGCGCGTTTCATTCGCAACTCGCGTGCGGTTTAGCGCGTCGCGACTCCGACTAAGTTCAAAGGATCGAAGCGAGCCCTGCGGTACATGCGAGAGCACTTCAATCTAGGGTAAGTCCAAGTCACCCGCCCGATTCCACTCATCGAGTACGCCTGTCAGCACCAGCCGATAGTTCTGGTCTCCGGCTTGGGGTGGTACGCCTCGGAGCCATCTGATGGCGCCTTGGATTGCTTCGACAACTTCAGTGTCGGACCATGTTTGAGCAGCCGCTCTCAAGGTGCGAAGACGACCAACTTCGCCGATGTCGTCTGCTGCTAAGACTTTCGAGAGATGGCGCGCGATGACGCGTCTCCGCCCCGGTGTATCGAGCACAGGGATGCCGTCCACTTGCACCGATCCAGCGGCTTGGAGGAACTTCAGCGGATCGGACAGTTGTTGCGCCGAAACAGCCCGGAGTGCCGGGACGGCGACCGTCAGTACATGGACATCGGCATTTAGTTCGTAGCGCAGTATCAAAGTATCAACGCTCGACGGCAGCGCATTGCAGATGACCTTTGCAAGAGTGAATTTGCTCCGGTCTGTGTCGCCGATTGTTATCTGCCAAATCGCCGCATCATCCGCTATGGAATGCACTGTGACGTCAAGTGCGGTCAGCAAGAGTCGGACAACAGCAGAAGTCGAAAACCCGTAGAGTTCGAGGTCTCGTACCTGATGTCCGTCCTGCCCGCGTGAGGATACTTCATCGTCCATGACTAGTTGGATCGCGGTGAAGCTCTCGATTAGCGTCATCAACTTGTCGGTCAGGTCCGCGAACGTCAGTATCCCCTGATGACTCTTCAATTTTATTGAAATCGAGTCTTCGTTGACCGTGTAGCTGTGCCCGTGGGATGTCGCGTTACGGAGATTATTGTCCAGCCCGTGAACTAGCCCCGACAGGGCAGGGGTCTTGGAAACGATGTCTGCGATCCCTGTGGCGTTCTGCGTACGCAGCTTGGCGTAGGGCATGGTCTTCTGACCGGACAACAGAAGCAGGGAACCCATGATGGGGATTCCAACCTGTTCAAACACCTCGCTGTAGAGCGCGACAACCTCTCGTACGAGGGACGGTGTGGTTATCCTCCCGGCGACGGTACGTTGAAAACGAACCCAAGCCTGAACAGCCCTCAGTTTGGCTTCGTGAAGGTCAGACAGGAGGACAGCGTCCCCAGCCAGTGAATCCAGTGTCTCGCATTTGCTCTTGCACAACTGAGCGGTTTCCTGAACTACTGTCCGAAATCGGTCCCTGTCAAAATTCGACTCCGAAATCAGGTCACACATTAGGTATGAAAGCCCGGTTCCGACTTCGGGCTTCCGCCCGGACAAATGTGAGAACTCGGTACTTCCTCGTTGCTCCAATTCAGCCACAGACAGTCCGTCATGCCTGACACTGAGCGCCCGAAACAGGTCAATTCCGCCAGCATCTAAGAGGTCAGCAGAGCTGACCTCGCCCAGCGCGGCGTTGATCCTATTCTGGACCGTGCGCCGTGACGTCATCCCGTCGATATGGCTCTGAGCTTGGCGCGCGTGCCGTTGGGCTTCGTGCATGCTTGGGGCTGCGAGGGCGTCGAGGTACCGATTGATCAAGTGACCGAAGTCGTCGATCTGATCCTTGAGGTACTTCATGCGTTCAATGTCGGGACGCTTGCGGGGAATAGTCGCTGCTGCTGCCAGCATGTCGAGCTGGCGGCGCACCAATTGGGTGAGCGTGGCTATTTCTTGAGCGGTTGTCGATCGACGAGCAACCTTCGAAAAGGACCTGAGAACGGGCTCTAGCGCGTTTTCAAGGTAGTTGTCGAGCTGATCCAACGTGACGGTTGGAACCCCTAGCCGTGGCGCCGGTTCGCGAACTGCATCGTCAGCAATAGATGCTCTGATCCCATCCACGATCGTGCGACGGGCATTCACGGCGCCATTCGTTTCCTCGACAGCGGGCTTGCGATCACACTCGGGGCATGGCTGGGCGACCACGCGAACTGCGGCGCCGCAACGGTCACAGGAGGTCTTGTCGTACGACAAGACCATTGTGTTGTCCCTTTTCCCCATCGGTCATCCCCCTGATCCATAGCCACACGCTTAAGCGACTCTAACGTCCAACGAATGTCGCTGGACGTTCTTGCGCTTCTTCGTGACCAGCAAGCGCCGTTTGGCTACTGAGACCTCGTCAACCGTCCCCGACCCCGATAGAGGAACCATGCTGTTTGACCCATAGGGGGAGATCGACGGCAATGGGGAACTGATTTCCATGATCAAGCGGATGAAAAGTATCTATACATATCCAAGGCGTGCGAGTTCGCAGTTGACCCGCGACCTGCTCCGCCGGAACTTGGGTGGGGACTGATATGCCCTGCGCGGGAACGGGCTGATTTTCGGATGGGGTTAAGACGTTGTGTGCCGCTTCCGGCGGCACCATCGGGAGGACTCTACGCCCTGCGAATCGCCACTGGATGTCCGTGTTGGCATGGACCGTTGCGGATTTCTTAGAACCGTAAACAGCTCGTTCCTTGCGCAACGACGTAAAAGTAAGCGTGGTCCAGTTCCGGCTCTTCAGGATTGAATCGCCGACCCATCCGGCTGACGTCTTCCGATACCTCTTGGCTGCGACCGAGGGGCTGATCTCACAGTGTTGCTGTTGCAACGCAATGAGCCGGAATGCGGCGTCCTGCGCGTGGGCAATGTGAAGACCGCGCGCACCTCCCTTATAAGAAAGTTGCATTGGCTGGCGAGTCCCCGTGGTCTTGAGTAGGTATGAGATGCTCACGTCCTCATCCAACTGCGTTGCTACTTCCGCCATGACGTTCGATCCCCACGCCATCTCGAAAGGTAAGCCACCGATAGTAGTGTTGGAGCGGAACCCGGCAAAGAAGTCCTCCACGAGTCCTGAGCGCACTCGTTGACCATCGGTGTATATACCGAGTCTCTCTCTAGCCAGATCGAGGCGAAGAACCGCATGTACATGCATCGCCCCCGACAAGTGGGGTTCGGGCACGCCGAACCAGCTAACGGGCGGGACGGTACCATCCGTCTGTTGGCTGCTGATGATTTTGGTTAGAAGAGCCATGCTGCGAGTCCAAAGCTTACCGAGAGTCGCGTTTGCCCGGACGAGCCGCTCGTAGTCAAAGAGGTGAGTGCTGATGGGGGTGCCAAGTATGGCGTCCCCGGCAGCGTGAATCTTCGAGCAGTGGCAACGCTTAGAACTACCGGCATCCCTGTAATGCACCCGCCCGAAGGCTGGCAGGGTGAGGGTGACCTTTACGTAGGTCATGCCCTCGTGACGGAGACCATCGCGCCCCATGCGGTACGAGTCGCCGTGCCAGAGAGAAGCGCACGAAAAACAGTCGCTGTAGTGACGGGCGTTGCAGCGCTTCATGACCATGCCGACGACCTCGGCGGTTCGGGCATCGATCTTTTCGAGCAGGACTGGCTTCATGCAAGGACCGCATTGTTTGGAAGCACGAGAGAACTGCTGATGCCGCTTCTGGATAAGCGGGAGTATCGGAGTGTCCATGGAGCCCAACCGTCGCGAAAGCGAAATGGTTGGACTACTGAATAGTGCCGAGGCTTCTTAGTAATCCGATGCAACCTCTGAGTGTTACATCGGTGTTCTCTTGTCTATCGAGAACACCATCCGCTGACTGGGTCCGCTCGGGAGTCAGCGTCTAACGACAACGATCTACCAGATCAATTGCCGCCCGGTTTACCGCCGGGAACGTCCCGTGATTCCTCACGAGTAAGTTGTTGCTTGTGGTCCAATTCTAGGACGAATCGGGACGGAAGTTTTTCTGGCTGTACCCAGATCAATTCAACCGCCTCTGGGAGGAATGGGGAATCGATCCACCTTAGATCGGTTTGAGTGCTTCGAATCGCCGTCGGGCAGTAGCTAGAGCCACTGGGTGGCGGCGATTTGCTTAGTCGCCAGTGAAATACTTGACGACTTTCTTACGGCGCGCAGTCGCGCTGTCCGGGAGTTGGAATTGAAGGCTGCCCAGCAACCGCTCGTCATCGAGTGCCTTTGTACCTTCCATCGCGATGCGTGAGTCGACCGTCCCAACTGTTCTTGACCCAGAGACCTTCGCCGCGTCGATCGGGGATATATGTCATCGTCACCCAGTCGTGCCCGATGACTTGTACGCATATCTGTGGTCGCTTGAGCGTCCGGAGTCGACTTGTCGAGAACTGACATATTGTGGACGCCGCCCTGCCCGATGGCTCCAGGCTCCACGTCGTCATCCCCGATGTCACCCGCCGGCATTGGGCAGTGAACATCCGCAAATTTGTGGTGAAGGCCAGCCGGTTGGAGCACCTGGTCGAGTTGGGCACCCTGACGCCGCAGTCCGCCCGGTTCCTTGGGGCCGCGGTCTCCAGCGGACTGAACATCCTGGTCTCGGGCGCCACCCAGGCGGGTAAGACCACCATGCTCAACTGCCTGGCCGCCAGCATCGGCAGCCGGGAACGCGTTATCACTGTTGAAGAAATCTTCGAACTCCAATTTCCGCTCCGGGACGTGGTGGGGCTTCAGTGCCGCCAGCCCAACCTCGAGGGCGAGGGCGAGATTCCGCTGCGCAGGCTTGTCAAGGAAGCGCTCCGGATGCGCCCGGACCGACTTGTGGTGGGCGAGGTCCGTGAAGCCGAGAGCCTGGACATGCTGATCGCTTTAAATAGTGGACTACCAGGGATGTGCACCGTCCATGCAAATTCTGCCCACGACGCCGTGACGAAGATCTGCACGCTGCCGTTGCTCGCCGGCGAAAACATTTCCTCAGCGTTCGTTGTCCCCACGGTGGCGTCCTGCATTGACCTGGTGGTCCACTGCAGCCGCCACGCCAACGGCCGCAGGCAAGTCACCGAGATCCTCTCCCTCGGCCGGCGGGTGGAGAACGGAATCATCGAGTCGTCCATGGTTTTCGCGATGGCGGACGGCCAGCTGCAGCCGCGCGCCAACTCCATGCCGGCGGCGGAGAAGTTTGCCCGCGCCGGGTACGACGTCGCAGCGCTGCTGGAGCCGCGCTGATGGCGCCGCTGTTCGGGGTACTTGCCGGCACGGGCCTGTTCCTTATCTGGTGGTCATTCTGGGACAAGCCGACGGCGGTGAGGCGGCGTCCCAGGGCCAGCCGCATCGAGGATCTGCTCGCCTCCGCCGGAATCGAGAAAGTCACGGCCGCCGGCCTCGTTGCCTCCTGCCTGGGATTGGGCGTCTTTGTGGCACTCATCTTCTTTGTGGTCAGCGGGACTTGGCCCATGTCGCTCTGTTTCGGACTGTTCGGCGCCTGGCTCCCGGTCAGTGTGGTTCGGTGGCGGGCGAACAGAAGGACCGCCGTGCTGCGCCAACTCTGGCCGGATGTGGTTGATCATCTGCGGTCCGCCATCCGCGCGGGTCTTTCGCTGCCGGAGGCTTTGATCCAGCTGGGGGAGAAGGGGCCCGAGGAGCTCCGGCACGTCTTCCGCGACTTCGGGGCGGACTACCGGGCAGGCGGCCAGTTCGATGCATCCCTCAACAAGCTCAAGGACCGGTTGGCCGATCCCGTCGCAGACCGGATCGTCGAGGCGCTCCGGCTGACGCGGGAGGTGGGCGGCTCGGACCTGGGTAAACTGCTTGGCACGCTGGCCGAATTCCTGCGCGAGAACGCCCGCACGCGCAGCGAACTGGAAGCCCGGCAATCCTGGACGGTCAACGCCGCCCGGCTCGCCGTTGCCGCTCCCTGGATTGTGATGCTCCTCCTGGCCACCCGTCCCGAGGCCGTGAGTGCCTACAACACGCCGATGGGCGCCGGCGTCCTGCTCGGCGGCCTGGTGGTCTCGCTCATCTGCTACTCCATCATGCTGCGCATCGGCGCACTGCCGCAGGACGAAAGGGTGCTTCGATGAACGGGCTCTCGGCAGCCGCTGTTGTGTGCGGCATCGTCCTCGGGGTGGGCCTATGGCTGGTTTTTGTCCGTGTCCCCTTTATGCGGCCGCTGACGTTCATTCAGCGCATCGAGCCGCAGCTGAAATCGCAAAACCTGGAATCCCGACTGCTGCGCGCCACCGGACAGAATGCCACACCCTTTGGACCGTTGGAGCGGATTGTGCGGCCCCTGCTTCACGACGGACTCACCGCCCTCGGCCGCCTGAACCTTGGATCAAAGGCGCTGACCCGCCGCCTGGCGCAGGCCGGGATCAACAAATCGACGGTGGATTTTCGGGCCGAGCAGTTGCTCTGGGCCGCCGCGGGCTTCGTCATTTCACTGGCGATCGTAGTGTTGAGCGCGGCGGCCGGTCGCTTTAGTCCCTTTCTCGCCGTTGTGGCCGTCCTCGGAAGCGCCCTTGGCGGCTTTCTCTTCCGCGACTTCTGGCTGGGCGTCCAGATCAGCAAACGGGAGTCCCGGATGATGGCTGAATTCCCCAGCCTCGCGGAGCTGATGGCTCTGGCTGTCGGCGCCGGCGAAAGTGCCACCGGCGCACTGGACCGCGTCTGCCGCAGCGCCAACGGCGAACTGGCCAAGGAATTCTCCAAGATCCTCGCTGAAACCAGGGCAGGGAAACCACTGGTGGAAGCACTCCAGGAGTTTTCTGCCCGGACGGACCTCGGCCCGCTGGTCAGATTTGTGGACGGCATCATCGTCGCGGTCGAACGCGGAACACCCTTGGCAGATGTTTTGCGGGCTCAGGCCCAGGATGTCCGGGACACCGCAAAACGGGACCTGATGGAATCGGCGGGCAAAAAGGAAATCGCCATGATGGTTCCTTTAGTCTTTGGCGTCCTTCCTTTAACAGTGGTGTTCGCAGTGTTCCCCGGCATCGCTGCCATCAGCCTTGGACTGTAGCCATGATCATCACTCCATTGTCAGATCCCCAACCACGTACATCCACCGACCATCCGCAACACTCACTGAATGGGACCACAATGAAAAATCTTGGAATCTCGGGCAGACTGCTGCTCATCACTCTGCTGGCTGGCGTGTGGACGTGGACCAACGGGTCTCCATCGAGAGCGCATAGCCCGCAGCCGACCGGCGCGGCCGGCCCGGACAACCGGGAACGGGGTGATGTGCCCGGGTGGGTGATGATCACGCTGATGTCCGCAGTGCTGGTGGCGGCGCTGCTGGCCCTGGCCGGCCCTGCGCTTGAAACGATGTTCAACCAGGCCATGGACAGGGTCGGAAGATAGGGCATGCCGGACTGGCGCAGGGACGAACGTGGCTCCGCGGTGGTGGACTTTGTGCTGGTGGGCGGGCTGCTCACCATGTTCTTCCTGGCCATCATCCAGCTCACGCTGGTCCTGCACGTCCGCAATACGCTCATTGATGCTGCCGCGTCCGGTGCACGCCATGGAACGCTTGCGGACCGAGGTGCCTCGGATGCCGAGGATCGGGCAGCGATGTTGATTGGGACCGCACTCAATGCCGAGTTCGCCCAGGACATCAGCACCACAGTGGTGACCTTCCAAGGCCTGCGCACTCTCGAAGTGACCATCAAGGCGCCCCTGCCCGTCATCGGGCTCATCGGACCGCGGGACATGCTGGAGGTGAAGGGCCATGCGGCCATCCAGCCGTGACACCGGCCGGGTCCGCCGCAAGATCCGGGCCTGCCCCAAACGGGGCCTCAAGCAGAGGTTCAGCGAGGCACTGTGCCACGGTCGCCGCGGCAACGAGCGCGGGGAGGAGGGCAGCGCCGTCGTCGAATTCACGTTTTTGGCGCTCCTCCTCATGGTGCCGCTCGTGTACTTCATCATCACCGTGGGCCAGATCCAGGGCGGCTCCTTCGCCGTGGTGGGTGCTGCCGACCAGGCCGCGAAAGTCTTTGTGGCCCAGCCGAATGCAGCATCGGCCCAGGCCGCCGCTGAGCAGGCAGCCCTCATCGCGCTGGCGGACTTTGGCCACGAAACTAGCGCCGCGCAGGTCTCCACCCGCTGCGATCCGGCCGACTGCCAGGCCGCCGGGGCGGCCGTAACCATTACCGTGAATCTCACCGTGCCGCTGCCCTTCGTTCCCTTCAACGACGACTTTAGGCTGCAGGTCAGCGAAGTTGAGGCATCGTCCACTCAACTGGTCGGCAGGTTCCGGTGACCGCAGAATGAGCGGCCAGGCCGCCGTCGCAACCGCACCCCCAGGGGGCTCCAAACAGACAGCTGAAGACGGCCAGATGATGGTCATGATCATCGGCTACGTTGTGCTGGCCCTGCTGGTGGTCACCGTGGTCATCGGCATCTCCAGCGTCTACCTCGAACACAAGCGGTTGCTGTCCCTGGCCGACGGCGCCTCGCTGGCTGCTGCTGACAGCTATACCCTGGGTGAGGTCGCGGGGGAGAGCGGGGGCCCGTCCGCCGTCCTGGGCTCCGAGCGCGTCCGGAACGTCGCCGCTGACTTCGTGGCCGGAAGCCCCTCGTCGGCCCGGTTTGACGGGTTGGCCGTGACAGGGGCGAGCGGCAGCCCTGACGGGTCCACCGCCGTCGTGGTTCTCAGCTCGCTGGTCCACCCACCGGTGGTGAACTTCCTGGTGCCGGACGGAATCCGGATCGAAGCGGCATCCACCGCCCGTTCGCGGCTCACCCGCTGAGGTGCAGCGGGGGAGTCCGGGCCTCCGGCCGGATAGCGTAGGCTTAAACAACCATGGCCAATATTGATTTTTCCGCAGAAATCCGCGCCCTTCGCGCCACGTACAACTCCATCGAGCGAGTCAGCGATGTCGAGGCGTTGAAGGAAGACATCGCCGAACTGAGCGAACGCGCGGGCGAACCGGACCTGTGGGATGACCCCGCTGCGGCCCAGAAGATCACCTCACGGCTCTCCCACCGCCAGTCCGAGCTCGAGCGGCTGAACAAGCTGGTGTCGCGGATCGACGATCTGGAAGTTCTGGTGGAACTCGGCCAGGACGAGGACGACGCCGACTCCATGGGCGAAGCGGCCACCGAACTTGAGTCGATCCGGAAATCACTGAAGGACCTGGAAGTAGTGACGCTGCTTTCGGGGGAGTACGATGAACGGGAAGCCGTGGTGTCCATCCGGGCCGGAGCCGGCGGCGTGGACGCCGCAGACTTCGCCGAGATGCTCATGCGCATGTACCTTCGCTGGGCGGAACGCCACGGATACCCCACCACGGTGATGGACACGTCCTACGCCGAAGAGGCAGGCCTCAAGTCCGCAACGTTCGAGGTCAAGGCACCCTATGCGTTCGGCACCCTCAGCGTCGAAGCCGGAACCCACCGGCTGGTGCGGATCAGCCCCTTCGACAACCAGGGCCGCCGCCAGACGTCCTTCGCGGCCGTTGAGGTCATCCCGCTCATCGAGTCCACGGACTCCATCGACATTCCGGACAACGAGATCCGCGTGGATGTGTTCCGTTCCTCCGGCCCAGGCGGGCAGTCCGTTAACACCACCGACTCCGCGGTGCGCCTCACGCACATCCCCACCGGCACCGTGGTGTCCATGCAGAACGAAAAGTCGCAGCTCCAGAACCGGGCCGCCGCCCTGCGCGTCCTGCAGTCCCGCCTCCTGCTCCTGAAGAAGGAACAGGAGGATGCAGAAAAGAAGGCCTTCGCCGGTGACGTCAAGGCGTCCTGGGGCGACCAGATGCGCTCCTACGTCCTGAACCCGTACCAGATGGTCAAGGACCTCCGCACCGAACACGAGGTGGGCAACACGTCTGCGGTGTTCGACGGCGAGATTGACGACTTCATCGACGCCGGGATCCGCTGGCGTACTGACAACCGCAACGCGGAGAAGTAACACCCGGCGGGGCCCACCGCGTAGGCCCGATCCCGCGACACACCCCTGAAACCCCCGAAATCCGGCAAAAAGACTGCGTATAGTCAAGGGGCCGGGGCCTCTTATTCCCCTAAACGAATGCCCGTGCGCCGGCTGCAGATCTGGGCTGCATCAGTAGTGCCCTGCAGGGTAATTAGGGCCATGATCCGATTCGAAAATGTCACCAAGGTCTACGACCAGACGGCCCGGCCTGCGCTGGACGATATCAGCCTTGAGATTGACCGTGGTGAATTCGCCTTCCTCGTGGGCGCCTCCGGATCCGGAAAATCCACCTTCCTCCGTTTGGTTCTCAAGGAAGACCGCGCCTCCTCGGGCGCCGTCTACGTGGCCGGCCAAAACGTCGCCAAGATCTCCAGCTGGCGCGTGCCCAGGCTGCGCCGCGGAATCGGTGTGGTGTTCCAGGACTTCCGGCTCCTTCCGCAGAAGAACGTGTTCGCCAACGTTGCCTTCGCCATGCAAGTCATTGGCAAGAGCCGCAGCGTCATCCGCGATACCGTGCCCGAGGTCCTCAAGACAGTGGGCCTCGAAGGCAAGGAAAACCGCCTTCCGCACGAACTGTCCGGCGGCGAGCAGCAGCGTGTGGCCATTGCCCGCGCCGTGGTCAACCGGCCCGGGATCCTCCTCGCCGACGAACCCACCGGCAACCTTGACCCCACCACGTCGATGGGCATCATGGGCGTGCTGGACAAGATCAACCAGAACGGCACCACGGTGGTTATGGCCACGCACGACGACGACATCGTCAACGAGATGCGCAAACGCGTGGTTGAGCTCAAGAACGGCGTCGTCATCCGCGATGAAGCCAAGGCACTGTACACCTCCATGATTCCGGTGGTGGGCCAGTCACGCCGGCTGCGGGACGCCAGCGGCCGGGACGAGGAGCCGCCCATTCCGGGAGACCGCCAGCCCGGCGCAGGGGAGGGGCAGCGATGAGGCTCGCGTTCATCCTCGGCGAGATCGGCAGCGGCCTGCGCCGCAACGTCTCCATGGTGGTCTCAGTCATCCTGGTCACCTTCGTCTCCCTGACGTTCGTAGGTGCCGCCGGCATGCTGCAGCTTCAAATCAACCAGATGAAAGGCTACTGGTACGACAAAGTGCAGGTGGCCATCTTCCTCTGCAGTGACGGTTCGACGGCGGCCGGTTGCGCCACAGGGCCGGTCACCCCGGAGCAGCAGGACAACCTGCAGACCCTGCTGGAATCACCCGCCGTGGCCCAGTACGTCAACGACTTCCAGTTCGAGTCCAAGGAAGAGGCGTACAAGCACTTCAAGGACCAGTTCTCCAACTCTCCGATCGTCGATTCAGTGACGCCGGACCAGCTTCCCGCTTCCTTCCGGATCAACATGAAGGATCCGCAAAAGTACCAGATCATCAGCGAGACGTTCTCCTCGCAGCCCGGCGTCGAAACGGTCATTGACCAGCGCCAGCTCCTGGAACGGCTGTTCTCGGCCATGAACGCGGCATCGCTTGTGGCTGTCAGCATCGCCGGTGTCATGATTGTCTGCGCCATCCTCCTGATCGCCACCACCATCCGCCTGTCGGCCTTCAGCCGGCGCCGCGAAACCGGAATCATGCGCCTGGTGGGCGCATCCAAGATGGTGATCCAGCTGCCGTTCATCCTCGAGGGCGTGATTGCTGCCGTCATCGGGGCGGCCCTGGCCTCCGGGACGCTGTGGGCCGTAGCGCACTTCTTCCTCGGCGAGTACCTCTCCAAGCAGTATCCGGACACGGCGTTTATCTCGCCCGGGCAGACGCTCATTCTTGCGCCAGCCTTGCTGATCCTTGGCGGATCTTTGGCTGGAATTTCGTCTCTCTTGACCTTGCGCAGATACTTGAAGGTTTAGGCTGTGCAAACCGACCAAGGAATCCTCATGAACGTATTGCACCGAACTGCGCCCCGCCACCGGGCCGAACGCCCGGCAAACACAGGCCTGTCACCGGCACGCCGCCGCAACGGCCTGATCAGCGGCGTCATGGTCCTTATCCTCGCTGCGAGCCTGGGCGCGTCAGCCCCGGCGGCTTACGCCGACGAGCTGGATGACAAGCATGCCGCCCTCGAAGCCGAGGCCGCACGTGTGCAGCAGTCGCTGGAGTTCGTGGATTCCCGCATCGCGAAGGCAGCCGGTGACCTGGTGATCTACCAGGGGCGGTTGCCCGGAGCCCAGCAGGCGCTCTTGGAGGCCCAGGGGCGCGTGGCCGGTGCCGTCAAGGAAGTCGAGGCCCTGACTGCACGGGTTGACCTTGCGCAGCAGAATAAAGCCAAAATCACCCAGCAGCTTGCGGCCGATAAGCAGAAGATCTCCGACACTAAGAAGCTGATCGGCCAGATCGCCACCCAGGCGTACAAGTCCGGCGGCGTACCCTCGAACCTGACGCTGTTCTTCGGCGCAAACAATGGCGGCAGCCTCACCCAGACCATGGACCTCGCTGATCAGGCCATGCGCAGCCAGAACGCCGCCATGGACAAGCTGTCCCAGCAGAGCGCCACCAACGTGAACTCCCAGGCCCGGCTTGAAGCCGTCGAAGCGGAGATCAAGGACCTCAAGGCCAAGGCCGACGCCGCCTTGGAAAAGGAGAAGGCCGCCCGCGACGAGGCTGCTGCGAAGAAGTCACAGGTTGACCAGCTGATCGCCGACACCACCCGCCTCGACGCCGAACTGCAGGCAGCCAAACCCGGTATTCAGAGCCAAATGGCTGCGGTAGAGGCCAGCCAGAGTGCCGTGGCCAACGAGATCGCCGAACGCGACCGCCGGCTCCGGGAAGCCTGGGAAGCCGAACAACGCCGCATCGCCGCTGCTGCCGCTGCCGCTGCCGCCGCCCGGGCCGCCGCGCAGGGCCAGGCTCCGCCGCCGCAGGCACCCTACGCACCGGTGACCGGATCGCCGTCGGCCTTTGGCCTGCGGCACCCGTTCTCGGGTGACGTGCCCATCACGTCCGGCTTCGGCTGGCGCTCAACCCCGCCCGGCACCATCGATTTCTATGGGCAGGGCGGCTACGTCCACACCGGCATCGACTTCGGCGCAGCCTGCGGCACTCCCGTTTATGCGGCGGCGGCCGGCGAGGTTTTCGCCTCAGGCTGGAGTTCCGCGGACGGCGGCGGCTGGCGGGTGAAACTATCCCATGGCGTGGTCCAGGGCAACTCCCTGACCACGATCGTCTATCACAACAGCAGCGTGGTGGTCTCCAACGGCCAGCAGGTGTCGCAGGGCCAGCTCATTGCGTACTCGGGCAACACCGGCAACTCAACGGGCTGCCACGCACACTTTGAAACCTGGCTCAACGGCGTTGCCGTTGACCCGATGCGGCTGCTGTAACGCGCGTCCGCTCCTGCCGTACACTGGTATGACTCCGCGCCGGACCGGCCGGAGCCAACCAAGATCCAAGAACTGAGGAGTTCCCCCGTGCCCAAAGAAAGTGGCCGTAAAGTGGTGGCCACCAACCGCAAGGCCCGGCATGACTACCTCGTGCTGGACACCTACGAGGCCGGCATTGCGCTGATGGGCACCGAGGTGAAGTCCCTGCGTGAGGGGCACGCGTCCATGGTGGACGGGTTCTGCACGTTCTACAACGACGAGTTGTGGATGGAGGGCATTCACATCCCGGAGTACAACCAGGGCAGCTGGACCAACCACGCCGCCCGGCGCCGGCGCAAGTTGCTGCTGCACCGGGAGGAGCTCACCAAGATCTCCCACAAGATCAGGGAATCGGGTTTCACCATCGTTCCACTGCAGCTGTACTTCGTGGACGGCCGCGCCAAAGTGGAGATCGGCGTGGCCCGCGGTAAGCGTGAATACGATAAGCGCCAGACCCTGCGTGAGCAGCAGGACACCCGCGAAGCGCAGCGCGTGATGCGGGAACGTAACCGCCGACGCTAGAGCCCCGGGAGGAATGATTTTCGCCGGGCATGCGTTATGATAAGTAGTCCGGCGGGGTTAGCGCTTGCAACGCTCAGCCGGTTTGATAACAAAATACGGGGATGATCGGTTTCGACGATGTTAGTCGCGACAGGTGAAGCGGGCCGAGGATGCAGAATTATCTCGTAAACGCTGTCTGCAAAAAAATAATCGCCAATTCAAAACGCGATGACTTTGCTCTTGCTGCCTAAGCAGTAAGACAGTCCGTCAGCCCAAGGTTGCTATTGCCCCGGAACCTGACGTCATTTAGATAGCCACTGCTGCTTACCCCCGTCATCGGGGTGAGCGGGACTCTTAGATGACTGGGCCCGGATCGGCCAGCTGTTTGCAGCATGGCCGGGGCCGAGAAAATCCGACGCAAACTGCGCCCGGAGAAGCCCTGACAAAACGACATCGGACGGGGGTTCAATTCCCCCCATCTCCACATTTTGAATGTCGCAAGACATTGCCAAAAGACCCGGACCTTGTGTCCGGGTCTTTTGGCGTTAACAGCCCCCGCGACATGCGCCCCAAGCGTCGGCGCCCCACCCGGCCCGCCGCCGTCGTGCGGTGCTGTTCACCGACGGCGTAGCCTGCGCGGGACTACCTTCCGCTACGCCGTGGTTATCGCCAATAGGACCCGGCGGTACCGAAATCTCCTGCCGGAGTCAACTAAGGCAGCCAGGAGGTGCGCCATGGACCCGGCCCGCGAGCCCCGTGCACAAGAGTACGACGACGGTGCGCTGGATTCGTATTCAAAGACAGTGATGCGGGTGGCTGAGACAGTCACCCCGCACGTTGCGGCCATCGAAATGACCGGGAACCGGCGGAACGGCCGGTTCCGGGTGGGCGCCGGCTCTGCGGTGCTTTTCACCGAAGACGGTTATCTGCTCACAAATTCCCACGTGGTGGCAGGCACACACCAAGGACATGCAGCCTTTGCCGACGGCAGCCGGACTGATCTTGAGTTGGTGGGCGTGGACCCGTTGTCCGATCTCGCGGTGATCCGCGGACGGGCACCAAAGGTGGCCCCAGCACAGTTCGGCGACGCTGAAACGCTGCGTGTGGGCCAACTGGTCATCGCTGTCGGGAACCCCCTGGGACTGGCGGGCTCAGTCACCGCAGGCGTGGTCAGCGGCTTGGGCCGGGCCATTCCCGTGTGGTCGGGCGGTAACCGGCGGGTGATCGAGGACGTTATCCAGACCGATGCGGCGCTCAACGCCGGCAGTTCAGGCGGCGCTCTGGCCGATTCGCACAGCCGGATTGTGGGGATTAACACCGCAGTGGCCGGCGCCGGGCTGGGCCTGGCGGTCCCTATCAATGCCACCACGCGGCGCATCATCTCGGCACTGCTCAAGGACGGCCGCGTCAGGCGGGCCTACCTCGGCGTTGTCAGCACACCGATCAGGCTCGGCGCCGGCGTGGTGATCAGGACGGGACAGCGGGACGGACTGAGGGTAGTGGAAGTGCTGGCCGCCTCGCCGGCGGACCGCGCGGGCCTGCAGGCGGGTGACCTCATCCTGACAGCCGGAAGCCGCCCCGTCAGCAACGCCGAAAGCCTGCAGAAGCTGCTCTTCGCTGACGCGATCGGGCAGCCGCTGGACATCAGGGTGCTGAGGGACGGCAAGGAACTGGAACTTGTGGCCGTACCGGAAGAGATGGCAGGGAACGGGTAACCGCTACCGGCGCTTCTTCAGATGCGCCACCGGATCCGGTGCGCCTTCCAGGGGGCTCTTGGCCTTCTTTTCCGCGCGTTTTTCCTTGATGGTTTTAACTGGCTTCTTGTTCAGCTGCTGGTGCGGTGATTTATCCGGCATGGCGTGCTCCTTACGACGGGGGACGGACTACGTCCCTCTTCGTAAAGTACCCCTGATTTGCGCCGAATGATATGCCCGGAATCAGGCAGGTGCGGGGACGTCCGCGATGCCCACAAAGCGGGTCCCGACGCCGTCGAACTCGCTCCTGATGAACCCCGCCTGAGTGCGCGGCACCTCATCGGGGGCGTGATGCTCGCAGACGACGTAGGTGAAGTCCGGCCACCATTTCTTGGGCCGGGCCGCTTCCTCATAACCGCAGACGGCGCATTCGAGGTGGACCCACACCGGGCGCTTGCCTGTGCGGTTGGCCCGCGACTGGACCAGCCAGGCCGGCGGGTTGTCAAGAATCTCGCCCAGTTCCGCCTCGCTCAGGCGCTTGGGGATGCCATGGCGCTGGGCCATTTCCATCGGTACATCAAGGGCAATTGCCGCGTCACGTCTGCTAATCATCAGAGTCAACGATACGGGACGGCACCAAACCCGGCCGGGCCGGACCTTACGCTCCGTGCGGGTGGCAGGCTCAGGATGCCAGGGCGATGCCCACCGCCGCACCGGCGAAACCTGCAATCAGGTTGGCGCCGACATTAAGGGCTGCAGCGCCGAGCCGCGACTCGCTCAGGAGCCGGACCGTGGCAGTAGTCCAGGAACTGAAGGTGGTCAGCCCGCCGGCAAGGCCAGTTGCGACGGCGGTCTGCCACTCAGGCGTCAAACCGAGTTTTCCGGTGATCCCGATGGACAGCCCGATGATCAGGCAACCCGCGACGTTGACCACCAGCGTGGCCCACGGCCAGTGCCGCGGCGTACTGGCGCGGCCGCCGCTGCCGGTACCGCTGGTGCCACCGACAGCGCTCGGTCCTGGCTGCCCCGTACGGTGCGCAAACCAGCTGTCGACGGCGAACCGCAACAGGGCGCCCCCCATACCGAAGACGCCCACCAGGACTGCACCCATCACAGGACCAAACCCCCTCACGAAGCCACCAGGTCGGCCACGAGCCGCCCCGTCCGCCACCCACCGGCCGCAGCGCCCAGCCCGAGCAGCAGGGACAGCCCCAGATAGCCAAGCCACAGGGGATGCTCACCGGCCCGCGCCAGTTGGTCCATCGAGAAAACCACGGCCGAGAAGGTGGTGAAAGAACCCAACAGCCCCGGTCCAAGCCCTGCCCGGAGCCAGAAGGCGGTATGCGGGCGCGCGATCCACACTGTTGTGAGGGCCGCCAGGACGAAGCTCCCGGCCACGTTGATGCCCAGCGTGGTCCAGGGGATTGCGCCGGCATGTTCCGGAAAGGCGAGCCCCAGGCCATAACGAAGTTCCGTTCCGGCGAGCCCGCCAGCCGCTACGGCCAGCCAGGCGCGCCAGTCAGGCATGCCGTACCTGGTCATTCGGCAGCGTGCTTCATTCAGCGGTCACCGAGCGTGCAGCCGGCGTGGGGGCGGTCGGTGTGGACCCACAGCGCAGCCGTGACTGCGTCGGCCAGGTCGAACTCCCGCGTCGTGCCGGCATTGCTGATCCGCACCACCAGAGCCCCGCCGAAGGGCTTGCGGCCCATGACCTCCACATTGGCGTCGAGGTCGATTTCCTCTGCCGAAAGGTATCGGAGCAGGTCCGGGTTCTCGTCGCTGATCCGGGTGATCCGGCCCGTGTGGCCGGGGTCGAGTTGGCCAAGCAGGTGCGCCTCCGGCATCAGGACTTCCCCATCCGCCGTCGGGATTGGATCCCCGTGGGGGTCGCGTTCGGGGTTGCCCAGTTTTGCTGCCATACGCTCGATAAACGTGTCCGACACCGCATGCTCAAGAAGCTCGGCTTCGTCGTGGACTTCATCCCAGCTGTAGCCGAGTTCCTGGACGAGGTAGGTCTCGATGAGGCGGTGGCGGCGGACCATGGACAGCGCCAGCCGGATACCTGCCGCGGTGAGGGTGATGGCGCTGTACGGTTTGTGGTCCACCAGGCCCTGGTCCTTGAGCTTGCGGACCATCTCCGAGACCGAGGAGTTGGCCACGCCCAGGCGCTGGGCCAGTTGCGAGGAGGTGATGGGCTTGTCCTGCCACTCCGTGAAGCCGTAGATGACCTTGACGTAGTCCTCGATGGAGGAAGAGGGGGCGCTGGACTTCACGGGTCCAAGCCTACCCGGTGGTCCGTGGCCGTCACGCCTTGACGGCCCGCCACGTCAGGGTCAGGTACGGCAGGGCGATGTCGTCGTCGGCGTTGTGCCCCAAATGTTCGTGCAGGTACCAGTCGAGGTTCGCCAGGACCTTGCTCCGGGTGGCTTCGTTGGCACGCAGGTAGTAGCTGCGCGACTTCGTCAGCTCCATAATGTCCGCCGTGCTGAGGCTGTCATCCCAGCGGGTCACGTGGCTCTCGAGGCCCTCGAACTCCGGCCCAACCGCCGGCCGGAAGCCAGGTTTGTAGACGTCTCCGGCGTGCATAATGCGAGACAACCTGTGCACCCAGGGAAGTGACGTGTCCAGCTGGTTCCAAATCAGTCCCAGCGTTCCGCCGGGCCGGAGGATCCGCGCCAGTTCGGTGCTGGCCGGCACCGGATCGCACCAGTGCCACGCCTGGGCAACGCTGACGACGTCGAACGTAGAGTCAGGCAGGCCGGTGGCCTCGGCGGTCCCCTGGGTTGCCGCTACCGCCGGATAGTGGGCCCGCAGCTGTTCCAGCATGTCTGCGGACGGGTCCACGGCGGTGACAGCCAGGCCCCGCTCCAACAGGAGCGCGGCAAATTTGCCGGTACCGGCGCCCACATCGACAGCCTCACGGGCGCCGGCCGGGACCAGCCAGTCGGCGGAATCATCAGGGTAGCCGGGGCGCACCTTTTGATAGTGTTCGCCGCCGTCCTGGAAGCTCTGCCCGAGCTCCAGACGGCGTCCGTGCTCGAGCTTGGGGCCACCCCGTGCCACGTGCGGCCTCCTTCAACTGTGCCCATGCGTATCCTTCGAATTTACCGCATGGCCGCGCATCGTCAGTCAGCCGGTCAGTCCCGGCCTTAGTCGTCAGCGCCCTCAGTCATCGAGGCAGGGAGCGGCTCCGGCCGTGCCGGGGGTGTTCGGTGCCCAGTGCGGGTACGTGCGCGTGTCGTTGGCCGGAACCCAGCGGCCGGAATCCACCACATAGTCCCAGCCCAGGCCCGTGCTGCGGAGCTGTTCGAGGCCGGCCAGGAGCCGCTGGGCGTCCTCCAACCGGGAGCCGACGCCGAAGCTGGCCCGCAGGGATCCCGACGGGAGGCCGAGGCGCTTCAGCAGCGGGTGCGCGCAGAAGCGGCCGTCCCGCAGGCCAACGCCGTGCTCGGCCGAGAGATACGCGGCCACCAATCCGGCGTCGTAACCGGCCACTGAGAAATTCACGACGCCGATGGTGCCGGTGCCAGGGTCTGTGTCCGAGAAGATCTGGTGGACGGTGACGCCGTCGATCTTCCCGAGCCCGTCCACCAGGAATGACCGGATGGCTGCCTCATGGGCGTGCCAGCGGTCCTGGTCCAGCGACGCGATGACCTGCGTGGCGCGGGCCAGCGTGGCGGCCCCCAACACGTTGGGGGAGCCGCCCTCGTGGCGGGCGGGTCCGGTAGCCCAGCTGACGCCGTCGAGCTTTGCCTCCCGGACGGCGCCGCCGCCTGCCAGATGCGGCGTACCGGAGTCGAGCCAGTCGGTGCGTCCCACCAGGACCCCGGCACCAAACGGGGCGTAGAGCTTGTGGCCGGAGAAGGCGAGGTAGTCGACGTCGTCCGCGCTGATGTTGATGCGACGGTGCGGCGCCAGCTGCGCGGCGTCCACCACGATCCGCGCCCCGTATTCGTGGGCGAGGGCGGCCAGTGCCCTAATCGGGAGGATCTCGCCGGTGACGTTGGAGGCGCCGGTGACCGCGAGCAGGCTGACGTTGCCCTGCTCAAGTTCGGCACGGAGGACCTCGATGGTCCCGGCAACCGTGTCGGCGGCGACCACACTGCGGTGCGGGACGCCCTGCCACGGAAGCAGGTTGGCGTGGTGCTCGATGTCCAGGTAGAGAACGTCACCGGTGGGCCGCCCGTCCGTTTGCGGGAGGCAACCCGCGAGGAGGTTCAGCGAGTCAGTGGTGTTCCGCGTGAAGACGACGGAGTCGTCGTGGCGGCCGCCTACGAAGTCCCGGACGATGTTCCGGGCGTTCTCGTAAACGGACGTGCTGATCTGCGACGCATAGCCGGCACCGCGGTGGACGCTGGCATAGAACGGCAGGATCTCGTTGAGGTAGGCGGACACAATGGAGAGTGCGGGGGCGGACGCGCCGTAGTCCAGGTTTGCGTACCTGACGTGACCGCCCTGGATCAGCGGAGCCTGGATTTCCGCACCGGTGACGGCGGACAGCGGGCGTCCCGCAAGGGCGCCTGGTTCGCTGGAAAGACCGGTGGCGACGGTGTTCTGGATGGCGGGGGAGACGGTGGCAGTAGTCACGGGGACCTCACTCAAAAAGGATTCCCGGTCCCGGGAATCCGCGCTTGCCGGGTCCGTTCCGGACCGGCCTGGTCGTCACCCGGGGCACCCCACCGCGAATGGAGGGTTGCCGGCCAGCAAACCGGGGTTTAGCGCTGGCACTCGTGACCTGTTAAGGAGCCTATTTCATCGCTGCGGCCGGAGAAAAGCCCGGCTGAATGTTAAGTCGTTTATTACGTTCATTTACCCAGAAGGCGATTCTTGCGAACATAAGGCGGCGGACGCCCCCTTCAGGAGGCGCCCGCCGTCGATAATTCGGTAAAGTGCGCCTACAGCAGATCGTCCAGGCCGGGATTGAGGCGTTTGAGGACCTCGGAGTGCAGGATCGAGTTGGTGGCCAGCGCATTGCCGCCGAATGGCCCGTCCTGGCCCTCCAATGAGGTGAACCGGCCGCCGGCCTCCACCACGATGGGGACCAGGGCCGCCATGTCGTACAGGTTCAGCTCCGGCTCGCAGGCGATGTCAACGGAGCCTTCGGCCACCATGCAGTAGGACCAGAAATCGCCGTACGCGCGCGTCCGCCAGACGTCCTCGGTCAAGCCCAGGAAGTCATCCAGGTTGCCGCGTTCCTTCCAGCCGCCCAGGCTTGAATAAGACAGCGAGGCATCCGCGAGGTTGGACACATTCGAGACACGGAGCCGGGTTGCTGCGGCAAGGGACCTGCCCATGTAAGCGCCGGCGCCCTTTGCTGCCCACCAGCGTTTGCCCAGCGCGGGTGCGCTGACCACGCCCACCACAGGTTCGCCCTCGTCCACGAGCGCGATTAGCGTGGCCCAGACGGGGACGCCGCGGACAAAATTCTTGGTGCCGTCGATCGGATCAATGATCCAGCGGCGGGAGCCGTGGCCGGAGCTGCCGAATTCCTCACCGAGTACGGCGTCCCGGGGGCGCGAGCGGGACAGCTGGCCGCGGATGGCCTCTTCAGCCGACTTGTCCGCATCAGTGACCGGCGTCAGGTCAGGCTTGGTCTCGATGTGCAGGTCCAGCGCCTTGAAGCGGCTCATGGTCTGGTCATCCACGGAATCTGCCAGCACGTGGGCCAGGCGCAGGTCATCGTTGTAGCTCGAAGCGGGTTGGATCATGGTTCCAAACTACCGTCTAACGGGCTCAGGGTCGGGGACGTCGGGCGCCGGTCCTCTAGCCCACGCTGCCCAGTTCCTTGGATTCCTGGCCTTCCAGCCGCGGGTCGCTGCCCAGCAGGCGCCGCAGCGAAGCAAGCCGGGCCGGGCCGGTGGGACCGGCCTGCCCTTCGGCCACCCACGAGTCCAGCCCGCACTTGACCGCGGCCGCGTTGTGTTTGCAGCCACGCTCGCACGCATCCGTGCCAGGCTCCAGGTCCGGGAACGACCGCAGGATCCGGTCCGGGTCCACGTGCGCCAGGCCGAACGAGCGGATGCCGGGGGTGTCGATGATCCAGCTGCCGGCCGGGGCGCCTGCCAGCTTCAAGGCAAGGGCCGACGACGACGTGTGGCGGCCGCGGCCCGTCACCGCGTTCACGCCGCCCGTGGCCCGTTCGGCGCCGGTGAGAGCGTTCACCATAGTGGACTTGCCCACGCCCGAATGGCCCAGCATCACGGTGACTTTGCCGTCGAGGTAGGCACGTAGCATTGAAACGGCGTCGCCGTCCAGGCGGGCCGAGAGGCCGTCATCGGAACGCGCGTCGATGCCGGAGGCGGCGGAGTCGGCCGTCCGGCTGATGATCACCGGAAAGTCCAGGTGCTCATAGTTGGACAGCAGTTCTGCGGGATCCTTGACATCCGCCTTGGTGACGAGCAGCAGCGGCTCAATGCCGGCGTCGTATGCGGCCACCAGAGCGCGGTCGATGAAGCCGGTGCGCGGCTCCGGGTTCGCGGCGGCCACCACCACCACCAGCTGGTCGGCGTTGGCCACCACGGCACGCTCGATCGGATCCGTGTCATCGGCGCTGCGGCGCAACAAAGTGCGTCGGTCCTGGATCCGGACCAGGCGGGCCAGGGTGTCGGGCTCGCCGGAAACGTCCCCCACCAGCGAGACGAAGTCACCGGCCACCACAGGGGAGCGGCGCAGTTCACGGGCCCGTGCGGCGATGATGATCCGCTCGTCGCCCGAGTCCTCACCCACGACGGCGGTGTACCGGCCGCGGTCCACGGTGATGATGCGGCCCGTGACGGCGTCGTCGTGGCTGGGGCGGTCCTTGGTGCGCGGCCGTGAGCCTTTTTTGCTGGGGCGGATCCGGACGTCGGACTCGTCCCAGGA
This sequence comes from Arthrobacter sp. UYEF21, assembly GCF_040546085.1. Classification (NCBI taxonomy): domain Bacteria; kingdom Bacillati; phylum Actinomycetota; class Actinomycetes; order Micrococcales; family Micrococcaceae; genus Arthrobacter; species Arthrobacter sp. UYEF21. The sequence goes on from NZ_JBEPNF010000001.1 coordinate 218,455, forward strand.
GTCAGTGCTGCGGGCCACCGCTGGAACCTTCCGTGCCGTCGCCGGCTGCTGTGCCCTGCGCGAGCATGTCCGCCCACATCTGTGGGAACTCCGGCATGGTCTTGGCGGTGGTGGCGATGTCCTGCACCTCGATTCCCGGCACGGCCAGGCCGAGGATTGCCCCGGCCGTGGCCATTCGGTGGTCCGCGTAGGTGTGGACGACGCCGGCGTGCAGCTTGGCCGGGCGGATCACCAGCCCATCGCTGGTTTCCTCGGCATCGCCGCCAAGCAGGTTGATTTCGGTGACCAGCGCTGCCAGCCTGTCCGTCTCGTGGCCGCGAAGGTGGGCGATGCCGGTCAGCTGCGACGGACCGCTGGCCAGGGCACACAGAGCCGCCAGTGTGGGGGCGAGCTCGCTGGTTTCGTCAAACACGGCTCCCTTGATCTCCGGGCCGCCCGTGACGGTCAGGACGCCATCAGCCAGGCTGACCTTCGCGCCCATATCCACCAGGATGGTCCGCCAGAGATCGCCCACCTGGGTGGTTCCGGCCGGCCAGTTCGGGATCCTCACCGTTCCGGCGGAGGCCAGGGCCGCAGCCAGGAAGGGGCCGGCGTTGGAGAGGTCCTGTTCGATGCGCTGGTCAAACGCGCGGATAGGGCCTGGTGCCACCACCCAGTTGTTGGGCACGGAATCGTCCACCGACACCCCGACGCCGCGGAGTACCGCCACCGTCATGTTGATGTGGTCAAGGCTGGGCACCGGTCCGCCCGCGTGCTCCAGATGGAGGCCGTCCGTGAACCGCGCGCCCACCAGCAGGAGGGCCGAAACAAACTGTGACGACGCGCTGGCGTCGATCACCAGGTGGCCGCCGCGGACTTCCCCGGTTCCTTCAACGGTGAACGGCAGCGCCGAGGGGGCCGCGCCGTCGTCCGCTGTCAGGGCCACGCCGAGCGCCTGCAGCGCCTCGATGATGGTGCCCATGGGGCGCTTCCGGGCGTGGGGGTCGCCGTCGAAAACACTGGCGCCCGTCCGCAGGGCCGCAAGCGGCGGGACAAACCGCATCACCGTTCCGGCCAGGCCGCAATCAATGTGCGTCCGTGACGACGGCGCCTCCTGGCTCAGGGGCGTGACCTCCAGGTCCGGTCCAAACGCGCCGTCGCCGGGCACCTCTGTAATGGTGGCGCCCAACTGGCGGAGGGCGTCAATCATGAGGGCGGAGTCGCGGGAATGCAGGGGGGCCCGCAGCCGCGATGGTCCGTCAGCCAGTGCGGCCAGGACAAGGAACCTGTTGGTCAGGGACTTTGAACCCGGCACGGTGACGGTGGCGTTGATCGGCCGGCTCGCAAACGGCGCGGGCCAGTACGGGACGGTATCGGCGGAACCGGGATAATCAGTCGGGGTGGAACCGGTCATCCGTCCTTACGCCCCCGTTGCGTGTTCCACGGCGCGGCGTACGGCCTTGTCCGCCTTGTGGAACTGCTTTCCGGTGGTCTTCCGGGCACCCGCAGCAGACTTCCGGGCGTCGGCAGCGATGTGCTCGGCACGCCAGGCGAGGCCGGGCTTGCCGGCCGTGTCCATCGATGCCAGCAGGGCGCCGCCGCTCAGGGAGACGTTCTTGAGGAGCTGGTTGCGGCGCGCCTCGCGGCCAGCCTTGGTGCTTATATCCGCGCTGCGCCACTCCACAAACGTGTTCAGAAGCGAAATGGCGGTGAGCAGTGTTGCCGCGAGGCGGCTGAACTTACCCAGGCCGAACAGGACGCCTGCACCCACCTGCGTTCCGCCGATCACCCGAGCCAGCATTTTCTCGTCAGCCTGGAACGGCAGGGACGCCGCGGCCTTCCGCAGGAGGGGAGAGAGCTGTTGCGCGGTGTCATCGGCGTTCTTCAGCTTGTCCAGTCCGGCGATAACGAAACTGGATGCCAGCATGGGCCGGGCGAGAGTACGGACAAAGGACATGGATTTCCTCCTGGCTGGACGAACCGCACCGAATGCGGCGGAGTCCGTTCTAGTCTTGCACTTTTGCGGAATATTTGCCCGCCGCCAGCGGTTATGGATTGCGGGTCCGACGAACACCTGTCGGCTCTAATCATGGCCGGACCACTGGTTGCCGGGACAGCGCTGGCCTGCCTCGTGTCAGCTTGAGAGAGAGTGGAGTTGCCCTTGAGGTTTCTGAAGGACGGCCCGGAGACTTCCGGCCCCGTGGCACTGCAGGCCCTGGAATCCGATCCCCCAGAGTACGGAACGCCGCGTGCCAAAGCCGTCACAGTAGACTTGAGCGCAATGAGTACCGTGGATCCGGCCGTTGCGGCCATGTATGAAGCCTCGCGACCTAACGACAATTCCGCTGGCGACGCCAAGCCTGATGCGGCTTCGACTGTGCCTGAAACGCCGGCACCCGAAACAACGGCGCTTGAAGCCGTTGGACCTGGTTCGTCGGAGCAGCCCGTGGACATCGCCACAGAGTCAGCCGAAGAACGGCGCATCCGCTTCGAGCGCGACGCCATGCAGTACGTGGACCAGCTGTACTCGGCTGCCATGCGTATGGCCAGGAATCCCGCCGACGCAGAGGACCTGGTGCAGGAGGCCTACACCAAGGCGTTTTCCGCGTTCCACCAGTACAAACCCGGCACCAACCTCAAGGCCTGGCTGTACCGGATCCTGACCAACACTTACATAAATCTTTACCGCAAGCGGCAGCGCGAGCCGCTGCAGTCTAACTCGGACACTATCGAGGACTGGCAGCTGGCCCGGGCGGAATCGCACACCTCCCGCGGCCTGCGGTCCGCCGAAGCGGAGGCACTGGACCACCTGCCTGACTCTGACGTCAAGCGCGCTCTTCAGTCCATTCCGGAGGAGTTCCGGCTGGCGGTCTATTTTGCCGACGTCGAGGGCTACGCGTACAAGGAAATTTCCGACATCATGAACACGCCCATCGGTACCGTGATGTCCCGGCTTCACCGCGGCCGGAAAATGTTGCGGGACCTGCTGGCGGACTATGCCGCCGAACGAGGATTCAAAGGCGCCGTCGAATCACAGGACACGGCCGCAAGCACAAAACAGGAGAACAGGAAATGAGCGACTGCCAAGGATTGGGCGACTGCGATGACGCCCGGATGCAACGCATCTACGAGTATCTCGACGGAGCATTGACCCGCGAGGACATCACGGAAATCAAGCGACACCTTGACGACTGTCCTGAATGCACCGAGCAATACGACCTGGAGTGCGTGATCCGCAACATGGTCAAGCGCTCCTGCACCGAGGCCGCGCCGGACAACCTGAAGAACGCGATCCTCGACCGGATCCACTCGATCCGGCCCGTGGACGCCTGAACTGGTTGGACGCCCGCACATGGTGGCTGCCTGATACAGAATTGCAGGCATAGACGAAGGACCCCGGAAACCAGGTGGCTTCCGGGGTCCTTCGCCTAAACCGTTACTCCAAGCATTGGCTTAGGCGTTGGGGCGCTTCCCGTGGTTCGCGCCGCCACGCTTACGGTCACGACGTTTACGTGCACGCTTGCTCATAGCTGGCCTCCTTAAATGTTGGTACTCAAAAGAGCTGCCCTCAAGTCTCCCACACCATGGGACACGCCGCGAAACGCGTCCCCCTGAACGACGGCGCCCGGCCGTTCAGCCCGGCAGCGAGTTACGGATGGAAATGCGCGCCTGGTCCAGGACTGCCCTCACCGTCTCCAAAGTAACGGGGCTGAGCGGCTGACGGCTGGCTTGGAGGCGCAGCTCAACGCGGAGATCGTCCCGGAATGCCTGGAGCAGCATCTCGGCCTCCTTGAGTTCGCGGATCCCCTCGGAGGACTGCCGGGTGGCCGCCTTCCTGAAGTCGGCGGCGCGGGCCGTGGAGCGTGCCGCTTCGGCCGTGGCGGCCAGGTCTGCCCGCAGGCCCCGCATGTTGGCGCGGATGTCCGCACGCAGGTTGTCCGCCAGCCGGCGGACCGAGGCGGAAATGTCATTCTCGACGCCGGCGAGTTCGTCCCGGCGCTTGTTCAGTTCCGCGAGCCCTGCTGCAGTGATGCGGTAGTTGGTGCGGCGGCCGGCTGACTCGGTGGCAACGAGCCCCGCCTCCTCAAGTTTCCCGAGGCGGGGGTAGATGGTGCCGGCGCTGGGGGAGTAGGTGCCGCCGAACCGCTCGCTGAGTGCCTTGATCAGCTCATAGCCATGCTTGGGCCCGGACTCCAGCAGCGCCAGGAGGTAGAGCCGCAGTGCACCATGGGCGAACACTGGGGGCATTAGTGCCCTGCTTCCGGATCTTGTGCTTGCTCGTTCCGGGCGGGCTGGCCGTGGAAGATGGACGTTTTGCCGGACACCGAGTTGGTGCGGACCAGCATCAGCTTGCTGTCGGGGCCGGCAATGGTTTCCACCTTGCCGCCGGGCTGTGAGTACTGATGGTCATCGATCACCACAACGCCGCTGGCGGACTTGACCACGATGTCCACGCCGACGTCGTGCGGCAGCCTGATGGTGACATCACCCGAGACGGAATTCGCACCGAAGTCATTCGTGAAGCTGAGCAGATCGAAACTCATGTCACCGCTGACGGTGTTGGCGCGGATGTTGCTGAACCGGCCGGACGCCGTGACCTCGCCGGAGACGCTCTTGGCGGTGAGGACGCCGTCGTGGTTCCGGGCGATGACTTCGCCGCTGACGGTGTTGACGTGCAGCTGCCCGCACGTCCCGTCAGCCATCACGGAGCCAGATACGGTGTTGAGCCGGGTACGGCCGCTGACGCCGGAGACCAGGCCATCTCCGCTTACGGTGCCGGCCTCCACCTCGACGCCTGCGGGCACGGCGATGCTGATGACTGCCGAATTGTTGCTGTTGTGGTTGACGGTCCCCATTAGGTTCTTGAACCAGCCCTGCGGGCCATGGAGCTGATGGCGGACCTCAAGCCTGCCCTCTGTCAGGGAAACTGCGACCGGATCACCCTGGACGTCGTTGATCTCCACACGGGCAACGGAGCCGGCGTGCGCGACGACGTCAAACCTCCCGCGGACCATGCCGAGCTTCAGCGATTTGACATCGTCAACGTCAATGACTTGCGGGCCTGTGACGGTCCAGCTGTTCTCTGCCATGAGCCCTCCAAGGCCGCGATATATCGTGACTGATATCCCAAGATACAACGCGCTGCACGGCAGGTCAAGATATATCGCGAGTGGAGTAAGGCGGATCGCTTCCCACCCCCAACGCTCTCTCACTTGTTGCGGGTTTTCCAGGGACGCTCTCCAGCTGTCTTCAAGACAGTGAGAGAGCGTCCGGTAATAACCTGCAGTAAGTGAGAGAGGGTGTGGCCGGAGCTACTCGGGCGCGTCCATCTTCAGCCACTGGAACCAGCCGCGGTGCAGGACCAGCCAGGCCATCAGCCCATAACCCGCTTGCCCGGGGGTACCGCTGTTTGCGGCGAGGTCCTGGCGCCACTGTTCGTGGTTCAGGAGCGGGGAGAAGGTGTCCACGTACAGGTGCTTGCGCCGTGTGGTGACGTCCGCGAAGGCGGTGTTCAACTCGGCGAGGCGGCGGTTCTGGGCAGGGTCCAGCGTGGGAGGCGGCCCCACCACGAACACCTCGATCCGGTTTTGTGACGCGGTATCGAGGATGTTGGCCAGGTTCAGGCGGCTCCGCGCCGTGGAGAGGCCAAATTCGATGTCCCGGCCCGAAAGGCCGATCACCAGGCGGTTCTCGTGGTGGGCGCCGAAGCGGCGCCCGGCCTCTTCCAGCCAGCGGGCGGCGAGCCCCTCCGTTCCTTCCTGGGGACAAGGGAGGGCATAGCTTTCCATGGCCACGCCGTCCTGCGGAGTGCGGGCCAGTACGCGGCCCAGCCAGCCGAGCGCCCTGGGATCGCCCAGCCCGGCCAGCAGTTCATCTCCAACAGCTGCGAGCCGCAGCTTCCTGTCTTCCACAAGTCCCTCTTAACGTCCGTGCCGACTGTTGCCAATCGGCGTGGCTATGGTCCATCCCATTAAACAGAACTGCCCGGCCGGAGTCTGGTATTTCGACGTCCGGCCGGGCAGCCACTGCTGTTACTTCCGTGCAAATGCCTGCTTCAAGAGCGTATCCTGCTCGACAGCGTGCCGCTTCATGGAGCCGGCGGCCGTGGAGGCCGAGGCCAGACGCGACACAAGTCGGACGCGCCGGTCCAGCGCCTCCGGGAGGTGCAGGCCCATAAACGGCCATGGACCCTGGTTGGCGGGCTCGTCCTGTGCCCAAACAACCTCGGCGTTCGGGTACTTGGCCAGTTCCGCAGCGATCTCCTCGTGGGGCAACGGGTACAGCTGCTCCACGCGGACAATCGCGGTGGTCTTGTCATCGGTCTTCTGCCGCGTGGACAGAAGGTCGTAGTAGAGGCGGCCGGAAACCAGCAGTACGCGTTCGACGGCGTCTGCCGCCAGCTGCTCATGGTCACTGATGACGGGGCGGAAGCCGCCGGTGGTGAAGTCCTCCACGGACGACGCGGCAGCCTTGAGGCGCAGCAGCTGCTTCGGCGTAAAGATGATCAGCGGCTTCCGCGGCCGGCTGTAGGCCTGGCGGCGCAGCAGGTGGAAGTGCGATGCCGCCGTGGTGGGGTTGGCGACGATCATGTTCTCTTCGGCGCACATCAGCAGGAAGCGTTCGATCCGGGCCGAGGAGTGGTCCGGGCCCTGTCCTTCGTAGCCGTGCGGGAGCATCAGGACCAGGGAGGAGCGCTGGCCCCACTTCTGTTCGGCCGAGGAGATGAACTCATCGATGATGGTCTGCGCGCCGTTGACGAAGTCGCCGAACTGCGCTTCCCACAGCACGAGTGCATCCGGGCGTTCCACCGAGTAGCCGTATTCGAAGCCCATGGCCGCGTATTCGGACAGCAGGGAGTCGTAGATCCACAGCTTGGCCTGGTCGTCCGAAAGGTTGCCCAGGGGCAGCCATTCACTGCCGTTGGCGCGGTCGTGGAACACGGCGTGGCGCTGCACAAACGTGCCGCGGCGTGAGTCCTGGCCGGCAAGCCGGACAGGCACGCCTTCCATGATCAGCGAACCGAAGGCCGCGATCTCGCCGAAGCCCCAGTCGATGCCGCCTTCGCGCGACATCTGCTCACGCTTCTCAAGCAGCTGCTTGAGTTTGCCGTGGACGGTGAAACCCTCGGGGATTTCGACGTGTGCCTGGCCGATCCGTGCCAGCGTTTCCACCGAGATGGCGGTGGATGCCGGGGCGTTCGTGCCGAAATCGGCCTGCTGGGCGATGGGACGCTCGATGTCCGAGACGGCGGCAGAATCAGCCGTGATGATCGGGATCGGCGATGTCTGGGCTGCGTGCGTTTCGGCGAAGACCCGCTCCAGCCGCTCCTGGTAGTCGCGGAGCAGTTGCTCTGCTTCTTCCTCGGTGATGTCGCCACGGCCGATGAGCGCCTCGGTGTACAGCTTGCGGACGGAGCGCTTGGCTTCGATCAGGTTGTACATCATGGGCTGGGTCATCGAGGGGTCGTCGCCCTCATTGTGGCCACGGCGGCGGTAGCACACCATGTCGATCACAACGTCCTTGTGGAAGCGCTGGCGGAACTCGTAGGCGAGTTGGCCAATGCGGACCACGGCCTCCGGATCGTCACCGTTCACGTGGAACACCGGTGCCTGGATCATCTTGGCGACGTCCGTGGAGTACGTGGACGAGCGCGACGACGACGGGGCGGTGGTGAAGCCCACCTGGTTGTTGACCACCACGTGGATGGTGCCGCCGGTGCGGTAGCCGCGGAGCTGGGACAGGTTCAGCGTTTCGGCAACCACGCCCTGGCCGGCGAAGGCAGCGTCGCCGTGGACCATGATGGGCAGGACCGGGAAAGCCATGCCCTGGTCCAGGCGGTCCTGCTTGGCGCGGACGATGCCCTCGAGGACGGAGTCCACCGCCTCGAGGTGGGACGGGTTGGCCGCCAGGTAAACCTTGGTCTCGTTGCCGTTCTCGGAGGTGAACGTGCCTTCCGTACCAAGGTGGTACTTCACGTCGCCGGAACCCTGCACGGAGCGGGGATCCTGGGTGCCTTCGAATTCGCGGAACACCTGGGCATAGGTCTTGCCGGCGATATTGGTCAGCACGTTCAGGCGGCCACGGTGGGCCATACCGATCGCGACCTCGTCCAAGCCATCGTCAGCGGCGTCGGAAATGATGGCGTCCAGCAGCGGAATCAGGGATTCGCCGCCTTCGAGGGAGAAGCGCTTCTGGCCGACGAACTTGGTCTGCAGGAAGGTTTCGAACGCTTCTGCTGCGTTGAGCCTGGACACGATGCGCAGCTGCTCTTCGCGGCTGGGCTTCGAGTACTCGTGCTCCAGCTGGTCCTGGAACCATCTGCGCTCTTCAGGCTCCTGGATGTGCATGTACTCGATGCCCGTGGTGCGGCAGTAGGCGTCGCGGAGTACGCCGAGGATGTCGCGGAACTTGAGCATGGGGGCGCCGCCGAAACCGCCGGTGGGCCATTCGCGGTCGAGATCCCAGAGGGTGAGCCCGTAGGTCAGGACGTCGAGGTCCGGGTGCTTGCGCTGGACGTACTCGAGGGGATCTGTGTCCGCCATCAGGTGGCCGCGTACGCGGTAGGAGTGGATCAGTTGCTGGATCCGGGCGACCTTGTTGATTTCGTCAGCGGGGTCAACCTGCAGGTCGAGGCTCCAGCGCACGGGCTCGTACGGGATGCGCAGCGACTCGAAGATTTCGTCGTAGAAGTTCTGGGCGCCGAGGAGCAGCTGGTGTACCAGCTTCAGGAACTCGCCGCTGCCGGCACCCTGGATGACGCGGTGGTCGTAGGTGGAGGTCAGCGTGAGGACCTTGCTGATCGCGTTCTGCGCGATGATCTTTTCGCTCGCGCCCTGGAACTCGGCCGGGTAGTCCAGCGCGCCGACGCCGATGATGGCAGCCTGGCCCTTGGACAGGCGCGGCACGGAGTGGACGGTGCCGATGCCGCCGGGGTTGGTCAGGGACACGGTGGTGCCCGAGTGGTCATCAGCGGTCAGCTTGCCGGCGCGGGCGCGCTTGATCAGGTCCTCGTAGGTGTGCCAGAACTCGGAGAAGTTGAGGGTCTCCGCCTTCTTGATGTTCGGCACCATCAGCAGGCGGGTGCCGTCCGGCTTGGGCATGTCAATGGCGATGCCGAAGTTGACGTGTGCCGGCTGGACAGCAACAGGCTTGCCGTCCACTTCGTCGTAGTAGACGTTCATGGACGGGAACTGCGAGAGCGCCCGGATGACGGCGTAGCCGATCAGGTGGGTGAAGGAGACCTTGCCGCCGCGGGCGCGGGCCAGGTTGGAGTTGATGACAACGCGGTTGTCAATCAGCAGCTTGGCCGGGATGGCACGGACACTCGTGGCGGTGGGGACCTCAAGGCTGGTGACCATGTTGGTGGCAATGGCCTTGGCCGGACCCCGCAGGACGGAGACCACGTCTTCCTCGGGGGCTGTGGGTGCCTTGACGTTCTTGGGCAGCTGCGCGGGAATCGGCGGGGCGCTGGTGCCGGGCTCGGTCTTTTTCGCGCCATCGCGGGCGACCGTTGCGGGGGCTTTCTTTGCCGCTGCCGGAGCCGCTGCCGGAGCGGCTGCCGGTGCTGAAGGCTGTGCTGCAGGCTGTGCGGCCGGCGACGGTGCCGGGGCAGTTACAGCAGGCGCCGCAGCCGGAGCTACGGCAGGCATTTCACGTGTGGCGGGGTTGGCTGCGGCGGCTGACGTGCTCCCGTTGGAAGACGATTCGCTGCCCGAGTCGAAGGATTCGAACAGCGGCCACCACTTGGTGTCCACAGTGTTCTTGTCCTTTTGGTACTGCTCGTACAGTTCGTCAACGAGCCACTCATTTCCGCCAAATTCCTCTGGTAGACGGTGGCTAGGCTGCTCTGGCACTTGAAATACGCCTCTTCCATGAGTTTGGTTTATCTCTGGCCGCCAAGGTGCCTCAGCACAACAATCGAACCAGTCTCTGCGTCCTGAACCCGGACCTTTGCCAGTCTAATGAGCATTCTGTGTTAACTGCCAATAACGGTGACCCAAATCATGGAATGACGTCGAGATCACGAAATGTGGCGGCACCGGGGGCATGCGGAAGGCGCAATCCGCTCCTGTAGACTGACCTTCTTATGGACAGTAAATCTAGGTGCCGGCCTGGGGGCTGTCAGCGGAGCATGAAAAACAGTTTCGCGCAGTCTCCCCGCAGAGCCGGCAAACCCCGAACACGCGCCCATCACTCTCCCTCGGTTCACTCCGGCGGAGCCCCTATGGAAACAGCGTCGGTTTCGGCCGACCATCCTCCGCCGGGCCGTTTCCCCCGGACTCACTCCGTTTCCCCCGGCTTCCAGGCGGGATGCTGAATGGAGTGGTTGCTCCTCGCGGCAGGTTTCCTGCTGATCGCCGGCACCGGCTTTTTTGTCGCCGTCGAGTTTTCCCTGATTGCCCTTGACCAGGCCACGGTCCAGAACGCCATCGACAACGGCGACACCGGGGCCGTGCCGCTGCTCAAGTGCCTGAAATCCCTCTCAACCCAGCTTTCCAGCTGCCAGCTCGGTATCACCCTCACCACGCTCCTGACCGGCTACGTCATGGAACCGTCCGTGGGGCGCCTTCTCGAAGGCCCGCTGGCCGCCGTCGGAATTCCCGATGTGGCGGCGGTATCCGTTTCACTGGTGATTGCCATGGTACTGGCGACGCTCCTGTCCATGCTGCTGGGCGAACTGGTACCGAAAAACATGGCCATCGCGCTGTCCTTCCCGGTGGGTAAGGCGCTGGCGCGGCCGCAGCTCATTTTTACGGCGATCTTCAAGCCCGCCATCGTGTTGTTGAACGGCTTTTCCAACAAGGTGCTGAACGTTTTTGGCCTCGAGGCCAAGGAAGAGATCTCGGGCGCCCGGACGCCTGCCGAGCTGGCCTCCCTGGTGCGGCGTTCCGCCGCCATGGGAACGCTCGACGCCGGGACGGCGAACTTCGTGTCGCGGACCCTGAACTTCTCGGCCCGGACGGCCGCCGACGTTATGACCCCCCGTATCCGGGTGGAAACCATCGACGCCGACCAGCCGGTCTCGGACATCCTGGACGCCGCACGGCGCACCGGTTACTCCCGGTTCCCGGTCATCGGCGACTCCGCCGATGACATCAAGGGACTGGTCCACGTCAAGAAGGCAGTGGCCGTGCCCTGGGACCGGCGCGCCAACCTGGAGGCCGGTGCCATCATGACCGATGTCCTCAGGGTGCCCGAAACCATCCACCTTGATGCGCTCCTGGCCGAACTGCGGGAAGGGAACCTGCAGCTCGCCGTCGTTCTCGATGAATACGGCGGAACCGCCGGCATCGCCACCCTCGAGGACCTTGTGGAGGAAATCGTGGGTGAAGTGTCCGACGAACACGACAAGGTCCGTCCGGGACTGCTCCAGAGCGCCTCCGGGGACTGGTACTTCCCCGGGCTGCTGCGGCCCGACGAACTGTCCGAACAGATCCCGGGACTCACCGTCCCGGATGAGGCTGCCTACGAAACTGTGGGCGGCTATGTCATGAGTGAACTGGGCCGCATTGCCGTCGTCGGGGACACCGCCCCGGTGGGCGGCGGCATCCTGAGCGTGACCCGCATGGACGGCCGAAGGATCGAGCGGATCTGCTTCCACCCGGCTGCTCCTGAGCCTGAGGCCGTTGCGGATGACAGGAGTACGCCATGAGTGACTGGGCAGGAATAGCCTGGCTGGCTGTCCTTCTGCTGGGCAACGCGTTTTTTGTCGGCGCCGAGTTTGCGGTCATGTCAGCGCGGCGGAGCCAGATCGAACCCCTCGCCGACGCCGGTTCCAAACGCGCGCAGACCACGTTGCGCGCCATGGAAAATGTTTCGCTGATGCTGGCCTGTGCACAGCTGGGCATCACAGTGTGTTCGCTGCTGATCCTGCAGGTCGCCGAGCCGGCCATCCACCATCTGATGGCTGCTCCGCTGGAGGCAGTGGGGCTGCCGGTGGAGGTTGCCGACGTGGCGGCGTTTGCCATCGCCCTGATGGTGGTGACCTTCCTCCATGTGACGTTCGGTGAGATGGTCCCAAAGAACATCTCGGTGTCGGCAGCGGATAAAGCTGCCCTGCTGCTCGCGCCGCCGCTGATGTTTGTGGCCCGGCTGGTGAACCCGGTCATCTTTGCGCTGAATTGGTCCGCCAACCACATCCTCAAACTCCTGCGGATTGAACCCAAGGATGAAGTGAACTCGTCCTTCACGCTTGAACAAGTCCAATCGATCGTGCAGGAATCCACCCGTCACGGACTGGTGGATGACGACGCCGGCCTGATCACCGGTGCCCTGGAGTTTTCCGAATATAAGGCGTCCGACATCATGGTGCCCGTGGAGAAACTGGTCATGCTGAAGGAAGCCACCACGCCGGTGGAGTTCGAAAAGGCTGTCAGCAGGACGGGCTTCTCGAGGTTCCCGATGGTGGACGGGGACGGCATACTCTCCGGCTATCTGCACGTGAAGGATGTGCTCTCCATTCCCGACGAGGACTACCAGCACCCCATTGCCGAGAGCAGGATCCGTTCCCTGGCCAACCTGGCCCTGGGCGACGAGGTTGAAACGGCCATGTCGGTCATGCAGCGTACGGGGTCACACCTGGCCCGCGTCATCGGCGCGGACGGCCAGACCCACGGCGTCCTGTTCCTGGAAGACGTGATCGAACAGCTCGTAGGAGAGATCAGGGACGCTACGCAGGCCACCGGCATCAGGCGGCTCGGCCAGCCCAACGGCACCTAGCCTGGCGTGACGACGAGCCGGGCCGGATCAAACGTGCCGGCCCGGCTTTTCTAAATAGGAATCATTCCTATTTAGGAGTAGACTTTGTGAATAGTCAAAGACTCACCCCGTCCTGATCTGAGGTTTCCGTGCGCCACTCCGCTGCCATCCGAACGTCCCTTGCGGCCCTCGCGGGCTTCAGCCTCCTGCTGACCGCGTGCAGTCCTGGTGGCGGGCCGTCCGTCCGGTCCGGCACGGAAGCGTCATCCGGGGCCATCGACGTTGTGGCCTCCACCAACGTCTACGGTGACATCGCCGGAGTGATCGGCGGCGACCAGGTCAACGTCACCGCCATCATCACCAAGACCAGCCAGGATCCGCATTCCTATGAGGCCACCGCGCAGGACCGGCTGGCGGTCTCCAAAGCGGACCTGGTGATCGAGAACGGCGGCGGCTACGACGCCTTCCTGCACAAGATGGCCGATGACAGCAACATCGGGCACGGCAATATTCTCACGGTCGTGGACGTAGCCGGCCTTGCGCCGGAGCAGGAACACGCCGGGACGGCCCCAGCCGCCCGTGAAGCCACCCACGATCACCAGCACGGCCACTTCAATGAACACGCGTGGTACAACCTGGATGCCATGAGCAAACTCGCCGATTCCCTCGCGGCCAAACTTGGCGAACTGCAACCCGGATCAGCCGCCCAATTCACCGCCAACGCCGCCACCTTCAAATCCGGGGTGGCAGGCCTGACCGCCAGGCTCGCTGCACTGAAAATAAAGGGGGCCGGCGGGCCGGTCGCCGTGACGGAACCCGTTCCGGTCTACCTCCTCGAGGCGGCAGGGCTGGAGAACCGGACACCGGAGGACTACACCGCCGCGATTGAGGAAGGCTCGGATGTGCCGCCTGCCGTCCTGAAGGCCGCCACCGAACTGGCAGGATCACCGGACATCAGGTTCCTGGCCTACAACGACCAGACCGCGGGACCGCAGACGGAGGCGTTGAAGAAGGCAGCCGAGGCGGCGGGCGTTCCTGTGATCGATTTCAGCGAAACCCTGCCCGAAGGCAAGACGTACCTGCAGTGGATGACGGACAATGTGGACAACGTCAGCAAAGTTTTGGAGACAAATAGGTGAAACCGGTGGTGAGCCTCCGCGGGGCGTCCCTGCAGTTCGGCAAACGCACGCTGTGGGAGGACCTCGACCTGGACATCAGGCCCGGCGAGTTCTTCGCCGTCCTGGGCCCCAACGGCAGCGGCAAGACCAGTTTCCTTAAAGTACTGCTGGGCCTGCAGAACCTGCAGTCCGGCAGCGCCACCCTCGGTGACCGGCCGGTGGAACGGGGGAGCAGCCTGATCGGCTACATCCCGCAGCAGAAGTCGTTAGCTCCGGACACACCCATGCGGGCCCGCGACCTGGTGGGGCTCGGGGTGGACGGCCACCGGTGGGGCCTGCGGCTGGGCATGTCCCGGGTCAACCGCAGGATTGACGAACTCCTCGAGCTGGTGGGAGCAACCGACTACGCCAAGGTGCCAGTAGGACAGCTCTCCGGGGGCGAGCAGCAGCGCCTTCGCGTCGCCCAGGCGCTGGCCACCGAACCCCAGGTCCTCCTGTGCGACGAACCCCTGTTGTCCCTGGACCTGCACCACCAGCAGGCCGTCAGTTCCCTGATTAACAACCAATGCCACGAGCAGAACAGTGCCGTGGTGTTTGTCACCCATGAAATCAACCCGGTCATCGATTACGTTGACCGGGTGCTGTACCTGGCCGGCGGCCGCTTCATGGTGGGAACACCGGAGGAAGTCATGACCACGGAGGTCCTCTCGGAACTCTATGGCAGCCACGTGGAAGTCATCCACGCGAACGGGCGCATCGTCGTCGTCGGCCTGCCTGACGCCACCACCCACCACCACGACGATGTCCACGCAACGGCGGGGGAGGTGGCCTGATGGATGCGGACAGCATCATCGCTGCGATCTTCAGTTTCGAAAACTACGGCGAACTCCTGGCACTTGTCCAGAACTCGATCTGGGCAGGCGCCATCCTGGGACTGCTCGGCGGCCTGATGGGCACCTTCGTGATGAAGCGGGATTTGGCCTTCGCCGTCCATGGCATCTCCGAACTCTCCTTCGCCGGCGCCGCGTTCGCGCTGCTGATCGGCGCCGATATTGTGTTTGGCTCCCTGATCGGCTCGGTGGCGGCGGCACTGCTCCTGGGCCTGATGGGGGTCAGAGCGCGGGACAAAAACTCGATCATCGGGGTGATCATGCCCTTCGGCCTGGGCCTGGGCATCCTGTTCCTCTCCCTCTATCAGGGCCGCGCCGCCAACAAATTCGGCCTCCTGACGGGACAGATCGTCTCCGTGGACACTGTCCAGCTGCAGGTCCTCGCCGGCGCAGCCGTGGTGGTGGTCGCTGCGCTGGTGCTCATTTGGCGGCCGCTGAACTTCGCCAGCGTGGATCCGGAACTGGCCGAGGCCCGCGGTGTGCCCGTCCGAACCCTCGGAATCGTATTTATGGTGCTGCTGGGTGTGAGCGTGGCGCTGTCCATCCAAGTGGTGGGCGCGCTGCTGGTGCTGGCCTTGCTCATCACGCCGGCGGCGGCGGCCCTGCGGGTGACGTCTTCGCCCGTAGCCCTGGTGATCCTCAGCGTCATCTTTGCCGTCACGGCCACCGTGGGCGGAATCCTGCTTGCCCTGGGCGGACGCATCCCGATCAGCCCCTATGTCACCACCCTGTCATTCCTGATCTACGTGGTGTGCCGCATTATCGGCGGCGCCCGGGACCGGAAAGGCATCAACGGGCGGTTGCTGCAGGCGCGCTGATGCAGCGGTCCTGGGCCCTCAGAGTTTGCCGGCGGCCCGGAGGACAGTGCAGTCGGGGCAGAGGCCGAAAATCTCCACGGTGTGCGCCACCTCGGTAAAGCCGTGTTCGGCGGCGGTCCTGGCAGCCCACGTTTCCACTGCCGGGGCTTCAACCTCTACGGCCTTGCCGCAGTTGCGGCAGAGCAGGTGGTGATGGTGCCCGGTCACGGCGCAGCGCCGGTAGACCGCTTCGCCCTCGCCGTTGCGCAGCACGTCCACCAGGCCGTCGTCGGCGAGGGACTGCAGGATCCGGTAAGCCGTTGCCAGGGACACCGAGACGCCCTTGTTCTGCAGGATGCGGTACAGCTCCTGGGTGCTGACGAAGTCGTCCAGCTCGTCCAGGGCGGTGCTGACGGCCACGCGCTGCTTGGTGACGCGCTGCTCCTTGGCCGGGTTGGCTCCGGCCCCCGCACCGGCACCGTATGGAGCGTTCGACGGCGTCGCGTCAGCTTTGGTGCCGAACGGCATGGAGAAACTCGCTTCCCTAAGGGACGGTGGCAAACATCAAGATTACCAGTCGGCACAGTCCGGCCATCATCACCCCTTGGAACTCCAGGAGCCGGAACCTAGGCTGGCGCTATGAAGCTGACAAAATACACCCATGCCTGTGTCCGGCTCGAAAAGGATGGAAAGGTCCTGGTACTTGATCCGGGAACGTTCTCGGAGACAGCCGAAGCCCTGGACGGCGCGCATGCCGTGCTCATCACCCATGAGCACCCTGATCACGTGGACGTCCCAGCCATAACCCGGGCGCTCGGAACGGCAGCCGGCCTGGCCGTGTTCGCTCCGGCCGGCGTGGCTGCCGCACTGCGGCAGGAAGCGCCGCAGGCAGCTGACCGGATCAACGCCGTTGAACCCGGTTCCACGTTTGACGCTGCCGGCTTCAACGTGCAAAGCTTCGGCGGCCAGCACGCGCTGATCCACCCGCAGATTCCCATGGTGGCCAACATTGGCTACCTGGTGGAAGGGAACGTCTACCACCCGGGGGATTCCTTCATCATCCCGGACGGCCCCAGCGTCCAGACGCTTCTGGTTCCGATCCACGCACCGTGGAACAAAGCCGGCGAAGTGGTGGACTTCGTGATCGGGGTCCGCGCACCGCGCGCATTCCAGATCCATGACGGCCTGCTGAACGAAACGGGCCTGAAGATGGTGGAAGGCCATGTTGCCCGGCTGGGTGGCAAGTACGGCACTACGTTCACGCATCTTGCCCCGCGTGAATCTGTGGAGGTCTGAACGGCTACGCGGTCCAGATGCCGGTCTCGAAAAACCGTCGGATGACGTCCTCATGCGGCTCGGGGTCCAGGCCCTGGGCTGCAAGCCACGCCGGATTGTAGTAGTTGCCCGCGTAGCGGTCGCCGCCGTCGCACATCAACGACACAATGCTGCCGCGCTGTCCTTCGGCGACCATTTCCGCCACCAGTTGCCAGACACCCCACAGGTTGGTGCCGGTGGACGGTCCGGCGTGCAGGCCGGCGAAGGTGTGCAGGTGCCGCATGGCTGCGATGGAGGCGGCATCGGGAACCTGGATCATGTGGTCGATGACGCCGGGCACAAAGCTCGGCTCCATCCGCGGGCGGCCGATGCCTTCAATCCGTGAGGGCAGGCCGGTGGTTTCACCCGTACCGTTCAGCCAACCGGGGTAAAACGCGGAATTCTCCGGGTCGACTACCGCGAGGCGGGTGTCATGGCCGCGGTAGCGCAGGTAACGGCCGATGGTCGCGCTGGTTCCGCCGGTCCCCGCACCCACCACGATCCAGCGGGGGACGGGGCCTTCCTCCAGCTCCAACTGCCCAAAGATGGACTCCGCGATGTTGTTGTTGCCGCGCCAGTCCGTGGCCCGCTCCGCGTACGTGAACTGGTCCATGTAGTGGCCCTTGGATGTGGCAGCAACGTCTGCTGCCGCGGCGTAAACCTCGGACGCATGGTCAACCAACAGGCACGAGCCGCCGAACCGTTCGATCAGGGCGATCTTCTCCCGGCTCGTTGTGCTGGTCATGACGGCGACAAACGGCAGTCCCAAAAGCTGCGCGAAGTATGCCTCGGAGACCGCAGTGCTGCCGCTGGATGCCTCCACGAGGGTGGTACCTTCGTGGATCCAGCCGTTGACCAGGCCGAAGAGGAACAGCGAACGGGCCAGCCGGTGCTTGAGGCTCCCCGAACGGTGCGTGGATTCGTCCTTCAGGTAAAGCTGGACGCCCCAGTGCCGCGGGAGCGGTACCGAGTACAGATGGGTATCAGCGGACCGGTTGTTTTCTGCGTTGACTTTCCTGATGGCCTCGTCGGCCCATGCCCGGTCCGCGCTCGCGTTCTTCACCGGACCAACTCTAGCTAGAGTTGGTCCAGCGACTAAACCTCACCAGCACAATTTGCCAAGGAGAACAATGGGTCCACTAATGGCTGTCCCGGCTTTGGCGGCGCGTTTCGAGGCCGGCCAGCGCACCGTGGTGCTGGATGTCCGCTGGGCTTTGGGTGACCCGCATGGCCGGGAACATTACCTTGAAGCGCATATCCCCGGTGCAGTCTTTGTGGACCTTGCCACCGAGCTTGCTTCGCCTGCAGCGCCGGCGCGGGGACGCCACCCGCTTCCACCGGTGTCGGAATTCCAGGCAGCCGCTCGACGCTGGGGAATCAACAACGGCGACGTTGTGGTGGCCTACGACAACAGCGCTAACATGGCCGCTGCCCGCGTCTGGTGGATGCTCCGCAACGCCGGGTTCCCGGACGTTTACCTGCTCGACGGCGGCCTGGCCGCCTGGCAGGGCGCCGGACTCCCGCTGGAATCCGGAGCAGTGGAGGCGGTGCCGGGGAACGTTTCCCTTTTCGAGGGCGGCATGCGGGCTATTCCGGCAGCCACTGCAGCGGACTGGCCAAAAACGGGCATCCTCCTGGATGCCCGGGCCGGCGAGCGATACCGGGGCGAGTTCGAACCCGTAGATCCGCGTGCCGGGCACATTCCGGGCGCCCTGAGTGCCCCGACGACGGAGAACGTGGACGGCGCCGGGCGTTTCCTGCCGGCATCCGAGTTGCGGCGCCGGTTCGAAAACTTGGGCATCCGGGACGATGTTCCTGTTGCCGTGTACTGCGGCTCGGGTGTGACCGCGGCGCACCAGGTGGCTGCCCTCGAAATCGCAGGATTCCGGGCCGCGCTTTACCCGGGCTCGTTCTCGGAATGGTCGAACAATCCTGATCTTCCCGTGGCAACTGGAAGCACACCCGGTACGCCAGCGGGGCAATGACGGCCCTGCCCTGACGTCCGGGCTGACCGGCCCCGAGTGGAAATGCCGCGGCCTGCGAGGGTAGCGTCGCAGGTATGACCCCAGGACGCCCCGTACCGCCGCCCCTTGCCCGCCCGGTTTTGCCCGCCGATACCCCTGCATCCGATCAGGACGCCGGACTGATGGCGGCCGCGTATGGTGCAGTCTCCGAAGACAGTGGTCTTGTGCCCCTGACG
This sequence comes from Arthrobacter sp. UYEF21, assembly GCF_040546085.1. Taxonomy (NCBI): domain Bacteria; kingdom Bacillati; phylum Actinomycetota; class Actinomycetes; order Micrococcales; family Micrococcaceae; genus Arthrobacter; species Arthrobacter sp. UYEF21. The sequence continues at coordinate 237,452 of NZ_JBEPNF010000001.1, forward strand.
CTGGCCCGCCGTGCCCCCAAAGCGGATGACGTTGAGATCGCCGTCGAATTCTGCGGCCTGTGCCACTCGGATGTGCACGCCACACGCGGTGAATGGGGGAACCAGAATTACCCCCTGGTCCCCGGCCACGAAATCGTGGGAACGGTCAGCCGCGTCGGTTCCGCCGTGGATGACTTCGCGCCGGGCGACCGTGTGGGCGTCGGTTGCATGGTCGATTCCTGCCGCGAATGCGACAGCTGCCTGGACGGCCTGGAACAGTACTGCGAAAACGGGCTGACCGGGACCTACGGCGCCAAGGATCCGCGTAACGGCGATGCCATCACGCAGGGCGGCTACTCGTCCGCCATGGTAGTGGACCGCCGCTACGTGGTCCGCGTGCCTGCCAACCTTGACCCGGCCGCCGTCGCACCGTTGCTCTGCGCCGGCGTCACCACGTTCTCTCCCTTGCGCCACTTCGACGTGGAGCCAGGCGACGTGGTGGGCGTGGTGGGCCTCGGCGGTCTCGGGCATATGGCCGTAAAACTGGCCAAGGCCATGGGGGCCGTGGTCAAGGTCTTCACTACTTCTGAAGGCAAGGTGCCGGCCGCGCTGGAGCTCGGAGCTGACGACGTGATCCTGTCCCGCGACGAGGACGCCATGGCCGCCGCGAACCGCACCATCGACCTCATCATCGACACCGTGGCGGCTCCCCACGATCTCAACCCCTTGTTCCGCACCCTGCGCTTGGACGGTGCGCTGTTCCAGCTGGGCCTGCCTTCCGAGGCCATGCCTCCGGTGAATCCGGGGGCCCTGATCAGGCGGCGGATCGCGTATGCAGGTTCGCTGATCGGCGGCATCGCCGAAACGCAGGAGATGCTCGACTTCTGTGCCGAGCATGGGGTGGTGGCGGACATCGAACTGGTGCGCGCCGACCAGCTGAATGAGGCCTACGACCGAATGGTGGCAGGCGACGTCAAATACCGGTTTGTGCTGGACACCAGCACGCTGCAGGCCCCGGCCGAGAAGGCAGACGCATGAGCACCCTGTTCACCAAGATCATCAACGGCGAGATCCCCGGACGCTTCGTCTGGCGGGAGGCCGATGTTGCGGCCTTCCTGACCACGGGTCCGCTGGCCGATGGGCACACCCTGGTTGTCCCCACCGAAGAGGTGGACCGCTGGACGGACGCTTCCCCGGAAACCCTCGCGAAGGTGATGGAAGTGGCCCGCCGGATCGGTGCCGTCCAGCTGGCGATCTTCCCAGCCGAGCGGGCGGGCCTGATCGTGGCCGGCTATGAGATCAACCACCTGCACGTCCACGTGTGGCCGTCCCGGAGCATGGCTGACTTCGACTTTGCCTCAGCGGACCACAACCCGGACCCGGCAGTTCTGGACGCCAACGCGGAAAAGCTCCGCGCAGGGCTCCGGGCCGCGGGCTACGCGGAGTTCGTGCCCGAGAGCTAGGCCTTGCGCTCGCGCCGGCCTGCCTGACCGTTGACTCGAAGGGCTAGGCCGGCGCGAGTGCTTTGTTCAGGACGGCCCTGATCCGTTTTTCGGAGACAGAGTAGGCGGTTCCCAATTCGACCGCGAAGAGGCTCACCCGGAGCTCTGCGATCATCCAGTGCACCTGGGTCAGTTCGGCACCCACCCGCCGCCCGGGCAACAGGGCCGACACGGCGTCGTCGTAGTCGTCTTCCAGGCGCTGGACGGCGGCCATGTTCAGGGCATCCCGCTGGACGTTGCCGGGAAGCCTTTCGAGGCGTTTCTCGACGGCGGCCAGGTACCGGGGGAGCTGGCTCAGCTGGGCGAAGCCGGTGCGGGCAACGAATCCGGGGAACACCAGCTGTTCGAGCTGGCTTTTGACGTCGTTGAGCGCGCTGATCAAGGCCAGGCTGGTTGTTCCTTTGAGCTGCTTTTCGATCCGCCGGGTGCTGGCCAGGATGCGTTCCACCACGGCCGTCACGCTGAACACAGTGTCGATCAGTTCCGCGCGGACCTGCTCGTAGAGTGCGTCAAAGGACTCGCGGTCCCACGGGACGTCCGGCGGGGTCAGCTTGTCCACTGCGGCGAGGGCGCAGTCGGCGATCAGGGCTGACACCGAACCGTGCGGGTTCTGGCTGAACGTGAGCTTTTCGGTGTTGTTGAGGTGCTCAAGTACGTAGCGGTCCGGCGAAGGAACGCGCAATGCCAGCAGCCGGATCACGCCGCCCCGCATGGCCGCCTGCTGTTCCGACGACGTCTGGAACACGCGCAATGCAACGGACGTTCCTTCGTCCACCAGTGCTGGGTAGCCGGTGACTGTATGGCCGTTGACCACGTTGCTCACCTGCTGCTGGACTGTCCCGAAGGTCCATTCGGTCAGGCCGCCCTGTTCCCTGAAGCCCGTGCCGGCGCCAGCGCCGGAAGAGTTTCCGCCTGCCGATACAGCGGGTCCGGTACCGCCGGCCTTTCCGGCTGACGCGGATTTTCCACGTGACGGCGGCGCGGTGGTCCCGGGCGTCGCCCCCAGAGATTCCGCAATGGCGCGGCGCGTGGCGGGGGCCAGCAGCTCCTGCAGAGCAGCCAAGTCCTTGCCCTCGTCCAGCACCTGGCCCTTGCTGTCCACCACTTTGAAGCTCACCCGCAGGTGGGAGGGAACGGTGTCCCAGTTCCAGGACCCCGGCGGGATGACCTGGCCGCGGATTCGGCGCAGGGCCAGTTCAAGCGATGCTTCCAGCTCATCGCTCGCAGGGTCAAAGTCCGCCTCAAGTGCGGCCACGGCCTGGCGGGCCACGTCCGGGGCCGGGACAAAGTTCTTGCGGATCTGTTTGGGCAGGGATTTGATGAGGGCAGTCACCAATTCCTCGCGCTGGCCGGGGATCAGCCAGCGGAAGGCCTTGTCGTCCAGCTGGTTGAGGAAAAGCACCGGCACTTCGGCCGTGACGCCGTCGGACGGGTTGGGCGGCGAGCCCGGCGCTACAGGGTGGAACTCGTAGGTCAGCGGCAGCTCGAAGCCCTTGTGAAGGAGCGTCTTGGGGTACGCGGCCTCGTCCAGGTTGTCGGCTTCTTCGTTGAGCAGCAGCGACTTGTCGTAGTCCAGGAGGTCCGGGTTCTTCTGCCGGGCGTCCTTCCACCATTTGTCGAAATGGCGCTCGGACACCACGTCGGGGCCGATCCGTGCGTCGTAGAACTCGAACAGCGTTTCGTCGTCCACCAGCAGGTCGCGGCGGCGCATCCTGGCCTCGAGCTCTTCCACTTCCAGGAGCAGGGCGCGGTTGCGGTGGAAGAACTTGTGGTGCGTTTTCCAGTCGCCCTCCACCAAGGCATGCCGGATGAACAGCTCACGGGCCAGCACAGGATCCACGCGGCTGTAGTTGACGCGGCGCTGGGGAATGATGGGCACGCCGTACAGGGTGACCTTCTCATACGCCATGACCGCACCCATTTTGGTGGACCAGTGGGGTTCGCTATAGCTGCGTTTAACCAGGTCCGGCGCCACTTGTTCGGCCCAGACGGGATCGAACTTGGCGGCGACCCTGGCCCACAGCCGGCTTGTTTCCACCAGTTCGGCAGCCATCACGAAGGTGGGGGACTTTTTGAAGAGTGCCGAACCGGGGAAGATTGCGAACCGGCTGCCGCGTGCGCCGGCGTACTCGCGCTTGCGCTCGTCAAGGATGCCGATGTGGCTGAGCAGACCCGACAGCAGGCTGATGTGGACGCCCTCGTGGTTGCCCACAGGATCTGCGAGGCGTTTGTTGTCCAGGCTGATACCCAGCGGGCGGGCCAGCTGGCGGAGCTGGGCGAACAGGTACTGCCACTCGCGCACCCGTAGGTAGTTGATGAACTCGGTCCGGCACAGCCGGCGGAACTGGGTGGACGAGAGTTCCTGCTGCTTCTCCTGGATGTAGTTCCACAGGTTCAGGAAGCCGGTGAAGTCCGAGTTCTCGTCGCGGAAGCGGGCATGTTTCTCGGTGGCGAGCTGCTGCTTGTCTGTGGGACGCTCGCGCGGGTCCTGGATAGTCAACGCTGCGGCCAGGATCATTACTTCGCGGACGCAGCCGCGCTTGCCGGCTTCCACAATCATCCGGCCCAGGCGCGGATCGACCGGCAGTTGGGCAAGCTGCTGCCCGACGGCGGTCAGCCCGCCGCTCTTTGCGTCACCGGGACGGATGGCACCCAAGGCGCCGAGCTCGCGCAGGAGCGTCACGCCGTCGTTGATCGCCCTCGAATCCGGGGGCTCCACAAACGGGAAATTCTCCACGTCCTTGGGCCCGCGGGCAACACCCATGGCGGTCATCTGGAGGATGACGGCAGCAAGGTTGGTGCGCAGGATTTCGGGATCCGTGAACAGCGGCCGGGATTCGAAGTCCTCTTCCGAATACAACCGGATGGCGATGCCGTCGGACACGCGGCCGCACCGGCCGGACCGTTGGTTCGCCGACGCTTGGGACACGCGCTCGATGGGCAGGCGCTGGACTTTGGTCCGGTGCGAGTACCGGGAGATGCGGGCGGTGCCGGTATCGACGACGTACTTAATGCCGGGTACGGTCAGGGACGTCTCCGCCACGTTGGTGGCGAGAATAATGCGGCGTTTGCCGCCAGGGTGGAAGACCTTGTGCTGTTCCTGCAGGCTGAGCCGGGCAAAAAGCGGCAGGACTTCGGTGCCGGCCAGCCGCCGGTTGGACTGGATCCTGGCATTGAGCGCGTCGGCGGCGTCGCGGATCTCGCGCTCGCCGGAGAAGAAGACCAGGATGTCGCCGGGTGCCTCGGTGGCGAGTTCGTCCACGGCGTCGCAGACGGCGTCGAGGGGATCTCGGTCCTCCTCGAGTTCGTCGTCGGACGCTTCGTCATCGGCGCCGCCGGCAGGCTGGGACAGCGGACGGTACCGGATCTCCACCGGGAACGTGCGCCCGGAGACTTCGATGATGGGGGAGGGGTCATCCTCAGAGCCGAAGTGCTTGGCGAAGCGCTCCGGATCGATGGTGGCTGAGGTGATGATGATCTTCAGGTCAGGCCGCTGCGGCAGGATGCGTTTGAGGTAGCCCAGGATGAAGTCGATGTTCAGGCTGCGCTCGTGTGCTTCGTCAATGATGATGGCGTTGTACTTACGCAGCAGTTTGTCGCGCTGGATCTCGGCGAGGAGGATGCCGTCGGTCATCAGTTTGACCTTGGTGGCGCGGCTGACTTCGCCCGTGAACCGCACCTGGAAGCCGACTTCCTGGCCGATCTCCACCCCGAGTTCCTCCGCGATGCGCTCAGCGACCGTGCGGGCAGCGAGCCGCCGCGGCTGGGTGTGCCCGATCAGGCCGTTGTCGCCCAGGCCCAGTTCCAGGCACATTTTGGGGATCTGGGTGGTCTTGCCGGAGCCGGTCTCGCCGGCGATGATGGTCACCTGGTTCGCTGCAATGGCAGCCATCAGGTCCTCGCGGCGCTCGGAAACGGGCAGCTCGGCAGGATAGGAGATATGAAATGTCATGGCTGCAGCCAGTCTACTGGGGCGACGCCTGATTCCGGCCCTCGGAGCCGGCTATGTCTGGGCCGAATAGACGGCGGCCAGGCCCGCGGGATGTCCGCTGTTCATGGATGTATGGGTGGAACACGAAGTGGAGGACGCCCAGGAGGAGAACCTCCCCGAGTCCGTTCTGGAGGCATTGCGCGCCGCAGACGCCCGCGGAGCCTGGGTGATGTCCATCTGCTCCGGCGCCTTCGCACTGGCCCGCGCGGGGCTGCTGAACGGCCGGCGGTTCGGCGCCGATGGAAGAGCTGCTCCGCTGGATGGTGCAGCATCTTGACCAGGATCACACCGTCGGTGACATGGCCACGCGGGTGCACATGTCCGCCAGCACCTTTGCACGCCGGTTCAGGTCCGAAACCGGGGCAACTCCCGCGGCCTGGCTGAACTCCCAACGGGTGCTTAGGGCGCAGGAGCTCCTCGAATCCACGGACCTGAACATTGACGAGGTTGCAAGGGAATCCGGTTTCGGTCATCCGGTGCTGTTGCGGCACCATTTTGCCAAGGTACTGGACACGAGCCCCCAGTCCTCCGCCGGGCATTCCGCGGCCAGCTGGACGCCGTTGTTTAGCGGGATTCTTCAGAAGCTGCCCGTGTGCTGTCCACGAGCACCCGCCAGGGTCCGGTAACCCTTTGCTCCGGCAGGGCCGCGCGGCGTTGGCCCGCCCGGATGGCGTAAATAAAACGGTCCGGCTGGCTGTCCGCCGCTTCGGCTGCTGCTGCGCGTAAGGTCTTGGGCACTGCATCCCACGGGCAGGCCTCGACGATCGGCTGCCACTCGCTCTTGGCGCGCTCCGTCTCGGCTGTCACCGTCCACAGCCGTGTCATTGCGGCGATCCCGCCGGTGCGCTCCACGCTTATCTTCATGGCCTGTTTCCTGGGCTTCCCTACAGCCCGGCTTCTCGGCAGCCGGGCTTGGCTTAAAGCTTGACCTTCACAGTTTCCCACGCCTTGCGGACGGCGTCATGCTCGGCGGAGCCGGACCCGAAAAGCTCGACGGCGGATGCGGCCGTCGCTCTGGCAAAAACGCTGAAGGTGGCCGTGGCAGGCAGTGACCCGCCGGTGAGCGTGTCGTACCAGATCTGGCCCGGCGCTCCCCAGGCGTTGCCGCCCAAAGACTCCGCCGTGAGGTAGAAGGCCCGGTTGGGAATGCCGGAGTTGATGTGGACGCCGCCGTTGTCCGCGCTGGTACGCACGTACGAGTCCATCGAGTCCGGCTGGGGATCCTTACCCAGCACGTCATCGTCGTAAGCGGTGCCTGGCGCTTTCATGGACCGCAGGGCGAAACCTCCCACCTGCGCCGTGAAGAGTCCTTCGCCGATCAGCCAACTCGATTCGGTCACGGACTGCCTTTTCACGTACTGCTCGACGAGCGCACCGAAGACGTCGGACACGGATTCGTTGATAGCACCTGCCTGGTTCCGGTAGGCCAGCCCGGCGGAATATTGGGTGACGCCGTGCGTGAGTTCGTGCCCGATGACGCTCAAAGACCGCGTGAAGCGTTCGAAGACTTCGCCATCGCCATCGCCGAAGACCATCTGCCGGCCGTCCCAGAACGCATTGTCGTAGAGCTTTCCGAAGTGAACGGTCGCGTCGAGGGGGAGGCCTCCGCCGTCGATGGAGTTGCGGCCGAAGATTTCCACAAACAGGCGATGGGTGTTTCCCAGGCCGCTGTAGGCCTCGTCTGTGGACAGATCGCCGGACTCGGGTGACCCTTCCTTGCGCACCAGTTTCCCGGATAGGTTTTCGGAGCCCGCGGCGTCGTAGATGCTCCGGTTGGGAAGGCCTGGCTGGGCCTCGCGCAGTCCCGGCGGCGCGGCGGGCACCGGCGACGTGCGGGCGGACTGGACCGACCGCACGTGGCTCAGTGCTTCCTTGGCCGCCCGTGCGGCGGCCGAGAACTGCGGCGCGTCCTGGCGGGCCAATCGCCGGAGCAGGTAAGGCGGAATGATGAAACAGCGGCCGGTTGATAGAAGCAGGGACGGTGGGCGTTGGGCTGGCGGATGCTGGACCATTGGCTGAATGACGTACCCCCTCGGATCGTAAAAACAGACTACGAGGAGTCACCGACAATCCGACGAAGGCGCACTCGATCAAGAATAAACGGACGCTTCCGTGCTTGGGGCACGACTCCGAGCGTAGGGCGGTCGGGGCTCGAACAAGGGTAGTTCGGCGTATTAGTCCCGCGGGCGGCCATTTATGCACATAGACGATTTTGTTGGCCCACAATGTCGGCCCCTGCTGGGATGCTTTGGGTATGGAAGGCATCCCCGTTTTGGCCGGCAATAGCTCGAAAGCCGATGCCGCCTGTGATGCTCGAATCCAGGACAGCAGCGCGGCCGAGGAGACGGTGGAAGCTTATGATGCTTCCCGTGCCGGGTTGGCTGGCGTGGCGCGCAACGGTTCGGAAGACACCGGATCTTTGAGTGCCCCGTTGGGCGGTGACGCGGATCTGTTGCGCGGGGATTACGACGAGTCCCTGGACGCGCTGGCCGGGATCGTGCGTGAGGAAGCGAAGTTAGCTGCCCGGAAAGTCCGGACGGTTGCCCGGTGCGCCCGCGCTGCCCGGGCCATGGCGCCTCCTGGGTTGTCGCTGCCGGAGGAGACCGCCCAGGAGATGGCTGTGGTGGCTGAGGTGGCGTGTGTGCTGGCGATCCGTGAGGCGGCCGCGGCCGATCTGCTGGCCGAAGCCTACGAACTGACCACCACCTTGCCGTTGACGATGTCCGCGCTGGAGGCGGGGTCGATTTCATGGGCGCATGCCCGGATTATGGTCGATGAGGCCGGCAGCCTGGGCCCGGGCGGGGCGCAGGCGTTGGAGGCCCATTTCCTGGACCCTGATGATCCGAACCCGGCCCGCGGCTGCCCGGCCGGTGAGATGGCCGCTGGACTGTTCCGGCAAAAAGTGCGGATCTGGCGGGAGCGGCACCATCCGGTGAGCATCGAAAAACGCCACACCAAGTGCGCCGCCGATCGGCGGGTGATGTATGCCCCGGACCGGGACGGGATGGCCTGGCTCTCGGCGTACCTGCCGGCCGGTACCGCGTCGGGGATCTGGGACCGCCTGACCAGAGCAGCCCGGGCCATGCAGGGCCCCGAGGAGGCCCGGACCCTCACCCAACTCCGGGCCGACACAGCCGCCAGTTGGCTCCTCCGCACCTCCGGCGGCAGTAACGCCGGCGGCAGTGCTGGCGACAGCATCGTCGGGGCCAGCCGTGACCCTCGTGCAACTGGGCGTGCCAACGGTGCCAGCGGTGCGTTGCCGGTTGCCGACTCCTCCTGCGCCTCCACGGGTGATACTGCGGATGTCCTGTCGCCGAGGGCGCAGGTTTTGGTCACCGTCCCGGTCTTGGCGCTCCTGGGCGTAACGGAGGAACCGGCCATGCTCGACGGGTACGGGCCGATCCCGCCGTCGATGGCCCGGCAACTGATCGCTAACGGCGCCGAGTCTTTCCACCGCGTCCTGATAGACCCGCGCGACGGGGCGCCGCTGGAGATTGGGCGGACCAGCTACCGGGTCACCACAGCCCAACGCCAGTGGCTGCGCCTGCGGGACGGAAAGTGCCCGTTCCCCGGCTGCAGCAACCATTCCCTGGACAACGAAGCGGACCACGTCCTGGCCTGGGCTCTCGGCGGGACCACCGGGATCGCTAACCTCGGACAGCCGTGCCCCCGCCACCACCGGCTCAGACACACCACCGCCTGGAAACCCACCGAACCCACCAAAAACGAACCACCTGGCTGGATCTCACCCGCCGGGCGGCACTACCAAAGCGAACAACCCGACTGGGAACCACCCACCTGGCCGCCGCAATGGCCAGGCTTGCCAACCCTGCTGGGGCAAACACGCCAAAGCACGCCGGTGCCCTTGGAATGATAGCGCGCAGAAAGCGACCTTCCGACACGATGTCAACTGGGAATCCCGCAGCAGCCGTGGCCATGCATTGAGCGTGCCCGAGCGCGTGTAGCCGTGACGGCGCGTCTGGGGTTGAAACGGTTGGGTTGTCGCTACTCGGTATTTCGCCATTGGGCGTGAACGTTCGGGAACGGACCCCATTTGTATTGTTCTTGGCTGCTGTCGCCAGGCACTCGTTATGCAACTGAATCGGCCAATGGTAGTACCGATATCTGTGGATAACTTTGATCGTAGAAATGTGATCTGGTCTACCCTTAAGGCATTGCCCGGAGCTTGCCGTCTTGAAACTATTGGGAGAATAGCGGCCCATGACCTCGCAGAACTTCTATATGTCCCAACGTTGGCGGGCGCTCGCGCTCACTTTCGCAGTGGTAGGAGCACTGGCGTTATCTGGATGTAACGCCGGTGGGGAGCCGAACCAAACTGCCTCGCCATCCCCGGCGGCTACCGAGTCGGTCGTCCCCAGCCCTACGCCGGCGCCCACTGCAACTGCGGCCTACAAACCAGCGTCAGCGAGTGGACCCGCTGAGAACGTCCCGGTGCCGATGCTGCCTGAGGTGGCGAAGACGGAGACGAAGGAAGGCCTGGAGGCATTCACTGCCTACTGGTACTCAACACTTAGCTATGCATACGAGACTGGGGACACCAGGAATCTTGCGACCATCAGCGGGCCAAACTGCGTTTTCTGTTCCGGGCTGAGGGAGGGCATCACGACCGCGTGGAGGGACGGCCGCTGGGTGAACGGAGGAAAGATCGAGACACCCGCTATCACCGCCGAAGTCAATCCTGGATTGTCCGCGTCGGCAGTGGTTCAGGTCCTTCAGCAGGCGATGGAGATAAGGAAGCCCGACGGAAGTCTTTATCAAGACCCGGCTGCGGCAACCAACGTCGGAAGTCGTGCAGGAGCCACCTTCGGGGAAACTGGCTGGCTTATTGCTGACCTCGGACTTATCAGGTAGCAATGGGCAAAGCACTTGGGGGTCTTAATGGTTTTTGCTTAACTTTGCTTTTCATTTCCGTCGGCTCTTCAATTGCGAGGGCCGATGACCCGCCCATCGTGTTTGGGTACGAAGAAAAGGGCTTGACCGTGGCGACGGACGCCTGGACCGTTGATAGAGAGTCGGGCGAGCTTGTACCTATCCCACTGGGCCAAAACTTTACAGACCCAAATATCTACAAGTACGAACTACAGTGCCACCTGGGCGGCGGTGACTTCGATACGCCTTGCCTTGGCAGGCAGTTGGATTGCCGAAATCGGCCGGATGGGAATGACGGCATTCCTGTCATGTGGTACTCAATGCCCCGCGGAGTCCCGGGTGCCGTCTGGGCAATCCACTCCGGCCCAACGTGCCTCTACGACGCTCAGCCCGAGGATCTGCTGCCGAGAATCGCAGCAGACATTCAGCGGGAGTTCGAAAATCTCCCCATCAATGCCGGGACAGTCGTAGCCCAGCCCAGCCCGCACACTCTTCGCGGTGCGGAAACGAACTTCTTCGCGGACTCAGCCGAGCAGCAGTTCGATATCACGATGTTCGGCCAGCAGGTCCATGTAGTCGCCACGCCGGTCCAGTACACGTGGAATTATGGCGACGGGACCATCCTGGGACCTCAACAGTCCAGGGGCGGTCCCCTCCCGCAGGAGCGCTGGGGCGCAAAGACGCGCACGAGCCACGCCTTCCCCGAAACCGGCGATTTCCAAGTGGTGCTCACTGCGTCCTTCCAGGGGACCTACTCAGTCAACACCGGGCCGCCACTACCCATCCCCGGCCAGGGGCAGTTCACCGCACCGCCCCAAACCATCAGCGTCTGGCGGTCCATCACCCGCAACTACGCTGATGACTGCAACCAAAACCCTAGGGGCCAAGGTTGCCCCGGAGCGGCATCCGTCCCGTAGGTCCCGCAGTAGGCCGGACCCAAGACGCAAGAAACCCCCGCTGCTTTCCCGAGCAGCGGGGGTTTCCTTCTGTGCCCTCGATTGGAATCGAACCAACGACCTTCTGCTCCGGAGGCAGACGCTCTATCCCCTGAGCTACGAGGGCAATTCAGGGATCCTGCCGTTGCTGGCGGGACGTCCTAGAGCTTAGCAGGAAGGTGGCCTGCAACGAAAAACGTGGCTCCGCGAGCCGCTCCGGTATGCAGATCCATCAGTGCGCAGAAACCTCAGTAGCCGGAAAATGAGTCCATATGAACGCTGCGTGCGCCCGCGTTCATCGCCGCCTGCCGCAGCGAAGCGACGCTGGCAGGAGACCCGGAGATGTAGACGGTGCGGCCGCCAATGTCCGGAACTATAGCTTTCAGGGTCGCCCCGTCCAGCCGGGCGCACGCGGCAGTCCCACCCGAAAATGCGTTGCCGTCACCCGCAACCGTGGGCCCGGCGTCAGTCATGAACGACGGCGGGGCGGAACCGTCGGCGACGCGGGCAAGGATCCGTGCCCCGGACGCCTCCAGCTCGCTCGCGTAGGCAATTTCTTCCGCGTTCCGCGCCAGCAGCAGAAGAACGGTGTCCCGGTCCCGGCCCGCGCCGGCGGCCAAATGCGCAAGGTACGGGGTGATTCCGATGCCGGCGGCGATGAGCAGTACCGGGGTCCGGGGATCGCGGGGGAGCACAAAGTCACCGCCCACGGACGTCCCTGTCACGCGGTCACCCGGTTGCAGGGCAAGGAGTGCTTTCTTTGCGGCGGACAGGGGTTCGGACATCCGGACGCCGAACTTCACCGTCCCAGAACCCGGAGCGCTGGTCAGGCTGAACACCCGTCGTCGGCCGTTTCCGTCCGAATTGGCGTGCGGCAGGTCCAGCTCCATGTATTGTCCGGGCACAAACCGGACTGGGCGGGACGGTTCGAAGGCGAACTCAGTCGTGCTGGGCGTCAAAGCCCGGGAGCCCGCGAACGTCAGATTTACCCCACCCCGCTGGCCCACTAAGAAGGCCAGCAGGTTCCCCACGAGCAAGGCCAGTTCGGGGGAGTTCGCGATGAAGCCAAAGTTGTACGGCACGGCAAACACCACCCCAACAACCGCAGCAAGCGCGAGCTGCTGCCAGCGGCGCGGCGGCAGGGTCAGCGGCTCGGCCAGCATAAAGCCGACGAAAAAGAGCAGCGGCCGCTGCGCCAGGGCCTGCCACAGCGAGCCGCCGAGGGGCGTCCCCGCCTGCAGGAGTTCCGAAGTCACGATTGACGTGGACACCACCAGGAAGACGGCCGCCATCAGGAATTTCCGCGTGCGGTACAGCACCAGCAGGATGCCGGGTACGAGCAACCACAACATCGCAGGGGTGGCCGCCCACCACGTGGCGACATTCAGCCCGGTCAGCCCGGTCACAAATGCGCCGGCCGCGGCAGGGTTGAAGAGGTGCCGGCCCCGCCAAGCGAGCGCATATTTGGAGGCAGAAGCCAGTACGCAGGCGAGCGCAACGCCAGCCACGTCCATGGGCATGAATGACGGCCAAAACAGGAAATACAGCAGCAGGCCAGTGATCAGCGACGATTCGGAATGCGGCCGCACATGGAACAGCGCAGCCAGCGCGCGGTTGGAGGCATACGTCAGGCCAAGGCAGAGGGCCAGGTGCGTCAGCATCTGCGGGATGCCAAACGTCAGCCAGCCGAGCGCGTTCAGGAGGAGGCTGAACGCGGCCAGGGCGGCCAGGATCAGCAGGATCAGCCGGTACATAGTGTACTTTCCCAGCAGGGTGTCCAGCAGTCCTGCCGGTACAGCAGCCTTCGGAGTTTCAACGGGGCTCATGTGAACAGTGTCCCTTCAAACCCGGCCGAATACGCGGCACTACCGTCTGAAAACATGGTCAGCCAGGAAAAATCGAATGTCTGCTCCAGCTTTGCGCCGGGGACGAAGAACAGGGCCGTTGCCAGTGCGTCGGCCAGCATGGTGCTCGCCGCCATGGTCCAGGTTGCCACGGCCGTGGTGACCGGACGCCCGGTGGTGCCGTCCAGGACGTGATGCAGGCCGTCGCCCCACACACGTCGGTTGGAGGCGCTGGCGCACAAGGCGCCGTCGGAGACTGATACCGTGCCGATTGCTTTCGTGGGGTCGTACGGGTGCTCCAGGGCCACAGTGACGGGGGCCCCCCCGCAGTGGAAGAGGTCCCCGCTGGCATCAATAAGGAAGCTGTCTGCGCCGCCGGACCGCAATTCGGCCGCAAGGAGATCCACCAGTTGGCCCTTCCCAGCGGCTCCGGTGTCGAGGACAAACGGCACAGAAGTGGTCACTACGGCGCCGTCCCAGTCCAGGGCATCTTCCCAACGGGGTGGAGCCACCGGCGACCCTGAAGGCTGCAGCGAGTAGGCAGCGTCGTACCCAAGCCGGTCGAGGCTGCCGCCGATCAGGGGAGTCATGGCACCCGCCGTAATGTCGTACAACGAGCGGTACAGCCGGCCAAGTGCCGCAGCTTCCGCAGGAAGTTCATACCGCCCCGGCTTACGGCCCAGGGCACTGACAGTGGAATCCGGCCGGAAACGGGACCACACGCCGTCGTACTGTTCAACTACCTCAAGCAGCCGGGCGCGGAGGCTGGCCGCGAGCGGTCTGGGTGTGGAAATTTCCCAACGGGTACCGATCCCGTCGAAGCGGAAGGCCTCCCGGTCAGCCTGCGGCACGGCCTACTGGGCCTCCGACTTGATCTTTTCTACCGCCTGGTTGAAGCCGCCGCTGGTGAGGGAGGAGCCCGCAACCTTGGACACTGTGAGCTCGTCGATGCTCTTGCCCACCACTTGCGCCGCGATCCCGCCGGCAAATTCGCCCTGGAACTTGCGGGTGTTCGGATTGGAGGGGTGCTGTGTGATGTTGACGGCAGTGACTGTTCCCGAGGCGAGCGTCAGTTCCACGCCTACGGTTTCGGTGCCGTTCGGCGAGACATACGTGCCATCGGCGCTGTACGTTCCGTCCTGATATAGGGAACCGCTGCCGGCCAGCGAGGATGAGCTGCCCGACGGTGTGGTGGGCCCGGTGGAGCTGGTGTCGGCGGCTGGGGCCGGGGCGCCCTGCGAGGCAGACGGCGCGCAGCCAGCCACCGTCCCAACGAGGGACAGGCCCGCGATTCCGGCGAAAACACTCGTGCGGACTGACGGTCTCATAGCGGGGCTCGTTTCGTGGGCTGGTGCTTACGGTTTACTCAACGTCGGATTCAGCGTAATGGTTCACCCTGTGCAACAGCCGTACGTCCGCTGTACGCGATCACCGCTGTACGCGATCACCGCTGTGCGCGTTCACGCCTGTACGCCATCAGGACCCGGCCGGTCACGCGGGGAGCTCAAATTCGTCCACGTGGCGGCCGCCGGTAGGCTAGAGGGGTGACTCCCGAAGAACTCTCCCTCGCCATATCCGCCTGCCTGAAAGCCGCCGTCGCTGCCGGCGAAATCGGGCTGTCCGCGTCAGCTGTTCCTGAAGACGTCCGCGTGGAGCGACCGAAGAACCGGGATCACGGCGACTGGGCCACCAACATCGCCCTTCAGCTGGCCAAGCAGGCCGGCACCAACCCGCGTGAATTCGCCACGATCCTTAGCGCCCGGCTGAAGACCATCGACGGCGTCTCGGCCGTGGACATCGCCGGCCCCGGCTTCCTGAACATCACCGTGGATGCCGCCGCTGCAGGTGCCCTGGCCAGGGCCATCGTGGAGTCTGGCGTGGAATACGGCACCAACACCGCGCTCGCAGGCCACGTGGTCAACATGGAATTCGTTTCGGCGAACCCCACCGGCCCGCTGCACATCGGCCACACGCGGTGGGCCGCCCTGGGCGACGCCATAGCCCGCGTGCTCCGTGCCTCCGGTGCAGAGGTCACCGCCGAGTACTACATCAACGACGCCGGCTCGCAGATGAACGTCTTCGCGAACTCCGTCTACTCCCGGCTCCACGGCCGCCCCGTGCCCGACGGCGGCTACCCGGGCCAGTACATCGCGGACCTCGGCCATGACGTCCTCACCGAACATCCGGACATCCGCGAACTCACCGAAATCGCCGCGCTTCCGGTCATCCGCTCGGCCGCCTACAAGGCCCAGATGAAGGACATCCAGGACACGCTTGCTGACTTCGGCGTGGCGTTTGACGTCTACTTCTCGGAGCAGGAACTGCACGACGCCGGTGCGATCGAAAGTGCCGTTGCCCGCCTTCGGGAGCAGGGCCACGTGTTCGACGACGGCGGTGCGGTCTGGCTGCGCACCACCGACTTTGGCGATGACAAGGACCGCGTCATGATCCGGGCCAACGGCGAGCCCACCTACTTCGCCGCTGATGCTGCCTACTACCTGTCCAAGAAGGACCGCGGCTTCACCGAAAAGATCTACCTCCTGGGCGCGGACCACCACGGCTACATCAACCGGCTCAAGGCCATCGCTGCGTGCGCGGGCGATGATCCCGAGGTTAACATCGAGGTGCTGATCGGCCAGCTGGTCTCCGTCAACGGTGCCAAGCTGTCCAAACGTGCGGGCAACATCATTGAGCTCAAGGACCTCATCTCCTGGCTCGGCAAGGACGCTGTGCGCTACTCCCTGGCCCGGTTCCCGGCGGATTCCCCGCTCACACTTGACCCTGACCTGCTCAAGAAGCACAGCAACGAGAACCCGGTGTTCTACGTCCAGTACGCCCACGCACGCTCCCGCGGCACCGCCCGCAATGCTGTGGCCGCAGGGGTCGACCGGAGCGCGTTTGACGCTTCGCTGCTGGACCACGCCACGGAAAACGAGCTGCTCTCCTACCTCGGCAGCTACCCCTCGATTGTGGCCAAAGCCGCCGAGCTCCGCGAGCCGCACCGCGTGGCCCGCCACCTCGAGGTCATTGCCGGCGCCTACCACCGCTGGTACGACGCCTGCCGCGTTGCCCCGCAGGGCGAGGAAGCTGTCACCGACGTCAACCGGACCCGCTTGTGGCTCAACGATGCCACCAGCCAGGTGCTGGCCAACGGGCTGGGCCTCCTTGGCGTTTCCGCGCCGGAGCGGATGTGAGCGCACTGACTGTGCAGGCCGGAAACAGCGGGTCCCCCCTGGCACCAGAGTGGCTGGCGGTGCCCGCCGACCTCAACGCCCTCCACGAACCTATGTGGGCAGGAAGCGTCCAGCGTAACGATGGCGGCGAGCTCGCCGTCGGGGGCATCCCCGTCAGCGACCTCAAGGCAAAGTTCGGCACACCGCTGTTCGTCATGGATGAGGCTGATTTCCGGGCCCGGGCCCGGGCGTTCAAGGACTCTTTCGACGCTGCTTTCCAGGACATCTGCGGGGGAGTGGACGTCTACTATGCCGGCAAGTCCTTCTTGTGCACGGCGGTGGTGAAGTGGGTGGAGGAAGAAGGCCTGCGCTTGGACACCGCATCCGGTGGTGAACTGGCGGTGGCAGCACGCGCGGGCATCGAGGGCGCGCGCGTGGCGCTGCACGGCAACAACAAATCGGACGCCGAGATCAACCGGGCCCTGGACATGGGACTTGGCCGGATAGTGGTGGACAGCCTGGACGAGCTGGAGCGAGTGGCCAAAATTGCCGCCAGCCGCGGCGAGCTGGCCAAGGTCATGCTGCGGCTGACCCCAGGGGTGCACGCCCACACCCACGAGTTCATCGCCACCGCCCACGAGGACCAGAAGTTCGGGCTGTCCATGGCGGAGGACACCACCGAACAGGCCGGCCTCTCAGCAGCGGAAGAGGCCGTGGCGGCGGCCACGGGTCACGCGAGCATCGACCTGCTCGGACTGCACTGCCATATTGGTTCCCAGATTTTCGAACCGGACGGTTTCGCGCTGGCTGCCGAGAAGCTCCTGCGCTTCCTTGCTGCCATGCAGGAAAAGTACTCCATCGTGATGACGGAACTGGATTTGGGTGGCGGCTACGGCATCGCCTACACCTCGGTGGACACCCCGCGCCCAGCAGCGGAGATCGCACAGGCTATGGCCGCCGTCGTGCGTTCCACCTGCGCGGACCTGGGCATCAAGTCCCCCCGGATCTCCATCGAACCGGGGCGTGCCATCGTCGGCAGCACCACCTTCACGCTGTATGAGGTGGGAACGCTGAAGACCGTGCGCGTCGACGCACCCTCAGCCGGGGCAGCCGGAACCGGCGAAACCAGCGAAAATGCGGACGAAAACGTTACGCACCCCCGGCGCTATGTGTCAGTTGACGGCGGGATGAGCGACAACGCCCGTCCGGTGCTCTACGACGCGGATTATTCGGCGATTCTGGCCTCGCGCGCCTCCAACGCTGCCCCTCGGCTGTCCCGAGTGGTGGGCAAACATTGCGAGAGCGGCGACATAGTTGTTAGAGATGTATATCTGCCCGAGGACGTGGCAGCCGGTGATCTGCTTGCTGTACCGGGGACCGGCGCCTACTGCTGGGCCCTGTCAAGCAACTACAATTATCTGGCCCGGCCGGGCGTTGTCGCGGTGCGCGACGGATCTGCCCGGCTGATTGTCCGCGGGGAAACCGAAGAAGATCTGCTCAACCGCGACATGGGAGTCTGAATGACCGAATTGCGAACCCTGAAAGTAGCCCTCCTGGGCTGTGGCAACGTTGGGGCCCAGGTTGCGCGGATTCTCATTGAGGACGCCGACGCCCTGGCCGCCCGCACCGGTGCACGCCTGCAGCTCAGCGGCATCGCCGTGCGCAACGTGAACTCCAAACGGGACGTGGAGCTTCCGCAGGAACTCTTCACCACCGACGCCGAGACCCTCGTCAAGGATGCAGACCTGGTCATCGAGCTGATGGGCGGCATTGAGCCGGCCCGCACGCTGATCCTGTCAGCGCTGAGCAACGGCGCCTGCGTGGTCACCGGCAACAAGGCGCTGCTCGCCCAGGACGGGCCCACCCTCTACGAAGAGGCTGACAAAGCCGGCGTGCAGCTGTCCTACGAAGCAGCCGTAGCCGGCGCCATCCCCATCCTGCGCCCCATCCGCGACAGCCTCTCCGGCGACCACATCACCCGGGTGCTGGGCATTGTCAACGGCACCACCAATTTCATCCTGGACCAGATGGATTCCACCGGCGCCCAGTTCGCCGACGCCCTCGCCGAAGCCCAGCGCCTCGGCTACGCGGAAGCTGACCCCACCGCCGACGTTGAAGGCCACGACGCTGCCGCCAAGGCCGCCATCCTGGCCACGCTGTCCTTCCACACCCGGTTCGCCCTCGAAAACGTGCACTGCGAGGGCATCACCTCTGTCACCGCGGCGGACATTGCGGCGGCCAAGGACGCGGGCTTCGTCATCAAACTCCTCGCCATCGCCGAAAAGCTCACCGATTCCGACGGCGTCGAAGGCGTTTCGGTGCGCGTACACCCCACGCTGTTGCCCCGTGAGCACCCGCTTGCTGCCGTCCGCGGCGCGTTCAACGCCGTGTTCATCGAGGCGGAAAACGCCGGCGAACTGATGTTCTACGGCCAGGGAGCCGGCGGCACCCCGACGGCGTCTGCCGTCCTGGGTGACCTCGTCTCCGCGGCCCGCCGGCTGGTGCTGGGTGGACCCCAGCGGACCGAAACCACCACCGGTCACGTGCCCGCACTTCCCATCGACGCGGCAACCACGAGCTACTACATCGGACTGGATGTCGCGGACCAGCCCGGTGTCCTGGCACGCATCGCCCAGCTCTTCGCTGAGCACGGCGTGTCCATCGAAACCATGCGGCAGACCATCCACCGGGACGCCGACTCCAAGGGGGAGTCAGCAGAACTGCGGATCGTCACGCACCGTGCATCCGAGGCTGCCCTTGCAGCCACCGTCGAGGCCGTGAAGGGCCTGGACGTCATCAATTCAGTTACATCCGTTCTGCGGGTAGAAGGAGTCTAAGTGGCTCACCAATGGCGCGGCGTTATCCGCGAATACGCTGACCGTCTGCCCGTGACGGAATCCACCAGGGTGATCACCCTGGGCGAGGGCGGCACCCCGCTGGTCCACGCCCAGAAGCTCTCTGAACTGACGGGTTCCACCGTGTACCTGAAGGTCGAGGGGATGAACCCCACCGGCTCGTTCAAGGACCGCGGCATGACCATGGCCATGACGGCGGCCGTGGCGTCCGGGGCGAAGGCCGTTGTCTGCGCCTCCACCGGCAATACGTCCGCCTCCGCTGCCGCCTACGCTACTGCCGCCGGTTTGAAGTGCGCCGTGCTGGTTCCTGAAGGCAAGATCTCCATGGGCAAGCTGAGCCAGGCCATCGCGCACGGCGCCACGCTGCTGCAGGTGGACGGCAACTTCGACAACTGCCTGGACATCGCCCGGAAGTTGGGGGAGTCCTACCCGGTGTTCCTGGTCAACTCCGTCAACCCCGCCCGTATCCAGGGCCAGAAGACCGGCGCATTTGAGATTGTGGACGCGCTGGGCGATGCCCCGGACATCCATGTCCTGCCCGTCGGGAACGCGGGCAACATCACGGCGTACTGGAAGGGCTACAAGGAGTATTCGGCACCGTTCGAGTCCGCAACGGCCGGCACCCTTCCCGCCGTCTCCACCAAGACCCCGCAGATGTGGGGCTTCCAGGCCGCCGGTGCTGCCCCGTTCGTGGCGGGCCACCCCATCACCGAACCTGACACGATCGCCACGGCCATCCGGATCGGGAACCCGGCTTCCTGGGACGGTGCCATCGCTGCCCGTGATGAGTCCGGCGGGTTTATCGATGCCGTGACTGACGAGCAGATCCTTGAGGCCCACCGCTGGCTGTCCGCCCGCGAAGGCGTTTTCGTCGAGCCAGGCTCCGCCGCGGGTGTGGCCGGACTGCTCAAGAAGCACGCCGCCGGGGAAGTTCCGGCAGGTAAAACCATCGTTATCACCGTCACGGGCCACGGCCTCAAGGACCCCCAGTGGGCCCTGCGTACCGAGGACGGCAGTGAAGTGCAGCCCGTCAAGGTCTCCAACGACGTCGTCACCGTTGCAGCTGAACTGGGACTGGAAGAAAAGTAGCCTTGGAAACCACCACGCCCACCGCCGTTCTCCTTCCCCTCATCGAGGCAGGACAGCGCGTCACCATCAGGGTCCCGGCCACCAGCGCCAACCTTGGTCCGGGATATGACAGCCTCGGCCTTGCCCTGGCACTGCACGACACTTTGACGGTGGAAAGCCTCGAAACCGATGAGCTGCTGTTCGAGCTCAGCGGCGAGGGGGCGGACAGTCTTCCGCGCGACCCCAGCCACCTGGTGGTCAGGGCCATGGAAGCTGCCTTTTCCCGGCTTGGCTTCCGGCATGGCGGGCTCAGGATTACGGCCACAAATGTGAATCCCCATGGCCGCGGCCTGGGGTCGTCGGCATCGGCCGTGGTGGCGGCAGTGTCCGCCGCCAACGCCATGGTGCCCGCCGCGGGACAACGAGGGCGCGACTGGATCCTGCAACTGACCAGCGAGATGGAAGGCCATCCGGACAACGTGGCACCCGCGATTTTTGGCGGATTGGCGCTGTCATGGCAGGACAGTGACCAGTACAGGAGCACGTGCGCCACAGTGGTTGGTTCCGTGATCCCCATTGTGGCAGTTCCTGACTTTGAATTGTCCACCGAGGCCGCGCGGGCACTGCTGCCCGCGTCGGTTGGCCACCACGCCGCTGCGATGAACTCCGGCCGGGCAGCGCTGCTCATCCATGCGCTTACCCGGAAGCCGGAATTCCTGCTCGCCGGAACGGAGGACTACCTCCACCAGAGCTACCGGGCCGAAGCTATGCGACCCAGCGCTTTGCTCATCACGGCGCTGCGCATTGCAGGTCACGCAGCCGTCGTTTCCGGTGCCGGACCCACCGTGCTGGTCCTCGCCAACGGCGAAGCCGAAGCCACTGAAGTGCTTGCGCTGATTGAGTCGTTTACGGCGGCCAACACGCCGGGTATCGGCTGGCGCGTGCTGAAGCTGGCAGTGGACGTCGAAGGTGCTAAGGTGGACATGCACCGGCGTTAATTCCGCCTATCTGATCTGCGGCTCATTCAGTTGCTCATAGATCTCCTACTGCGCAATATTTTCCGGTGCCGCCTGCTTGGTCTGTCGCAGGAATCTGCAGCAAGAAGTGTCTGCCCCTGAACCGACAGCCCAGCGTTCCGCCATTAATCGGTGCGTGAGGTGAATCAGTATCCGGCCCTGCTGGCCGAAATCCAACCGGCAA
Source organism: Arthrobacter sp. UYEF21 (assembly GCF_040546085.1). NCBI lineage: Bacteria > Bacillati > Actinomycetota > Actinomycetes > Micrococcales > Micrococcaceae > Arthrobacter > Arthrobacter sp. UYEF21. Next base: position 258,889 of record NZ_JBEPNF010000001.1, read on the forward strand.
GGCCGAAACTCCCGGCTGCAGATCTGAACTGCAGCCCAGATCAAATCATCGCGTCCAGCTCCCAGTCTGGACGCCGTCGAGGGGGAAGGATCCTTCGTGACCGAAACCACTGAGCTGTCTTCAGCTGTGGACACATCAACTTCTGCAGCCGGATCGTCAACGGCCGCACCCGCCAAGAGCAGTGGCCTCGCCGGCCTGAAGCTCGCCCAGCTGCAGGCACTTGCCAGCCAGCTGGGGATCTCCGGTGGTTCCCGCATGCGCAAGGGGGACCTGGTTAACGCCATTTCCGCCCACCGCTCAGGCACATCGGCCAGCAAGGCCCCGGCCAGGGCTACCGACAAGGCCACTGACAACCACGTAGCTGCTGCTGCTCCGGTTGCTGCTGCCGGCGACACCTCGGAGGCCCCTGCCGCCGAGGGAACCCGCGCCCGTGGCCGTGGCCGCAGCCGGCGCGCTGTCAGCGACGGCGTTGTGGCGGCTCCCGCCGCAGCCACCGAAGCCCCGGCTGCCGCTCCCGCTGAAGCTCCGGCAGCCGCCCCCGCCGGGTCCGGCGAAGCAGCCGAAGGTGCCGGCGAACGCCGCCAGCCGCGGACCCGCAACCGCCGCCGCGGCGAAGCAGCAGCCATGTCCCCGCAGGCCGGCGAGGCTACCGAAGCGCCGTCCGAGCAGCCTGCCGCTGAACAACGGCAGGCAGACCGCGCCGAGACCCAGCGCACCGAAACCCCGCGCACCGAAGGCCAAAGTGCTGAATCCGGCGAAGGCCAGCGTGCCGACCGTCGCGAAAGCGGCCGCACCCGCGGCGGCCGTGACAGCAACGCCCGTGACTCCGGCACCCGTGACTCCGGCACCCGTGACAGCACCGCCCGCGACACGAATGTCCGGGAGAACGCCGATGGCGGCCGCGACAACGCCGGCAGCCGCGACGCAGGCCAGCGTGAAGGCACCCGCCGTGACGATTCCCGCGACAACGACGATTCCGACGGCGGCAGCCGCCGGAACCGCCGGAACCGGCGTGACCGCAACGACCGCAATGACCGCTCCGGCGGCCAGGACAGCCGGGACAACTCCCGCAACGAGCGTTTCCGCGACCGCAACGACCGCCGTCGGGGACGCGCCCAGGGACCGGACGTCGACGACGTCGAGGTCACCGAGGACGACGTCCTGCTGCCGGTTGCCGGCATCCTGGACGTCCTGGAGAACTACGCGTTCATCCGCACCTCCGGTTACCTGCCGGGCCCGAACGATGTCTACGTGTCCCTCGCCCAGGTCAAGAAGTACAACCTGCGCAAGGGCGACGCCGTCGTTGGCGCCATCCGTGCACCGCGTGAAGGCGAAGACCGCAGCCAGCAGTCCGCCCGCCAGAAGTTCAATGCCCTGGTCCGCGTCACCTCCGTCAACGGAAAAACGCCGGAAGAACTCAAGGACCGCGTCGAATTCGCCAAGCTGGTCCCGCTCTACCCGTCCGAGCGCCTGCGCCTGGAGACCGACCCCAAGAAGATCGGGCCCCGCGTCATCGACCTGGTTGCCCCGATCGGCAAGGGCCAGCGCGGCCTGATCGTCTCCCCGCCGAAGGCCGGCAAGACGCTCATCCTGCAGTCCATCGCCAACGCCATCACCACCAACAATCCTGAGGTCCACCTCATGATGGTGCTCGTTGACGAACGTCCCGAAGAAGTTACGGACATGCAGCGCACCGTCAAGGGCGAGGTCATTGCCTCCACCTTCGACCGTCCCGCAGACGACCACACCACCGTGGCCGAACTCTCCATCGAACGCGCCAAGCGCCTCGTGGAGATGGGCATGGACGTAGTGGTTCTCCTCGACTCCATGACCCGACTGGGCCGCGCCTACAACCTGGCAGCACCGGCCTCCGGCCGTATCCTGTCCGGTGGTGTGGACTCCGCCGCGCTGTACCCGCCGAAGCGCTTCTTCGGTGCAGCCCGCAACATCGAAAACGGTGGCTCACTCACCATCCTGGCAACGGCCCTCGTGGAGACCGGTTCCAAGATGGACGAGGTCATCTTCGAAGAGTTCAAGGGCACCGGCAACATGGAGCTCCGCCTCTCCCGCCAGTTGGCTGACAAGCGCATCTTCCCGGCGGTGGACGTCAACGCGTCCGGCACCCGCCGTGAGGAGAACCTGCTTTCCCCCGAGGAAGTCAAGATCATGTGGAAGCTGCGCCGCGTCCTCTCCGGACTCGAAACGCAGCAGAGCCTTGAGCTGCTGACCAACAAGATCCGGGAGACCCAGAGCAACGTTGAGTTCCTGATGCAGGTCCAGAAGACGACGCTTGGTGCAAAGTCGGATAACGACAAGTAGATTAACCAGGGGTGGGGCCGTCGGTTGTTTCGTCGGCCCCACCCCTTTGTCGTTCGGTTTTTTGCCGCCCCAGCACTTACGCGTGGCGGCCTCCTCCTGACGGACTGGGCCACCACGCTCCGGCAGGCCCGAAGCCACTCCCGGGGCGGCAAAAAACCGACCGACCTGCGTTCGTCCCACCCAACGCGCGGCATTACTAGACTTGTGAGAGTCGAAAGAGGTTTTGAAATGTTTGAGTCCGTACAGGGCCTGCTTGACGAGCATGATGCTATCCAGGCACAGCTGGGGGATCCTGCTGTTTATGCTGATCAGCGGCTGGCCCGGAAGTTGGGGCGGCGCTCGGCCCAACTTAACGGCATTGTTGAGGCCTACCACAAGTGGGAAGGGCTTCGGGATGACCTTTCGGCTGCCAAGGAGATGGCAGCCGAAGACCCTGAGTTCGCTGCCGAGGTGCCTGAGTTGGAGGCGGCCATGGAGGCTACTTCAGCCAAGCTGCGGCGCCTGCTCATCCCGCGCGACCCTGACGATGCCCGCAACGTGATCCTGGAGGTCAAGGGCGGCGAAGGCGGCGACGAAGCTGCGCTGTTCGCCGGCGACCTCCTGCGGATGTACACCCGGTACGCGGAATCACGCGGCTGGAAGACCGAGCTTATCTCGGCCACCGAGTCTGACCTGGGCGGTTACAAAGACGTCCAGATGGCCGTCAAGGGAAGCTCCAACGATCCTGCCGAGGGCGTCTACGCGCGGCTCAAGTTCGAAGGTGGGGTCCACCGTGTGCAGCGGGTGCCCGTCACCGAATCCCAGGGCCGGATCCATACCTCCGCTGCCGGCGTCCTGGTTCTTCCCGAGGTGGACGAGCCCGAAGAGCTGGACATCAACCAGAACGACCTGAAGATCGACGTGTACCGCTCCTCCGGCCCCGGCGGCCAGTCCGTGAACACCACTGACTCCGCTGTCCGCATCACGCACCTTCCCACCGGCATTGTGGTGGCCATGCAGAACGAGAAATCGCAGCTGCAGAACCGCGAAGCAGGCATGCGCGTACTCCGCGCCCGCATCCTGGCGCACCAGCAGGAGATCATCGACGCCGAGAATTCGGCCCAGCGTAAGTCCCAGATCCGTACCATGGACCGTTCCGAGCGCATCCGCACGTACAACTACCCGGAAAACCGGATCGCCGACCACCGCACCGGATATAAGGCGTACAACCTGGACCAGGTCATGAACGGCGACCTGGAGCCGGTCATCCAGTCCGCCATCGAGATGGACGAACAGGCACGCCTGGACGCCATCGGCGAATAGCCTGTTGCTGGAAACAACACAGCCATGACACCAAGACCGGAAGAGTCCCTGGCTGCTGCCGTCAGGGCGGCCACCGCGGTCCTTCGGGACGCCGGCGTCCCCAGTCCCCGCGTCGATGCCGAGCTGTTGGCGGACCACCTGCTGGGGGTGGGGCTCGGCCGGCTCCGGGCCATGATGCTGGGTGATTCCCCCGTGCCGGAGGGATACGCCGAACTTGTGGCCGAACGGGCACAGCGGATCCCGCTGCAGCACATCACGGGCGTGGCCCACTTCAGGTATCTCGAGCTCGCCGTGGGGCCCGGAGTGTTTATCCCGCGTCCCGAAACGGAATCCGTTGTCCAACTGGTCATCGACCACGTCAAGGGCATGGCCCATCCGCGGATTGTGGACCTGGGCACGGGCTCCGGAGCGATTGCCGGCTCCATCGCCCACGAAGTACCCGGCGCTGAAGTCCACGCCGTGGAGTTCAGTGCGTTCGCGCACGCATGGGCCGAGAAAAACCTGGCTCCGCTGGGCGTCAGGCTCATGCTGGGGGACCTGCGCGACGCACTGCCTGAACTCAACGGAACATTCGACGTCGTGGTTTCCAACCCGCCCTACATTCCCGCCGAAGCCATCCCCAATGAACCCGAAGTGGCCCTCCACGATCCTCCCGAAGCCCTGTACGGCGGGGGAGCTGACGGCATGGAACTGCCGACGGCGGCGGCCGCCTCGGCAGCCCGGCTGCTGGTTCCCGGCGGCTACTTCGTGATGGAACACGCCGAAGTCCAGGCCGGCTGGATCGCCGCCATGATGAAGCGCACCGGTGTCTGGACCGAGATCACCACCCACCTGGACCTCAACGGCAAGGAACGCGCCACCAGTGCCGTGCTTGCCGGTCCGCGCCACGACTGATGAAAGAATAGGCCAGTGACCACAACCTACAACTGCACGTCAGAGGACCAGCGCGCCCTGGGCCTGGAGCATGCCCAGCGTGCCATCAGCGAAAAGAAGTGCGTGGTCTTTCCCACCGACACTGTCTACGGGATCGCGGCCGACGCCTTCTCGCCGCAGGCCGTCACCACGCTGCTGGTCGCCAAGGGACGCAGCCGGGCCATGCCGCCGCCCGTACTCATCCCAAGGATCAATGCCCTGGACGGACTGGCGACGGATATTTCCGCAGATGCCCGCAAGCTGGCTGAGGCATTCTGGCCCGGCGGCCTCACCCTGATCCTGCACGCCCAGCCGTCGCTGGACTGGGACCTTGGCGATACCCAGGGAACAGTAGCCCTCCGCATGCCCGCCGACGAAGTGGCCCAGGAGCTCCTGACCCTAACCGGTCCACTCGCGGTGTCCTCCGCCAACCGCACCGGCCAGGCCCCCGCGCAGACCGCAGCCGAAGCGCGGGCCCAGCTCGCGGAATCGGTGGAGGTCTACCTTGAAGGCGGCTTCCGGCCGCTGGAAGGAACGGACGCAGTGGCATCCACCATCGTAGATGCCACCGGGCCCATCCTGCGGGTGGTGCGCAACGGTGCCGTGTCCTTGGACCGGCTCCGGGAGCATGTTCCGGGCGTCCTGGGCCTGGGTGAAATTCCGATGGCTGAGACTGAAGAAGCTGCGCCTGGGGAAGCTGAAGCGGAGAATGCAGCGCAGGACAAGGCTGCTGGGCCCGGGCCTGCAGCCGAACCTGTAGCAGCAGCAGAGCCGGCGGAACGCCAAGAGCCTCAGACGGCCGCAGGTGCACCGGACGTGCGGGCACCCGTAGTGCCCGCCGAAAAGGATCCGGAGGCATGATCCTTGGCCGCGACCGCCTACGACTGCTGGATGTCGAGGTCACTGCCCTGCCGGAACAGCGCATGGCCGGCGTCCTCGGTGACCTCATTGCAACGGGAGGCCGGCGCACGGTAGTCGGTCACAACCTGCACAGCTGCTACCTCTACCACACGCTGCCGGACTTCAAAGCGCTGTATGACTCTGCTGACGTTGTCCTCCTGGACGGCGCTCCGGTCTACGCAGCCTGGAAGCTTCAGGGACACGCGGCCACGGCCGATTCCAGTTTCCGGGTGGGTTCGACTGACTGGATCAAGCACCTGGGTTCTGTGACCGGCCTGGACCGTGTGGCTGTAGTGGGAACAAACAGCCTCAGCAATGCCGCAGCGTGCCGCAAGCTCGAAACACTCCTGCCCGGAACTAAGGTGCTCGGCTGGGCGGGGGAGGACTGGCACCCGGAGCGGGAACTCGCCGTCGTACATGAACTCCGGGACTTTGGACCGAACCTGGTCCTGGTGGGGCTTGGCATGCCGCTGCAGGAATCCTTCCTGTGGCAGCGCCGTGATGAGTTGCCGGACGCCGTCTATGGCGCTGTGGGCGGCGCGCTGGACCAGATCTCCGGACACCAGCGGCTCGCCCCGCGGTGGCTGGGCCGGCTCGGCTTTGAATGGCTCTGGCGCCTGGTCCACTCCCCGCGAAGGGTTTTCGGCCGTGTGTTCTTTGAACCCTGGAAGCTGGCCGTCGTCCTGGCCGGCCGCAAATTACGAGCCATGACTGCAGGGGCAAGCAAATGACCGGAAACGTCGTCGCCGTGGTGGTCACATACAACCGGCGGGAGCTCCTGGAAACCACGCTCCGGGGCATCACGACAGGAACGGTCCTGCCCTCCACGGTAGTCATCGTCGACAATGCGTCCACTGACGGCACTGAGAATTTCCTGGCCGGATACACCGGTCCCGTTGCCACGGATACCATGCGGCTGCAGCAGAACCTGGGCGGCGCCGGAGGGTTTGTAGTAGGCATGGAGCGGGCGGTTTTGGACCACGCAGCGGACTATGTCTGGATCATGGATGACGATACGGAGCCGCAGCCCGGAGCCCTCGCCGAAGCCCTCGGAGCAGCGCAGTCCTACGCCGCGGTGTCCGGCGATGAGCCAAGTTTTGTGGCCAGCCGGGTCGTGTGGACTGATGGCCGCGACCACCCGATGAACAAGATGCGCCCGAGGATTGGTGCCACCGACCAGGAGCGCGAGCTCGCGGGCCGGGCAGGGGGAGTGCAGATCAGGACGGCGTCGTTCGTCTCGATCCTCATCGATGCCGGCGAAATCCGGCGCTATGGCCTTCCCATAGCTGACTACTTCATTTGGAACGACGATTTGGAATACACGGCCCGGATCTCCCGGCACCGGAATGCCATCTCGGTGGAAAAGTCCGTCGCGAACCATCACACCAAGTCCTTTGGGGACGCGGGAGCCGATCCCGGTACACGCTTCTACTACGAAGTGCGCAACAAAATCTGGGTCTATACCCGGTCCGCGGCCCTCACCCCGTGGGAGAAGATCCTGTACTCCGGCGCGTCGGTCCGTAACTGGACCCGGACCGTCGCTCGCTCTCCCAACAAGGGACTGCTCCTCAAGGGGCTCCTGCGGGGACTGCTGCACGGGATGAAAGCGCCGCGCAGCAACGAGCAGGTCCTCAACGGGATCTATCCGCTCCGCGATGTGCGGCTGACCGGGGGACCTGTCGCATGATCATGTACCTGCTCATGGGGCTGACGGCCGCCGTCGTCTCCTATGGGGGCACCTGGGGTGCCCGCGTTGTGGGCAACAGGCTGCAACTCCACATGCCTATCCGCAGCCGTGACATGCACTCGGTCCCGGTGTCCCGGCTGGGTGGTGTGGCCATCTTTCTTGGCGTGCTTGTTGCCCTCATCGTGGCCAGCCAGTCCTTCTTCGTCAAAGACATCTACCGGAACAACTTCTCGCCGTGGGGCGTCCTGGCTGGCGCGGCGGTGATCGTGCTGGTGGGGGTGGCGGATGATCTCCTGGATATCCGCTGGTGGGTCAAGCTCATTGGCCAGAGCGTGGGAGCTTTGGTGGTGGCCATCTGGGGAGTGCGGATGACCATTGTCCCGTGGGTGCCGGAGCCGATTGTCCTCGAGAACGACATGCTCCGCACCGTGCTGACCGCGGGGCTGATCGTCACCACCATGAATGCCTTCAACTTCATTGACGGCCTGGACGGGCTGGCCGCCGGCGTGGCGATCATCGGCGGAACCGCGTTCTTCTTCACGGCTTACTGGGTGCACCGCAACGCCGTCCTGCTGGACTATTCGGACCTCGCCACGCTGGTGACGGCCGTCGTCGTGGGCAGTTGCATCGGTTTCCTGCCGCACAACTGGTTCCCGTCGAAGATCTTTATGGGCGATTCCGGTGCCATGCTCATCGGGCTGCTGTTCGCCGCCGCGGGTATCGTGTCCACCGGCCAGATCACCTCCGGGCTGTATGACAGAGCCAACGGTATCTCCACCGTGATCCCTATTCTGTTGCCGTTCGCGGTGCTCTTCCTGCCGTTGCTGGACCTTGGATTAGCCGTAGTTCGCAGAACGGCCAGGGGGCGTTCGCCCTGGTCCGCAGACCGTGGACACCTCCACCACAAGCTCCTGGACATCGGCTACTCCCACCGGACCGCTGTGATCCTGATGTACCTGTGGACCGCGGTGCTGTCATTCGGCGGCCTGGCTTTTGCTGTATTCCCCTGGCAATACGTCTTGGCCGTTGACCTCTTCGCCTCGCTGGTGATGGGCCTGCTAACGGCATGGCCGTACCTGCGCCGGGGGAGCGACGAGCCGGCCACGTAACCGTGTTCGGATTCATTTCTATCTCGTGTAGAATTTAGGGGCAGCCAAAGCTGCCCCTCCACCCAGCCCCAGGGCGCCGACGATTGGGATCTCATGACCTCCAACGCCGACCCCGGACCCGCGTCCGGCAACGGATCCGTTGGTGGCTCCGGTCCCACCCGGTCGCTGTGGCTGCGCCTCCTGGCCATCAGTTCAGCTGCCGGTGCAGGCGCGCTGATCCTGGTGGGCATCCCGGCGGTGATCCTGAACGGCCTCAGCGGCGTTCTGTCCAGTACTTTGGGCGGCCTCCTGGTGATGCTCTTCTTCGCCGTCAGTCTCCTCGTGGGCCACTTCATGGGGCGCAACAACCCCTCAGGTGCCATCGGAATGTTCGTGGCCACATATTTTGTCAAGGTCGTGGGTTTCGCAATTGTCCTGTTTGTGATCGGAGCGCCTGCCTGGCTTCACGCGCAATGGTTCCTGATTGGTGCCGTTGCCACTGTTGTCTTCTGGCAGGCCGCCGAAATCTATGGCTTCAGCACGGCACGCCTGCAGATTTACAACGACCCCGAGCCCAAGGAGCCGAACGATGTCTGATCGGAAACGACCAGCCGAAAACGGCTCTTCCGCGCCCAAGAACGCTGCTCCCACGATGGGGGTGTCGGCCGAAAACAACGACGGCGGATACAACGCCGGAATGGCCGTCTTTAGCTACATTATTGGCGGAATCATCGTCTGGAGTTTGATAGGGTGGGGTCTGGATAATCTGTGGGGAACCCGCTGGATCGTGCTCGCAGGCGCTCTGCTTGGAGCTCTCGGGGGTTTCTATCTTTCCCACATGCATGGCCTTACCAGTTCCAGAACCACGGCCGGTAAGAGCAGAGCAGACAGCGGCCCGTCCGCGGACGGAAACACAAATGCCAAATAATTTCACAGGGGGAGCTGCGGAGCACAAATCCGCGGGTCCTCGACCAACGCCCAATGATGGACACTGCAGAGAGGAAACGCGTTGATCGCGCTTGCGCTCCCGGCCCAAGATTCAGGAGAGTTTAATCCTCCTGGAATTGAAGAAATGCACCTGCCGGCAATCCTGCCGTGGGGGGTGGCTGACGGATTCTCCAAGCAGATGCTGCTCGTAATCCTGTCGGTCGTCATTATCGCCACATTCTTTCTGCTAGCTGCGCGGAAGCAGCAGCTTGTTCCCGGCAAGCTCCAGTTCGCTGGTGAAATGGCCTATGGCTTTGTGCGTAACAGCATCGCCAAGGACATTATCGGTGGCAAAGACTTTATGAAGTATGTGCCGCTGTTGTTCAGCCTCTTCTTCTTTATCCTCGTAAACAACATTTACGGCGCCATTCCCGTGATTCAGCTGCCGAGCTTCTCGCACGTCGGCGGCGCCTATGTCCTGGCGGGCATTGTGTACGTCACGTGGATTGGCATTGGCATCAAGAAGAACGGCCTGAAGTACTTCAAGCTGGCCACGGTACCCTCCGGTGTACCGGTCTATATTCTCCCGCTCATCATCCCGATCGAGATCATCTCGAACTTCCTGGTCCGGCCCGTCACGCACAGCCTCCGTCTGTTTGCCACCATGCTGGCCGGCCACCTGATCGTCATGATCGCCGGTTCCGGCATTGAGTTCCTCATCATGCAGGAGAGCGTCCTTCTCAAGGGAGCCTCGGTACTCGTCCTGGCCGGTTCCATCGCCATGTACATGCTCGAGGCGCTCATCATGGCCCTCCAGGCGTACGTCTTCACGCTGCTGACTGCCATCTATATCGAAGGCGCGCTGCACGCGGACAGCCACTAAGGCACCTACAATCTTCCCCTCACGGGGATGAAGCAACCCAAACAACCTGCCACATGGGTGGCATCTTGAAAGGAAAACCATGAACGGCTCCATCAACGGCTCCCTCAACCTCATCGGCTACGGCCTCTCCGCCATCGGTGGTGGTATCGGTGTGGGTCTCGTGTTCGCCGCTTACATCAACGGCGTAGCACGTCAGCCGGAGGCCCAGCGCGTCCTGCAGCCGATCGCATTCCTCGGCCTGGCCCTGACTGAAGCCCTCGCCATCCTCGGCCTGGTCTTCGCCTTCGTTCTCAAGTAAACCTTCAGAACCAAGCGAACATCCAGAACCGAGTAGATAAGGACGGGTGAATTATGTATCAAACGATCATCTCAGCCGCCGTGGAAGGCGCCGAGGCGACCAACCCGCTCGTTCCCAACGTCTGGGAAATGGGCGTTGTCCTCGTCGGCTTTGCTGTCCTCATGTTCATCGTGGTCAAGTTCGTTGTCCCGATGTTCGAGAAGACGTTTGCAGAGCGTGCCGAGGCCATTGAAGGTGGCATTGCTAAGGCAGAAAAGGCGCAGGCAGAGGCTTCTGCAGCACTCGAAGAGTACAAGCAGCAGCTCACGGAAGGCCGCGCGGAAGCTAACCGCATCCGCGAGGAAGCCCGTGCTGAAGGCGCCCAGATCCTTGCAGATCTGAAGGAAAAGGCTGCCGCTGAGTCTGCCCGCATCACGGCACAGGCACACGTGCAGATCGAATCGGAGCGCCAGGCCGCAGTTGTGTCCCTGCGCTCCGAGGTAGGCACGCTGGCCACCACGCTGGCAGGCCGCATCGTTGGCGAAGCACTCAACGATGACGAGCGTTCTGCCCGTGTGGTTGACCGCTTCCTGGCAGATCTGGAGAACCAGAACGCAGGTGCAGCTAAGTAATGTCAGGTGTATCGAGCGAATCGCTGACCAAGGCGCTGACCCAACTGGAAGCAAAGCTTCCGTTGGCCTCGCTGCAGTTGGCTAAGGAACTCTTCGGAATCCTGGGAACGGTGGACAGCTCGGCTGGCTTGCGCCGCGCCCTGACTGACCCGTCCCGCACCGGTGACGAAAAGTCGGCGCTTGTCAGGCAGCTGGTTGGCGGAAGAGTCTCCGCTGAGGCTGCGGACATCGCGGGCGGACTGGCCAGTTCACGCTGGGCATCGGCCCGAGATATCGGCGATGCACTCGAGACGCTTGCCGCAACGGTGGTTATCGCCGTTGCTGAAAACAAGTCGGCCGTTTCTGCCTCCGGAATCTCTGGGCTGGAAGAGCTGGAGAACGATCTGTTCTCCTTCAACCAGGCCGTTGCCTCCAACCACGAGGTACAACGTGCTCTGTCTGAGCCGCAGGCCAGTGCTGCAGCGAAGACCGGGTTGGCGCAGAAGTTGCATCCCGGCGCAGGCGAGGAAGCAAACGTCCTCATTGCGCAGGCGGTTTCCCAGCCCCGCGGCATCAAGCCGACCATGCTGGTAGCCCGGTTCGCCGAGCTGGCAGCCAAGCGGCAGCAGCGCTGGATTGCAACGGTCAGTGTCACCCGTCCTTTGACGGAAACGCAGTTCGCCCGCCTCCAGTCAGGGCTTAATTCCCTGTACGCTCGCGAGCTCAAGATCAACCTCACCGTTGATCCTGAACTGATCGGTGGAATCCGCGTCCAGGTGGGTGACGAAGTGCTTGACGCTTCGGTTATAACCCGGCTGGGTCAGCTTCACCGCCAACTGGCCGGTTAGCCGGACAAGCACAACTTAACGAAACGAAACCCCGGTCATCGTGAGCAACGATGATCACGAAAACAGGAGAGCAGGGACTGCAGATGGCCGAATTGACCATCAACGCCGACGACGTCCGTAATGCGTTGAACGAGTTCGCGGCGTCCTACGAACCCGGAAACGCAGAGCGCGTAGAGGTTGGCCGTGTAACAACCGCAGGTGACGGCATCGCCCGTGTTGAGGGCCTTCCCTCGGTCATGGCGAACGAGCTGCTTCGCTTTGAAGACGGCACCCTGGGCCTGGCCCAGAACCTTGACGTCCGCGAGATCGGTGTCATCGTACTCGGTGACTTCACCGGAATCGAAGAGGGCCAGGAAGTCCACCGTACGGGTCAGGTTCTGTCCGTACCGGTAGGCGACGCCTTCCTCGGCCGTGTGGTTGACCCCTTGGGCCAGCCCATCGACGACCTCGGCGAGATCAAGGCCGAAACCACCCGTGCTCTGGAACTCCAGGCGCCCGGCGTGACCCAGCGTAAGTCGGTCCACGAGCCGATGCAGACCGGTCTGAAGGCTATCGACGCCATGATCCCGATCGGCCGCGGCCAGCGTCAGCTGATCATCGGTGACCGCCAGACCGGCAAGTCGGCAATCGCTATCGACACCATCATCAACCAGAAGGCCAACTGGGCTTCCGGCGACGTGACCAAGCAGGTGCGTTGCATCTACGTGGCAATCGGTCAGAAGGCATCCACCATTGCGGCTGTCCGTCAGACCCTTGAGGACAACGGCGCTCTGGAATACACCACCATTGTGGCTTCCCCGGCGTCTGACCCCGCAGGCTTCAAGTACCTGGCACCGTACGCCGGTTCGGCCATCGGCCAGCACTGGATGTACGGCGGCAAACACGTCCTCATCGTGTTTGATGACCTCTCCAAGCAGGCCGAGGCGTACCGTGCAGTGTCACTGCTGCTGCGCCGCCCGCCGGGACGCGAAGCTTACCCGGGCGACGTCTTCTACTTGCACTCCCGCCTGCTGGAGCGTTGTGCCAAGCTCTCTGACGAGCTCGGTGCCGGTTCGATGACCGGCCTGCCACTCATCGAGACCAAGGCAAACGACGTCTCTGCCTACATCCCGACCAACGTGATCTCCATTACCGATGGCCAGATCTTCCTGCAGTCGGACCTCTTCAACGCTAACCAGCGTCCGGCTGTCGACGTGGGTGTCTCTGTGTCCCGCGTTGGTGGTGCTGCACAGGTCAAGTCCATGAAGAAGGTCTCCGGTACTTTGAAGCTGGAATTGGCCCAGTACCGCGACATGCAGGCTTTCGCCATGTTCGCTTCGGACCTTGATGCCGCATCGCGCCAGCAGCTGACCCGTGGTGCCCGCCTGATGGAGCTGCTCAAGCAGGGCCAGTACTCTCCGTTCCCGATCGAGAACCAGGTTGTGTCCATCTGGGCCGGTACCAACGGCTACCTCGACGAGGTTCCGGTTGAGGACATCAACCGCTTTGAGACCGAATTCCTGGAGCACCTCAAGCACAAGTCCTCCATCCTGACCACGCTGGCGCAGACCAACGTTATGGACGATGACACTGCCGAAGCACTGAAGACTGCAATCGTGGCCTTCAAAAAGGGCTTCTTCGGTGAAGGTGACAACCGCCTGGTAGGCGCCGGCCACGAGGAGCACGACGCTATCTCCGAGGGTGACGTTGACCAGGAAAAAATCGTCAAGCAGAAGCGCTAGTTTCGCTGGCAGGGACTGCCGGGACCTTTGAGGTTCCGGCAGTCCCGGCCATCGGGATCTTAGGAAAGGAAAAGTATGGGAGCCCAGATTCGGGTCTACCGCCAGAAGATCAGCTCGACCACGTCGATGCGCAAGATCTTCAAGGCGATGGAACTGATCGCTACCTCGCGCATTGGCAAGGCCCGCGCACGCGTAGCGGCTTCACTGCCTTACGCAAACGCGATTACGCGTGCCGTTTCTGCTGTCGCGAGCCAGAGCGAAATCGACCACCCGTTGGTCACCGAACCGGAGCAGATCCGCCGGGCCGCCGTCCTGGTCATCAGTGCTGACCGCGGCCTTGCCGGTTCCTATTCGGCAAGTGTGCTTAAGCAGGCGGTTGGCCTCAACGAACTGCTCCGCGGAGAGGGCAAAGAAGTCAAGACGTATGTGATGGGCCGCAAGGCGCAGGCGTACTTTGACTTCCGCACCCTTCCTTACGAGCGGGTGTGGACCGGCAACACGGATGCGCCCGAGTTTGGAACTGCACGTGAAGTCGGCGCGGCACTGCTCGAAGCCTTCGCGGCAGACTATGAAGAGGGTGGCGTGGACGAGATCCATGTCGTTTACACCCGCTTCAAGTCCATGGTGATGCAGGAGCCGACGGTTATCCGGCTGCTGCCGCTCGAGGTTGTTGAAGAGCAGGCGGCGTCCGAGTCGGACCTCCTGCCGCTCTACGAATTCGAGCCGGAGGCGGAACAGGTCCTTGATGCCCTGCTGCCGCGCTACATCGAGTCACGCATTTTTGCCGCCATGTTGCAGGCCGCAGCTTCCGAGCTTGCAGCCCGCCAGCGGGCGATGAAGTCTGCCGGCGACAACGCCACGGACCTTATCAAGAAGTACACGCGTCTGCGCAACACAGCCCGACAGGCTGAAATTACGCAGGAGCTTTCTGAAATCGTTGCCGGTGCCGACGCCTTGAACGCGTCCTAGCCCGGTCCGGTCCAGCTGTACCTGCACTAAAGAACAAACTTAACCCCACGCCATCTACTGAGTGAAGTGAGAGAGATGACTGCCACTGCTACCGAACACGTAGCCGCGACGACCGGTGCTACCGGCCGTATTGCACGTGTTATTGGCCCGGTTGTCGACGTCGAATTCCCGGCTGACGCAATCCCCTCGATTTACAACGCACTCACCACCGAGATTACCCTCAACGGTGAGACCAAGACCATCACGTTCGAGGTTGCCCTGCACCTCGGCGACAACGTGATTCGCGCCATCTCCCTGCAGGCAACCGACGGACTGGTCCGCGGTACCGCTGTGGTGGATACCGGTGCCCCCATCTCCGTGCCCGTCGGCGACGTCGTCAAGGGGCACATCTTCAACGTCCTCGGACAGCCGCTTGACGTGACGGAGGCCGAACTCGAGATCACCGAGCGCTGGCCCATTCACCGCAAGGCCCCGGCCTTTGCGACGCTTGAGGGTTCCACCGAGATGATGGAAACCGGCATCAAGGTCATTGACCTTCTCACCCCGTACATCAAGGGTGGAAAGATCGGCCTGTTCGGCGGCGCCGGCGTGGGCAAGACGGTTCTGATCCAGGAAATGATCACCCGTGTGGCCCGTAACTTCGGTGGTACCTCTGTATTCGCCGGTGTTGGCGAGCGTACCCGTGAAGGTAACGACCTCTGGGTCGAAATGGAAGAGGCAGGCGTCCTCAAGGACACCGCCCTTGTATTCGGCCAGATGGATGAGCCGCCGGGAACGCGTCTTCGAGTTGCACTGTCTGCCCTGACCATGGCGGAGTATTTCCGCGATGTGCAGAACCAGGACGTGCTGCTCTTCATCGACAACATCTTCCGCTTCACCCAGGCAGGCTCCGAGGTTTCCACCCTCCTCGGCCGCATGCCGTCGGCCGTGGGCTACCAGCCCAACCTGGCTGACGAGATGGGCCTCCTCCAGGAGCGCATCACGTCCACCAAGGGCCACTCGATCACCTCGATGCAGGCCATCTACGTTCCCGCAGATGACTACACCGACCCGGCCCCGGCCACGACCTTCGCACACCTCGACGCAACCACGGAACTTTCTCGTGAAATTGCTTCCCGTGGTCTGTACCCGGCCGTTGACCCGCTGACGTCGACGTCCCGCATCCTGGACCCGCAGTACATCGGTCAGGCCCACTACAACACGGCTGTCCGCGTGAAGCAGATCCTGCAGAAGAACAAGGAACTCCAGGACATCATCGCCATCCTTGGCGTTGACGAACTGTCGGAAGAGGACAAGATCGTTGTGTCGCGTGCACGCCGTATCCAGCAGTTCCTCTCCCAGAACACCTACACCGCCAAGCAGTTCACCGGCGTCGAGGGCTCTACCGTCACCATCAAGGACACGGTTGAAGGCTTCACTGCCATCTGCGACGGCGAGCTTGACCACATTGCAGAGCAGGCGTTCTTCAACGTCGGCGGCTTGGACGATGTTGAGCGCCAGTGGGCCAAGATCCAGGAACAGACCAAGTAATATGGCTGAGCTTGAGGTTGAGATTGTCGCAGCGGACCACTTCGTGTGGTCCGGAGCGGCCACGATGGTCAAGGCCCGCACCAGTGATGGTGAGATCGGAATCCTGCCCGGCCACTCGCCCCTGCTGGCGATCCTGGCCGAAGGTGAACTGGCCATTGAGCCGGTTTCCGGGAACCGCATTGCCGTGGCTGTTGACGGCGGATTTTTCTCCGTCGACAACAACCGCGTGGTGATTGTTGCTGACAACGCCCAACTGGGTGACGCGGCTACTGCTGGGATCCGCTAGCACGACCCTGATGGACGCGCCCACTTTTACGTTCATCGCCCTGGCAATCACCTTTGGATTGCTGATATTTGCCCTGTGCCTTGTGGGGGTGCGCCGCTTCAATCTGCGGCGTGCCCTCGGCACGGTGGACGCCTCCATTTGCACGGTTGGAAACAGCTGGCAGATGGGGGTTTGTCGTTACCAGGACAACGACCTTGAATGGTTCCGCCTGGCGTCCCTGAGCCTGCGGCCCAAACATAAGTTCAAGCGCAGTTCCCTGGAACTTCTGGGCCGGCGCAAGCCCACCGAAGCCGAGGCAGTCAAGGTACAGCCCGACGTCGTGATCGTGGAACTGCGCTGCGAAGGCCAGGACCTGCGGCTGGCCATGAAGTTCGATGCCTACACGGGTCTATCTTCCTGGCTGGAAGCCGGTCCTGTCATCGGCGTCGGCACGTGGCGCTAGGCACGTGGACTGGGTCGAGGATATCCGGCTGACGGGCGGGCCGCTGTATTGGTCCGCCTGGGTACTTGGTGCTGCCGGAGCGGCGTTCCTGCTTTGGCTTCCGAGGCTTCCTGGCCGCCGCCGCTGGTTACTCAGCGTTGCCGCCGCCCTGGCCGTCACTGCAGGCCTGGTCTTGCTGATCCACTGGATGCTGATCTACCTGACGTCGGTTTTCCCCAACGACGTACCCTACGCCGTTCTGACGTGGGTTTTTGCCGCCGCTGCGTCGCTGCTGGTCCTGCTGCTCCGCGTTCGCTTCGATTCATGGCGGCGCCGAGGGCTCGACGTGGTGGCGTTTGCGGCCGTCCTCCTGCTGTCAACTGTGCAGGTCAACGCCTACTTCGGCCTCAACCGGACCATCGCTGATCTGACGGGCACCGCCATTAGCCGCATCCCTGCCCTTGAACCCGCCCTGATGCACCAGCCCGGAACACCTGCCCTGCCGCTGACCGGGTGGACGGCCGCCGGTACACTGCCTGACAACGGCGTTCTGCGCACCGTGTCCATTCCCGGCACCGCTTCCGGGCTCCAGACGCGTACGTCCTACGTTTATCTTCCGCCGGCCTACTTCGCCGCGAACCGTCCCAGCCTTCCGGTCCTGGTGATGGTTCCCGGCCAGCCCGGTGGTCCCGCTGACTGGCTTACAGGCGGCTCCCTGCTGCCACGGATGGAGAGTTTCGCAGACCGGCACGGGGGAGTGGCGCCCGTGGTGGTGGTGGTGGATCCCAACGGCAGCCAAAACGCCAACAATCTGTGCATGGACAGTGACCTTGCCAAAGCGGACACCTATCTCTCGGTGGATGTGCCTGACTGGATCGTGCACACCCTGGACGTTGACCAGGATCCCCGGCAATGGGCGGTGGGCGGTTTCAGCTTTGGGGCCACGTGCGCCGTTCAGATGGTGACCCGCCATCCCGACCGCTATACAGGTTTCCTCGCCTTCGCCAGCGAACGCGAGCCTGCGGTTGCCAAAGAACGTCAAAAAACTATCGATGCCGCGTTCCATGGGGACACCGAGGCCTTCGATGCCCAGCTTCCCCTGACCCTGCTCGGCGAACGTGACTATTCCGGCAAGGTGGGCTACTTCGCCGCGGGAGCCAACGATCAGGAGTTTGTGGCAAACATGCAGACCCTTGCGACGGCGGCGAGCGGGGCAGGATTCACTGTGCGGACGGACGCGGTTCAAAAGACCGGCCATTCCTGGGACATGTTGACGCCGGGCATGGATAATGGGCTTGAGTTGCTTGCCCAGCACTGGGGGTGGGAGCGTTGAAGACCGTCCGTGAAGCCTCTGCCCCGGCCCTGTTCTGGTCCACCGTGGGGGTGCCGGCTGTTCAGCGGTTCGCCGGCTATCTCCGGTCGGTGCCCCTGACTCTGGGATTCCTTGGTCTGTTCCTGGTGGCGGGACTACTGACCGACAGCTTCCTCGGCGGGCCGCCGGAGGAGCTCCTGCCGCTCGCCGGCGTCAGCGCTCCCGGCCTGCGGGCCGGGAACTGGTGGTCCCTGGTGACGTCACTGTTCTTTGCCACGAATCCGCTGGCTTACGTCGTGGCCTCTGTGATGATCCTGCTGCTTTTGGGCGTGGCGGAGAAGAAGCTTGGCGCACTCCAGACTGCCGCGCTCCTCCTGGCGGGCCAGTTTGCCGCCGTTACCGTGTTCCTGCTGCTGACTCAGCTGGCCCACTATGTGGGGGACGGCTGGCTGGGCCTGATGACGGAGAACGCCCTGATTGGTCCGTACGCCGCAATCCTCGCAGTTTCCATGGCAGCGAGCGGCAGGCTGCCGGTTCTCTGGCGGCGCCGGCTGTGGACGCTCGTTCTTTCCGTGGCACTGCTGCTGGTCCTGTACGTCGGGCATGCGGAGACGGTCATCGGGCTGGTCGGGGCCTTGGTGGGCCTTGCAGTCAGCTGGTGGCAGGAGGTCGACCTCGGCCCCCTCCATGCACCCCGCTCGACGGGCCGCGAGACCAGGAACCTGCTCGCGCTCACGGTAGCCGTCTTCGCCGTCGGACCCATCCTCACAGCTATCGCCCGGACGCCTACGGGTCCGCTGGCCCTGCTACGGGACGTGCTGCTGAATCCGGTGCCCACCTTGGGCCAGCTGGAGGCGAACTGCGGGTCCACCGTGGAGGCCAGTTGTTTGGAGGTGGGGCGCGCGGGCTTCGCGGGCCCCTTTGGGCTGGCCCTGGCCGTCGTTCCGGTAGTCCTGCTCCTGATCTGTGCCGACGGCATGCGCCGTGGACGCAGCATGGCACTTCGTATCACCTTGGTCATCCAGCTGGCAGTTACGGCCCTCGCAGCCGTGTACCTGGGGCTGTTCGCCGTCATTCCGCACTATCCGTCCCGGCCGCAGACCGCCGCCATGGGGTCAGGTTTTGCCCATATCCTGCCCCTGGTCGCGGTACCCCTGGTGCTGTCCGTGCTGCTGTGGGTCAACCGGCGCCAGTTCCGCGTGGAGACCGTCCCCGCGGCCCGTCGCCGGCTGGGCGTGGTGGTGGGCGGTGTGTGGCTGGTCCTGGTTGGTGCCTATTCGTTGGCCTGGCTGGCCGCGGGTGGAATGATGCGCGATGGCGGCCCGCTGGGTCTGCTGGCCGAGTTGTCCAGGCAGTACCTTCCGGTTCCCCTGCCGAACCTCTACCGCAGGGTCTTCGCCGAACGCGACAGCGTGGAGGCGCTGATCTTCGGTTATGCCGGTCCGGTCTTCTGGCTGGTGGCGCTGGTCGGCGTCTGGATAGTGCTGGTAGGGCGCCACCATGTCAGCGATTCGGGGCACGCTGACCGGGCCGCAGCCCGCCGACTGCTCCACGAGGGCGGCGACTCCCTGTCGTGGATGGCCCTTTGGGAACCGAACCGCTATTGGTTTAGCCCCGATGGCCGGGGCGCGGTGGCGTACCAGCAGCACGGCAGCGTGGCCTTGACGCTTGCCGGCCCGTTTGGCCCCCGCACCTCCCGCGAACGGACCGCCGAGGGCTTCATCAACTACTGCGGCGGTCGCGCCCTGGCCCCGGCCTTCTACTCCTGTGACGGCGCATTGTGGCCGTTACTTCGCGGCTTGGGTTTTCAGCGGGTGGCGGTAGCGCAGGAAACCAGGTTGGCCGTCCGGGAACTTGACTTCAAGGGCAAGGAGTGGCAGAACGTTCGCACCGCGCGGAACAGGGCGGTCAAGTCGGGCGTCACCGCTGTCTGGGGGACGTATAACCAACTCCCGTCGGCTCTGCGGGCCAGGCTCAGCGAAGTATCGGAGGAATGGGCCGCAGCCAAGACGGTGCCGGAAATGGGCTTTACCCTGGGCACCATCGATGAACTGATGGACGATGAAGTCCTGTGCTGCCTTGCCGTGGACACGGACGGCAACGTGCATGGGATTACCAGTTGGCTGCCGGTCTACGAGGACGGGAAACTGGTCAGCCGTACCTTGGATGTGATGCGGCGCGGCACTGAAGGATTTCCCGGCGTCATGGAGTTCCTGATCGCCGCGGCGGTGGTGGAACTGCGTGACTCAGTACCCGTGATCTCGCTCTCCGGCTCGCCTCTCGCGAGCCTGCCGGACGGCGCGGAGCCCGGCGACGGGGCGCCCGGGGGCATTGCCCCGCAGGACCCCGTACCCGCCGAGAACCTGGTCCGCATCCTTGACGTGGTGGGCCATGCGCTGGAACCTGTCTACGGGTTCCGGTCCCTGGCCGCCTTCAAATCGCGTTTCCAGCCGGAGTACCGGACCCTGTACCTGTACTACCAGGATCCACTGCAGTTGCCCGCCATTGGCCGGGCACTTACGCGTGCCTACTTGCCGGGCCTCTCCCTGCGGCAGGGCGCACGGCTGGTCCGCGAACTGGTGGGCTGATCCGGCCGGAAACAAGGATCCCCGGCACGGGTGCCGGGGATCCTATTGCTGGAAGCCGCAACGCGGCGACTTCCAGCACGTACTAGACCAGCGTTACGCCGGTAGCCTGGGGGCCCTTGGCGCCCTGACCGATTTCGAACTGAACGCGCTGGTTCTCGTCGAGGGTCTTGAAGCCACCGGTCTGGATCTCGGAGTAGTGAACGAAGACATCGCCATCCGCGTCATCCGGGGTGATGAAGCCGAAGCCCTTTTCAGCGTTAAACCACTTGACGGTTCCCTGTGCCATTTGTTTCTCCTCATGATGGATTTGTCTAAGTCCGGCACACCTCGTGCTGGACTTGGTCACTCCGCGAGAAGAATCCTTCACTGCCGTCCCGATTGAACAGGCCGTGCAGACACTTCGCGCTCGCAACTTGTCTTGCGAGCATGAAAAAACACGTACACAAAGACTGATCTAAGAATTTCATGCCGTCCCCGTCTGGTCAACGGCCAAGCCGGACAATCTTGGGTAAAAACAGCATGAATCCCCTCGTCAGAGGCCTATTCGCACAGATGGGCATGTGCCGGGCGTCAGAACAGCCGGGATTCGGTGTCGTCCACTCCACGCATGGCATCGTAGTCCAACGTGATGCAGTCGATGCCGCGGTCGTTGGCCAGGACTTTGGCCTGGGGCTTGATCTGCTGGGCGGCGAAGATTCCGCGGACAGGTGCCAGCAGCGGATCCCGGTTCAGCAGTTCCAGGTAGCGGGTCAACTGCTCCACGCCATCGATGTCGCCGCGACGCTTCAGTTCGATCGCTACAGTGGCGCCGTTGGCGTCCCGGGCCAGGATGTCCACTGGCCCGATGGCGGTGAAGTATTCGCGTCGGACCAGCGAGAAGCCGCTTCCGAGGGTTTCAATCTGGTCAGCAAGCAGTCGCTGCAGGTCCGCTTCGACGCCGTCCTTGATCAGGCCTGGATCAACCCCCAGATCGTGGGAGGACTCATGGATCTGCTCGTGGATGTTGATGATGAGGCGGTCATCGGTTTTGGCGGACTGGACAGTCCACTGCTCGGTCACGCCAAGCTCCAAGTCAACATCCTCAGGCGTGGACACGCGCAGGGTTGCCGGCGGGCTCATCCAGTTCAGCGGCTTGTAGGAACCGCCGTCTGAATGGACCAGCACGGAGCCGTCGGCCTTGACCAGCAGGAGCCGGGTGGCAAGGGGGAGATGGGCTTTGAGCCGGCCAACATAATCAACTGAACATCGGGCTATGACAAGTCGCACGCCGTACACACTACCGGGGCTAGGGCAGAATGGAGGCATGCCGCGTTCCAACCGTCCCCGCCGCCCTGCCGCCGGAAAGGGTGCGGCCGCCAAGGGGAGCCTTGCCGGCAAGGTGGCCGGCAAGAAGGGCAACGGCGAGGTCCCGGAGCTGGATCTGGAACGCGCACGGGCAGGGATTGCGCGGCGGGAAAGCGCCCCCGACGGCGAGTGGATGGTCAGGACGATGACCGCCAGGAACGCGGAAAAGACCTACATCTGCCCTGGCTGCTCCACTGCAGTTGTTCCCGGCGTGGCCCACCTGGTGGTGTGGAAGGACGACCACCTGTTCGGCGCCGCCGCAGGCCTCGCCGAACGCCGCCACTGGCACACCAACTGCTGGCTGTCCCGGACGTACCGCTACCGCTGAGTTGCGGCAGTGCAGCGGGGACGGGGCCAGCCCGGAGTCGCTATGCTGGCAGGCATGACTTTTGATCCGGCGTCGTACGAATTCAGCCAGCCCACGGGCCCGTCACCCATCCGCGCTTCCACGGTCCTGCCGGCGAAGCGGGAGAACATCGAACTCCACACCGAGGACGGCTACAAACTCGTAGGGGAGTTGGCGCTGCCGGAATCCGGTCCCATCACCGCGACGCTGATCACCTTGCATCCCCTCCCTACCCACGGAGGGTTTATGGACTCCCATGTCTACCGGAAGGCGTCCTACCGGCTCCCGGCCCTGGCCGGGGTGGCCGTGCTTCGCTTCAACACCCGCGGGACCGCATCGCCGCGCGGCACCAGCGCAGGATCGTTCGAAGAGGGGATCGGTGAACGCCTGGACGTGGAGGCGGCCGTGCGCTTCGCCGTCGAACGCCAACTGCCCAACCGCTGGCTGGTGGGATGGTCCTTCGGAACCGAACTGGCGCTGATGTACGGGGCGGTTGAACCGGTGGCAAGCCAGATTGAGGGTGCCGTGCTGCTGTCGCCACCGCTGCACCGGGCCACCGACGCGCACCTGCGGCTCTGGGCGGAGGCCGCGAAGCCACTGACGGTCCTGGTGCCCGAGCATGACGACTACCTCCAGCCCGCCGCTGCTGCTGAACGTTTCAGCCTGGTGCCGCAGGCCCGGGTGGTGGGGGTCGACGGCGCCAAGCACCTGTGGGTGGGGGAGAAGTACGCTTCCCGGGCGCTCAACGAGATCGTGGATGAGGTGACCGAAGCAGGTTCCGGTCCCCACGGCCTAACCACGCAGTGGAACGGTCCGGTGGCTACTTCGGCTGCCTAATATCGGCGCTCGGCGGCTGGTCCGGGTTGCCTGGTCCCGGTGATTGCCAGGGCCGATGGCCGGGTCCTAGTGCTTGTCCTGGCGGGCGATGTAAATCTCCTTGACCAGGAGCAGGATGGCCGCCGCCGTCGGGATGGCGATCAGGGCGCCCAGCACGCCGAGGAGGCTGCCGCCGGCGATGACTGAAATGACGGCGACCGCGCCCGGCACCGCCACGGCTTTCTGCATAATGCGCGGGGAGATGAAGTAGGCCTCGAACTGGAGGTAAGCGAAGTAACAGACGCCGTAGGCGGCAGCCGTCTGCCAGCCCGCGGTCAGTGAGATAACGACTACCACGATGCCTGCGATCATGCCGCCCACCAGGGGGATGAAGGCCAGCAGCGCCACCACAAAGGCCAGCAGGAGGGCAAACGGGACGCCCACGATAGTCATCACTATGAAAGCGAACGTGGCATTCAGCAAGGCCACACAGGCCTGCCCGATAACGTAGTTGCCTACGGACCGGGTGATCTCCTCGGAGAGTGCCTCCACGCGGGCGCGGCGGGACCGCGGCGCCAGCCGGTAGCCCCATTTCTTCATGGCTGGGAGTGCCCCGAGGAAGTACAGGCTCAGCACCAGGACAATGAGGGTGCCGAAGAGTCCGTTCGCCAGGGTGGAGCCGAAGCCCACCACCCCGCCGAAGATCCCGCCCATGGCCTCGGGGTTGTTGACGAACTTATCCAGTTCCTCGTTGATCCGGTCCCGCACCCCGAACTGGTCGTCCAGGCTGCGGAAAAAGTCGGAATCGATGAAGTCCCGGACCCAGGTGGGTGCCTGCTCCACAATTTGGGTCACCTGTTGGACGATGGTGGGAATGAGCGTGGCGAAGAACCCGGCGACAGCGCCGATGAGGACGGTCACCGACACGAGGATGCCCGCCGGGCGGGGGACCTTCCGGTTTTCGAGCCAGCCGACAACCGGTTCCAGGCCCAGGGCGATGAAAAGGGCGGCCACAATCCACAGGAGCAACTGCGTGGTGTTGGAGCCGATCCAGTAGACCAGCAATGCCAGGCCCACACCCACGGTGCCCATGAATCCCACATAGAGGGGGTGCTGCATAGACATGCGGGGGCCCGGACGGCCGAACTGCCGGCCTGATTCGTCGGAGTCCGTGGCCTGGTCTTCGGTGTGGATGTATTCCGGCGGTATCTCAAACCGGAGCCTGGGCTGGGCGCCGGGCAACGGCTGGCGCAGGCGCCGCATCACTACGCCCAGTGCCCGGCCGGCCGTCCCCCTGTGAGTCCGGGGCCCAGGACTTTCCGGCAGTGACGGCCCGGTGCCGGCAGCCGCGTGATTGTCGTGTCCCGTGGAGGACTCTTCCGTCTTGTCAGTCACTGGATTCTGAGGCCTGTTCCGTGCGTGGCGCCGCATGAGCGAGCGGTGTGATGATCATCGCAAACACTATCAGCCGCCCTGTCAGCAGGAGCGAGGGCGCCCGGCAAGAGGATGAAAGGTCCGCTGTCACCGGGGGCTGTGCCCCACCCCAACGGGGGTTCCGGTAACAAAACGGTTACTATTGAAACTAAACCCCCGCTGATGATTGGTGTTTCCTTTGCGTTTCAAGACTGCAGTCGCACTCGTGCTGCTCGGCCTCCTGACACTTCTGGCCGGCGTCGGCCAGAAAACCATTTGGGCTCCCTCCGCGACCTTCACGGCTTCGGCCCCGTCAGATGCCGCCGCGGCACCCCTGACCGTCATCGACCAGAAACTGCGCACCCAGCAGGGCGGAGCGGTGAAGATCAACATCGAGGGCGATGGCAACTTCCTGCTTGCCGTCGGCCGGCCCGACGACGTGGAGGCCTGGGTTGGCAAGACCGCCCACAACACCGTCACGGGGGTTTCCGGGAAGAAGGACGCACTCGTCGTGGAGCACGCCGATGGCGAAGCCACGGCACCGAATCCGGCGGGCTCCGATCTGTGGGTTTCCACCGAGAGCGCAAGCGGCCAGCTGGAATATACGTGGACCCCTCCCGCTGACGGCCAATGGTCGCTGATGCTGGCCGCCGACGGCAGCCAGCCGGCGCCGTCGTCGATCTCCATGACGTTCCCGAATGACACCTCCACCCCGTGGGCCGTCCCCCTGATGGCTATAGGCGGACTGCTGATCCTTGCCGGCATCGCACTGGCATTTCTTTCCGCACGCAAGCGCGACGGTGAAGGCGACAGCCGGGGCAGCCTGTTCGCACGGCGTGCCCGGGCCAACGTTGAGGCCAGGCCCTCCTCACGGCTCAGCATGGTTTCCGGCGGCATGGTGACCGCTGCTGTGACCGCCGCCGTGGTGGCACTATCGGGTGCCCCCGCAAACGCTGCCACGTCGCCCGCCCCGGCCCCCTCCATGGAATCAGCGTCCACCGCCCCGGCCCAGCCGTCCTCGCCCGTGCTCCTGGACGCCCAGTTCCGCCGGATCCTCGAGCAGGTCTCCAGTGCAACGGATGCCGGCGACGCCGCCAGGGACGCCGCCAAACTGGCCGGCCGCGTGGCCGGGACAGAACTTGAGGTCCGCACCCAGAACTACAAGATCCGTTCCCAGGTGGGCACCTATGAAGCCCGGATGCCTGTCCGTTCCACCAAGCTCCTCACCACGGTGGTCACCAGCGACCACAGCTGGCCCCGCTCTGTCCTGGCCGTCACGCAGGGTGACGGCAACGTGGTCCCGCAGCTGCTCGTTTTGGTCCAGCCCTCAGCCCGTGAGAACTACAGGCTGACCGGGACCACTCCGCTGCAGCCGGGAACCACCTTCCCCGCCATCCGCCGGGACGGTACCGATACCTTGCCCGCCAACGGCAAGGACGGTCTCCTGTACAGCGGCGAAGAAGCCCTCGCCGGGCTGGCCGACCGCCTGACCAACTCCGAGTCGAGCTTCAAGGACAAACTGGTGGAGGGGGCATCCTCGCCGTACATCGCTGACACCCTGTCCTACCAGGCCGAGGTGGTTGCGTCGGGCGCCAACGGCAACTTCTCTTTCACCCACAACGTGGTGCCGGAAAGCACCGTGGTGTTCCGGACCGCCGACGGCGGCGCGCTGGTGATGGGCCGGATCAACTTCGGTTTTGATGGCACGCCCAAGGCCTCCGGCGACAAACTCACCATCGGAGACGACGCCGCGGCGCTCGCCGGCGGCAAGGAAACCACCACCGGCATGGTGCTGAACTTTGCTGAATCGATGGCCGTCTACGTGCCGCCGGCCGGCTCCACGGATCCCATGAAGCTGGTTGCCGCTACCCGCGGGCTCGTGGGGGCAAGCTTCAAGTAGCCCCGGAAGCGTACTTCAGTACTCCTGGCAGCGGCCGGAGTGGCTAGAGTGGAAAGCATGAGTTCGCCAGCTTCCCGCCCAGTCCCTCCAGCCGCTGCCAGCCTGCTTAACCTGCGTGGCGCCGTCGACCTTTCCGCCCTGAAACAGCGCCAGGCGCCTCCCGCGGGTGGCGGCAATCCGCCCGTTCCCGGTGGCGCGGGTGCCGTCGCGGGTGCCAGTGCCACCAACGGAACCTCCCCCAACGGAACCCCCGACGGCGGCGCCGCGCCGCTGCGGGTGAACGTCACCGAAGGTAACTTCCAGGAACTCGTGGAGCTTTCGGCCCAGGTACCGGTGGTCTTCGCGCTGTGGGCCGCCTACTCGCCCGAATCCACCTCGATGGTGGACTCGCTGGAGCAGGTCATTAACAGCTATGGCGGCCGCCTGGTGCTCGGCGCCGCGGACATCGACGCCTTCCCGCAGCTGGCACAGGCATTCCAGGTCCAGGCCGTCCCCACCGCGGTGGCCGTGGTGAAGGGCCAACCGGTCCCGCTCTTCCAGGGCGCCGCCGACGAAGCCCAGATCCGGCCGCTCCTGGATGAACTATTAAAGGTGGCCGCCGCGAACGGCGTCACCGGCAGCCTCGGCGGGGGGGCACCCTCGGATGCCGGACCGGCACCCCTGCCGCCGCTGCACCAGGCGGCGTTCGACGCCATCGAAGCCGGGGACTACGAGGCGGCTGCCGTGGCCTACCGCCAGGCCCTGCTGGAAATGCCGGCCGATACCGAGGCGAAGTCAGGCCTGGCACAGGTGGAGCTGATGGCACGGCTCCAGCCGCTTTCCGCCCAGGATACTGAGGCTCTGCGCACCCGTGCTGCCGATGAACCTGACAACATTGAGGCCCAGCTGGGCGTGGCGGACCTGGACGTGGCCGGCGGGCATGTGGAGGACGCCCTGAACCGGGTGGTCAGCTTTATCGGGCGGAACTTTGGTCCGGAACGGGAAACTGCCCGCGTCCGGCTCCTGGAACTCTTCGACGTGGTGGGCACCCACGACGACCGTGTGGCGAAAGCCCGGCAGGCCCTGGCACGGGTGCTGTTCTAGATGTCCGCGCTGTTCCAGCCGCTGAAGCTCCGGTCGCTTGAGTTAACACACCGTGGCTGGGTGTCACCGATGTGCCAGTACAGCTGCGGTCCCGACGGCGCCCCGGGGGTTCCGAATGACTGGCACCTGATGCATCTGGGATCCTTCGCCGCGGGCGGTGCCGCGTTGATCCTCACCGAGGCCGCCGCCGTGAATGCGGCGGGCCGGATCAGTCCCCGCGACGCCGGAATGTACAACGACGAACAGGCCGGGGCCTGGGCGCGCATCACTTCCTTTGTGCACCGGCATGGCGTCGCAGAGGCCAAGATCGGCACCCAACTGGCGCACGCCGGACGCAAGGCGTCCACCTACTGGCCGTTCGCCGGGCAGCGGGGCAGCGTGCCCGAAGCCGACGGCGGCTGGGCCACGGTGGGTCCGTCGGCGTCGGCGTTTGACGGCTATGCCGAACCCGCAGCAATGACCGAGGCGCAGATTGTGGAAGTCATCGCCGATTTTGCCGCGGCCGCCGTGCGTGCCGTTGACGCCGGGTTCGACACCCTCGAAATCCATGGCGCACACGGCTACCTCCTGCACCAGTTCCAGAGCCCGCTGATCAACACCCGGACCGACTCCTGGGGCGGGGACGAGGCCGGGCGGAACCGCCTGACGCTCGCCGTGGTTGATGCCGTCCGCAACGTCATCCCCGAAGCCATGCCCCTGCTGCTGCGGATTTCGGCCACCGACTGGGCGGCAAACGGGATAGACATCGCGGCATCCGTCCGCCTCGCCAAGCAGGCCCACGAACATGGTGTGGACCTCATTGACGTCTCCAGCGGGGGAGCCGTAGCCCACCAGGACATCACGCCCGGCCCCGGCTACCAGACCGGATTCTCGGCCCGTATCCGCCGCGAAACCGGTGTTCCCACCGGAACCGTGGGTCTCCTGACCTCCGCCGGGCAGGCGGAACACGCGGTTGCGACTGCCCAGGCCGACGGGGTTTTTATTGCCCGGGCCGCCCTCCGGGACCCGCACTGGTGGCTCCGGGCGGCGTTCGAACTGGGCCACGACATCAAGTGGGCACCCCAGTATGACCGTGCCGTACCGCGGCATTCATTCTGACTGCCGCCCACATGATGGCCCACCAACGGCGCGAACAGGCGCAGTCCTCTGATGAGAAACCCAGTGACAAGCTTGGTATGCAGCTGGAAGAGAGCATCCTAAAACTTCTGGCTGCAAGGGCCGCAACCTCCACGATCTGCCCCTCGGATGCTGCCCGGGCTGTTGGAGATGAGAATTGGCGCGACCTCATGGAGCCTACCCGAAAGGCCGCGCGGCGGCTGGTGGATGCGGGCGAGGTCCAGATCACCCAGGGCGGTTCGGTGGTTGACCCGTCCACTGCCAAAGGGCCAATCCGCATCCGCAAGGTGCGGTAGGACAATCCGGCCAGGTTGGCCCACAGTGCGGTCTTCCGCGTTTTTCTCGACCCCTTCAGGAGGACTCCGCCGGCGAAGGCGCGGGACTAGGCTGGCGGTATGACTGCTCCGAATCCAGATCCGGTGCCGCGCTCCGGCCCGGTACCAGCACTGTCCATCCGCGGTCTCGCCAAGCGGTTCGGCGGAAAAATTGCGGTGGACGGCATCAGCCTTGATGTCCCGGCGGGCTCGTTTTTCGGCATTGTGGGACCCAACGGCGCGGGCAAGACCACGACGCTGTCCATGGCCACAGGACTCCTGCGGCCGGACTTCGGTGCGGCTGTAGTCCACGGCGTTGATGTCTGGGCCAGGCCGCTGGAGGCCAAGA
The DNA here is from genome assembly GCF_040546085.1 of Arthrobacter sp. UYEF21. Classification (NCBI taxonomy): domain Bacteria; kingdom Bacillati; phylum Actinomycetota; class Actinomycetes; order Micrococcales; family Micrococcaceae; genus Arthrobacter; species Arthrobacter sp. UYEF21. The sequence goes on from NZ_JBEPNF010000001.1 coordinate 288,151, forward strand.
AGCTGATGGGCATCCTCCCGGACGGCGTCCGCCTTTTTGACCGCCTCACCGGCGAGCAGCTGGTCACCTATGCCGGGCTGCTCCGCGGTATGGACAAGGACGTAGTGGCCACCCGTGTTGGGGAACTGCTGTCCGCCCTGGACCTTGGCCAGGATGCCGGGACGCTGGTGGTGGACTACTCGGCAGGGATGACAAAAAAGATCGCTCTCGCCTCAGCCCTGATCCACGCACCGCGGCTGCTGGTCCTCGACGAACCGTTCGAGTCCGTGGATCCCGTCTCGGCGGCCAACATCCGGTCCATCCTGGACAGTTATGTCGCTTCCGGCGGGACCGTCATCGTCTCCAGCCACGTGATGGACCTGGTCCAGCGCATGTGCGACCACGTTGCCGTAGTGGCAGCCGGACGGCTGCTGGCTGCAGGGACGGTGGACGAGGTGCGGGCAGGGCTGTCCCTGGAAGAGCGGTTCGTCCAGCTGGTGGGCGGACGCAACCACACGGAAGGCCTGGAATGGTTGCGCACCTTCTAAAGCTGAAGCTGACCCTGCTCCGCAACGGCCTTCGCCGCAGCCCCTGGCAACTGGTGGGAATGGCCATCGGCGGGCTGTACGCCCTGGGCCTGGTGGGGACTCTGGTGGTGGCCCTGGTCCTGCTGCGCAGCGCAGATACCGGGCTGGCCCAGACGGTTGTGGTGTTGGGTGGCTCGGCCGCCCTCCTGGGCTGGGGCGTCATTCCCGTGGCAGCCTCGGCAGCGGACATGACCCTTGATCCCGCACGGTTCACCAGCTCCGCGATCCCCATGCGCCAACTCCTGGCCGGGCTGGCCCTCGGCGGGCTGATCGGCATTCCCGGGCTCGCAACGGCGCTCGTTGCGCTTTCCACCGTGTGGACCTGGGCCCGCGGCCCCCTGCCCGCGGGTGCGGCACTGGTGGGTGCCGCCGTCGGCGTCCTGAGCTGTGTTGTCCTTTCCAAGGTGGTCACCACGGCCACTGCCAGCCTGGCATCGTCGCGCCGGTTCAAGGACATCAGTGCCATTGCGTTTATGATCCCGTTGGTCCTGATGGGGCCGATTGTGGCCGGCGTTGGCAGGGGTGTTTCCGCGTCGGCCGGATTCCTGCCGGACCTGGCGGCCACCCTTTCGTGGACGCCCGTGGGAGCTACATGGTCCCTCGGCGGAGATGTCGCTGCCGGGCGCTTCGGCGCCGCCGCCATCAAACTCCTGATGGCAGTGGCCACCCTCGCTGCATTGGCCTGGTGCTGGAAGCTGCTTCTCGAACGGGCCCTGGTCAACCCGCCGTACGCGGGGAGCGGCAGCCGGAAGGGCGGAAAATTGGGTTTGTTTGCCCTCCTGCCGGCCACACCGGCCGGTGCTGCCACGGCGCGGTCGCTGACGTACTGGCTTCGTGATCCCCGCTATTCCGGTTCGCTGGTGGTTGTCCCGCTGCTGCCTGTCCTGCTGGTTTTCCAGGGTAGCCAGTCCGGTGATTTCGGGGCCCTGGCGGTGGCGGCACCGTTGGCGGCGTTCCTGCTGGCGTGGTCCATCTCAGCGGATGTTTCCTATGACAACACAGCGTTTGCCCTGCATGTGGCTACGGGTGTCAGGGGCGTGGACGACCGGCTGGGACGGGCGCTGGCATGCCTTGCCTTTGCACTGCCTGTGGTGCTGATCGTCGCTGTGGGCCAGTATTTCTTTACCGGCGGCTGGGAGGCACTGCCGGGCCAGCTGGGGCTGAGCCTGGGCATCCTGTTCACCGGTCTGGGCCTGTCCTCCGTGGTGTCGGCCCGCTACACTGTGGCCGTGCCGCTGCCCGGCGACAACCCGTTCAAGAAGCCGCCGGGCAACGTGGGCCAGACCATGGCGGTGCAGTTCGGCGGCATGGGCGTCCTAAGCCTGCTGGTCCTGCCCGAAGCCGGCCTGTTTATCGCACAGCAGGTCACCGGCAACGCCGCCTTCGGCTGGATCAACCTGGCCGTCGGGACAGTCCTGGGACTTTGCCTGTTTGTGGCCGGCATCCGGCTGGGTGGCAAATGGCTCGATGCCCGCGGACCTGAACTCCTGGCCCAGTTGACCGTAAACCGCTGACCCCGCAGTCCATGAGAGCAGCAGAACACCCGAAAGGTGGCCGGCAGTGGAAGTTGTCATCCTCCCAGGAGGCAGACAGATCGGAAAGCTGGCGGCCGACGCCGTCGAGGCCCTGCTCCGGCGCAGGCCAGGTGCTGTCCTGGGGCTGGCCACGGGCACCTCGCCGCTGCCTGTCTACGACGAGCTGGCAGCACGGCACGAGCGTGGCGGGCTGGACTTCAGCGCCGCGCACGCCTTCGCCCTGGATGAATATGTGGGCCTGCCAACCGGGCACCCGCAGTCTTACCGGGAAGTCCTCCGGCGCGAGTTCACCAACCGGGTGAATATCCTCCCCGAGAACGTGCACACCCCTGACGGGTCCGCGGCGGACATCCCGGCCGAATGCCGGGCCTATGAGGACCGGATGCGGGCGGCAGGCGGCGTGGACCTCCAGATCCTGGGGGTGGGTTCGGACGGCCATATCGGCTTCAACGAGCCGGGCTCCTCACTCGCCTCCCGGACGCGGATCAAGACCCTGATCGAGCAGACCCGCCGCGACAACGCCCGGTTTTTCAACAACCTTGCCGAGGTGCCCCACCATGTGGTGACGCAGGGATTGGGCACCATTCTTGAGGCCCGTCATGTTGTGCTGGTGGCCACCGGGGCGCAGAAGGCGCCGGCAGTCCGCGACTTTGTGGAAGGGCCGGTCTCCGCGCTTTGCCCGGCCTCGGTCCTGCAGTTCCACCCGCACGCCACCATCCTGGTCGATGAGGCCGCGGCATCCTCGTTGAAGCTCGCCGACTTCTACCGGCATACCCATGACCACAAGCCTTCGTGGCAGGGGCTGTAACACCTGACACACCGCGGCGGCCGCCAACCAGCGGATTTATAGGGACCGCACGACGGCGGAGGGTGCGGTGGAAGCAAACGGCCCTCCCGGCGTCGAACGTCAGCCGCCCTTGGACGCTAAGATGGATGCCATGACTAGCATGACGGACCCTCTCGAAAACGACCCGATGCGTGAGCTTTCCGGGGCTGGAACGTCCACGGCCACCATTGAGCGCGAAGAGCTGCGCCAGGAAGTGGAGCCCGGTGACCGGGAACGCTTCTCGCACTACGTGCGCAAGGAAAAAATCATGGAGTCGGCGCTGACAGGCGAGCCTGTCATCGCCCTCTGCGGCAAGGTCTGGACCCCGGGCCGGGACCCGCAGAAGTTCCCGGTCTGCCCTGAGTGCAAAGAGGTCTACGAAGGCCTCCGCCCGGGCGGCGACGGCGGCAAGGGTCCCGGAGGGGACTCAGGCAACAACAAGTAGTGACGGAGACGCTCTTTGGCGGCCCCACCCTGCCCCCGGCGTATCCGGAACGTGCAGCCTGGGGAACCGCCCAAAAACTCCGTGCCTGGCAGCAGGAAGCCCTAGACCTCTACTTCAAGTCCGGCCGCCGGGACTTCCTGGCGGTAGCAACCCCCGGCGCCGGTAAAACAACTTTCGCCCTGCGTGTCGCGTCAATGCTCATCGAATCCGGGGCGGTCAACCGCGTCACCATCGTGGCGCCCACAGACCACCTGAAACGGCAGTGGGCCGACGCCGCCGCCAAGGTGGGTATTGCCATCGACCCGAACTTCAAGAATTCCGATGGCCAGCACGGCCGCGGCTTCATTGGCGTGGCCGTCACGTACGCCCAGGTGGCGAGCAAACCCATGCTGCACCGAGCTAAAACGGAGGCTGCCCGCACCCTGGTCATCCTGGACGAGATCCACCATGGCGGCGAAGCCCTGTCCTGGGGCGATGGCCTGCGCGAGGCATTTGATCCTGCCGCACGGCGGCTGTCCCTCACGGGTACGCCATTCCGCTCCGACACCTCACCCATCCCCTTTGTGGAATACGCGGAAGACCGGGACGGGATCCGCCGCTCGAAAGCGGACTACACCTACGGCTACGGCAACGCCCTCCGCGACCACGTGGTGCGGCCAGTGATGTTTATGGCCTACTCCGGGCAGATGCGCTGGCGCACCAGCGGCGGCGAGGAGATGGCCGCCTCCCTCGGCGAAGCCGCGGTGACCAAGGACGTCACAGCGCATGCCTGGCGTACGGCGCTAAACCCTACCGGCGAGTGGATACCGGCGGTCCTCGCCGGAGCGGACAAACGCCTCAGTGAAGTGCGCCGCTCGGTTCCGGACGCCGGCGGCCTGGTCATCGCCACGGACCATGAGGCTGCCAGGGCTTACGCCGGGCAGCTGAAGCGCATCACCGGCGAGTCGCCCACCGTGATTCTTTCGGACGACGCGAAGGCCTCTGAGAAGATCGAGGAGTTCACCGCGAGCGAGAAACGGTGGATGGTTGCCGTCCGGATGGTGTCCGAAGGTGTTGACGTGCCCCGGCTGTCCGTTGGGGTGTACGCGACGTCCACGTCCACGCCGCTGTTTTTCGCCCAGGCGGTGGGCCGCTTTGTGCGTGCCCGGAAACGCGGTGAGACGGCGTCGGTCTTCCTGCCGTCCGTGCCGCAGCTGATGGCGCTGGCGAACTCCATGGAAATGGAGCGGGACCACGCGCTGGACCGCCCCGACAAGGACGACAGCGACGGCCTGTTCAATCCCGAGGACTCGCTGATGGCTGATGCCAACCGGGAGGACAAGGCGTCGGACAGCCTCACCAAGGGCAAGTTTGAGGCCCTCGATTCGCAGGCGTCCTTTGACCGTGTGCTGTTCGACGGCGGCGAGTTCGGTACTGGGGGAGAGGTGGGCTCCGAGGATGAGCTGGACTTTCTTGGCATCCCCGGGCTTCTGGACGCCGAGCAGGTGGGTACACTGCTGCGGCAGCGGCAGCACGATCAGCTCAACCGGAAGAATCGCCGCGCACCCGCAGCCGAGCCTGCCGCTCCGGTGCCGGCCATACCTGACCACCGGATGCTGATGGACCTGCGCAATGAGCTGGCGAAGAACGTGGCCGCCTGGTCCGCCCGGACCGGGACCCCGCATGGTGTGGTGCACACCAAGCTGCGGACGGTCTGCGGTGGCCCGGCCGTGGCCCAGGCGAACGAGGAGCAGCTGCAGTCAAGGTTGCGGAAGCTTCAGGACTGGTTTATCGGCCGGAAATAGCAGTTTCCGGAAGTAGCAGTGCTTCGGATGAAGGGTGGCCCGGTGCACAGCACCGGGGCGCCCTTGCATTCAGGTTTCTGTCAGGCGACGTCCACGCCGCCGAGCTCCATCTCGGCAACCGCATCGTCCAAGTCCGCAGCGATGCCGGCAGTCAGCGACCGCATCACCGTCACGGAGTAACCCGCCTGGACGGCGTCCAGCGCCGTTGCCATGACGCAGTAGTCAGTCGCGATCCCCACCACCACAACGTCTTCCACATCGTGGCTTTGCAGCCAGTCGTCCAGGCCGATCGCGTCCTCGGCGGCCGCGAAGGCGTCGGCGTCGGCGGGCAGCGAACCGGGCTGGCGTTCCCCGGTAGGCACGGCATCTTCGGGCGCCAGCAGGCCTTCGAATCCGGAGTACGCAGCGGCGAACTGGCCCTTCTGGAAATAGGCCTGGATGTATTCGGTGTCCAGGTCCGGATGGAGCTCCGCGCCGCTGGTGCCGGCGACGCAGTGCCGCGGCCAGCTGTCCTTGAAGTCAGGCGTCCCGGAGAAGTGTGCGCCGGGATCGATATGCCAGTCCTGGGTGGCCAGAATGTGGTCGAACTCACCGTGGTGGGCGTCCACGAACTCGCTGATGGCTCCGGCTACGTCGGCACCGCCGGCTACGGCAAGGGAACCGCCCTCGCAGAAGTCGTTCTGGACATCAACAATGATCAGGGCGCGGGACATCAGTACTCCTCGTAGGTGGTGGGAATGGCTGCTTCGCCGCGCTGCAGGCGGTTGACCACGGCCGGCAGTTCGGCCATGCTGTCCGCATGCCGCTGGCGGGCCCGGACCACGCCCTCGGGGCCGGTCCAGCCCGGGAACAGCTCGCCGTTCTTCATAAACTGCTGCAGCAGGGGCCGGTCATTGCCGTCGTCTTCGGGGCGGTGTCCGATGCCCACGATCTCCTGGGTGGCGATACCGCGCTCGTTGAGCCTGCGCAGCGCGTACTTGCGGCCGCCCATGCTGGTTTTGTTCTTGGCCGCCTTTGCCACGGAGACGAAATTGCCGGCTTCGTCCGTGCGGCTCACCAGTTTGTAGACCATGCTGGCGGTGGGAGCCCCCGAACCGGTAACCAGCGAGGTGCCCACGCCGTAGGAATCCACCGGAGCGGACTGCAGCGCGGCAATGGCGAATTCGTCCAGGTCCGAGGTGACCATGATCCTGGTGTTTTCGTTGCCTAGCTCGTCCAGCAACCGGCGGACCCATGAGGCCTGCGCCACCAGGTCACCGGAGTCCAGACGGACGCCGCCCAGTTTTGGTCCTGCCAACTCAACGGCGGCACGCACGGCCGCTTCGACGTCGTACGTATCCACCAGCAGCGACGTGCCGACCCCCAGCGAGGCGATCTGCGCCGCAAACGCGTCCCGCTCTGAGTCGTGGAGGAGGGTGAAGGAATGCGCGGCGGTGCCCACGGTCTTGATGCCGTAGCGGATGCCTGCCTCGAGGTTGGACGTGCTGTGGAAGCCCGCTATCACCGCGGCGCGGGCGGCAGCCGCGGCCGACTCCTCATGGGTGCGGCGGGATCCCATTTCAATGCACGGCCTGCTGCCGGCTGCCGTGATCATGCGAGACGCCGCCGAGGCGATGGCGCTGTCATGGTTCAGGACCGACAGGAAGTAGGTCTCCAGCATGCAGGCCTCGGCGAACGTGGACTCCACGATGAGAATGGGGGAGTTGGGGAAATACGCTTCGCCCTCCGGGTAGCCCCAGATGTCGCCGGTGAACCGGTAGTTCGCCAAATAGTCCAGCGTCTCCTGGTTGACCACACCGGTGCGGCCCAGGAAGTCGAGTTCGGCGTCACCGAAGCGGAAGTCCGCGAGGCCTTCCAGGAGCCGGCCTGTGCCGCCCACAATCCCGTACCGCCGGCCGTCAGGCAGCCGCCGCGCGAAGGCCTCAAAGACCGACCGGCGGTGCGCGGCGCCCGAGTGAAGCGCCGCCTGCAGCATGGTCAGTTCGTAGTGGTCTGTGTACAGGGACGCGCGGGGATGGTCCCAGCCGGCAGAGTTACTCACGAAATTCACTCTAGTCCCCACCGGCTCCCCCGTCTCGCTTCGCTTCGCCGCGGGGCCCTCGCCGGCGTGGGCCCACACTCCCCATAGAATGGACAGATGACCTTAAGCGTTGCGCTCGGCCCTGACACACAGGAGGGCACCCGGACCGGGACAGAGGCGTCCACAGACTCCCTGACCGCCCCGGACATCCCCTGGAACCTGGTGATCTGGAACGATCCCGTCAACCTGATGAGCTATGTCAGCTATGTTTTCCAGAGCTACTTCGGCTACTCCGAGACCAAGGCCAACAAGCTCATGATGGAGGTCCACAAGAAGGGCCGGTCCATCGTTGCCCACGGCAGCAAGGAACAGGTTGAACGCCATGCCGTTGCCATGCACGGCTTCGGGCTGTGGGCCACGGTGGAAAAAGCCACCGGCGGGAACGGTGGAAATTCCAGAAACGCTGGGAAATCCGGCGGGTCCGGGCAGGGCAAGGGGAAACGTGGCTAAGGCATTCAAATATGGGCTCAAGGGCATTACCGGGTTCCTGGAACCCGCCGAGCGTGAGCTTCTCCGCAGCCTGCTCGATGATGTCATCTCCATGCTCCAGCCGGCCGAACACGCCAGCCAGGATCCCCTGGCCGCCCTGATCGGCCTTGACATGGATGTCCAGGAACCCACGGACCGTGCAGTCAAGCGGCTCCTGCCCAACGTCATGAAGAACGACGACGGCGCGTCACTGGAGTTTCGCCAGCTCACCGAGCGCTCGCTGCGGGAAACCAAGATTGGCGCGCTGCGCGCGGCCGCGCTGGACCTGGACAAGGACGAAGTGGTCCTGACCCCCGACGGGGCCAGGCACTGGTCCATGGCCCTGAACGATGTCCGCCTGGTGCTGGCGGAACGCCTGGACATCCAGGACGAGGAAGACGCCGAACACGTACACCGGATGCAGGACTGGTCCCAGGCCGAGGACGTGGAAAGCTACCTCGCACTGGTGTACAACTTCACTACCTGGCTGCAGGAGTCCCTGGTGCAGGCCATGTTGCAGTCCTTGGATTCACGCGCCTGACCTGCCGGTTCACCGTTCAGTGCGCTCCCCGTGTTGTCCCTGTGGAGGCCGCACTGTGACATATGCGACATGAGTGCGGCGCCACAATGTGATGGCTGCGGCCCCAGGGAAGACCTATCCTCGAATAATCATGACAACAGCCTCGAGCATGGACCCGGCAGCAACAGCAGCAAGGGAAACCGCAGCCAGCAACAGAGCCGGCCTGGTGGGATCCCGGCCCATTGGCGTCTTTGACTCGGGCGTCGGCGGACTGACAGTGGCGCGGTCCATCATTGACCAGCTTCCGAATGAGTCCATCCTCTACGTCGGGGATACCGCCAACGGGCCCTACGGGCCGTTGCCCATCGCCGAAGTCAGGGCGAATGCCCTCGGCGTGATGGACGAACTGGTGGACTCCGGCGTCAAGCTTCTTACCATCGCCTGCAACTCGGCGTCGGCCGCTGTCCTGCGGGACGCCCGCGAACGGTACACCGCGAAATACGGCATTCCCGTCATTGAAGTAATCCAGCCGGCGGTCCGCCGCGCCGTAGCGGCAACCCGTAGCGGCCGGATCGGCGTCATCGGAACTTCCGCCACCGTGGGCTCCCGCGCCTACGAAGACACCTTTGCCGCCGCGCCGGACCTGGCCATCACGTCCGTGGCCTGCCCCGAGTTCGTCAGGTACGTGGAGGCCGGCATCACCACCGGTCCGGCGCTGCTCGCCGTTGCCGAGGAATACCTGGCTCCGCTGAAGGCCGCGGGCGTGGATACGGTGGTCCTGGGCTGCACGCACTACCCGTTGCTGACAGGCGTCATCTCCTTCGTGATGGGCGACGACGTGACGCTGGTGTCCAGCGCCGAGGAGACGGCCAAGGATGTGTACCGGGCGTTGGCCAACCACGATCTGCAGCGCACCATCGCAGCACCCCCGGAGCATCACTTCATTGCCACCGGAGACGCCGCCCAGTTTGAGGCGCTGGCCCGCAGGTTCCTGGGCCCGGAAGTCCTGTCCGTCCGGCACGTGGACCACGTGGCCGCGCAGTACCCCACCGGAAGCCTGGCCCGGATCACCCCGGAAATGATCGAGGCCGCCCAGCGTGCCAGTGCCCGCTCCGGCAGGTCAGGGCCGCGGATCTCCAACTTCGTGGGCGGCCACCGGGCCGGAGGCCCTGCCCAGTGAAACTCACCATCGTCGGCTGCACCGGCTCGTTCCCCGGTCCCGGATCCCCGGCGTCGTGCTACCTCCTGACCGCCAACGACGGCGAGCGGACCTGGAAGATCGTGATGGACCTGGGCAGCGGCGCCCTGGGCGCCATCCAGCGCTACACGGACCTCGAGGACATCGACGCGATTTTCCTGACCCACCTCCACCCGGACCACTGCATGGACCTCTGCGGCCTGCACGTGGCGGTCCGCTGGAAGCCGGGTGGCTGGGGGCGCGGGCGGATTCCGGTGTGGGGCCCGGCGGCCACCGCGGACCGGATGGCCACCGCTTACGGGCTGGACCTGGACCCGGGGATGCACGAGGAATTCGACTTCACCAACTGGACTGAACGGAAACCCGTCACGGTGGGCCCGTTCACCGTGACGCCGTTCGCGGTGAACCATCCGGTGGAGGAGGCCTACGCCCTCCGGGTGGATGTCACCGAGCCGGACAAGCAAGGAAACCCGGTCAGCCGCGTGCTGACATATTCGGGTGATACCGACGTCTCTGCCGGGCTTGAGGAAGCCGCCAGGGACGCGGATCTGTTCCTCTGCGAGGCGGCCTTCGAGGAAGGCCGCGACGACGCCATTAAGGACGTGCACCTGACCGGAAAGCGCGCCGGTGAGGCCGCAGCCGCTGCCGGGGCCCGCAGGCTCCTGCTGACGCACATTCCCGTCTGGACATCGCCGAGCACGGTCATGGCCGAGGCGAAAGAAGTGTTCGGACAGCACGTTGCAGTGGCCGTAGCCGGGGTGCACTACACCGTTTAGGCAGCGCTCGAGCCGCCCGGCGTCACAAGACCATCCCAGGACCATTGGGGGATGCGCAATCCGTTGGGCACCTCGTCCGCGGTTCGCTGGAATTTCGGACGCAAGGCAGTCGATAAGCTAAAGGCATGACTTCTGAAGCAACCGCAGTGCCCGTAGTGCGTGCCGATGGCCGCGCCCCCGACCAACTCCGCCCCATCAGCATCACCCGCGGCTGGTCCAAGCAGGCCGAAGGGTCGGCCCTCATCGAGTTCGGCAACACCCGGGTGCTGTGCACGGCTTCGCTGACGGCAGGCGTGCCGCGCTGGCTCAAAGGCGAAGGCCGCGGCTGGGTCACGGCCGAATACGCGATGCTTCCCCGGGCCACCAACACCCGCTCCGACCGCGAATCGGTTAAAGGCAAAATCGGCGGCAGGACCCACGAAATTTCCCGCCTGATCGGCCGTTCGCTGCGCTCCATCATCGACACCAAGGCCTTGGGCGAGAACACCATCGTGCTGGACTGCGATGTGCTCCAGGCCGACGGCGGGACCCGCACCGCCGCCATCACGGGCGCCTACGTGGCCCTGGCCGACGCCGTCCGCTTCGCCCGCGACAACAAGCTGATCGCCAAGAACGCCCAGCCCCTCGTGGACACGATTGCTGCCGTCTCCGTTGGCATTATTGACGGCGTGCCGATGCTGGACCTGCCCTACGTTGAAGACGTCCGCGCGGAGACCGACATGAACGTTGTGGTCACTGGATCCGGGAAGTTTGTCGAAGTCCAGGGCACCGCTGAGGGTGCTCCCTTCGACCGCGACGAGCTCAACCAGCTGCTCGACCTCGCTCTTCTGGGCACCACACAACTGGCGGCGATCCAGCGCGAAACCCTCGCGGACGCCCTGTGAGTGTGGCTGCCCCCGGCAGCGCGGCCCCGGACGGTGTGGCGCCGCGGCTGGTCCTCGCGTCACACAATAAAGGTAAGCTCCGGGAGCTCCGCGAGCTGCTCCGTGGCCAGGTGCCCGGGCTCGACGTAGACACCCAGGTGGTTGACGCCGCGGCGGCAGGTGCGCCGGACGTCGTCGAAACGGGCGTGACCTTTGCCGAGAATTCGCTCCTGAAGGCCCGGACCGTGGCGGAGGCCACCGGCCTGGTGGCCATAGCCGACGACTCGGGCCTGGCCGTTGACGTCCTGGGCGGGGCGCCCGGAATCTTTTCCGCCCGGTGGGCAGGCCGGCACGGAGACGACGCCGCCAACCTCAGGCTCCTGCTGGACCAGCTCAGTGATGTACCGGATGCGCACCGCGGTGCGGCGTTCGTCTGCGCCGCGGCACTCGCCGTTCCTGCTGCGGGCGGCGCCGGCCACGAGGTAGTGGAGTACGGCCAGTTGGAGGGCACCTTGCTTCGCGAGCCGCGGGGCAGCGGCGGCTTCGGCTATGACCCCGTCCTGCAGCCTGCGGGCGAGGACCGCAGCTGTGCCGAGCTCTCGGCGGACGAGAAGAACGCCATCAGCCACCGCGGCAAGGCCTTCCGGGCACTGCTGCCAGCCGTCGTGGAGGCCCTCGCCCGGCCCTGACCTTCCGTGAGTTTTTGTCCAGATATCGCGGCTAAATGGGGCTGGAACGGGCGATATCTGGACAAAAACTCCGGGTGGTAGGCAGGGGTGAGCGTCGTGGAGCTAGTCCAGGTTGGTCTTGCGTTCCTCGTGGGGCTCGTGCTCTTCGAGGAACTCGTCCACCGGGTCCGTTCCAAAGTGCGTAGCCTTGCGCTTGGCTGACATGCCCCGGAGGACTTCGATGCCGATCGGGATCACGGAGACCAGCACGATGGCGATGAAGATGATGTCGATGTTGTTGCCCACCCAGCTGAACTGGCCCAGCCAGGCACCCAGGAGCGTGACCCCGCCGCCCCACAGCAACGCCCCGATGACGTTGTAAAGGAAGAATTTACGCTTGTCCATCTGGGCGACACCCACGATGACGGGCACGAAGGTTCTGATGATGGGGACGAAGCGGGCCAGAATCAAGGCCTTGCCGCCATGCTTTTCGAAGAACGCATGGGCGCCTTCCACATTTTCACGCTTGAACAGCCTGGACTCGGGCTTATTGAAGATCGCCGGGCCGGCTTTTGACCCAATCAGATACCCGGACTGGTTGCCCAGAATTGCGGCCACAATGATCAGCCCGCACATGCCCCATAAGTTAAAGTCGATGGCGCCGGTGGAGACCAGCAGGCCAGCGGTGAACAACATCGAATCCCCAGGCAGGAAGAACCCAACCAGGAGGCCGGTTTCGGCGAACACGATGGCGCAGACCACCAGGACTACCCACGGTCCGAGCGGGGAATCACGGAGGAAGACGTCGGGGTTCAGCCAATCGGGCAGGAACGAGGCCAGCTGTGGCTGGATCGATCCCGCACCGCCCAGCATGGGCACGGCAAGGTCGCTGATCGCAAGAAAGTTCACCTACTCAGGGTACTTGACGCACCCCGGCCGGCCGCCGCCGGACGGGTGATATCCATGACAGGGCCGCCCCGCTGACACTGGGACAGCCCGGCCCGGCGGTAAAGTATGGGCCGTGGGACTGGACTTTACGGCGATTGACTTCGAAACTGCCAACGGCTTCCGGGGCTCGCCGTGCGCGGTGGGCCTGACGAAGGTACGGGGCGGGCGCATTGTGGATGAAGCGTCCTGGCTGATGCGTCCCCCGGCGAACCACGACCATTTCGACTACCACAACGTCCGGATTCATGGCATCAGGTCAGAGGACGTTGCGGGCCTGCCCCGGTTCGGTGACCTGTTCCCGGAGATTGGCGCCTTTATTGGCGGGGACATCCTGGCTGCCCACAACGCGGCCTTTGATCTCGGCGTGATCCGGTCCGGCCTTGAAGTCTCAGGCCTGGCTGGTCCCGCCTACGAATTCGTCTGCACCGTGATGCTGTCCCGGCGCTGCTATTCACTGGTCTCCAATTCCCTGCCGTTCGCCGCCGAAGAAGCTGGTGTGCCGCTGGTCAACCACCACGATGCCGCGGAGGACGCCCGTGCCTGCGCCGGCATCCTGATCGACATCGCCGCGCGGAACAACGCAAACAGCATTGCCGAGCTTTACCTCTCGCTGGGCCTGGAGCTGCCCCGCCAGGAAGCGTTCGACCCGGCGCACGACGACTTGTCCAAAGCCAGCCGCGCCGCCCTTTCCGGCGGCCGCGCCGGGCTGGTGCGGCCTTTCCTGTCCGGCTGGCCGGAGGAGGGGGCCAACCCCCTTCCCAACGCCGACGCCGAACCGTCGCATCCTCTGTACGGCCAGACCGTGGTCTTCACAGGCCAGCTGGCCATGGGCCGGCCGGAAGCCAAGGTGCGATCTGCTGAGATGGGGGCCAGACCGGAAAGCCGGGTGACCGCCCGCACTACGGTGCTGGTGGTGGGCGACGGTTTTGTGGCCTCGGACCTGCGGTCCGGACGGCTGACGGGCAAGGCACGCCGCGTCCTGGAACTTCATGACCGTGGGCAGCCCATTGAGGTTCTCTCCGAGGGAGAGTTTGTGCAGATGGTGGGCGGCTGCGCCGGCGCGGCTGCCGTCTAGTTCATCCGGCGCAACAAATCTTCCCAGCCGTGCGGGGCACTCCTAGCCTTGCAGCATGAGCAAACCGACGCACGGCCCCGAGAGCAGTATCAACTGGCCCGCGGTGTTTGCCTTTCCGAATCCCGTCAACGAATACGCAGCCCGGATCACCGCCGGCCTCGTGGTGCTCCTGGCCGGCGCCACCCTGTTGTCCGGATCCGGTGGGGGCCTGGTCCTGATCGCCGTGGGATTCTGGCTGCGGGCGCTCTTTGGGCCACGGATATCGCCGCTGGCCCTGCTGTCAGTAAAGGTGCTCGCGCCCCGGCTGGGCCGTGCACGCCTGGTTCCCGGGCCGCCGAAACGATTCGCCCAGGGCATAGGCACGGTGGTCTCCACCCTCGCGCTGATCCTCTTCGTCGCCGGGGCCGCGCCGGCCGCCTGGATTGTGCTGGCAGTCCTGATAGCGGCCGCCTCGCTGGAAGCCTTCGCCGGATTCTGCCTGGGCTGCGTGATCTTCGGATTCCTCCAGCGCCGGGGCCTGATCCCGGAGGACGTCTGCGAGGCCTGCAACAACGTCGCGCTCAGGCGGTCGTGACCCCCACCAGCAGGTCGGCCATGCCGCGGATGACTTCCGGTGCTTCCAGGGCTTCCAGCCATCCGGCCGGCAGGCACTGCTCGCCGTACAGGGCGCCCAGGATGTTCCCTGCGATGGACCCCGTTGAGTCGCTGTCCCCGCTGTGGTTGACGGCCAGCGCAACGGCTGCCCGGAAATGGTCTTCGGGCAACAACGTGGAGCCAGCCCCCGGCGCAGTAGCCAGGACAGCGTACATCCCGACGGCGAACGCTTCCTCCGCGACCCAGCCCTCTCCCAGTTGCCGCACGAGTTCCTCCGGGGACAAAACGCCCGATTCTGCACAGCGGATGGCTGCCTTGAGCCGCTCCGGGAGCTCGGCCGCCACATCCTTCAGCCCGCGCACCTCCTCAAGGACCGCCGCTGCGGCGTCCTGCAGGCTCTCGCCGGAGACCAGCCGGTGGATCAGCAGGCTGAAGCTGCCGGCACTCTGCCTGGCGGAGGGATGGCCGTGGGTCAGGGAGGCGGCGTCGGCACTCAACTTGTAGACGGCGTCGGACGCTATGTGGGGTATCAGGCCGAACGGCGCTGAGCGCATCACGGTGCCGCAGCCTTTCGAATCCGGGTTGACCGGCCGGTAGACCGTCCCCATTTCACCGGTGGCCAGTCCGCTGATGCAGGCATTTCCGGGGGCCCGGCGGTGCCGCAGGACCTCATTGCTGTCAATCCACCGCTTCGGCTGCGCCGGGGCCGCCGGGGGCACTGACTCGCCCTGGGTGTCCAGCCAGCGGAGGTATGCCAGCCACAGGCAGGCATTAACATCGGCGCCCACCCCGTCGTTGGCCCATTCCAGCGCCTCCACGAGGCCGTCCACCGTATAGAGCGTCATTTGCGTGTCGTCGGAAAAGTGGCTGCCGCGCTCGAGCATTGCCAGGTCCGTCACGCCGGCGGAGCCGAAGCGGCCACGGATCGCCTCGATGGAATCGAACTCCACGGCATAACCCAGCGAGTCGCCCAGGGCGCCGCCCAGCAGGCAGCCGTGGATGCGGGATGTCAGCGAGGGCACGGCGGCGCCCGGATCATTGCTCATACCAGCCAATTTACCGTGAAGCGGAGGCGGGGGCGCCCGCTGCCGCACCAGCCATCCACTAAGCTCGGACTCAGCCAACGCCCAGAATTCCTTGGCACAATACAGGGGCCGCAGCGGACACGTTCCGCCGGCACCCTCAAGACTTCGCCGCCCAGCGACGCTCCAACGATAAGGACTGCCCTTATGACCACGCCTGTTCCCGTCCACCGTGATTCAGCCTCCGGGCCGGCAGCAAGCAACCATGCTGACGTCCGGCATGGGCTGGTGTCCAGGCTGTCCGCGGAAGCGTTCGGCAGCCTGTTCATTGTGGTGGCGGGCCTGGGCGTGCCGCTGTTCTCCATTCCCCAGTCGAGCCCCCTGCCGTCAGCGCTCGCGGCAGGCCTGGCCGTGACTGCGGCCATGCTGGCCTTCGGCTATGTCTCCGGCGGTCACTTCAACCCGGCCGTGACAGTTGGCCACGCCGTCGCAGGCCGGATCCGCCTGGGTGATGCGGCGGCGTACATCGCCGCACAGCTGGTGGGCGGACTGCTGGGTGCCTTGGCACTGTTCGGCATCCTCCGGACCCTCCCGGGCATCCAGGACAGCAGGGCCGCGTTCGACACCGTCACAGCCGGCTTCGGCGAGCACTCGATCATCCAGGCGCCCCTGGCCGGTGTGCTCCTGCTGGAAGTTCTCGGCGCCGCCATCCTGGTAGCCGTCTTCCTGGGCACGACGGCCCGCAACAACGTGAACAAGGCCGCCGCTGCCCTTTCTGTCGGCCTCGCTTTCGCCGTTTTGCTGCAGCTTGGCCTGGCGGTGGGCAACGCCCCGTTCAACCCGGCCCGCGCCACCGCCTCCGCCGTGTTCAGTTCCAGCTGGTCGCTCGAACAGCTGTGGCTATTCTGGGTTGCGCCGGTTGTGGGCGCGGCCATCACCGGCCTTGTCTTCCGGGGCTTCGCGGCATCGGACGCTCCCGCCACCGTTCCGTTTGCTGACGACTTTGATTCTGCGGACGGTGACAAGGCTGACGACGACGCTGTCGTTGAAGCCGCCGCGGACCGCGACGCCGGGACCCCGGAGGTCCCCACAGCGGCTGCCGTGGCAGAGCCCGCCCGCCGCGACGAGGCCCAGGAATTCTTCGACGGAAAGCGCGGTTAGCCGGCCCGGGCCGGGGCAGCGGGGTCACCGGGGACGGATGGGCGACAGGCAGCTGCGGCGGTTTCCTTAACTGTCAGTGGCAGCCTATAGCGTAGGAATATGCGGTTATTGCACACTTCGGACTGGCATTTGGGCCGGTCGTTCCACGGCGTCGGGATGCTGGACGCCCAACGGTCATTTATTGATCAGCTCGTCAGCGCTGTCTCGTCGCATGCCGTTGACGTTGTCCTGATTGCCGGCGACGTCTACGACCGCGCCCTGCCCGGCGTCGACGTCGTGCGCCTGCTGGACGAGGCCCTGGTCCGGCTGACCGCGGCAGGCGCCACGGTTGTGCTGACCAGCGGTAACCACGACTCCGCCGTCCGGCTGGGCTTCGCCTCCCGTTTGCTTGAGCGTGGCGGCGTGCACTTGCGGACCAGGCTGGCGGACCTGGACCATCCTCTCGTCCTGCCTTTGGAATCCGGAACTAAAGCCGGCGGGCAGCCCGGCGGGCCCGGCGCAAGTGATGAGCCGGGCGCCGTCCTGGCCATCTATGGGATCCCGTGGCTCGAACCACGGCTCGTCGCGGAGCCGCTCGGTGCGGAGCCGGCAAGCCACTTCGCGGTGACCCGCGCGGCGACCGGCCGCATCCGGGCGGACCTTGAACGGCGCAGCGCCAAGGGAACCGTGCATTCGGTGGTCCTCGCCCATACTTTCGCCAGCGGCGGCATCAGCTCAGACAGCGAGCGGGACCTCAGCATCGGGGGAGTGGGTGCCGTGCCGCTGGACCTGTTCGATGGCTTCAGCTACACGGCCCTGGGCCACCTCCACGGCCGGCAAACCCTGTCGCCGCAGGTCAGGTATTCCGGCTCGCCCCTGGCCTACTCGTTCTCCGAAGCCAAGCACACCAAGGGAAGCTGGCTTATCGACGTTGGCCCGGACGGCGTCACCGGCGTCTCCGGACTGGCCTGGGAGGCGCCCCGGAAGCTGGCGGTGCTCCGCGGCGGGATTTCCGAACTGCTGGAGTCCGGCGAACACGCGTGGGCCGAGGATGCGTATTGCCAGGTCACGCTGACGGACGCGCAACGGCCGCAGCAGGCCATGGAGCGGCTGCGGGTGCGCTTTCCGGACACGTTGGTTCTCGGGTTTGATCCGCAGGGCGGCACCGCGAAGGCGTCCACAAGTTACAGCACCCGGCTCGCCGAGGCCCAGGATGACGTGTCGGTCTGCTGCGGTTTCCTGGACCACGTGCGGGGTCGGGACGCGGACGACGCCGAGCGGCTGGCAATCGCCGGTGCGCTCGAGAACGTGCGTCTCCGGGAGGCATCGCTGTGAGGATCCACCGCCTGACCCTCTCCGCGTTTGGGCCGTTTGCCGGCACCGAAGAGGTGGACTTCGACAGATTGAGTGCCCACGGCCTCTTCCTCTTGAACGGACCCACTGGAGCCGGTAAAACCAGCGTGCTGGACGCTGTCTGCTTCGCACTCTACGGATCGGTGCCGGGCGCCCGCCAGGACGCCAAGCGCCTCCGCAGCGACCACGCCGAGCCGGCCCTGGAGCCGTCGGTCACCTGCGAGTTCTCCGCACAGGGACGCCATTTCGAGGTCACCAGGTCTCCCGCGTGGGACAAGCCCAGCGCCCGCGGGAAGAACGGATTCACTGCCCAGCAGGCCAAAACGCTCCTGCGGGAACGTGTGGGCGGGGCGTGGACGGACAAGTCCGGACGCAACGACGAAGCCGGCGCCGAAATCACTGCCCTGCTGGGCATGGACCGGGAACAGTTCACCCGGGTGGTTATGTTGCCCCAGGGTGACTTCGCCGCTTTCCTGAGGTCCAAGGCAACGGACCGCCTGGAACTGCTGCAGAAGCTTTTCGGAACTCAGCGGTTTGAGGCCCTGGAGCAGGAGCTGTCCGCCCAGGCGCAGGCCGCGCGCAACGATGTGGCCAAGCTCAATGGCGAGCTTGAACTGCTTGCCGCGCGTGCGGAAGCCGAGGCCTCGGCGCTGGCGATTGATGACGCAGCCTTCGCTGGCTCGGCCGGTGATCCTGCCGGTGATGCCGCTGGTGTGGGTGGGGGCCTACCCTCCCCGGAGGAACCCGGTGCCCGGATCGGGTGGCTCCAGGCCGCCGTGGCAAGGCACGCAGCGGACCTGACTGCCGCAGCGGAGGCCGCGGCGTCGGTGAGTAAACTCTCATCGGCCCGGCTCGACAGTGAAGCGGCACGGCGGGATCGGCGGCGCAGGCTGGCTGCTGCCGAGGTGCGGAAGGCGGCCTCTGAGGAGACTCTTCCGTCTCTGCGGATGAAGGCGGCGCGGCTCGAACAGCACCGGCGCGCCGAGGTGCTCACCGGGCAACTGCAGGCTGTCCAGTCCAGCGAAACACAGGTCAGGCACGCGGCGGGCGCCATGGAATCCGCCATCACGCTGCTTCGGCTGGCGGCGGGCGAAGACCCGGAGCTGGAACACCTGGACCTGTCTGCTTTGGACGCGGCAGGCACCGGCGGCGGGCCCGCCGAAGGTAAGGGTGACGCCGTCGTCGACGTGGAGTCTGTAGCCGCCACTGACGTGGCTGTCACCCTCGAGTCGGTCGTAGCCCTTGACATCGCCGGCGAGCTGAGCAGCATCCGGTCATTGCTGGCCGTCGTTGAAGCCAGGTTGCCGGACGAAGAGCGCCTCCATGCCCTGGCCGCCAGGCGCACCTCGCTCGGGACACAGCAGAAGGAACTGACCCAATCCAGTACCGGACTGGATGAGCGGTTGGGGATCCTGCGGGCGGAGCAGGCAGACCTGACGGCCGGACTGCAGCCCTTGGATGTACTTGCGTCCGCCGCCGTCCTACACGCGAAGGAAGCCGCCGCGGCGGACGAACTCCTAGACATTGTCCGCAGGTACGGGGCGGCAGTCACGGCACAGGAGCTGGCCGCGCACCGCCACTCGGCGGGGCGTGAGACCCAGCTTGGGACGAAGGCGCGCTGGCTGGACCTGCGCGAGGAAAGACTTGCCAATGCCGCAGCCGAACTCGCGGCCCAACTGGCCGATGGGGCCGCGTGCCCGGTCTGCGGAAGCGAGGACCACCCGGCTCCCGCGGAGGCAGCAGCGTCCGCGCTGGGGCTCAGCCAGGCAGAGGAAGCCGCACAACAGGCCTATGAGGCCGCAGAGGCGAAGCTGGCGGCGCTCAGCGCCGCGCTGGGTGAGGCAAACCAGGTGGTGGCCGTCCTTGCCGGCCAGGGCGGTGACACTCCCGAGGACGAGGCTGTTCAGGGTGTGGTGGCGGCCCGCCACGCTGCCGGACGGTCCCAGCTCGCCGTGAAGAATCTTGCGGAACTCCGCCATCAGATTGATGCTGTGGAGGCCCGGATTGCAGCCGCGGAGGCCGCGAAGAACACCGGTGTGGCTGAGCTCGCCCAAGTGAGCGCTGCAATGGCGGAGGTGGCGGACACGGTGGCATCCCTGGACCAGGCTCTGTCCGGCCTGCGTGGCGCTCACCGCAGCCTCACCCGCAGGCTGCGGTCGTTGCAGGACGCCGCGGCCACGCTGGAAAAGGCTGTGGCGGCCCGGGAACTTCTGGACAAGGCCAAAGCCCGGGCGGAGGAAGCCCGTCTCCAGCTCGAGCAGGCCCTGCCCGAGGCCGGCTTCAATACTGCCGGAGAAGCCAGGGAACAATTACTGGCGGGCGCAGAAGCAGCAGCCCTGCAAGGTGAGGTCCGGGCCGGCCACGATGAGCAGGCGCGGATTACCGAGCTTTTCGCATCGGATGAGCTGCTCTTGGCATTGAAGGAATCGGCTTCAGATCCGGTGGTGGACGAGGATCTGCTTGCGGAACTTCAGGACGCTGCCGCGAACGCCGCGCAGGAGGCACGCGACGCCGACCTCGCCGCCGGGATGGCTGCACATTGCGCTGCGTCGCTGGCCACGATCCGCCACGACTATGACCAACTCGCCGGAACCGGACGGGGGCCCAGGGAACACGCCCAACTGCTCTCAGCGCTCGCCGACACCGCGGCCGGCCGCGGCGAGAACACGTACCGCATGAGCCTGAACAGCTACGTCCTCGCCGCACGGCTGGAGCAGGTAGCGTCGGCTGCCTCGGAGCGCCTTGTTGCCATGAGCGGCGGCCGTTACCTGTTGCAGCATTCCGACGCCAAGGCTGCCCGTGGGGCGAAATCCGGGTTGGGCCTGGAAGTGGTGGATCAGTGGACCGGGCACCGCAGGGATACCTCCACGCTCTCCGGTGGCGAATCGTTTATGGCCTCACTCTCCCTGGCACTGGGCCTGGCCGACGTCGTCCAGCAGGAGTCCGGCGGCATCCAGATTGACACGCTCTTTGTGGACGAAGGCTTCGGCAGCCTGGACGAGCAATCCCTGGAACAGGTCATGGATGCCTTGGAAGGGCTCCGCGACGGCGGGCGCGTTGTGGGACTCGTCAGCCACGTGGGGGAGATGAAGCAACGCATCGGCACGCAACTCCAAGTCCTCAAGGGCCGCAACGGTTCCACCCTCCGCATATCCGACGCCGCCGAGGTGCTGGTGTAAGCCGGGGCGGCCCGTAAGCCCGTATACAATGGGACAGTTACCGGGTCGCGCGCATCGGGAGGAGGGACGGTGCGCATGACTGAACGAGCCCGAAATCTTGAACCCTTCACCAGCGTCTTCCCTGTCAGCTGCCCACGAAGTATCCGATGACCCGGCACCTTCACTGCTGCCTGAGGCCGCGCTGTTGCCTGAGGCAGCACCGCCGTCACCGCCAAGCGGCCGCTTTGCCCGGCTCCCGCAGCTTGCTGGCCGCAGTTTTATCCCCATCGGCCTGTTTGCACGTCTGCCGCTGGCCATGCTCACCGTTGGCGCCCTCACCCTTGTCACATCGGTCACCGGCTCCTACGCCTTAGGCGGCACCGCCGCCGGTGCTGTAGGAATCGGATCTGCGCTCGGAGCGCCGATTTTCGGAGCCATGGCGGACCGCCGCGGGCAGCGTCCCGTGCTGCTGGTGACCGCCGGGCTTAATGCCCTGGCGGTGCTGGCCCTCATCGGCGCGTCCTGGGCTATTCCGGCAGACGGATTTCCGGTCGCCCTGATCGTGGCAGCCTTCCTCGCCGGCGCAAGCTGCCCGCAGGTGGGGCCGCTCGCCCGCGTCCGCTGGATGGCCCTGACCTCCCGGGGGAAAGGCAAGGAAGCGGGCCAGGATCTGGATACTGCCCTGTCCTACGAGGGCACGGCCGACGAACTCACCTTTGTTCTGGGCCCGGCACTCGTGGGAATCCTCGCCAGCATGGTGGCCCCATGGCTGCCGCTGGCATTGGGGGTTGTCATGACCATCACGCTCGTTCCCGCTTTTGCCGTGCACCCCACGCACCGGGCGGTGCCCGTGAAGCAGGCGACCGGGGCCAATGCCACCGGGGCCAGTGCCACTGAATCCCGTGCCGGCAGGATTCCCGCCGCCGTCGCCCTTCCTGTCCTGGCCATGGTGGCCATGGGCACCTTCTTCGGATCCACCCAAACGGCCCTGAGTTCCTTTTCCGCGAGCTTCGCCACCTCAGAAATCGCGGGCCTTCTGTACGCAGTGATGGGGTTGAGTTCCGCCGCCGCTGCCCTGTCCGTGGCTTATTGGCCCCGGAGTTTCAAACCGGCCGCTCGCTGGATGGCCAGTGCGGCACTCATGGCCGGCCTCGCCCTCCTGCTTCTGGTGCCGGACTCGCTGGGCGGAATGGTCGGCGTGCTGCTGGTCCTGGGACTGCCGGTGGGGCCCGTTATGGTCACCGTATTTGCCATCGGCGGAATCGTGGCCCCCGCGGAAAGGCTGGGAACAGTGATGACCGCCCTGGCCAGCGGGATCGTGGCGGGCACGGCGCTCGGAGCGTCCGTTGCCGGCCAGCTTGCCCAGCAGGATGGCTACCGGGCCGCGTTCGTGGTTCCCCTTGCTGCCGCCGGTGCGCTGTTTGTACTCGGCACGGCTGCTGCGGCCATGCTCAGGAAACGCCAAGGCTAAGGGAAGCATCCCGCTCAGGGAAGCATCCCGCTTAGGGCTGCAGCAGGCTGATGGCGTCCTCGTCGGTCAGTTGCTCGAAGTGCCGGTAGAAGCTCCCCACAGCGCGGAACTTGCCTGGCAAGTGCAGGCACAGCACGGCATCGCAGACCCGGGACACGGCCGTGTAGGCCTCCACCGACCCCACCGGAGCGGCGACCACCACAGTTCCTGCTCCGGCGGATCGGACGGCCTCCACTGCGGCGCGCATGGTGGCGCCGGTGGCCAGGCCGTCGTCGAGCAGGAGGACTGTCCTGGCCGTGAGATCATGGCTGATTCCAGGATAAGTCTCCACCCTGCGAAGCAGTTCGGCCCGCTCGCGTTGTTCCACCTCATCCAGCCACTCCTGCCGGACACCGTGCTCGAGGACCCGGCCTATGAGGGGGCGGTTCAGCAGCCTCACCACTCGTCCACCGGACCACGCCAGGGCGCCGTACGCCGTTTCGTCGTGGCCCGGTATGCCGAGCTTCCTGACCAGGACAGCCCCGAGGGGCAGGTAGAGCGCCTTGGCAGCTGCGGCCGCCACGGGGATCCCGCCCCGAGCCAGGCCCAGCACAATGGCGTCAGGGCGTTCACGGAATTGCGTCAGGACCGCCGCCAGCTGCTCACCGGCATCGGTGCGGTCTTCAAAACGCGTGTTCATTGGCCTCTCTCCGGCTGTCTCCGCACTCTTCCAGCGTACCCTCTGCTGCCGTGCCGGAAGCGGTGAACTTGTCGCCGGGCGCCGTGGAGTCAGGGCAGTGCGGCGCTAACGGCCATGGTGATTTCCCGAATCACCGCCGTCCGGGACCGCGGCTCGAATCAGGCTTTCGTTAGCGGTGTCCTGCATGTAGGACAGTAGCTGCGCAGTGTGCTCCGGGTCCAGCAGATGGCCGTCAAACAGTTCCACGAGGAGGTGGGCCTTATCGGAGGTCGAAAGGGTGTTCACGTCCGGGCGGTCGGAGACATCGATGGCGGCTGCGTAGTCCGAGAGGCCGGAAAGGCCCACAGCCTCTAAGAGCAGGGTCCACGAATCGTTATTGCTCTCCTGGACCATGGCCTGGAGTTGGAGGCTCGAGGTGAAGGCACCCAGCCACGGGCTGCATCCACAGCGCCACACCCGCCTGGTATGCGCTGTCAGCGCCGATAACAGCTTCGATGCCCGCGTCGAGGTCCGCGTTGACGGCGGCGGAGGCGGCACGGGCTTGAGCGCCTGTTGAAGTGAGCGACGGCGCTCCCTGCAGCCGGACCAATGCGGGAGCTATGAAACCCCTGTCAGGAATCAGACGCCGAGGAAGGCGATGGCACCCTGTTTGAAGGCCCGGCTGGTGATGGCGTTGGTGTGGTTCCGGCCGGGCAGCACAAGCTGTTCCGCCATGGAGCCGGCCCGGACGCCGAGATCGGCAAGCTGCGGCATGGTGCCCGCGCGCTCGTCCTTGTCGCCGGCCACCAGGAGCATGGGCATATGCGGGACGGCTTCGGCAGGATCGAACGGCTCGGCTTTGATGGCCTCCACCAGCGACAGGAGCGCAAAGATGTTGTTGCTGGGCAGGAGCATCGCCATTTTCAACAGCCCGGCCGTGGACTGGTCCGCAATGGGCGTCCCGTCGGCCAGGTAGCGCTGGGCTGCGATGAGGTCGAACTCGGCCAGCGGATCAGCGATGTTCGGTCCGCCCAGGACCATGCGGTGGACAAGCTCGGGCTGTGTGGCGCCGAATTCCCAGGCGAGCCGGGAACCCAGGGAATAGCCCACAACGTCAACCCCGCTGGTGGGGTCGCCGTCGTGCACCGGCCGCACACCGGCGTCGAACGCTATCTGCAAGAGATCGGCTCGGATCCGGCTGGGGGCGTAGGAGTCCATGTCCTCCGGGGCGCCGCTGCGGCCGTGGCCGGGCAGGTCCACGGTAATGACCCGGCGTCCTGCGTCCAGGAGTGCAGCCAGCCAGCCCGTGTCCTCCCAGTTCAGTTTGCTGGAGGAAGAGAAACCGTGGATCAGCAGGACAGGCCGGAGCCCCGCATCAGCAGCAGGATCATGCACCTCGACATAGAGTTGCGGGTCCGTGCCCTCAACGGTGTGCGAATGCAGTTCGCCGGTGTGCCTGCCGCTCATAGTGTCAGTCCTCGTCAAGTACGGCGCTCAGGCGGACCCGGCGCTCCGGTGCGTCATCCTTCGGGACTGTGCCCACGATTCCGGCGGTGTTGTCCGGAACCTCGAACACGATCAGCGGCCCGCCGACATTGATCCTGTCGTCTGGCCCCCGAAGGTACGCACCACTTTACCTGCCTGCGGACTGCGCCGTTCAGCAGCGGATTTGCGTCTGCTGCGACCTACTTCGGGTGGCGCCCGCGGGCTGCGAGCCGCGCGCCGAGCCAGCAGGCGCCGGCGAGGCACGCAACCAACGCAAAGGTGCTCAGGAGCTGAATCCGGCTGCTTTCCGCGCTGAAGCCGACGGCGAAGATCAGCGCGAGCAGTACCAATCCGAATGTCGTCAGGCCAGGGAAGCCCTTCATCCGCAGCGGCAGCGCGGTCCCGTCCCGGTCTGCCCGGCGCCGGAGGATGAGCTGCGACACAAGGGCCGTTCCCCACACCACCAGGCACGTGGACCCGACCAGCTGGAAGAGGGCCGGCAGGATCCGGTTGGGGAAGAGAAGCTCAAGGACGGTGGCGAAGAAGCCGAAGGCCACCGAGATACCCACTGCGATCATGGGCACGCTGGCGCCGCTCAACCGGGACAGGAATCGGGGCGCTTCGCCGCGTTCGGAGAGTGAATACGCCATGCGGGATGCACCGTAGAGATTGGCGTTCAGGGCAGAGAGAAGCGCGACGACGGCGACAAGGGTGATTGCCGTGCCGGCACCCGGGATCCGGGCTGCGTCGAGCACACCCGCAAACGGCGAGGCCAAGCCCTCGGAGCTGACCGGCAGCACGGCCGCGATGACAAAGACTGATCCGATGTAGAAGACCAGGATGCGCCACAGTACGGTCCGGACTGCCCGGCCGATGCTATGCTCCGGATCCTCGGTTTCCGCTGCGGCTACGGCCACGATCTCGGTCCCGCCAAAGGCGAAGATCACCACGAACAGGGCCGTGGCGACGCCGCCCAGCCCGGCAGGAGCGAAGTCGGTGGTGATGTTTGACAGGCCTGGCGACGCCACGTCGGGGAGGAGTCCCAGCAGCAGGGCGGCACCTACGGCGAGAAACAGGACGATGGCGGCAACTTTGAGGATGGCGAACCAGAATTCGAACTCGCCAAAGTTTCTGACACCGGTGAGGTTGATGCCGGTGAAGACCACCATAAAGACCAGTGCCAGGGCCCAGACGGGGATCACGGGCCACACGGTGCACAAGAGGCCCGCGGCGCCGAGGGCTTCGGCGGCGATGACCACCACCAGCTGGAGCCACCAAAGCCAGCCCACCGTGGCGCCGGCCGTTTTGCCCAAAGCCCGCTCCGCGTACACCGAGAAGGCGCCGCTGGTGGGATTGGCCGCAGCCATCTCGCCCAGCGCCCACATCACCAGGATGATGAGCGTGCCGGCCACCAGATAGGACACCAATACGGCCGGACCGGCTGCCTGCACGCCGGCCCCGGAACCCAGGAACAGGCCAGCGCCGATGGCGCTGCCCAGGCCCATCATGGTGAGCTGCCGTGGTTTCATGGTGTGGCCGAGCTGGGCTTCCGGACGCACTGCCGTGGACTTCGATGTCATGCCTGTGAACTTTCTCGGGGTAGGGGGTGCCCGCGAAAGGGACCACTTGAATTTACCGCCTCTGCCGGTGGCCCCGCGGCACGGGGCGTACGACGATGGGTGCGGAGTGTATGACTAATCCGCCCCACGGCTGGCAATCTGCCCTACGAAGCAGCGATTCACAGGGGAGTTTGTGTGAAATTCGAGGCCTTGGACGCCAAAATTGTGCGATTCTTCAGCGACACGCCCCGGGCGTCGGTGCTGGAAGCCTCGCAGGGCCTGGGCCTGGGCCTGGGCCACGGGCGGGTGGCCGACGCACTAGCTGCCATCCCGGAACTGATCGAGGTTCACACGGTCTGGGGCAGTTCAGATCTCATGGCCAGGATTGCCGCGCGGTCCGATGCCGACCTGCAGCGGGTTCTTGACGCCATGATCGCCACGATGACGGTGCTTCGGGCGTCGATGGTCATCGTCCTCAATACCCACTTCCAGGGCAGGACGCTCAACCTGCCCGAAGCCGCGGCCAGAAACGGAACGGCGTAAGCCGCGCAGAAGGAGCAACATTTTGTATCGCGGGAAAATGGCCGTAGCATCAGTTCTAGTCAAATTGACCATAACTTGGCATGGTGCAATGCGGCACAGAGACCACGGAGCAACAGGAGGCGGGTGAGTCGCCATGTTCAGCAGTTCAGCAAATGTGTCGGAGCGGGCCACGGCCGCACCCTCGCTTGCCATCTCCACCGTCATCTTTGCCCTCCGGCCAAGTGAATCCTCGGGCCGCCCCACGCTTTGGATTCCCCTGGTCCGCAGAATCCGTGAGCCGTACAAGGACCTCTGGGCACTTCCCGGCGGACCACTGACCCACACGGAATCCCTGCAGGACGCGGCCTCGCGCAACCTTCGGGAGACCACCGGCCTGGCCCCGAGCTATGTGGAGCAGCTCTACGCTTTTGGCGGCCTGCACCGCTCGCCCACCCAGCGCGTCGTATCGATCGTCTACTGGGCCCTGGTCCAACCCACCGAAGCGGCACTGGCCGACGAATCGGAAAACGTGAAGTGGTTCCGGGCAGACAAGGTGGGTGAGCTGGCCTTCGATCACAACGCCATCGTGGACTACGCCCTGTGGCGGCTGCGGAACAAGCTGGCCTATGGCTCCGTGGCCTATCACTTCCTGGGGGAGTACTTCACGCTTGCCCAGGTCCGTGAGGTGTACGAAGCCGTCCTGGACACCAGGCTGGATCCGGCCAACTTCCGGCGCCAGCTGAAATCCACGCCGGAGATCGAGGACACCGGCGAATACCTCCAAGGCGGCAGACACCGCCCACCACGCCTCTACCGCTTCACCGGCCGCCCCGGCCTCGACCCCGACAACAGGAGCACACCATGAGCAGCGTCAACACAGCAATCCAGCTGATCACGCGCGAACAGGCCGAAAGCGCGGCAGGCGCCGCGGCACGGACCGCGGCTGCAGGCAAAGCAACTGCCACCTGCAGCCCGGCCCTGGCCAAGGGCCCGTGGGAGTACGACCTCGCCGAGGCGCTCGCCGGTGCCCCGGCGTACGGGCCCGGCGCCTCCAGTTCGGACGTCGCGCCCGCAGCCACCCCCCGGCAGGGCCAGCTGCCGGAAGAGTACAAGCTCGCCTGCGATGCTGAACTCGATGTGCGCATCCGCGCGGCCAAGGACAAGCTGGGCGACCGGGCAGTGGTCCTGGGCCACTTCTACCAGCGCGATGAGGTCATCCAGTACGCCGACTTCGTGGGCGACTCCTTCCAGCTGGCCAACGCCGCCCTCACCAGGCCTGACGCCGAGGCCATCATCTTCTGCGGCGTGCACTTCATGGCTGAGACTGCCGATATCCTCTCGACGCCGGACCAGGCAGTCATCCTGCCCAACCTCGCCGCCGGCTGCTCCATGGCGGACATGGCAGACACCGACTCCGTGGAGGAATGCTGGGAACAGCTCGAGGAGATCTTCGGTTCGGAGAAGGACGACGACGGCCGCGTCCCGGTCATCCCGGTCACCTACATGAACTCCTCCGCTGCCCTGAAGGCTTTCTGCGGGCGTAACGGCGGCATCGTCTGCACCTCATCCAACGCACGGCTGGTCCTGGAATGGGCCTTCGAGCGGGGCCAGCGGGTCCTGTTCTTCCCCGACCAGCACCTGGGCCGCAACACCGCCAAGGCCATGGGCGTGCCGCTGGAACAGATGCCCATGTGGAACCCGCGCAAGGAACTCGGCGGCAACGACGAACAGGCGCTGCTCGATTCCCGCGTCATCCTGTGGCACGGCTTCTGCTCGGTTCACAAACGCTTCAACGTCGGTCAGATCGAAAAGGCCCGTGCCGAGTTCCCCGGCGTGAACGTGATCGTGCACCCCGAATGCCCCATGGAGGTGGTGGATGCTGCCGATTCGGCCGGTTCCACCGACTTCATCAAGAAGGCCATCGCGGCGGCCACCGATCCCACTACGTTCGCGATCGGCACCGAGGTCAACATGGTCAACCGGCTCGCGGCCGAATACCCGCAGCACACCATCTTCTGCCTGGACCCGGTCATCTGCCCGTGCTCCACGATGTACCGGATCCACCCCGGCTACCTCGCCTGGGTCCTGGAGGAACTCGTCGAGGGCCGGATCGTCAACCGCATCAGCGTGGATGAATCCGTGCAGGACCACGCCAAAACCGCGCTCGAGCGCATGCTCGCGGCGCGTCCACTGTAGTAGCTGTAGTACCGGAGGAAACGAGCCCCACATGAGCGCAGCGAACCCAGCCGGTGGTACGGCACCCCGGCGGCTGATCGTCGTCGGGAGCGGCATTGCGGGACTGTACTCCGCGCTGCTCGCCGCCGAAGCGGGTGCCCAAGTGGTGCTGCTGACCAAGGGGGCGCTCGCGGACAGCAACACCTACTTCGCCCAGGGCGGCATTTCCGCCGTCCTGGACGAGCCCGCGCCTGGGGACACCGTGGCCGCCCACATCGCGGACACGCTGAAGGCCGGGGGCGGGCACTGCCACCAGGACGCCGTCCGGGTACTCTGCACCGAGGCCCGCTTCGACATTGCCGGGCTGCAGCGCTTCGGCGTGCGTTTTGATCCGGACCACGACGGCGATCCCGCCTTGGGTCTCGAAGCCGCCCACTCCGCGCCACGGATCCTGCACGCCGGCGGCGACGCCACCGGCGCCCGTGTGGCGAAAGCTCTTATCCGCGCCGTACAGGACGTCCAGGCAGCTGGAACAATCCAGGTGATCGGGAACGCCTTGGTGACGTCCCTGTTGCAGAGCGGAGGCCGCGTGTCCGGGGTCAACTTCCTCCACGACGGGCGGGAACTGGGAGTCCACGGCGACGCCGTCCTCCTGGCCACCGGGGGAGCAGGACAGCTGTTTGCCCAGACCACCAACCCCGCCGTGGCCACCGCAGACGGCCTCGCCCTGGCCTGGCGGGCGGGCGCCGCCGTGGCGGACCTCGAATTCTTCCAGTTCCACCCCACCTGCATGGTCCGTCCCGGCGGCGCCCGCGAAGCCGAAGCTGGCGGTAACGGAACAGAGCCGCTCCTGATCTCCGAAGCTGTCCGCGGCGAAGGCGCCATCCTGGTGGACGCCCTAGGTGAGCGTTTTATGCCCGCCTACCACCCCGACGCCGAACTAGCGCCCCGGGACGTCGTCTCCCGGAGCATCGCCCTGCACCTCGCGGCCCTCGGCGACCCCAACGGCCACGTGTTCCTCGACGCACGTGTGATCGAGGCCGGCAGGGGCAAAGGTTTCCTCGCCAAGCGATTCCCCACCATCAGCGCACGCACCCGCGACGCCGGCATCGACTGGACCCGTGAACCCGTTCCCGTGGCTCCTGCGGCCCACTACTGGATGGGCGGCGTTGTCACGGACCTCCACGGCCGGACCTCTGTCCCCGGGCTGCTGGCTGCTGGGGAAGTCGCCTGTACCGGGGTGCAGGGGGCTAATCGCCTTGCCAGCAACTCGCTCCTCGAAGGCCTTGTCTTCGGGCGCCGGGCTGTTGCTGCTTTCTTAAGCGACGGCGCTGGTTGGGTGTCGCCCGACGCTGTTCCTCCGCTCGCTCCCCACGATCTCCCTAACCTCGCAAGCTCGGCCAGGGAACCCGGATCGTGTGGGTCCACGGCCGCGGGCGGCCTCCCCTTGACGCCCGCTTCCGGAACACCCTCGGGCGACGATGCATCGCTCCCGTTGAGAGGTGTCGACGGCAGACCCGTCACCTTGGGTGCACTTACTGAAGCCCCCGCCGACATCGCCTGGGAGTTTGAGCTTGACCCGGCTCCTGGGCCTGTTGAGGTGTCCTGTGCGGATCCCGGGCCGTTTTCGCGGGGGGCTCTTCGTCGGTTGATGACTGCGAAGGCAGGCGTCCTCCGTACTGGCGGGCTGTTGCGGGAGGCCGGCGCGGATTTGGCGGCCTGGGCCGGCGTTGAGAATCCTCTGAACGTGCCTGACTCCTTTGATGTGGAGGAGCATGAGGATGCCAGTCTTTTGCTGGCTGCGCAGCTGTTGGTGCATGCCGCCCGGGAGCGGCGGGAATCCCTTGGCGCGCATTACCGCAGCGACAGCAGGGCGGCCGCTACCGCCGTCGAACCTTTTGACCAGCGTTACACCATGAGCCGGAAAGCGAGCCTCGTCAATGACTAGCCTGACCCTCCCCGCAGCACCCGTCCGGGACATCCTGGAACGTGCCTTTGCCGAGGACGCGCCCAACGGCGATATCACCTCGCAGTTGCTGATCCCGGCTGACGCCCGTGCCACCGCGGTGCTCAACGCCCGGGTGTCCGGTGTGCTCAGCGGCGGGACCGTGTTCCGTGACGCCATGAAGCTCGTGGACCCGGACACCGAAGTGGAGTTGCTGCTTGCCGATGGAGAATCGTTCGACGCCGGGACGCACCTTGCGCGCGTCACGGGCAGTGCCCGCTCAGTGCTGCTCGCCGAACGGGTGGGGCTGAACCTGGTCCAGCGCATGAGCGCCATCGCCACGAAGACGGCCGAATTCGTCCGACTTGTCGACGGCACCAAGGCCCGCATCACTGATACGCGCAAGACCACCCCGGGCCTGCGGGTGCTGGAGCGGTATGCCGTGCGCTGCGGCGGGGGAGCGAACCACCGCTACAGCCTGTCCGACGCCGTCCTGGCCAAGGACAACCACCTCGCCGTGATGACAGGGGGAGAGCCGGCCAGGCTCACCGCCCTGCTGGCCGCCGCGAAAGCCCAGCTGGGGCACACCACCCACTTTGAGGTGGAAGTGGACAGCGCCGACCAGATCGAACCGGTCCTCGCCGCGGGCGTGGACACCATCATGCTGGACAACTTTTCCCTTGAGGACCTGCGCGCCGGCGTGAAACAGGTGGCCGGGCGGGCGATTGTCGAAGCCAGCGGCAATGTTAACCTGGGCACCGTGGCGGCCATCGCCGCCGCGGGAGTGGACGTCATCGCGATCGGGGGGCTCACCCATACGGTTGCCGCTCTGGACCTTGGCCTGGACGTCGAACTGAGGGCAGGCTGAAACGGCCATGATCTTCCTCGACGCCGCCGCCACCACGCCTGTCCGCCGCGAGGTCCTGGATGCGATGTGGCCCTACCTGACCGGTGAATTCGGCAACCCCTCGAGCCATCACACCCTCGGCGAGGCCGCTGCCGCTGCACTCGCGGACGCCCGGAGTGCGGTCGCCAAGGTACTGGGCTGCAGGAGCGGGGAGGTCACCTTCACCTCGGGCGGCACGGAAGCGGACAACCTGGCTGTTAAGGGCATCGCCCTGGCCCGGCAGGCGGCGGACACTGCGCGCAATCGGGTGGTGATCAGCGCCGTCGAACACCCAGCCGTCGAGGAATCCGCGCGATACCTGGCGCGGTTCCATGGGTTCGCCGTGGACGTTGTGCCCGTGGACAGCACCGGGCTGGTGACGCCCGCGGCGCTCGCCGCCGTGCTCCGGCCGGAGACGGCGCTGGTGAGCATCATGTATGCGAACAACGAAGTGGGTACCATCCAGCCGGTGGCGGAACTGGCCGAGCTGGCACGTGCCCAAGGCATCCCGTTCCATACGGATGCGGTCCAGGCCGCTGGCTGGCTTCCACTGGATGTCAAAGCACTGGGTGTTGATGCCCTCAGCATGTCCGGCCACAAGCTGGGGGCTCCGAAAGGCTGCGGTGTGCTGTACGTCCGCGGCCGGACCCGCATTGAACCGCTGCTGCACGGCGGGGGCCAGGAGCGGGGCAGGCGGTCCGGGACTGAGAATGTGGCCGGTGCTGTGGGTCTCGCCACCGCCCTGACTCTGGCACAATCCGCGCAGCTGCAGACCGCAGAACATGTGTCGGCGCTCCGGGACGGTTTCATCCGGAACGTCCTCGACGCCGTTCCCGGTGCTGTCCTGACCGGCCACCCCACGGAGCGGCTCCCGTCCGTGGCGTCCTTCTGCTTCCCCGGAACCAGCGGGGAATCGGTCCTCCTGGGGCTGGAGCGGCAGGGCGTGGTGTGTTCGAGCGGCTCAGCATGCGCCGCGGGCTCCGACGCGCCGTCGCCGGTCCTGACGGCGCTCGGCTTCCCGGCGGAAGTGGCCCAGACAGCGGTGCGGTTCAGCTTCGAGTCCACCGTCAGCGCCGCTGACCTGGCCGCGGCCGCCGAAGCCGTGGGCACCGCCGTCGGAAGCGTCCGCACCCTCGGCCGCAACTAACCCAAGGTGGGGGAGTGGCCTAAATGTGGCGGGCGCGGCGGAAGATCCAATGCCGCAGCAGCGTGAAGCGGACAGCCGTGGCGAGGAAACCGGACAGTGTGGTGGTCCAGAGCTCATCGGACACGGTGGCTGCAGGGTGGACCCAGTGCAGGATCCCCAGGCTGCCGCCGGTGATGACCAGGGCGATGGCGAGCACCATCAACCCATTGAGGTGGTCCTGCGTCCTCTTCCTGGTGGACGTGATTTTAAAGGTCAGCCGGCGGTTCAGTGCGGTGTTCATCACTGACGTGACGATCAGGGCCGCGGCGTTGGCGAGCTGTGGGTCGATCCACTGGCGGAGCAGGGCGTAAAGCGCCAGAGAGGTTGCCGTGCAAATCAGGCCCACTCCGGTGAAGCGGAGGAGTTGACGCACTACGGGAAACCTGAAGATGCCGCGGTAATGTTTGGTGGCCGGGGCGCCGCGGGTGTGCTGCTGCGCCAGCTGGGCGGCGGGCGCAGCAGACGATTCCATGGGTCAAGCCTGACATATCAGGCCGGGGTTTCCTCCCAGGACGCAGCCTTGACCGGATTGCTGAGTTCGCCGATCCCCTCCACGCGGCACACCACAGTGTCACCGGGGTGGATGCGTGCGCATTCGGCCGGGAAACCGGTGAGGATGATGTCGCCGGCGTGGAGCGTCATAAAGGAGCTGAGGTAGACCAGGATTTCGTCCACCTTCCAGCCAAGATCCGAGCTGGACGCGGGCTTCAGTGCGGTGCCGTTGAGGACGATGCCGATGGAGAGGCTGGAGTCGTCGAGGCCGGTGACAATCCAGGGGCCAAGCGGTGTGAAGGTGTCCTGGCTCTTGGCGCTGATCCACAGTTCGTCCGACTTCTGCAGGTCGCGGGCGGAGACGTCGTTGCCGATGGTGAATCCGAGGATGGCGCCCCGGGCGGTTTCCAGCGTCAGGCCGCGCACCGTGCGTCCGATAACGACGGTCAGTTCGGCTTCCGGGTCGACGTACCCCACGGTGGAGCTCAGTTCGATGGCGTCGCCCGGGCCGATCACGCTGGACGCGGCCTTGTGGAACGCCTGCGGCGGAAGATCGCGGCCTGGCTGCCCGGTGTTGTGGGCCATGCCCAGGACATTGACCGGGACCGACGGCGCCAGGAAGGTGAAGGAATCCTGTGCCACGGTGGCACCGGTCTCCCAGCCGGCCCGTGCCCGGCTGTTGGTATTGGCGCGGGATGCCGCCAACGGGGAATCAACAACGGTCCAGTAACGGCCGGCCACGGAGTCGAAGTCCAGGGCATTGTTGGCGACGAAGAAGTGTTCACCGGGAGCTGCGGCGGAGAGCGGGCGGACTCGGGCAATGCGGCGGGGAGCGCTGGCGGTCATGATGACATCCTACGTCCTCGACGGTGCCGGCAGGCAGGCAGACCGCCCGGCGGAACCCGTTCAGTAAAGCTCGCCCACCGGGATTTCCACAGCCAGCCGGTTGGACGGGCCCGGGAGCGGGCAGGCCCAGGCCTCGTTGTAGGCGCACGACGGGTTGTAGGCGAAGTTGAAATCCAGCACGTACTCCGCGCCGGGCCCGGAGCCATGGACGCCATGGAATGCACCCTTGATGGTGTCCAGGAGGTATCTGCCGGCACCGTACGTTCCGCCGGGTTTCCCCGCCGTGGCGTCCCGGAACGGCACAAAGATCCCGCCCCCATAGCCTTTCAGTTTCCAGACGCCGAGCTGCCCCATTTCGGGAAGGTCGAACGTGCCCAGCCGGACGAGGTGCACCACCCCGTCGGTGGCTGTCTCCACGCTCTTCTCCCGGCCCGCACCCTCAAGGGTGAGTGGCACGTAGAACCGGTAGATGGGGTCGTAGTCGGCAGTCTTCAGGCCGGAGAACTGGGCCTTGTCCTGTGCGGTGAGCGCTGAGGCCGGATGCGTTGCAAACATGCGGTCACGTTCGTGCCGCCAATGGGAGTGGGCTTCCTCCGGACTTTCCGCCGCAATTTTCCGGACGGTGTCATACAGGGCAAACGTCCGCAGCCGCCAGTCGGCTATGTCGAGGGCGGAGATGTCCGCCAGGCTCCCGTGGTCCACACCCTGCTCATCTTCCGACATAGCCCCCAGCCTAACCCTTGGCCGGGGGGAACCTCCGACGGCGACACGCGGCGCCGGCCCCCGCCGCGCCGCCGTCCGCAGCTAGGCTGGCTGCATGACAAGCACGGCGACATCCTGGGGACTGCGGACCGCGGCGCTTCTGATGGCGGGCGCCCTGGTGGCCGGGTGCAGCAGTGCCCCTGGCGGCAGCGGCACTGCGTGGACTGCGGAGCCCGGCACTTCCACCGGCACCGGCGCGCCCACGTCCGGCGCCAGCGCACCGGCGTCGGGTCCCGCGGCTACGCCTAGTGGATCGCCCTCCACAACTTCCGGGCCGGCCGCGACAGCATCAGCCTGGAAAACCTTTACCGACCCCGGGAAGACAGTCGGTTTTGACCTGCCCGAAGAATGGATCGCCCAGTCCGTCACCCCCGGGGAGGGGACGCTGCCGGGTGCGCTGAAGATCGAGGTGAAAAAGCAGGACGGCACGTTTGTGGCTGCACTGCGGACGGGCCTGCCGCCGTCGGAGTCCGTCTGCCCGGACGCCGGGAAAAAGCCCTACCTCGTCATCAGCAGCGTGCCGGTGAAGCTTCCCGGACTGATGGGCGAAGGTACCATCGCGCCGCATGCTGTGTTCCGTGTGATCCAGGGCTACCGGTACTTCGGTTCGTACGGCATCACCAACATTGTGGGCGGATCGGACGGACAGGCCTGCGAGCTGCGCAACGTGGTCCGCGGGCCCGCCGGCAAAGGGGACTACTCGTTCGGGGACGTCGGGGTCCTGAAAGTATTCGCTGCGGACGAAAAGGTGGCCCCGGCCAGGGCGTTTGACACCCTGGACCAGGCGGCAAAGTACGTTGACGAGAGCTCGGACTTCGCGAACGTGCAGCGGATGCTAATGTCTCTGGAGATCAAAAACTAGTCCGCCGCCGGCTCCATCCCACGCCGGGCCAGGGCGGCTGTTCTGCCACTACCTCACACCCCGGAGAGACATGGAACGCACTGTTGCCGCACGCATGGTTTTTAGGAACGTGGCCGACACCAAGGCAGCCTTGGCCATCGCCGTAGCCAAAAATTCCGGCTACACATCGTTTGAAGAATCTTTGACAGTCACGGCCGGCGGGGATCCGGTTCCGGTGCGTGAACTTGCCGACCATCACGGTGGCCGCCTCCACTATATGGAGTTCGCCGAGCCCGCCGAAGTGACAGTGGAGTACTCTGCGACTGTGGCGGGCAAGGCAGTACCTGAGGAGGTCACACTGGCGGACCTCATCCGCTATGTCCGCCCGAGCCGCTACGCCGAATCCGACAGGCTCCTTCCCACCGCCTACGCCGAATTTGGCGGCCTGCACGGTGTGGAACTGCTCCAGGCCGTGCGGAGCTGGGTCTACGGCGAGTTGAGGTACATCAGTGGTTCCTCCCGGGGCACGGACGGTGCCGTGGAGACGCTCCTGCACCGTCGTGGCGTGTGCCGGGACTTCGCGCATCTGGCCATCGCGCTCCTCCGCTCAAAGGACATCCCGGCACGGCTGAGCGCCGTCTACGCGCCGGGGCTGTCGCCGATGGATTTCCACGCCGTAGCAGAGGCCCACGTCAATGGTGCATGGCATGTCATCGACCCCACGGGGCTGGCCCCGCGGGAGTCGATGCTGCGGATTACGGCCGGCCGGGACTCGGCCGACACCGCGTTCCTGTCCACCGTGGGCGGCCGCCTGACCCTCAACGAGCTTCGCGTCACCGCTGTGGTTAACGGCACGCTGCCGTCCGAGGATCCTGCCCGGCTGGTGGTCCTGGGCTAGCTTTGCTCTGCAGCCCTGCGGCCAGTCACTTTCCGGGCCGGGCGCTCACGGCATTGCGGAGCTTGTCAGTCAGCCGCTGCAGCTCCTTTTGCTCGGCAGCTGTCAGTGCGGGCCCCACCAGGCTGGAGATGTCCCGTACGTGCTCACGGCCGATCTCCTTCTGGAGCGCGGCGCCTTGCTCGGTCAGCTTTAGGAGCACACCACGGCCGTCGTCCGGGGCGGGCTGCCGGACCACGAGTCCGCGCTTTTCGAGCCGCTCGACCAGCCGGCTCAGGCTCGACTGGCTCAGCAGGACGTGGTCATTGAGTTCGTTGAGCCGCAGCCAGCCGGACGTGCACCGGGAGAGCGTGAACAGGACGTCGTACTCGGTGATGGCCACATTCTTGAAGGCCTTGCCTGCCTGGAGTTTCCGCATGACCGCAACCTGGGCCCGGAACAAGGATTCCCAGGTTTCCGCCGCCAGCCGGCTCCGAGCCTCCTTATCTTCGCCAGCCATCACGCCTCCGAAGAAGCTTTGTCGCTGGCCCGGGATGCCATGAGGGCAGCAACGCGGCCAGCGTGGGTGGGAGGATCCGGCACGTGGGCAGGCTTCAGCGCGGCGTACTCCTTCCGCAGGACCGGGAGGACTTCCTCGCCGAACAGATCGAGCTGCTCCAGGACAGTCTTCAGCGGCATGCCCGCGTGATCGATCAGGAACAGCTGGCGCTGGTAGTCGCCGAAGTACTCGCGGAACGCCAGGGTCTTTTCGATGACTTCCTGCGGGCTGCCCACGGTGAGGGGCGTCTGTGACGTGAAGTCCTCCAGCGACGGGCCGTGGCCGTAAACGGGAGCGTTGTCGAAGTAGGGCCGAAATTCCTTGACGGCATCCTGGGAGTTCTTGCGCATGAAGAATTGACCGCCGAGGCCCACGATGGCCTGGTCCGCTTTTCCGTGGCCGTAGTGCTCGTAGCGCTCACGGTAAAGGCTGATCAGCTGCTGGTAGTGCTCCTTGGGCCAGAAGATGTTGTTCGCAAAGAAGCCGTCGCCGTAGTACGCGGCCACTTCGGCGATCTGCGGCGTGCGGATGGAACCGTGCCACACGAAGGGGGCAACGCCGTCGAGCGGCCGGGGAGTGGAGGTGAAGTTCTGCAGCGGGGTGCGGAACTTGCCGGACCAGTTGACAGTGTCCTCGTCCCACAGCCGGCGCAGCAGGCTGTAGTTCTCAATGGCCAGTTCCACGCCGTCATGGATGTTCTTGCCGAACCAGGGATACACAGGAGTCGTATTGCCGCGGCCAAGTACCAAATCCACACGGCCGTCGGCCAGGTGCTGCAGCATGGCGAAATCTTCGGCGATCTTGACGGGATCGTTGGTGGTGATCAACGTGGTTGCCGTCGAGAGGGTGATCCGCTCAGTCTGCGCGGCGATATACGAGAGGGTGGTGGTGGGGGAGGAGGAGAAGAATGGGCGGTTGTGGTGCTCGCCGATGGCGTAGACATCCATGCCGATTTCTTCGACCTTCTTGGCGATCGCTACGGACGCCTTGATGCGTTCATTCTCCGTGGGCGTCCGGCCGGTGGTGGGGTCAGTGGTGATGTCGCTGACGCTGAATACGCCGATCTGCATGGTGGGCCTTCCGATCCTGGACTTCTCTGGGGTGGCTCCTACTATAGCTGATTTTCATGCATTTGCATGTATCGCAGGGTAAAACGCCTCGCGGGCGAGAATATTCCAGGACGCTACTCGGGCTCGCCAGGCCCCGCGCGGCGGCCGCTTACTTTGGGAATCGCACCGGTAGTCCAGTCGCTGAACTCGGCGTCGACGTCGTTCGCGGCCGCAAACTCCGGGCGCCCCTGCATGGCACGGAGCAGCGCTTTGCGTTCCCGCCGCCCCTCCACAAGCCGGTACAGCACGGGTACCAGCACCAGCGTCAGGGCGGTGGAGGAAACCAGGCCGCCGATCACCACCACTGCCAGCGGCTGGGAGATGAAGCCGCCGCCCCCGGTCAGGCCCAGCGCCATGGGCGTCAGGGCGAATACGGTGGCCAGGGCGGTCATCAGAATGGGGCGGAGCCGCTGCCTCGCGCCATGCGTGATGGCGTCCGCCACCCTCATCCCCGGCAGGCCGTTGCGGGGCTGCCGGTATTGGTTGATGAGGTCGATGAGCACAATCGCGTTGGTGACCACGATTCCCACGAGCATCAGCATGCCGATCAGGGACGGCAGGCCGAGGGGAACGCCGGTGGCCAGCAACAGGGCAACGGCCCCGGTGGCCGCAAACGGGACGGAGACCAGCAGGATCAGGGGCTGAATCAGGGACTTGAAGGTTGCCACCATGATGACGTAGACAATAGCGATGGCCGCGAGGAGGGCAAGGCCCAGCTGCTGGAAGGATTCTGCCTGCTGGGTGGTGGCACCGCCGATTTCCGCGGTGACTCCCGCGGGGAGGGTGACTTCCGTGAGGCGTTTCTGCACCTCAGTGTTCACCGCGCCAAGGTTGGAGCCCGACGGCGTGACTGACACTTTCGCGGTCCGCTGGCCGTTGCTGGCGGTGATGGATACTGGCACTTCCACCTGCTCCACGGTGGCGATGCTGCCCAGGGTCACCGGTCTGGCCGCAGCCGGCAAAGCGATACTGCGCACCGCATCGATGCTGGTGAACCGGGTTCCTTTGCCGATCTGGACGGGGAAGTCGTTGGTGTCGATCCGGACTGTCCCGGCCGGAATGGGGCTGATCGTGGCAGCCAGGACACCGGCCACCTGTTTCTCGTTGAGTCCTGCGGCGGCGGTCTTGTCCCGGTCCACCTTGACCTGGACCACCGGCTGGCGGCCCGCTAGGTTGGTTGCCACTTCACTGGTTTCCGGCACGCCGGTCATGGCGCCCACCATGGCGTCGCTGGCTGTGCGGAGGTCCTCGGAGCTTGCTGCCTTGATGGTGATGTCCACGGTGGAGGACGTCCCGAAGCCGCCCTGCTGGGAGCCGACAGTGACCTTCCCGGAACCGGGCATGTTGCCCAGATCCGTTCGTACGGTTTCCTGGAGCTTGGCCTGGTTCACTTTCTCGTCGGTCACCACGGTGAACGTGGAGTTGGAGGAGCCGGAGGAGGTCAGGGCGGCAAAGCCCGCCTGGGCGTTGCCGGAGGTCACCTGGACATTCTTGACGCCCTCGATGCCGCGGAGGACTTCCTCAAGCCTTACCGCGGCCGAGCTGGTGTCGGCCAGGCTTGTCCCCGCCGGCATCACCTGGCGGACGGTCATGCTGTTCTGGCCGGAATCGCCGAGGAGGTTGGTGGCCAGCAGTGGCGTCATGGCGCCCGTGCCGCCGAGGACCAGCAAGGCGGCGACGAGGGTCCACACCGGATGCTTCTGGGTCTTGCTGAGAATCGGCAGGTACGCGCGTTGGAGCGGACTCTTCTGTTCGGACTCGTGTGCCTTGGCCCGGGCGGCGGCAGCCGCTTCGCGGGCAGCGGCAGATCCGGGCGCGGCGACGGCCGGACTCTTGAGGAACCAGTAGGCGAGGACCGGGACAATGGTCAACGAAACCAGCAGGGATGCCAGCAGCGCCATGGTGACCGTCAGTGCGAAGGGGCGGAACAGTTCGCCGGCCAGCTCGCCCACAAAGGCGATGGGGAGGAAGACCGCCACGGTGGTCAGCGTCGAAGCGGTGATGGCGCCGGCCACTTCCCGGATGGCGGTGAGGATGGCGGCGACTTTCTCCTCACCGTAGCTGAGGTGGCGTTTGATGTTCTCGATTACCACAATCGAGTCGTCCACCACGCGCCCAATCGCGATGGTGAGCCCGCCAAGGGTCAGGATGTTCAGCGAGTAGCCCGTCGCCGAAAGACCGATGAAGGTCACCAGGAGCGAGAGCGGAATGGACACCGCTGTCACCAGGGTGGAGCGGGCGGACATCAGGAACACCAGGATGACGGCGACGGCAAAGCCCAGCCCGAGGAGCCCCTCTGTGGTGAGGTCCTTGATGGACTTTTCGATGAAGGGCGCCTGGTCAAACACGGCGGTGAACTTAGCGTTGGACCCCAGTTCCGCCTCGAGCTCGTCCAGCGAATCGTTCACGGCGTGGGAGATGCCCACAGTGTCGCCCTCGGGCTTCTTGGTGACCGACACCGCCAGCGTTTCCTCGCCGTTGGTCCGGGTGATGGAGGTGCGTTCATTGTCCTGCAGGCTGACGTCCGCCACTGAACCGATCGTGGCACCCTTGGCTGCCCCGCCCAACGGCAGCGACTTGATGGTATCGAGGGAGTCCACCGGGCTGCCGATCTGCAGGGACAGGGTCTTGCCCTGTTCCTCGATCGTGCCGGCCGGGATCAGCGCGCCGTTGTTGCCCAGCGTGTTCCGGATGGATTCGATGGTGGCGCCGCTGGCAGCCATCGCTTCCGGCCGCGGGAGGACCTCGATGTGCTGGGTGGGCCCGCCGGTCACATCGGCGCCGCGGACGCCGTCGATCTTCTGGAGCCGGGGAACAGACAGTCGCTGAAGGTCCGCGTTCAGTTCGCTGAGCGGCCTGTCCGAGGACACGGCGAGGAACACGATGGGGAAGTCGCTGATGCTCCCGGCGAAAGCCTGCGGCTGCACATCCGCCGGCAGGGAACGCTTGGCGTTGGAGATGGCCCGGTCGATCTGGTTTCGGGCACGGTCAAGGTTCGTCCCGTAGGCGAAGACCATGGTGATCTGAGAGGTGCCGTTGCGCGACGTCGAAGACGTGGACTTCAGACCCTCAACCCCGTTCAGGGCTGTCTCCAGCGGCGCGCTGACCTGCTTGTCCACAACTTCCGGCGAGGCGCCGGGCATGGCAGTCAGCACGGTGATCTGCGGGAACTCGATGGAGGGAATGAGTTCCTGCTTCAGCGATGACATGGTGATCACGCCGAACACCGATGCGAAGACGGTGATCAGCGCGATCAGCGCCCGGTTTGCCAATGAAAGTTGTGCCAGCCGGAACATCGCGTGGTCTCCTGAGGGGTTGTCGGAGTGCTGGGACCGGACCTGCCCGCCAGGGCCGGCGATGCGTCAGTTGTTGGCGGGAACGTTTTCCAGCCGGAGTGCCTTGGCGGTTGCGGCTTCGAGCTCGGCAGCCAGGCCCGGGTTGTCGTCGAGCTTCACGCCGTAACCGGGCATCATATCCTTGAGCTTGCCCTGCCAGCCCTTGAAGTCCTTGGGGAACGCCCTTTGCAGTAGTTCGATCATGATCGGCACCGCTGTGGAGGCCCCGGGCGAGGCACCGAGGAGGGCGCCGATCGAGCCGTCGCGGCCGGCGATGACTTCAGTCCCGAACTGCAACACCCCGCCCTTCTTCGGATCCTTCTTGATGATCTGTACACGTTGGCCGGCAGCGATCAGTTCCCAGTCGCCGTCCTTGGCCTCGGGGTAGTACTCGCGGAGCGCCTCAACTTTGTCGCCATGGCGCTTGGCCACCTCTTTGACGAGGTAGGCCGTCAGGTCCATGTTGTCCTTGGCAACGGCAAGCATCGGAATGATGTTGCTGGGACGGATGGACAGCGGCAGGTCCAGGTACGAGCCGTTCTTCAGGAAGTTGGTGGAGAAGCCGGCGTAAGGGCCGAACAGGAGGGAGCGCTTGCCGTTCACGTAACGGGTGTCCAGGTGCGGCACGGACATGGGCGGGGCGCCTACGGAGGCCTGGCCATAGACCTTGGCGCTGTGCTGTGCCGCGAGAGCCTCGTCGGTGCAGCGGAAGAACTGGCCGGACACGGGGAACCCGCCGTAGCCCTTACTCTCCGGGATCCCGGAAGCCTGGAGGAGGTGAAGCGCGCCGCCGCCGGCACCGACAAATACAAACTTGGCGTGGATCGTGCCGCGTTCCCCGGAAGTCGGATGCTTCAGCGAGAGGTCCCAGCCGCCGTCGGACGCCTTTGAAATGCCGGTCACGTCGTGGCCGTAGTTTACTTCGACGCCGTTGTTCCCGAGGTACGTGGTCAGCTCACGGGTCAGTGCCCCAAAGTCGACGTCGGTGCCTTCCGCTGCGCGCGTGGCGGCGATGGGCTGCTTCGGGTCGCGGCCCTTGACGATCAGCGGCGCCCACTTGGCGATCTGCGCGTGGTCCTCGGAGTACTCCATGCTGTGGAACAGCGTGTGGGACTTGAGCGCTTCGTAGCGGGTCTTGAGGAACTTGGAGTTGTTGTCACCGATCACAAAACTCATGTGCGGGACGGTGTTGATGAAGCCCTTCGGCGAGCCGATCAGCTGCTGTTGAACCAAATGCGACCAGAACTGCCGCGACAGCTGGAACTGTTCGTTGATCAGCAGGGCCTTGGCAGGGTTCACCGAGCCGTCTTTGGCCGCAGGGGAGTAGTTGAGCTCGCACAGCGCGGCGTGGCCTGTTCCGGCGTTGTTCCAGGGATCGGAGCTTTCCAGCCCCGGCTGGTCAAGGCGTTCGAACAGGGAAATGGTCCAGTTCGGCTCGAGCTGCTTGATGAACGCCCCAAGGGTGGCGCTCATGATGCCGCCGCCAATCAGTACGACGTCGGCATGTTGGGTCTTTGATATGAAGGTCACAATCAGTCTCCGATAGCAGCGGCTCTGGCTGTCAAAGAATATCCCCGCACGGCCCACTAACTGAAATTGGTCCCTCCCGTCAAGGCCTTAACACGACCTTGGTGAAAACTTCACTCAGCACCGGGGACGCCGGGTAGCTGCTGACACGGTCGGACAATGCAAGGGCCGAGATGGGGAAGGCGATGGGAACGGCCGGGACCGTGGCAGCGATCTGGGTGTTGATGGTGTGGTACTGCTCGTCACGTTCCCTTCCGGCGGGCAGGCCGCGGGCCCGGTTGATCTTGGAGAAGACCTGCGGGTCCTGGTAGCCGAACTCACCGTTCTTTTCGCCGAACAGGGGTCCCACAAAGTTTTCGGCGTCAGAGTAGGCGCCGTTCCAGCCGAGCAGGTGCAGCGCATGCTC
This sequence comes from Arthrobacter sp. UYEF21, assembly GCF_040546085.1. Lineage (NCBI taxonomy): Bacteria > Bacillati > Actinomycetota > Actinomycetes > Micrococcales > Micrococcaceae > Arthrobacter > Arthrobacter sp. UYEF21. The sequence goes on from NZ_JBEPNF010000001.1 coordinate 331,808, forward strand.
GCCGCGGGACTGGACTTTCTGGAGGTAGCCGTCAGACCAGTTGACGGGGACAGGCTTGATGTTAAACCCGACGGCGGTCAGTTGCCGGCTGAGCTCTGCGTAGATCTTCTCCGGCGTGGGGAGGTACGGGCGGGTGGCGTTGAGCGGGTAGTAGAACTTGAGTTCTTCCCCCATGTAGCCCGCCTCGGCAAGGTAGGCCTTCGCTTTAACCGGATCGTGGCCCAACGCTGGGGCTACGTTGTTGAAGCCGCTGATCTTGGGCGGGACGAATTGTGTGGCCTTCGCCGTGTTGTCGATGAAGAACTTCCGGATCAGGGTGTCTTTGTCGATCGCCAGCTCAAGGGCTTGGCGGATCTTGAGGTTCTGCAGGATCGGGACTTCCTGGTTGATCCCCAGGTACATGACCGAGAACGGGTCGCGCTGGACAATCTGCATCCCCCGTTTGACGAGCTGATCGAAGTTGCCTACCGTGACGGCGTCGTATCCGTCGATCCTGCCGTCGAGGAGGGCCTGGAGCCGCGTCTGGGGGTGGTCGTACGTGACGAAATTGATGCTGGCGATCTGTCCTCGGTCACCCCAGTAGTCCTTGTGGCTGAGCAGGCGGACGGTGGTTTCGTCCCAGGCCGCCAGGCTGAAGGGTCCGGTTCCCACTGGGTTGGTGGCGAAGGCGGAGACGGAGTTGCTGTGCCGTGTCTGGTTCAGGACATCCGCGGTGCCTGCGGCCAGGGCTGCGGGCGAAGCAATGGCAAAGGCCGGCATGGTGAGTGCCTGGAGGAACGCGGTGAAAGGCTGGGTGAGGTCGATCCGGACGGTATCAGGGGATAGCGTGGTGCAGCTCTTGAAAATGGACAGGGCGGCGTCGTCGGAATGCGCCTTGAACACGCTCTTGAAGGAAATCCCCGGCGCCTTGGCCCGGAGGTCAGCGGAGAAAGCGAACCAGCGGTTGAAGTTGTGGCACACGGCATCTGCGTCAAACGGTGTGCCGTCCTGGAACGTGACGCCGCTGCGGAGCTTGAAGGTGTAGCTGCGGCCTTCGTTGGATTCGGTCCACTCCGTTGCCAGTAGCGGGGTGGGTTTGCCGGTGGTCTGATCCACGCCCACGAGGCCTTCGAGGATCTGCCGGGTAATCCGGTAGCTTTCAACGTCGCTGGAGAGCGCCGGGTCCAGTCCCAGGGGCTGGGATGCTGTACCGAATGTGAATGTTTCGGTGGGCTCCAACCCGGTAGGAGACGTTGAAGGGGAGGTTGCCGAAGGTGACGGCGGGGGAGTGCCGGTACAGGCGGTCAGGCCTAACGCCATAAAGACGGCGCCGGTCTTGATGACCGTTCGCCGCGAAGTACTGCTGGGCACTCGTGTATCACCTCTGGGCTGTTCCTGGCCGGCACCGCCGACTGCGGGCCAGGGACACAGTCTAATTGACCAGCCTTGGGGTTCCCTGTTATCCCACGGAGGGTCGTGTGCACATGACAGCGGCCCGTTCCTGTCGGAACGGGCCGCCTTGATGCTGGATTACTTGGGCATCAGCACCGAGTCGATGAGGTAGACCGTGGCGTTTTTGGTCTTCACGCCGCCGCAGATGACCTTGGCGCCATCAACCATGAGGGCATCCTTGCTGCCGGTCACCGTGACAGAGCCGCCTTGGACGGTGGCGTGGGTGCCGGCGATCTTGTCAGGCGTGATTTGGCCGGGAACCACGTGGTAGGTCAGGATCTTGCTCAGGAGGGCGTCGTCGGTCTTGAGTGTCTCAATGGTGGCTGCATCGATCTTGGCAAACGCGTCGTCCACCGGGGCGAAGACCGTGAATTCGGCTCCGTTGAGCGTGTCCACCAGGTTAACCTTCGGGTTCAGCTTGCCGGAGACGGCGGCCGTGAGAGTGGTCAGGATGGGGTTGTTGGATGCCGCGACTGCTACCGGGTCAAGTGCCATGCCGGCCACCGAACCTGCACCCGTCGGGACCTTTGCGGCGTAGCCGGCGCAGCCCGGACCCACGAGGTTCGCTGCGGGATCCATGGTTTTTGCACTGGCGGACGGCGACGGAGCCATACTGGAGGCCGACGGCGCGGCGGCGGGAGCGGAGGAGCTCGGGGTTGTTGTTGCTGGTCCACCGCAAGCCGTGAGGCTTAGCAGGGCTGCAGCAGCTACGCCTGCGACGGTGAAGGATGTGCGCTTGAATGACTGCATTTCGGTTCTCCTTGTTTGTGCCGATTTCTTGCCTGCTGCAGACGTGGCGCTGCTTGTGGCTTTTCCGACTATCGGGCACCTGCCGTTGGCTGGTGTCTCATGGGGTATTCGGGCGGAGTGCCGAAATGGATGGGTGGATTGAAAATACTTTTTTGCGCCGCTGATTTGGGTTAACGGCAGAGATCCCGGGCCGTGGGGCCCGGGATCTCTGTTTGTGTGCGCAAGGGGGGACTTGAACCCCCACGCCCGAAGGCACAGGAACCTAAATCCTGCGTGTCTGCCAATTTCACCACTCGCGCTTTGGCGTCCGGCGTCATTTCCGCTCCCCGCCAGCTGACTGGACGGGAATAAAAAACATACGGCGGCGGATGCCAGGTTCCATTGTAGCCTCGGGCGGGGGAGGATCCTGTCAGTCCTTGCCGCCTTGGGTCCTGCGTCCCCTGGAGGTGCGTCAGTGCTACGCGTCCAGTTTGAGGTCGCGCCGCAGCTTTGCCACGTGCCCGGTGGCCCGGACGTTGTACTGGGCAAACGCCACCTTGCCGTCGGGATCAATCACGATGGTGGAACGGATCAGTCCTTCGTAGGCCCGTCCGTAGTTCTTCTTCGCACCCCAGGCCCCATAGGCCTCCGCCACGGCATGGTCCTCGTCTGAAAGCACGGGGAAGCTGAGATCTTCCTTGGCGGCAAAGGCGGCAAGCTTTGCCACGGAATCGGGCGAGATCCCCAGCACGCGGTAGCCGGCCGACTTAAACGACGCCAGGTTGTCCCGGAAGTCGCACGCCTGTTTGGTGCAGCCGGGCGTGGAAGCGGCGGGGTAGAAATAGACGACGGTGCTCGCGCCGCTGCCCGAGGCCAGGCTCACGTCCTGACCGGTCGAATCCTTCAGGGTGAAACCGGGCGCCACGGCGCCGGTCAAGAGTTTGTCAGCCAATGTTGGTCTCCTCGTTGCAGGCGGGAAATACCACTCTAGTAAGCATCCAGAACGGGTGCGAACCGGGCCTTGGCTATACTTGCATGTATGCCTGACATGGATCGCTGGCCCACAGGGCGCTTATTGTCCACCGCGGCGCGCCTCGTGGAACACTCCTGGAACGAGAAACTCAGCGCCATTGGCCTGACACACGCCGGCGTTATCGCCATCGAAGTGCTCGCAGCCCAGGGCCCCATGACCCAGGCCCAGTTGGCCCAGTTTGTGCGGGTCCAGGCCCAGACCATGGGAAAGACGCTGACCCGGCTGGAGTCGCACGGACACATCGCCCGCGTGCGCAGCACCTCTGACCGCCGCAGCCAGGTGGTTTCCCTCACCGACAGCGGCCGGGAAGCAGCAGTTGCTGCTGTGGAAATGGAGCGCTCGGTGCTGGCCGCGGCAACCATCGATCCCGATCTCCTGCGACAGGAACTTCAGGCTGTTGTCAGCGAGCTTGCCCGCCAGTTCGTATCGCCGGCTACCCGTGCCTTGGTGGACGGCGCCCCCCTCGGCTAAAACTGGATTCCGGAATATCCCACGGCATCACAGCTGCGTGTCTGCGGCGGTGGTGCCGGATTTATTTGGTCCTGAAGTCCTGGATGTTAAACAAAAACAGCCTCTGGCAGCGTTTCCGCCTGCCAGAGGCTGTTTTCCCCTTGGTGCACCCCCCGGGACTTGAACCCGGAACCCATTGATTAAGAGTCAATTGCTCTGCCAATTGAGCTAGAGGTGCATCTCTGTGCGGCGATCCCCGGGGCTTTTTCTTTCCCGGTTGTTCTCCGCAACGACATGAAACTCTACACGAACTTCCGGCCCATGTGAAATCGCAGCCGTGGAACTCCTGCCGCTCAGGCCGGAGGGGCCAAAACCAGCACGAAATCAGGGTTTTGGTTGTTGGTGAGCAGCCATAAACCGCCTTCGGGAGTGCGGATGACGTCGCGGATCCGGCCATATTCGCGTGTGAAATGGGCCACAGGCGCGTGGGCTTCCTCGCCGCTGAGGGCAACGGTCCAGAGGCGCTCGCCCCGCAGGGCACCGACGAAGGCCGTGGAGCCCACAATTTCCAGGCCGCTGGGGGATGAGTCCGCCGTCGAAGGCCACACCACTTTCGCGTCGCAATAGCCCTGGCGGTGGGGCGCGCCTGTGACCACAGGCCAGCCATAATTGCCGCCCGGTACGATCAGGTTGAGCTCATCATTCACATCCGGGCCGAATTCGCTCGCCCAGAGCCGGCCCTGGCCGTCCCACGCAAGACCCTGGACATTCCGGTGGCCCAGGCTGTAGGTGGCGTTGCCGAAGGGGTTGCCGGGTGCGGGCGTGCCGTCCGCTGTCAGCCTCAAGATCTTCCCGCCCAGAGCATTCGGGTCCTGCGGCTGGTCCCGGCGCTGGGAGTCACCCGTGCCCACGTACAGGAAGCCGTCCGGGCCAAACCGGATCCGGCCGCCGTTGTGCGTCGAAGCCTTGGGGATACCGGTAAAAACAACCTCAGGCTCGCCAAACGAAAGGGCCCCGCCGGGCTCTTCTGCCAGCTTGACCCGGGCAATGCGATTGTCCTGGGCTGAGGTGAAGTATAGGTAAAGGTAGTTGTCCGTTGAATAGCCGGGGGACAGTGCCAGCCCCAGCAGGCCGCCTTCGCCGGCCGGGATGACGCCGGGGACCTGGCCTATCGCGGTTGCGCGGCCATCCTTGACTACCTTAAGCAGCGCCGACTCGCGCTCGGAAATAACGGCCGTGCCGTCCGGCAGAAATACGGCGGCCCATGGAATATGGAGCTGTAGATCAAGCCGTTTCAGAACCTCGGGTGAAACGGCATTTCCGGTCCCCGGTGCCGCCGTCGCGGTCCCGGGGCCCGTGCCCGTCATAATGCCGGTTGGGGCGTCGTTTCCGTTCCCGGTGCAGCCGGACAACGACAGCGCCACGCAAAGCGCCAATGCGCCCGCGCGGCGCGTTGGGGCTGGCAAGGGCCAGCCGAACATCCCAGTGTGGTTAAAGGCGGGTTCTCCGGGGAGCCCGGAATCCGGCGGCCTCGGCGTGGGCCGCCGATTCGAACCAGACATCTGCAGTGGTCTGCTCATAGTCAGGGCGCCCTTCCTCGTAGTAGACCATCGCGCGTGCATCGCCCTTGACCACGAAATCGGCCGGGCCACTGCCGCCCGGACCGGGGGACGCCGATCCGGCGCCGTAGGGCTGGTCCGCGGCCAGGTGGCCGATAGCTTCCGCCGTCGGCGCCATCGGTTCCGATGGTGCCGCCATAGGTTCTGCGGGCGGCGCCATAGCTTCTTCCGGGGGCTCGATCTCCGTGGGCGCCGGGCCCCGACCGTCGGCTGCGGGGTAGTCCCTAGTGAAAGCATCGGGCGTTGCTGTTTCCGATGTGGATGTTTCGGCTGTAGCTGCTTCTGCGGCGGCCGTTTCTGCTCCGGGCAGTGTGGGGGAGTGCGGGTCGGTGTACTCGGTGTGATGGACGTAGCCGGTGTCCTGGGTGGGTTCCCCGTAGGGTTCTGTGGCGCCGGCGCTCCCGCTGGATACGTCTGCCGCGGGCCGGTGGCTGGCCGCAGGGGCTGACCCGCTGGCTTCTGACCACTGCGTTTCCCATTCGTCCTCTGCCGGCCGGCCCGCGGCCTCTTCGGTGGCGCCCGGCTCCGAGCGTGCGGAGTCGATGTGCGCCCCGGCGTCGTGGGACGGCACAGGCCCGGCGGCAACGGGGTGCTCCGGGACCAGCGGGTCCGCTGGTGCTGCAGGTTCGTGGGCGGACAATTCTTCGTGCCAGGCGGCGGCAGACTGGCCGGCCGTCGCAGCCGTTTCAGCAGGGATGCCCTCTTCGGCGGCGGCCTCCGGCTGGACATCAGTCCGGTGCCCGGCAGCGGCCGGGGCGACTGCGGCGTCTGGCCGAGCGACGGTCTGCTGCCCGGCATCGGCCATTTCCTTCCTGGCGGAGTCGGAGAGTTCGGGTTCGTCGTCCGCGGTTGTGGGGGGAACCGGTTCCGCGGGGCGGCCGAATCCCGCCGCGCTGGGGAGGCCGGCAGTACCGGCGGCGTCAGCGGAGGCGGCCGCGCTGCCGCCGGCCAGTCCGCCCTCTGCCCGGCCACTCTCTGTCCGTGGGGCCGCGCCGCCGGTGTTGGCGGAGCTGTTGCGGTTCAGCAGCCACCACACAACGCCCACAATCAGCACAATCGCAATGATCCAGAAGACAAAATCCATAACAGGGCCCTTCATTCCAGATGGCATGGTTGCCGTTCTCTGACGGTACGTCGGCGTGAACGGGGCTGTCTAGGTCGCAGCAGGTCAGCGCACCAAGTCGCCGCAGGTCAGAGCTGGAGTTTGCAACCGGCCGGGGGTTGTTGATTCGACGGCGGTCACTGGCCCTTGTGTCGTGGCGAGGCCCCATCCGTCGGAGAGTCCGCATCCATGCCGTCTCAATATTTGAGATGGAAGTCCACTATTTGAACGAATTATTCCCCAAAGTTGGGATTCTGCGGCGGCGCCTGGTCGTTCGATTCCGATCGGAGTCATAGACTTTGACCCATGAGTGCCGACAGCGAAACATCAACTGAGAACAAGCCTGACATCAAGCCGCGCAGCCGGGTCGTCACCGACGGGATTCACGCAGCTCCCGCGCGAGGCATGTTCCGTGCCGTGGGTATGGGTGATGACGACTTCGCGAAGCCCCAGATCGGCGTCGCAAGTTCCTGGAATGAAATCACACCCTGCAACCTGTCGCTGAACAGGCTTGCCCAGGGCGCCAAGGAAGGCGTCCACGCCGGCGGTGGTTTCCCCATGCAGTTCGGCACCATTTCCGTTTCGGACGGCATCTCGATGGGCCACGAAGGGATGCACTTCTCCCTGGTCTCGCGCGAAGTCATCGCCGACTCCGTGGAAACCGTAATGCAGGCTGAGCGCATAGACGGCTCGGTCCTGCTGGCCGGCTGTGACAAGTCGCTGCCGGGCATGCTCATGGCTGCAGCCCGCCTGGACCTGGCCAGCGTGTTCCTCTACGCCGGCTCCATCATGCCGGGCTGGGTCAAGCTCGAGGACGGGTCGGAGAAGGAAGTCACGCTCATTGACGCCTTCGAGGCTGTCGGCGCCTGCGCCGCGGGAAAGATGAGCCTCGGAGACCTGGACCGCATCGAGCGCGCCATATGCCCGGGTGAAGGCGCCTGCGGCGGCATGTACACGGCCAACACCATGGCCTGCATCGGCGAAGCGCTGGGCATGTCACTGCCGGGATCCGCAGCTCCGCCCTCGGCAGACCGCCGTCGTGATGAATTTGCCCGCAAGTCCGGCGAAGCAGTGGTCAACCTGCTCCGCCTCGGCATCACAGCCCGGGACATCATGACCAAGAAGGCGTTCGAAAACGCCATCGCCGTCACCATGGCCTTCGGCGGTTCCACAAACGCTGTCCTCCACCTGCTGGCCATCGCCCGCGAAGCTGAAGTCGAGCTGAACCTCGAGGACTTCAACCGCATCGGCGACAAGATCCCGCACCTGGGTGACCTGAAGCCGTTCGGCCGCTACGTGATGACCGACGTCGACAAAATCGGCGGCGTACCGGTCATCATGCGTGCACTGCTGGACGCCGGCCTGCTGCACGGTGACTGCCTCACCGTCACCGGCAAGACCGTCGCCGAAAACCTCGCAGCGATCAACCCGCCGGATTTGGACGGCAAGATCCTGCGCGCCATGGACAACCCGATCCACAAGACCGGCGGCATCACCATCCTGCACGGTTCGATGGCTCCGGAAGGCGCCGTCGTCAAGAGCGCCGGCTTCGACGCAGACGTGTTCGAGGGTACTGCCCGCGTGTTCGAGCGTGAGCAGGGTGCCCTGGATGCGCTCGACAAGGGCAAGATCAAGGCCGGCGACGTCGTCGTTATCCGCTACGAAGGCCCCAAAGGCGGCCCGGGCATGCGCGAAATGCTCGCCATCACCGGTGCCATCAAGGGTGCCGGCCTCGGCAAGGATGTCCTGCTCCTGACTGACGGACGCTTCTCCGGTGGAACCACCGGGCTGTGCATCGGCCACGTTGCACCGGAAGCGGCCGACGGCGGACCCATTGCCTTCGTCAAGGACGGCGACCGGATCCGCGTGGACATCGGCGCACGCTCCTTCGACCTCCTGGTCGACGGGGCCGAGCTCGAGTCCCGCAAGGTCGGCTGGGAGCCGCTGCCGGCCAAGTTCACCAAGGGTGTGCTGGCCAAGTACGCCAAGCTCGTCCACAGCGCCTCCACCGGCGCCTACTGCGGGTGAACCCTTCCCCTTTTCTGAGGCGCTGAGCGACTCAGAAAAGGGGCCCCTTGGCATCACCCTTATTAAGCCCTTCCGCCGAAGCGGTCGGGCTGCGGTTGGATCCTTCCATTAAAGGATCAATACGTGGACGATGATGTCCATATGGTGAGATGTGCACCACCCCCGTTGACATGCATCTCGCCCAGAGGGAAAACTGAACGCATGATCGCAAACGTTGCCAGTTGCGCCGCTGCAGATGCAGTGGTCGTCCTTACCAAGCGCGTGGCTGAATAGCCCGACTGGTAACGTACCGTCACGCGCAACCCCTCGAAGAGCCGCCAGGCTGAGGGGTTTTTTTATTTTCCGCAGTTTCGAGAAACAAATGATCCACAAGGAAGAGTCCGATGAGCAAAGGATCGCCCATCAGCCCCTCGCTGATGGCTACCAAGTCCGCTGGAGCCCCCAAGGCTTCGGAACGTGCCGACCGAACGGCTGACCATGCCGCCGTCGTCACTGATCTTGCTGCTGTCTCTCCTGTCCTTGGGCCGAACAACGTTGTACCCCCAACGGTGATGACCGGCTCAGAAGCTATTGTCCGCTCGCTCGAAGAACTCGGCGTCGACGATATTTTTGGTTTGCCCGGTGGCGCGATCCTGCCTACCTATGACCCCTTGATGGCCTCCAGAATGAACCACGTCCTGGTCCGTCACGAACAGGGAGCCGGCCACGCCGCGCAAGGCTATGCCATGGTTACCGGCCGGGTGGGCGTCTGTATCGCCACCTCCGGCCCCGGTGCCACCAACCTCGTTACCGCCATCATGGACGCCCACATGGACTCCGTACCCGTGGTGGCCATCACCGGCCAGGTATCCAGCGGCGTGATCGGCACCGACGCATTCCAGGAAGCCGACATTGTTGGCATCACCATGCCGATCACCAAGCACTCCTTCCTGGTGACGGACGCCAATGACATCCCGCACGTCATGGCCGAAGCGTTCCACCTGGCCTCCACCGGTCGTCCCGGTCCGGTGCTGGTGGACGTGGCCAAGGATGCCCAGCAGGGCAAAATGACGTTCTCCTGGCCGCCGAAGATCGACCTCCCCGGCTACCGCCCGGTGACCCGGGGACACAACAAACAGGTCCGGGAAGCAGCCAAGCTGATCGCTGCTGCCAGCAAACCCGTCCTGTATGTGGGCGGCGGTGTGGTGAAAGCCCACGCCTCTGCTGAACTGCGGGAGTTGGCCGAACTGACCGGCGCCCCCGTTGTCACCACGTTGATGGCCCGCGGAGTCTTTCCGGACTCCCATCCGCAGCACGTCGGCATGCCGGGCATGCACGGTACGGTTTCGGCCGTGACCGCGTTGCAGCAGTCCGACCTCCTGATCACGCTGGGGGCACGGTTCGATGACCGCGTCACGGGAATCCTGAAGTCCTTTGCGCCGCACGCCAAGGTGATCCACGCGGATATTGATCCCGCCGAAATCTCCAAGAACCGTGCTGCCGACGTCCCGATCGTTGGATCCGTCAAGGAGATCATCCCCGAGCTGACAGAGGCCGTCCGCTCACAGTTCGAGTCCGCCGGCACGCCGGACCTCACCACGTGGTGGGCGTTCCTTAACAACCTCAAGGAAACCTACCCGCTGGGCTGGACCGAACCGGAGGATGGCCTCAGCGCCCCGCAGCGCGTCATCGAGCGTATCGGCGCACTTACCGGCCCCGAAGGCATCTATGTTGCCGGCGTGGGCCAGCACCAGATGTGGGCCGCGCAGTTCATCAAGTACGAGCGCCCGCATGCCTGGCTGAACTCCGGCGGTGCCGGCACCATGGGCTATGCAGTACCGGCTGCCATGGGTGCCAAAGTGGGGGACCCGGACCGAGTGGTCTGGGCGATTGACGGCGACGGCTGCTTCCAGATGACTAACCAGGAACTGGCCACCTGTGCCATAAACAAGATTCCCATCAAGGTTGCCATCATCAACAACTCCTCGCTGGGCATGGTCCGCCAGTGGCAGACCCTCTTCTATGAGAGCCGCTACTCCAACACGGACCTGAACACCGGACACGAAACCGTCCGTATCCCGGACTTCGTCAAGCTGGCGGACGCGTACGGCTGTGCATCGTTCCGGTGCGAACGTGACGAGGACATTGATGCGACCATCAAGAAGGCCCTCGAGATTAATGACCGCCCCGTGGTCATCGATTTTGTGGTGAGCCCCGACTCCATGGTGTGGCCGATGGTGCCCGCCGGCGTGAGCAACGACCAGATCCAGTTTGCCCGAAACATGACCCCCGAATGGGAAGAGGAGGACTGATCATGACCCGCCACACACTGTCCGTTCTGGTTGAAGACAAGCCCGGTGTACTGACGCGCGTCGCGAGCCTGTTCGCCCGCCGCGCCTTCAACATCAATTCCCTGGCCGTCGGCCCGACGGAAGTCCCGGGCATGTCCCGGATGACCGTCGTCGTCGACGCCGATGGTGAGCTCATTGAACAGGTCACCAAGCAGCTCAATAAACTGGTCAACGTGATCAAGATAGTTGAGCTCACCCCCGAATCTTCCGTACAGCGAGACCACATCCTGGTCAAGGTACGTGCGGATGCCGCAACTCGTCTGCAGGTGACCCAGGCTGCAGACCTGTTCCGAGCTTCAGTGGTTGACGTCTCCACAGACTCCGTGGTCATTGAAGCAACAGGCCACCCCGAAAAAATCACGGCACTGCTGTCAGTGCTTGAACCCTTCGGCATCCGCGAAATTGTGCAGTCCGGCACCCTGGCCGTTGGACGGGGATCCCGCTCCATGAGTGACAGGGCATTGCGCAGCGCTTAATACGCGGGCGGGCTCCGGCCCCCTGCGGCGCAACGCCCGTGCAGTACCGCAGCACCACAGACTAGCTACACCAGAAAATCCACTCAAAAGGAGTTACGCAAGTGACTGAAATGTTTTACGACGACGACGCCGATCTGACCATCATCCAGGGCCGCAAAGTCGCAATCGTCGGCTATGGCTCACAGGGTCACGCCCACGCTCTGAACCTGCGCGACTCCGGCGTTGAGGTTGTCATCGCCCTCAAGGAAGGCTCGTCCTCGATCGCCAAGGCCCAGGACGCCGGCTTCACGGTCAAGACTGTTGCCGACGCCGCCGAATGGGCCGACGTCATCATGATCCTGGCTCCGGACCAGCACCAGCGTGCCATCTATAACGACTCCATCAAGGACAAGCTGACCGCCGGCAAGGCCCTCGCCTTCGCCCACGGCTTCAACATCCGCTTCGGCTACATCGAGGCGCCTGAAGGCGTTGACGTGATCCTGATCGCGCCGAAGGCTCCGGGCCACACCGTCCGCCGCGAATTCGAAGCAGGCCGTGGCATCCCGGACATCATCGCCGTGGAGCAGGACGCCACCGGTTCCGCCTGGGACCTGGCCAAGTCCTACGCCAAGGCCATTGGTGGCACCCGTGCGGGCGTCATCAAGACCACCTTCACCGAAGAGACCGAAACCGACCTCTTCGGCGAGCAGTCCGTCCTGTGCGGCGGCGTGTCCCAGCTGGTCCAGTACGGCTTCGAAACCCTGACCGAAGCCGGCTACCAGCCGCAGATCGCCTACTTCGAGGTGCTCCACGAGCTCAAGCTCATCGTTGACCTCATGTGGGAGGGCGGCATCGCCAAGCAGCGCTGGAGTGTCTCCGACACGGCCGAGTACGGCGACTACGTCTCCGGCCCGCGCGTCATTACCCCCGAGGTGAAGGAAAACATGAAGGCGGTCCTCGCGGATATCCAGAGCGGTGCCTTCGCCAAGCGCTTCATCGACGACCAGGACAACGGCGGCGTCGAGTTCAAGGAACTCCGCGCCAAGGCTGAAAAGCACCCCATCGAGGGCGTTGGCCGCGAACTGCGCTCCCTGTTCGCCTGGCAGCAGCAGGATGCGGACTACGTAGAGGGTTCTGCAGCCCGCTAAGGCTGCTCTGCCGGCGCCCCAACCGGTGCCAACTGAGGCCGGGTTCACTTAATAATGTGGGCCCGGCCTTCCGTCCGCCTAGACTTGTTACATCCCAAAGGACTGCAACGCAGAGGATCGCCCGTGTCAAAACCCGTAGTACTGCTCGCCGAAGAACTTTCGCCCGCCACGATAGAGGCTCTGGGCCCGGACTTCGAAATCCGCCAGACTGACGGCTCAGACCGCTCCCAGCTTCTTTCGGCCATCGTGGATGTGGACGCCATCCTGGTACGTTCTGCCACGCAGGTCGATGCCGAAGCAATCGCCGCGGCGAAGAGCCTCAAAGTCATTGCCCGTGCAGGCGTCGGACTGGACAACGTGGACATCAAGGCCGCCACCCAGGCCGGTGTGATGGTGGTCAACGCCCCTACGTCGAACATCATCTCTGCCGCAGAACTAACGGTCGGCCACATCCTGAGCCTGGCCCGCCACATCCCGCAGGCCAGCGCCGCACTGAAAAACGGCGAGTGGAAGCGCTCCAAGTACACAGGCATCGAACTGTTCGAGAAGAAGATCGGCATCGTCGGCCTGGGCCGTATAGGCGCGCTGGTAGCTGCCCGCCTGCAGGGCTTTGACACCGAGATCCTCGCCTATGACCCGTACATCACCTCAGCCCGCGCCGCCCAGTTGGGCGTCAAGCTCGTCACCCTGGACGAGTTGCTGAGCCAGTCGGACTTCGTCACCATCCACATGCCCAAGACGCCGGAGACCGTGGGCATGCTGGGCTCAGACGCCTTCACCAAGATGAAGTCCACCGCCTATGTGGTCAATGTCGCACGCGGCGGCCTCGTGGATGAGAAAGCGCTGTACGCGGCCCTGGAGGACCGCCAGATCGCCGGGGCCGCCGTCGACGTGTTCGTCAAGGAGCCCAGCACGGACCTGCCGTTTTTTGCCCTCGACAACGTAGTAGTCACCCCGCACCTGGGTGCCTCCACCGACGAGGCCCAAGAGAAGGCAGGCGTCTCGGTTGCCAAGTCTGTACGCCTCGCACTGGCAGGAGAGCTTGTGCCTGACGCCGTCAACGTCGCCGGCGGCGTCATCGCCCCGGATGTCCGGCCGGGCATTCCCCTGATCGAGAAGCTGGGCCGGATCTTCACCGCGCTGACGCACGCTTCCCTGACCCAGGTCGATGTGGAGGTGGCCGGCGAAATCGCTGCCCTTGACGTCAAGGTCCTGGAACTCGCGGCACTGAAGGGCATTTTCGCCGACGTGGTGACCGAACAGGTTTCCTACGTCAACGCCCCGGTCATAGCGGAGCAGCGCGGCATCAACGTGCGTTTGATCACCACGCCGGACACGGAATCGTACCGCAACGTCCTGACGCTCCGCGGTGCCCTCAGCGACGGATCCCAGATCTCCGTGGCCGGTACCCTCACGGGCCCGAAGCAGATCCAGAAGCTGGTGGGTGTCAACGGCTACGAGGTGGAAATTCCCATCAGCGAGCACCTCGTGGTGGTCTCCTATGCCGACCGGCCGGGCGTGATCGGAACCATCGGACACATCCTGGGCATGAACAACATCAACATCGCCGGCATGCAGGTGGCGCGCCAGGCTGAGGGTGGCCAGGTGCTTGCCCTGCTGACCATCGACACGTCCGTGCCGCAGCAGGTGCTTGACGCCATCAAGGCCGGCATCGGCGCTGACATGGTCCGCGAAGTGGACCTCGAAGACTGAGTTCCTCACCGCCATGAATAACGCGTGACCGGGGCTTCACCCCGCCACGTATGATTGGTCGGTCTGCCTACAATGGCTAGGTCCTGTTTCAGGACAGCGCCGGCAGACCGGCCAATATTTTTTGCACACCCGGAGGAATTCCATGATGTCCGCCGCCCGCGGACCGTGGTGTGCGCACGCAATCCAGGTTTCAGGGAGCCCAATGAACGCCGTCCAGAGGTTCATCAGAAGCAAAGTGCTACTGCTGACCGCGGCCATCTTGATCGCAGCAATGTGCCTGTCGGTCCTCGTCCAAAGTCAGTCCCAGGCAGCCCTTCACCGGACGGTGGATGAGAACTCGCGGGGGCTGTACGACGTCCTTGTCCAGGCCAAGGCCGGGTCCTCTGCGCTGATACAGCCGGAGATCGCCAGTGGCGGGGGCGGCATCAGCTTCGACCAGCTGGCGTCCATCCGGAAGCTGTCCGAAACCTCCGTGGCAGCCCCCATCAGCCTGGTGTCACGCGTGACGCAGAACCTGGAAGCTCCCCGGCTCGATGCCATGGATTTCCTCGGCTATAACGCAGGGCTCGCAGGCACCGCCACCACTGACAAGGCGGCAGGCGCCACAGACCCCGCCAAGTGGCCCGCGGCCGAATCAGTGCTCAGCGACACCCCAAAGAAATACCGGCTCACCGCCAGCGCAGTGAGTTCCGACGGCGTCTCCGAACAGGTCCTGTTCAAGTCCTCCGCGGAGGGCACGCTGGGCAAGGCCAAACTCGTCGAGGAAAAAACGGTCGGCGGCACCAGCATTCGGATCGCACCACCGGCAGGGGAGAACGGAATCAAGTTCCCCGCCCCGGCCGGTGGCTCCGAACACAATCTCTTCAACCTCTCGGTGTCCCTGCCCCTCTCACCCGAGGTGACCGAGTCCGTCGTCGCCGTCGACCCCGTGGCCGAGCGTGCACTGCTGGGCTCCGCGGGCGACTTCCTGGCTCCGCTGGAGAAAGCACCGCCCGCCGGCGCCCGGAACGCCGGCGCCATCGGCCGCCACTTCGAGAGCCTCTTCACTAACGGCATCAGCCTGGAACAGCTGGAAGAGGGCCCGGACTTCCTGGGCGTCAAGCTCAAGTACTGGGCCCCGTTGATGACCCAGTACCAGCAGGCCAAGCGCAGCGGACAGCTGACTGCCGACTCCCAGGGCATCCCGCTGATCGTGCGCTCCGGCACGTCCCTGGACCTGAAGTACAACGTCAAGATCGAGGAGATCGACGGCGCCGGCAAGGTGGTCAAGGACGTCGGGACGGCAACCCGCTCGCTGGACAAGGATTACCTGCCGTTCGTTTCCAAGGACCCCTTCGCCCTTTCCTGGCCCGGTTCCACCGACCACTCATCGCTGCTGGGCGCCCAGGGCAATTTCAACCAGGGCCTCTACACTCCGGCCACCTGGACCACCGATTTTGCCGCCGCGCCGAAGTACGTTGACGGCGACGCCGCTGCCAACGGGGCAGTCCAGAAATCCGCCACTCCGGGGGACTGGGTCACGGTCAATCGGTTGCCGGAGAAGGGCGCCAATGGAGCCCCCGTGGACCAGACGCAGCGTGAACCCGTGGACGAACGGTCCTACCGCGAGAACCTGGCAACAGGGCAGAAGCTCGCCGCTCCGCTGGCCATGGTCTACGGAACTTTTGACCCCGCGGCAGTGAAAGCGGCCGCCGGCGACGTCAACCGGCTCCCGCTGGGTGGCTACGACCCGACGCCGCTGACCCTCACCAAGGATGCCAACGGCAAGGCCACCGCCGCCACGGAGCTCAAGCCCTCGCTCAGCGCCACCGGACTGGCAAGCCAGTCGGCCGGCGCCATCACCGACTACTACGGCCTTGCCGCTGCCCGCGGCTACAAGGACAACGCGGCCGTGATCGACGCCGTCCGGGTCCGGGCCAAGGCTCCCGGCAGTTGGAAGGAAGCCCAGCCCGACGTCGAAAAGCTCGCCGCTGCGATCCGTGACATGGGCCTGGAAGCCACCGTCGTGGCCGGTTCAGCGCGCGAGGACGCCAGCATCTTTGTCCCCGGCTACTCCAAGGACGACGCCGGCAAGGAATCTCCGCTGGGTACGGTTCAGCAGTCCTGGGTCCGGCAGAACGCGGCCGACGCCGTCACAGGCTCACTGACCGGAACCAATGTCACGCTGCTGTTCCTCACCCTGTGCGGGGCTGCCCTGCTGACCGGCGCTTCCACCGTCAGCTACATCAGGAAACGTAAACGCGAAGCCGGAACCCTGCGCGCCATGGGCTGGACCCAGCAGCGGATCCGCATGTGGGTGCTGGAGGAATTCGGCGTCGGCGCGGCACTGCTCGCTGTGGCCGGGATCATCCTGAGCCTGGTGAGCTGGAGCCTGACTACAGCTGTCGTCTCAGCCGCCGTTCTGGCCCTCTACGCGGCAGCGGCGTTCTTTGCAGCCCAGCAGTTGCGGCACCGCGACGAGGTGGACCAGGAACCGCAGCACGATGACCGGCTGATCCCCGTGGATTCACCCCTGACCTTCGCCAACCGCCAGCTCAGCACCAACAAGTTCAACACGGTTTCCCTGGCCGTCGCGGTTGGCGTGTTCGGGGCAGCAGTGGGCGGGCTGGTGGCTCTGCTGATTGACATTCCCCGGGCTGCGGGCGCCAGTGCCCTCAGCGGGTTGGCTGCGGCCAGCGTAGCCCTGCCGAGCATGCTCCTGGCTCTCGCCGGGGTCGCGGTGGGACTCGTCCTGACCCTGGTCACTGGCCGGTTTGAGCTAAACGCCAAACGCCAGTACCTGGGCATCCTCGAAGCCATGGGCTGGAACCCGGACATGCTCCGCCAGGTCCGCCTCTTCGAAAATGCGCTGGTGGGAACGGTGGCCCTGCCACTGGGCGTCCTGGGCGCGCTGGGCATCGGGCTCCTCCTCGCCCCGTATGCCGCGCTGTGGGCCGGCGTCGCCGGCCTCGTGGCTGTACTTTGCTGGATACCGATTGCAACGAAAGTAGTCCAATGACAAACCAGGCGAATGTTCACCGGAGCCGGAGGTCCGGCGCCGCTGAGACGCCCCTGCAGACCCGTGCCAACACCATCGTCAAGGCCGCGGAACACGGGACCCCGCTGGAGCTGAGCGATATCACCATTCGCTATGGCGGTGGTAAGAGCGGTGCCGACTCCGTCAGCGTGGTGGAGGGCTTCGACCTGGCCCTGCACGCGGGAGAGATGCACTGCGTCGCCGGCCGAAGTGGCTCGGGCAAGACCAGCATCCTGACCGTCGGCGCCGGACTGACGCTGCCGACGTCGGGCCGCGTCTTTTGGGAAGGCGATTCGCTCGAAAGCATGGGCGACGACGAAATCGCCGACCGCCGTCGGGCTCTGATCGGCTATGTGGATCAGGGCGGCGCCCTGATTGACGGCATGAGCGCCCTGGAGAACGTCCTCCTGCCCGCCGTGCCAGACGGCGAGGTGGACCAGCGCCGCGACATGGCCAAGGACCTCCTGGACCTGGTGGGCCTGGGCCGCCGCATGCGCCACCGCCCCGCGCAGCTTTCCGGCGGTGAACGCCAGCGTGTGGCGATCGCCCGGGCACTGATCCTGGGCACCCGCGTGCTGGTGGTGGATGAGCCCACCGCCAGCCTTGACAGGGCCTCCGCCAACCGCATCATCAGCATCCTCAAGGACACCACCTCGGATGGAATTGCGGTTCTTGTCGCTTCGCACGACCACGAACTGGTCCGCCTGAGCGATACCCTGACCGAACTTATCTAACCCGCCCCTCCGCACCGAAGGTACCGTCCGCACGTGACTGCTTCAGAGAAAACCCCGTTCTACATCACCACGGCCATCACCTACCCGAACGGCGTGCCGCACATTGGTCACGCCTACGAGTACATTGCCACCGACGCCATGGCCCGCTTCAAGCGGCTTGACGGGCATGAGGTGATGTTCCTGACCGGTACGGATGAGCACGGCATGAAGATTGCGCAGGCGGCGGAGAAGGAAGGCGTTACGCCCAAGGAACTGGTTGACCGCAACGCCGAGGTGTACAAGGCTGCGCACGCCGCGCTGGGCATCACGTTCGACCGCTTCATCCGGACCACGGACGCGGACCACTTCGCGGCGTCCCAGGCCATCTGGAAGAAGATGGAAGCCAACGGGGACATTTACCTGTCCAAATACGAGGGCTGGTACTCCGTCAGGGACGAGGCGTTCTACGTGGAGGACGACACCGTGGTCAAGGACGACGGCGTGCGCTACTCCAAGGAGACGGACACCGAAGTGACGTGGACCGCGGAGGAGAGCTACTTCTTCCGGCTGTCCTCCTACCAGGACCGTCTGCTGGCTCTGTACGAGGAACAGCCCGAATTCGGCGCCCCGCAGTCCCGGTTCAACGAAGTCATCAGCTTCGTCAGGCGTGGCCTCGAGGACCTGTCCATCAGCCGCACCACCTTTGACTGGGGCGTTCCCGTGCCCGGCAATGACAAGCACGTGATGTATGTCTGGGTCGACGCACTCACCAACTACCTGACGGGGGTGGGCTACCCGGACGTTGAGTCGGAGCAGTTCCGCAAGTTCTGGCCAGCCGATGTGCACGTCATCGGCAAGGACATCTCCCGGTTCCACGCCATCTACTGGCCCGCGTTCCTGATGAGCGCCGGCATCGAACTGCCCAAGCGGGTTATGATCCACGGCTTCCTCCACAACAACGGCGTGAAGATGTCCAAATCCCTGGGCAACGTGGTGGCCCCTGCGGACTTCGTGGCACAGTACGGCCTGGACCAGGTGCGGTTCTTCTTCCTCCGCGAGGTCCCGTTCGGCGCCGATGGCAGCTACAACCACGAGGCCATTGTCGGACGGATGAACTCGGACCTGGCCAACAACTTCGGCAACCTGGCGCAGCGTTCGCTGTCCATGGTGGCGAAGAACTGCGAAGGCAAGGTCCCGGTCCCTGCCGCCTTCACCGCCGAAGACGCAGCTATCCTGGCGCAGGCCAACGGCCTCCTCGCCACTGCGCGGGCTGCCTTCGAGAAGCAGGAGTTCAGCCGTGCGCTGGAAGCCATCTGGGGTGTGCTGGGGGACACGAACGCATACTTCGCTGAGCAGGCCCCCTGGGTGCTGCGGAAGACCGACGTCGAACGCATGAACACCGTCCTGTACGTCACCCTGGAAGTGTTGCGGATTGTGTCCATCCTGGCACAGCCGGTCATGCCCACCGCCACGGCAGCGTTGCTGGACACCCTGGGCCAGCCCGAGGGCGAAGCACGCCAGTTCGCCGCGCTGTCCACGCCGATCGTCGCCGGAACGGCGTTGCCCGCACCCGCGCCCGTGTTTCCCAAGTATGAGGGGCCTGCCGAGGCCTAGGATTTTCCCGGCCGGCTACTCGTTGGTAGCCGGACTGAGTACGGTTCCGGCAATGTCAGTACGGACAGTCCCGGAATGTGGGTATCGAGTACTGGAGACGCGCCGGTGGCCGCTGCATAGCCTTGTCGGGTTAGCAAACTGATGATTCGCATCTGGGAGAACCGTCGCACCGGTGCAATCTGTTTGCCTTTTTCGCTCTTGCATCGGGGCGCGGTTTTTCCTCCCGTCTGATCAGTTTGGACCAGACAATGGATGGAGACGGAAATGAAACGTATCCTTGCCGCCTTGGGCGTTACGGGCCTCGCATTACTCGGTGCCACCGCTCCGGCTGCAGCAACTGACGAGGCAGAAGCTGATCACAAGATCACGATTTGCCACGCCACTGGCTCGGAAAGCAACCCCTACGTGTCGGTGACGATCGACCTGCATGCGCTCAAAGCCCACCTGGACCACCAGAACGGGGACGATATCATCCCGGCCAACGACGGGAAGGTTCTTCCTTGGGGCCAGAACTTGGACAAGCTGGACATCTGGAATGCCGGCTGCGCGGTCCCCGAAGACCACGGAAACGGCCACGGCCACGGAAACGGCGAAGACGGCCACAAGGTCACGATCTGCCACGCCACCGGCTCGGAAAGCAACCCTTATGTGGAGATCACGGTTGACTTTAAGGGCGTGAAGGCGCATGCCCAGCACGGTGATGACATCATTCCTGGGAACAGCAAGTGGGAAGGCCAAAACTGGGACGAGGACGGGCAAGCGACCTACAACAACGGCTGCGTTCCCTGCCCGCCTGAGGTTGTCACTCCTGAGGAGCCTGTGGAGACACCAGTGGAAACTCCGGTGACTCCAGTGACGCCGGAGACTCCTCCGGTGACTCCGGTGACTCCAGTGACGCCGGAGACTCCTCCGGTGCCTCCGGTGACGCCGGAGACTCCTCCGGTGACGCCGGTGACTCCGGTGACTCCGGTTGAAACTCCCACTGGCGCCGTGGTCGGGCCGCCTGCCGGGGCAGGAGTCGTGGTTGCCAACAACCCCGGGTTCAACGTCCAGACTGCCGTTGCGCCTTCTGGCACGGTGCTTGCCCCCTGGGCAGCCGGCCTGATCGTGATGTTGCTGGCAGTGGCGGGCGTGGCTGCCCGAAGAGTGCTGCCGGTAGGCAGCGCGTCCGGGGACCGCAAGGACTAACCCCGGTACCGGGCGCCCGCAAGGGCGTTGAGTAATATCCTGGCAGGCGCCGTGGCCGGAAGGGCACGGCGCCTGCCGTCAACCAGGCAGATTCCCACGACTGTGTGAGGTGAACGATGGACAGCATCCGCCAGTCACTCTTCCCTAATTCTCCCGAAGGGGATTCCCCCGGGGCCGATTCTCCGGAGCCGGGGCCGGCCGTCAGGCGGCGGCGGACGTTCAATACCAGGAGCATCCTGTTCGTGCTCCTCTGCGGGCTTGTGGGTTACTTCGCCTTCGCGGCCCTTCCCCTCCTCAACGGGCCCGATACCCCACCCGGCGACGTAAGCGGCATTGTCCGGCAGATGCCGGCAGCAACTGCTCCTGCCACCCCGACGCCGACGCCCACTGGCACCCCGATGCCGACGCCCGCCGGCACCCCGACGGCGGCAGTTCCGGCCGGCCCCGCGGCGGCACCGCCGGAGCGGCTGATCTATCCGGCGGCGGACATCGACGTGGTGATCCACCCCCTCGAACCCAGCGGAACGGACCAGGCAACCCAGACCATCGTGCCTCCGCCCACCATGGACGGCTACTGGCTGACACCTTACGGAGTACCCGGAGCTGGCTCCGGAAACACCACCTATGTGGCCGGCCACAGCTGGGTGGACAGGGATGCGCCCTTCAACCGGCTGAGCATCAGGGCCGCGGTAGGTGACCGGCTCACGGTAACTACCGCCACCGGCGAACTGGCTTACCGAGTGGACTCGATTGCCACTTACAACAAGTCGGGCCTGAAGAACAGTCCCATCTGGCAGGTGGCGCCCAACCGGCTGGTTCTTATTTCCTGCTACACGGATGACTTCTGGGGCACGAACGTCGTGGTGGTGGCCTCACCGGACATGAGCGTTCCACTCTCCTGACGCCTCTAATGATCGATACCATCTCAATTAGTGAGACTGATTGTCCGGCATTCGGATTCTGTTAATATTCTTGGACCATGAGCGCACCCACTATCGATCTCGCAGTTATTCCAGGTGACGGCATTGGCCCTGAGGTCATCGCTGAGGCACTGAAAGTCCTCGGGAAGGCCGTGGCCGCCGAGGGCGTAAGCCTCAAGCAGACCCACTACAAGCTCGGTGCGGAGCACTGGCTGGCGACCGGCGAGACCCTGCCGGACGAGGTCTTGCAGGACATCCGTACTCGGGACGCCATCCTGTTCGGCGCGGTGGGTGCAGCCCCCGGCGACACCAGGATCCCGTCCGGAATCATCGAGCGGGAAATGCTCCTTAAGCTGCGCTTTAGCCTGGACCACTATGTCAACCTGCGGCCGTCGCGCCTGTACGGAAAGGCGGGCAGCCCGCTGGCCAATCCCGGCGTCATTGATTTCATCGTGGTCCGTGAGGGCACCGAGGGTCCTTATGTGGGCAATGGCGGCTCACTGCGCACCGGTACCCCGCACGAGGTGGCCACCGAGGTCTCCCTGAACACGGCGTACGGCGTGGAGCGCGTGGTCCGGGATGCCTTCCGCCGCGCCAGCGCCCGGGAACGCAAGCACGTTACCCTAGTGCACAAGCACAACGTGCTGGTCTTCGCCGGCCACCTGTGGAAGCGCACGGTCGAAGCCGTTGCCCAGGAGTTCCCTGAGGTCACCCACGACTACCTGCACGTGGATGCTGCCACCATCTTTATGGTTACCGACCCCTCCCGCTTTGACGTCATTGTCACGGACAACCTCTTCGGCGACATCCTTACAGACCTCGCCGCAGCCATCACCGGCGGCATCGGGCTGGCTGCCTCCGGCAACATCAACATGGACCGCACCGCCCCGTCCATGTTTGAACCGGTCCACGGCTCAGCCCCGGACATCGCCGGCCAGCAGAAGGCCGATCCCACCGCGGCCATCCTGTCCGCCGCGCTCCTGCTGGACCACCTCGGCTACACCGGGGCAGCCCGGAAGATTGAGGCTGCGGTGGTTGCCGACATCGAAAACCGCGACGGCGGCGCCCGCAGCACCAGTGCCGTTGGCGACGCCATCGCGGCAGCGCTCTAGGCCTGCTCCCCAGGGACTGCCCTTCGGACTGGGTTAACGGGCGTAAGCTTATTTTCGAATCACCAAATGCTGCCCTGCGGTTCACTGCCGAACCATGTTCACGGGCGGCCGATCGCGGAGGAACCATGACTCAGACTGCCCATGGCGTCGAATTTAACCAGCAGCCCTCGGCAACCCCGAAGTCAGCTGACGAGCGTGCAGCTATCCTGGCGAACCCGGGATTTGGCAACTACTTCACCGACCACACAGCCGTGGTGGACTACTCGGTCGACGAACAGGGCGCCGGTGGCTGGCACAACCCGCGCATCGAAGCGTACGGGCCCATCACCCTGGACCCGTCGGCAGCAGTGCTTCACTACGGCCAGGAGATTTTTGAAGGCCTCAAGGCCTACCGCCACGGCGACGGGTCCGTCTGGACGTTCCGGCCCGAGGCGAACGCGGCCCGGCTGAACAAGTCGGCCCGCCGGCTGGCGCTGCCAGAGCTCCCCGTTGAGTACTTCCTGGGCGCCATCCGGGAGCTCGTGGCCGCCGACAAAGAATGGGTTCCTGCCGGCGACGGCGAGGCCCTTTACCTGCGCCCGTTCATGATCGCCACCGAGGCGTTCCTGGGTGTCCGGGCCGCACGCGAAGTCTCCTTCCGCGTGATCGCTTCGCCCGCCGGCAACTATTTTGGCGGCGAGCTGAAGCCGGTTTCGATCTGGATTTCCCGCGAATACGCCCGAGCGGGCCGCGGCGGCACCGGCGCAGCTAAGTGCGGCGGCAACTATGCCGCCTCGCTGATCGCCCAGCAGGAAGCAGAAGCCAACGGCTGCAAGCAGGTGCTCTTCCTGGATCACTTCAACGACGACGCCGTGGAAGAACTCGGCGGTATGAACGTGTTCTTCGTAATGAAGGACGGATCACTGGCCACTCCCGCGCTCACCGGCACTATTCTGGAGGGCGTCACACGTTCCTCAGTGATGCAGGTGGCCAAGGATATGGGCCGTAACGTGGCTGAGCGCAAGATCACCCTGGCCGAATGGCGCGACGGCGTGGCCTCGGGCGAGATCGCCGAGGTCTTTGCCTGCGGCACCGCGGCGGTGATCACTCCCATTGGCGTCCTGAAGGATGTCACCGAGTTCATCGGCTCCGAGGATGCGAAGGCGGGGGAGACCACCATGGCCATCCGCGAACAGCTCCTGGGCATCCAGACCGGAACCGTGCCGGACCGGCACGGCTGGCTGACGCGGCTCGCCTGAATACCTGCGACGCCTGATTCCTGCAACGCCTGATTCCTGGAACGCGGGGTCACTTTTCGCCCAATATCCCTGTCGGGATGGGCGCAAAGTGACCCCGCGTTGTTTTCAGCGCCGGGCTGTTTTAGCGCCGGGCGGCCTTGCGGGCTGCGTTCTTGAGCGCTTTGCGGGAGACAGGCTTCAGGGCCTTGCGTGCGGCTTCGTCGGCCACGGCGCGGTTGCGGCGGGCATCGATGAGGTCGTTCCAGGGCGCGGTGGCGAACGCGCCGCCATCCTGGGCATAAACGTCATAGGGGTAGTCGGCAAAGACCGACGGCGTGCTGCCGCCTGAGGGCATGTCCTTCCCGGTTATCTCGGCGACGGCGTCGGCCACAGCCCAGGTCCGGGTCAGGTGCCTGGTCAGGTTCCTGGACGAAGATGTTCGCATCACTGGCTGCGGCGGCGCGCTTCACGAGTGACTCCAGCTCTCCGGTGAGCGAACGGGTCGCCACCTTTTCCACCAGCGGTGAACCCGATTTGAGGTCCTCAGCGAGAGCATCGACTTCCTCGGGCCAATCGGTGGTTTCACGGTACTTCTTCCACGTGGGGAACCAGACGATGGCGCCCGTCGCGTTGTTATGGATGTGCTGAAGGCCCTTGTTTTCCTCCGTTGTTCACCAGCCACAACCTGCCGGGGGACCTGACTTATTCTGCGCTCCGCCGGCAGTGGGATGCGAGGATAGTGCCGTGAACCCGATTCCCAGCGGCGGCTTCCGGCCCTCCAGCACCCTGACAGCGTCCCTCCTGGCACCCAACCCCGGACCGATGAGCCTGGACGGTACCAACTCCTACGTGATCTCGGCAGGCGGAGCCAGCGCTTCTGTGGTGGTGGATCCGGGGCCGTTTGACGCCGCCCACCTCCGGCTGCTGGCTGACGTGGGCCGGGTGGAGTTGATCCTGGTGACGCACCGGCACGCAGACCATACGGCGGGTTCGCTACGGCTCCATGAGCTAACTGGCGCCCCCGTCCGGGCGTCGGATCCCCGCCACTGCCATGGTGGCGGCCAACCGCTGCAGGATGGTGAAACCATCCAGGCTGCCGGTGTGTCCATCAAGGTCCTGGCCACGCCGGGCCACACCTCGGATTCCGTGTGCTTCCACCTCCCCGACGACGGCGCGCACGGCTCCGTGCTGACCGGCGACACCATCCTGGGCCGCGGGACCACCATGTTGGACTACCCGGATGGCACACTGGGGGATTACCTCGCGTCCCTGGACCGGCTGGAGGTTCTCGGCCAGGCCACCGTTCTGCCGGCGCACGGCGCAGTGCTACCGTCCCTTGAAGTTGTCACCGCTGCCTACCGTGCACACCGCCTCGAGAGGCTGGGGCAGATCCGGGAAGCGCTGGAACGGCTTGGCCGGGATGCGGCCGTGGCGGCGGTGGCAGACGCCGTCTACGTCCACGTGGAACCGTCCGTCCGGCGGGCGGCCGAAATGTCAGTCGCCGCCCAGCTTGATTACCTGCGCGGACGGCCGGAGGACTGACCGGAGCCAAGGGGAACCGGTCAAGACTGTAGGCTGGGAACCATGCGTATCGCCCGGTTTGTAGTCGATTCTGGTCCCCTCTACGGCGTTGTTGAAGGTGAGCCCGGCAGTGAGGAGATCACTGTCATCAACGGCGACCCCTTCTTCAATGGAGTGGAGCGGACCCACGTCAAGCACAAGCTCGAAGATGTCCGGCTGCTGGCCCCCATCATTCCGCGCAGCAAGGTAATCGGCGTCGGCCGCAACTTCGTGGAACACGCGGCCGAACTTGGCAACGAAGTACCGGCCCAGCCCCTGCTGTTCCTCAAGCCCAACACCGCAGTTGTGGGGCCGAACGATCCCATCGTGCTGCCGGACTTTTCCGAGGAGGTCTCCTTCGAGGCCGAGCTGTGCGTCGTCATCGGCCGGATCTGCAAGGACGTTCCGGAAGAGCGCGTTGATGACGTGATTTTCGGCTACACCTGCGGCAATGACCTCACGGCCCGCGACGTCCAGAAAACGGACCTGCAGTGGGCCCGTGCCAAGGGCTTCGACACCTCAGCACCGCTGGGCCCGTGGATCGAAACCGAACTGGATACCGAGGACCTGGCCATCCAGGGCCGCCTCAACGGCGAACTGCGGCAGGACGGCAGCACCAGCCAGATGATCCGCGGCGTCCGCGAAATCGTCTCCATCGTCTCGCAGGCCTTTACGCTGCTGCCCGGCGATGTCATCATGACCGGCACCCCCGCCGGCGTGGGGCTGGTGCAGGCCGGCGACCGCTTCGAAGTGGAAATCGAAGGTATCGGACGCCTGTCCAACCCCGTCGTCCGGCGCTAGCAGGACGCGCCTGGCCCGGGCAGTGGCACTCCGCGGCAAGCGGTAAAGTTGAAGCCACTATGACTACTGCTTCTGCGTCGACTGCTGCCTCCGTCCTGTCCGTCACTGCCGATACTCCGGTGCGCGTCCGGTTCTGCCCCTCGCCTACTGGAACACCGCACGTAGGCCTCATCCGGACAGCCCTGTTCAATTGGGCCCACGCCAAGCACACCAAGGGCACGTTCGTGTTCCGGATCGAGGATACGGACGCGGCACGGGACTCGGAAGAGAGCTACCAGCAGTTGCTGGAGGCCCTGAAGTGGCTGGGGATCACCTGGGAAGAGGGTGTGGAGGTCGGGGGTCCGCACGAGCCTTACCGGCAGTCGCAGCGGCTTGACCTCTACAAGGACGTCGTCGCGAAGCTCCTTGCCGCCGGTTACGCCTACGAATGCTATTCCTCCCCGGAGGAAGTGGAGGCACGTCACCGGGCCGCGGGCCGCGACCCCAAGCTCGGCTACGACAACTTCGACCGCAAACTCAGCGAAGCGCAACTCGCGGCCTTCAAGGCCGATGGCCGCAAGCCCGTCCTGCGGGTCCGGATGCCGGACGAGGACGTGGTGTTCACCGACCTGGTCCGGGGCGAGATCACATTCAAAGCCGGAAGCATTCCGGACTACGTCATCGTCCGCGCTGACGGGTCGCCGCTGTACACGCTCGTCAACCCCGTGGACGACGCCCTGATGGGTATCACCCACGTCCTGCGCGGTGAGGATCTCCTTTCCTCCACACCCCGCCAGGTAGTGCTCATCCGCTACCTTATCGCCATCGGTGTGGCCAGCTACCTGCCACACTTTGGCCACCTCCCGTACGTTATGGGTGAGGGCAATAAGAAGCTGTCCAAGCGTGACCCGGAGTCCAACCTTTTCCTGCTGCGTGACCGTGGGTTCATCCCCGAGGGCCTGCTGAACTACCTGTCGCTGCTGGGCTGGAGCCTGTCGGCAGATGAGGACATCTTCACCGTGGACCAACTGATTGAAAACTTCGATGTCCAGGATGTCCTGGCGAACCCGGCGCGGTTCGACATCAAGAAGGCGGAGGCCATCAACGGCACGCACATCCGCATGCTCAATCCGGAAGACTTCCGTTCCCGGCTTGTGCCGTACCTGCGGACCGCCGGCTTCGTCGGGGAGCAGCTCACGGCACGGGAGGAGCAGATCCTCACGGAAGCTGCACCCCTCATCCAGGAACGCGTGACCCTGCTGGGCGAAGCACCGGAGATGCTCGGCTTCCTGTTCAAGTCCGACGATGCAATCGACGTCGCCGATGACGCCAGGAAGGGGCTGCCGGCTAACCTGACCGAAGTCCTGGACGCTTCCCTGGCCGCCCTTGAACCTGTCCAGGACTGGACCCCGGAGAACATCCAGGCGGCCCTGAAGGAGGCGCTCGTGGAGGACCTCGGCCTCAAGCCCCGGCTGGCATTCGGGCCGGTGCGCACTGCCATTTCCGGACGCCGCATCTCACCGCCGCTGTTCGAATCCATGGTGATCCTGGGCAAGGACTCGTCCCTGAGCCGGCTCCGCACCTTCCGCGGCTGATGACGGTCACCGGCACGGCGGCGACTGACGGGGTCCTGAAGACACGCTTCGGGACCATCAGGGGTGTCCTCTTCGACATCGATGACACCCTTGTGGACCTCGAATATGCCATGACCACCGCCCTGCGCGAGGTCAGCGAACACCTGCTCCCGGGTATGGACCAGACCGGGTGGCAGCGTTTCGGCAGGATCTTCACGCACGAAACAACGCACTTCTACGACAGGTACCTCGCGGGCGAACTGACGTTCAACGACCAGCGCCTGCTGCGGGGCCGGGCCGCCCTGGGCCACTTCGGAGTGGACCTCGCCGACGGCGAAGAGTCGCACCGGTGGTTGACGGCGTACAGCCAGCTGCAGCCTTCCTATGTCCGGGCTTTTGAGGACGCGCTTCCGCTTCTGGACCTGCTGGATACTGCCGGCATCCCCTACGGTGCGGTCAGCAACAACGTGCACGACTACCAGCGCGCGAAGCTCGACGGCGCCGGGCTGGCGCGCATTACACGCCTGGTGGGTACAGACACCGTAGGCGTGGCCAAGCCTGAGCCCGCGATCTATCTCGAAGGCGTCCGTCTCCTGGGGACCGCTCCGGCGGAGACACTCTATGTGGGGGACAACAGGCTGCTGGATGCTGAAGGTTCGACGGCGGCAGGACTGGTGGGTGTCTGGCTCAACAGGGCGGGGGAGACTGTGCCGGCGTTTAAGGGTCACGAGGTCAGGTCGCTGGCGCAGCTCCTGGCGTAGCTTCCCGCCTAACCTGCGGCCGGCACCCTTCGCAGGATCCCCCTTGATGCAGGCGTTCAAAGTCGTGGTTCCGTCTGCCATCGCGACCGCGCTCATAAGACCGGGACGGTCGGGGTTGCCCCGAACACCGTCCATGCCGGTCCGGATCTGGGCCGAACCGGCGGCGAGCAGTTCGGTTCCCAACACCACACCCTGGTCCGGGTCGCGGCTGTTGAGCTTGTTACCCAGCGTGGCGAAGCAGGCAGTGAGGCGGCCCGTTGCCGCCTGCAGCTACGCCGCGCCATCGTTGAGCTTCCCGGCGCCGGCCTGAAGGACGGAGGTCCAGGCGTCGAGCTTGTGGGCGCAGCCGGAGATTTTGGCGATCCTATCCTTGACGGCGGCAAGCGGAACCGCGCCCTGCAGCGGATCCGAAGCGGCCGCCTCAGCCAGCTCGAGGGCCTGCTCGAGGGCGGCGGTGCCGGTGCCTGCCTCGGGGGAATTGTTCGCACCCCGGGAGCTTTTCAGCTGTCCCGCTCGGGCGGCCAGATCGCCAGTCCCGGAGACCAGCCGGGCAGCACCGGCGTCCACGCCTGACAAGGATTCGGCAGTGGCTCGGCGGCCCCGGGGGCCCGGCGCCGTGGCGTGTGACGGCCGGTTCAGCGGCTCGATTTGTGCCAGCCCAAACTCTCAGGTAAAGTAATTTCTCGTGCTGAGGGGCACGGAGCGCGGGTTGAGGCCTGAAACTCCGGCCCAAAAGTGTCATTGGGATATGGTGTAATTGGCAACACTACGGTTTCTGGTACCGTCATTCTAGGTTCGAGTCCTGGTATCCCAGCTCTGGTTTGAGCGCTGAACATGCACTGCTAACCAGGCGTTTCAAGCCGGTCCGCCGATTTGAAACACCCGCTGAGTCTATGAAGTACTGACTCAGCATTCCGGCCAGAAGCCGGTTGGAAGCGCGAGTTTCCTGGAAGTACGCGGCCCCATCGTATAGCGGCCTAGTACGCTGCCCTCTCACGGCGGTAACGCGGGTTCGAATCCCGCTGGGGTCACAAGATAACGGTCCCGGGCATCAGCCCGGGGCCGTTTTTGTTTTGATCGGCTCACGCCGCGGCTGAAGCGCCGGTTGAACTGGCATGATGATGCTGTGACCTCCGCCGACGGTTTTACATCACCACCACCCCCGCCCCGGCCGCCCCGAGCGCCGGGCGGCCAGCCTGGCCGCCCGGCGGACCAGTCCGTGCTGGCCGCTGTGGGCCTGCTGGAGGTGGTGCGTGAGGATCTTTCCGCCGTGGCACTGCCGCTCGCACTGGCGAATGTTGGGCAGGCCCGGATGGAAGTCCGGAACGCCGTCGCCCAACTGGACGATTACATCCTGCCGCGATATCGAAGCCTGCACGCCCCGCTGCTCGCCGTCGTCGGGGGTTCCACAGGCGCCGGCAAGTCAACGCTGGTGAACGCGCTCATGGGGCACCCCGTCAGCCGCTCCGGGGCTATCAGGCCCACCACCAGGCAACCCATTCTCCTGCACCATCCTGCCGATGCCGGCTGGTTCGAAGGCCAGCGGGTGCTGCCCACCCTCAATCGGATCCGGGGCACCATCTCCGCGGAGCCCGTCCCGGCGAGCCAGGCAGGTGCAACACCGGACGCGGAGGCCATTTCCTCGCTCGTGCTGGTGGCCGATCGGGCAGCCCCGCAGGGCATTGCGCTGCTGGACGCTCCGGACGTCGACTCCATTTCGGACGACAACCGCAGGCTGGCCGGGCAGCTGCTGGCCGCCGCGGACCTCTGGGTCTTTGTCACCACAGCAAACCGCTACGCGGATGCGGTTCCCTGGAAGCTGCTCCTGGACGCGTCGTCGCGGGACATTATGGTCGC
This sequence comes from Arthrobacter sp. UYEF21, assembly GCF_040546085.1. Classification (NCBI taxonomy): domain Bacteria; kingdom Bacillati; phylum Actinomycetota; class Actinomycetes; order Micrococcales; family Micrococcaceae; genus Arthrobacter; species Arthrobacter sp. UYEF21. The sequence continues at coordinate 362,158 of NZ_JBEPNF010000001.1, forward strand.
CGTGGTGCTGGACCGGGTACCGGCAGATGCGGAAGCCGAAGTCAGCGCCGATCTCCGCACGCTGCTGCAGAAAGAAGGACTGGGGAGTGCCGGGCTGTTCATCGTGCCTGAGACGGACCTCGACGGCCTGGGCATGCTGCCGCAGCAGTCGGTGGAGCCGCTGCGGGTCTGGCTGCAGGAACTTGCCGCAGACGCGGCAGGACGGTCGGAGATTGCCCGCCGGACGCTCAACGGAACCGTCAAGGCCTTGGCTGGCCGCGTCGGCACAGTGTCGGCGGCTGCCCACGAGCAGGAGAACGCAGCGGCCACGCTAAGGTCCGGTGCCGTGGCGGCCTACCGCGATGCCGTTACCCGGATTCTGGGCGCCACGAAGGACGGCGCGCTGCTCCGCGGCGAAGTGCTGGCGCGCTGGCAGGACTTTGTCGGCACGGGGGAGTTCTTCCGGACCCTGGAGCAGAACATCGGGCGGCTGCGTGACCGGGTGGGAGCGTTCTTCCGGGGCGAGCCGACCCCTGCCATCCGGGTTGAGGTGGCCATCGAAACGGGCCTGCACGCCGTCATCCTGGACGAAGCCGCCAAGGCGGGCGAGGAGACGGACCAGCGGTGGCGCTCGGACCCGGCCGGCCGGCAGCTTCTGGGCACCGACGATCTGTCCGGAACCAGCGCCGGTTTTGCGGACGTGACGGCAGCGGAAATCAGGGCGTGGCAGACCGGCCTGATGGAGCTGATCCGCACCGAGGGGCAAGGTAAGCGCACCCAGGCCAGGTGGCTCTCATTTGGCATCAACGGGCTGGGCGTCGCGCTGATGATCGTGGTTTTTTCCATGACCGCAGGCCTCACCGGGCTGGAGATCGGTGTGGCGGGCGGCACCGCCGTCGTGGGCCAAAAACTGCTGGAAGCCGTATTCGGTGAGGACGCGGTCCGCCGGCTGGCCCGGACGGCGCGGGATGACCTCCACGAGCGCTGCCAACGGTTGCTGCAGGCCGAGCAGCAGAAGTTCCTCGAACGGCTCCCGGCGGGCGGCACGGACACCTCCCGTGTCCTGGCAGACCATGCCGCTGCCCTCGCGCGGCTGGCAAACCACACATGAGCCGCCATAGCGTTGCCCGCGACGCGTCGCAGCTGGACCGTCGGCTCGCAGCACTCAATGATGCCCGGGAATTGGCAGAAGGCGTATTGCCCGATGCTGCTTTGGAGGACGTGTTCCTGCTCCTCGAACGGGCAAGCTCCCGGCGGTCCCTGTCCGCGGATCACACCGTGGTGGGCTTCTTCGGTGCCACCGGCAGTGGCAAGTCGTCACTGTTCAATGCGGTCAGTGGTACTCAAATCGCGACGGCGGCGGCCCGCCGGCCCACCACATCGGAACCTTTGGCGGGTGTTTGGGGAGCGGACGGCAGCGAGCCCCTGCTGGATTGGCTGGAAGTGCGAAACAGGCATCATGCCGTTCCAGTCACAGGTTTCGCGGACGAGGGCACGGGCCTGATTCTGCTGGACCTGCCGGACTTTGACTCCACCCGGGCGGCCAACCGCGAGATCGTGGAGCGCATGGTGGGCCTTGTTGATGTCCTGGTCTGGGTGTTGGACCCGCAGAAATACGCCGACGCAGCAGTTCACAACGACTTCCTGACACCTCTGGCTGCGCACGGAGCCGTGACCCTGGTGGTGCTGAACCAGGTGGACAGGCTGCCCGAAAGGGACGTCCAGCCTGTTCTGGCCTCCCTCAGGGGGATCCTGGCCCGCGACGGGCTGGGCAAAGTGCAGGTGCTGGGCGCATCCGCGCTCAAGGGCACCGGCGTGGATGAGGTTCGGGGCGCCATCCGAGGCGTGGTGACGCAGCGGCAGGCGCTCTCACAACGGCTCGGTGCTGACGTATCGCGGGCCTCACAACAACTCAGGGACGTCTCCGGCGTTGGCGAAGCGGCCGGCGTGAGGCCAGCGTCAACATCCCGGCTCACCGGTGAGCTGGCCACGGCGGCGAATGCGCCCCTTGTGGTGGATGCCGTGGCTACGTCCTACCGGCTGGAATCGACGCGGCGCACCGGCTGGCCGGTGACGCGGTGGCTGCTGCGCTTCAGATCCGATCCCTTGCGGCGACTTAACCTGAAGAGTTCGGCCCCATCCCAACTCAACCGCACCTCGCTCCCGGCCGCCGGCGCCCCGGAGCGGGCCCGCACGGATGCTGCGGTCCGGGAGTTCGCGGACGCTGCCAGCGAGGGTGCCCCGGGACCGTGGCGGGCGGCCATCCGCGGCGCGGCCCGCGAAGGCCGGGAGTCGCTGCCGGATGCCCTTGACCAAGCCATCGCCGGAACGGACCTGATAACCTTCCGGAAATCGTGGTGGTGGGGCGTCTTCAATGTGGTCCAGTGGCTGGCGCTGGCAGTAGTGGTTGGTGGCCTGGGCTGGCTTGGCGTGCTGGCAGGGCTTGGGTACCTCCAGATGCCTGTCCCGGAGGTACCTCGCATTGACGGTTGGCCTGTTCCTACGCTCATGATTGCAAGCGGTGTGGTGCTGGGAATCTTCCTGGCCACAACCGGGAGGTTCATCGGTGCGGGGGCCGCGAGGGCGCGGGCGGCCAGGGCACGGAAACGCCTCAGGGCTGCAGTGGGCGAAGTGGCCCGTGAACTGGTGGTGGAGCCGGTGGAAGTCGAGGTGACCAGGCTCAGTTCCTTCAATGCGGCGCTGAAGGCCGCAGGCGGAACGTGAAGGCACCTAGGAGAGGGATGCGGCGGCGTCCCTTACCTTGATCATGGTGCGCAGGTTCCGGGTGGTGGTGCTTGTCTTGAACTTCGCCTTGGCAGAGATCTTGCTGAAAGGACTGTCCAGTGTCCCGCCCACCGGCGCGAGCCAGGCCAGGGCCTCCGGGCCGAGCCGCTTCTGCTCCGAGCCTTCGAGTGCTGCCCCGGCTGTGTCCAGCTCGTCGAGCCTGGCGGTGTCAGAGGCGAGGGTGATGTACGTGTGCGTGGCCGTGTCGTCCTCCGGATAGGGGCAGGCATCGACCAGTTCGGCCACACGTTCTGCGGTCAGAACAACCACCCAAGCGTCGTAGCCGAAGCTGTCCCGCAGGCATTTTTCGAACTTCTGCTTGACCGCTGCAGGGTTTTCCCCGCTGGCGAGCACCACGTTTCCGCTGGCCAGGAGGGTCCTGACACCGGCGAACCCGGCAGACGCGAGGGCATCCTTCAGCGCTGCCATTTTGATGTTGATCCCGCCAACGTTGATGCCGCGGAGAAAGACTGCGTAGCTGTTCATGCGGACAGCATAGCCATGGCGTGCAGGGTGTGGATGGCGCCGGCGGCCTATCCGGGGAGGAGCGTGTCTGCAGTTTGCGTCAGTCGCTGGTCTTACGCAGCGCCTCGGTCAGGAGCCGCCCGGCGTTGCAGACCACCTCGGCATGGAGGCGGCCCGGCTGGCGCGTCAGGCGTTCGATCGGCCCGGAGATCGAGACGGCGGCGATGACCCGGCCGGACGGTCCCCGGACGGGGGCCGAGACCGACGCAACCCCGGGCTCACGTTCGCCGAGGCTCTGTCCCCAGCCCCGCCGTCGTACGCCTGCCAGGACCGTGGGCGTAAAGCGGGCGGCCTGCAGTCCCTCCAGTAGCCGGTCATGGTCTTCCCAGGCCAGCAGCACCTGCGCGGCCGAACCTGCCTTCATGGACAGTTGCGTGCCCACGGGGATGGTGTCGCGAAGGCCGATGGGGCGTTCAGCGGACGCGACGCAGACGCGCCAATCGCCCTGGCGCCGGAAGATCTGGGAGCTTTCGCCGGTGGCGTCCCGCAGTTGCATCAGGATGGGCCCGGCAGAGGCAATGAGCCGGTCCTCGCCAGCGGCGGACGCGAGCTCCACGAGGCGGCTGCCGAGGACAAACCTGCCCTGGATGTCCCGGCTGACCAGGCGGTGGTGGATCAGGGCCAGGGCAAGCCTGTGGACCGTAGGCCTCGCCAGCCCTGTGGCGGCCACCAGCTGTGCCAGCGTGGTGGGCCCGGCCTCCAATGCGTCAAGCACATGGGCCGCTTTATCAATGACGCCGACTCCACTAGAATTGTCCATGTAATGATATTGACGTCTCATTATCTGAGATGCAAATCTTTTGAGTGGCATATTGCCCGGCCCTGCTGGTTCAGTGGAGCTTAACAGCCAAACAGCAGTGAAGGGAGATGGCCGTGGCAAAGACACTGGCCGAGAAAGTCTGGGACGCGCACGTGGTGCGCAAGGGCGACGGCGAGGGAGCTAACGCCCAGCCCGATCTTCTCTTCATTGATCTCCACCTTGTCCATGAGGTCACCTCCCCGCAGGCATTCGAGGGCCTGCGGCTGACCGGCCGCAAGCTGCGGCGCCCTGATCTGACAATTGCCACCGAGGACCACAACACTCCCACGCTGGACATCGACAAGCCCATTGCTGATCTCACCAGCCGCACCCAGATCCAGACCCTGCGCAACAACTGCGCCGAGTTCGGCGTCCGGCTGCACTCACTTGGCGATGCCGAGCAGGGCATTGTGCACGTTGTGGGCCCCCAGCTGGGCCTGACCCAGCCCGGCATGACTGTGGTCTGCGGCGACTCCCATACCTCCACTCACGGTGCTTTCGGTGCCCTTGCCATGGGTATCGGCACGTCCGAGGTGGAGCACGTCATGGCCACCCAGACGCTGTCCTTGAAGCCGTTCAAGACCATGGCCATCAACGTTGAAGGCACGCTGCGTCCGGGCGTCACTGCCAAGGACATCATCCTCGCGGTAATTGCCAAGATCGGCACCGGCGGCGGCCAGGGCTACGTCCTGGAATACCGTGGTTCCGCCATCCGCGCGCTGTCCATGGAAGCCCGGATGACCATCTGCAACATGTCCATCGAGGCCGGCGCCCGCGCCGGCCTGGTGGCCCCGGACCAGACCACATACGACTACATGTTCGGCCGCCCGCACGCGCCCCAGGGAGCGGACTGGGATGCCGCCGTCGAATACTGGAATACGCTGCGTACCGACGACGACGCCACCTTCGACGTACAGGTTGACCTGGACGCCGACACACTGGAGCCCTTTGTTACCTGGGGCACCAACCCCGGCCAGGGTGTTTCGCTCTCTGCATCAGTTCCGTCGCCGGAGGATTTCGGCGATGAGAACGCAAAGGCTGCCGCCGAGCGCGCCCTGCAGTACATGGGCCTGACGGCGGGCACACCCATGAAGGACATCCGGGTGGATACCGTCTTCCTGGGTTCCTGCACCAACTCACGCATGGAGGACCTCCGGGCTGCTGCGGACATCATCCGCGGGCGGCAGAAGGACCCGAATATCCGGATGCTGGTTGTCCCCGGCTCGGCCCGCGTGCGGCTTGAAGCCGAAGCCGAGGGCCTGGACAAGGTCTTCAAGGACTTCGGGGCGGAGTGGCGCTTCGCCGGCTGCTCCATGTGCCTGGGCATGAACCCGGACCAACTCGAGGTGGGGGAGCGTTGCGCGTCAACTTCAAACCGCAACTTCGAAGGCCGGCAGGGCAAGGGTGGACGCACGCACCTTGTCTCGCCAGTAGTGGCAGCTGCCACGGCCATCCGCGGCACGCTGAGCTCGCCGTCGGACCTAGACCCCGACCCGGTGGCAGGCCGTGTCGAAGCCCAATCAGTAACCGACGCAGCCTAGGAGACCGCCATGGAAAAGTTCACCACGCACACGGGCATCGGCGTCCCGCTGCGCCAGAGCAACGTTGACACGGACCAGATCATCCCGGCCGTATACCTCAAGCGGATCACCCGCACCGGCTTTGAAGACGCGCTCTTCTCCGCCTGGCGCAAGGATCCTGCCTTCATCCTCAACCAGGCGCCGTTCAACGCCGGCTCGGTACTCGTCGCAGGTCCGGACTTCGGCACCGGGTCCTCCCGCGAGCACGCCGTTTGGGCGCTGAAGGACTATGGCTTCAAAACCGTCCTCTCGTCCCGGTTCGCTGACATTTTCCGCGGCAACTCAGGCAAGCAGGGCCTCCTGGCCGCCGAGTTGGCCCAGGATGACATCGAGCTGATCTGGAAAGAGCTCGAGAACGCCCCGGGCACCGAAGTCACTGTTGATCTGGTCTCCAAGACGGTCAGCTGCGGCAACATCGTGGCGCCGTTCGAGATCGACGACTACACCCGCTGGCGGCTCCTCGAAGGCCTCGATGACATCGGCCTGACGCTCCAGCACGAAGAGGACATCACGGCCTACGAAGCCACCCGGCCGGCCTTCAAACCCACCACGCTGCCGGCCCGGCTTTCCTAAACACCCGCGGAGCCTGCAACGCGGGGTCACCTACCCGTCTTGGCCCCTGGTGTGGGCCGAAAGGGACCCCGCGTTTGTTTGATGGCGGCACGGCGTATTTCGGTTCGGTAACGCGACCTCCTATGCTTAGCTGGAGCCTTTGCAAGGATTTTGGGGCGAGTAATCGTAAGGAAACCGGTATATGAGTAGTGTTCTGACAATCCGCGGCGGAGTCCCGCTTACAGGCCGCGTCAGCGTCCGGGGGGCCAAGAACCTTGTCCCCAAGGCGATGGTGGCCGCATTGCTGGGCAACGAACCGTCGGTGTTGCGGAACGTTCCGGAAATCAAGGACGTGGAGGTTGTTACCTCCCTTCTGCAGTTGCACGGAGTGACGGTTGAAAAGGATCCCGTGAGCGGTGACCTGACCCTGGATCCGACGTCGGCCAAAACTGCCCCGAGCACGGCGATCGATGCCCATGCGGGCGATTCGCGGATCCCCATCCTGCTCTGCGGACCGCTCATCCACGCCATCGGTGAAGCCTTCATCCCGGACCTGGGCGGTTGCAAGATCGGCGACAGGCCCATCGACTACCACCTCAACGTACTGCGCCAGTTTGGCGCGGTCGTTGAGAAGCGGCCGGGCGGCATCCACATTTCCGCCCCGAGGGGCCTGCAGGGCGCCAAGATCTCACTGCCCTATCCTTCCGTGGGCGCTACGGAGCAGGTACTGCTCAGTGCCACCCGGGCCGAAGGAATCACGGAACTCTCCGGTGCAGCCACGGAACCGGAAATCATCGACCTTATTGCCGTGCTGCAGAAGATGGGCGCCATCATCAGCGTCCAGACGGACCGCACCATCCGCATCGAGGGAGTCAAAGACCTTGGCGGCTACAACCACCGGGCACTCTCGGACCGCAACGAATCGGCGTCGTGGGCCTCGGCCGCGTTGGTCACCCGTGGCGACATTTTTGTTGAAGGCGCCTCGCAGCGGGACATGATGACGTTCCTGAACACCTACCGGAAGGTTGGCGGCGGCATGGACATCGGCGAGGACGGCATCCGCTTCTACCACCGCGGCGGCAAGCTCAATCCGCTGGTCCTGGAAACAGATGTCCACCCCGGCTTCATGACCGACTGGCAGCAGCCGCTGGTGGTGGCCCTGACGCAGGCCGAGGGGGTTTCGATCGTGCACGAGACTGTTTACGAAAACAGGTTCGGCTTCACCGATGCGCTCATCCGGATGGGCGCAAGCATCCAGGTGCACCGTGAGTGCCTCGGCAGTGTGCCGTGCCGATTTGGCCAGCGAAACTTCCTCCACTCGGCCGTCATCTCCGGTCCCACCCAGCTCAAGGGCACGGACATTGATGTTCCGGACCTGCGCGGCGGCTTCAGCCACCTGATCGCTGCGCTTGCCGCCACCGGCACGTCACGCGTGACCGGGATCGACATTATCAACCGTGGTTATGAACGGTTTACTGAAAAGCTGGCCGGCCTCGGCGCCGACTTCGATATCTCCTCGACAAAGTAGCGGTGGACACGTGAAGGAAACGGCCAAGAGCCAGGCCACGTTTGTTGTGGTGGCAGCCATTGTGCGCACCGTCCTTAACGGCATGATGAACAAGAAGTGGGAGGGCCTGGAAAACCTTCCCGCGGGCGGTTTTATTGCCGCGCCCAACCACTGCACGGAAATCGACCCGCTCATCGTGGGGCACCTGCTGTACAACCAGAAGCGCGCGCCCCACTTCCTGGCCAAAGCCGGGCTCTTTAAAGTGCCGGTCGTCGGCGCCATCCTGCGCGCCACCCGCCAGATCCCGGTGGAACGCTCGACGGCGGGAGCGAACCGCTCGCTGCTGCTCGCCCAGGAGATCGTGGCCGATGGCGGTGCCATCATCATCTACCCCGAGGGGACGCTCACCCGCGATCCGGACCTGTGGCCGATGAAGGGCCATACCGGCGCGGCCCGCCTCGCCCTTGAAGGGGGAATTCCCGTGGTGCCGATCGCGCATTGGGGCGCCCACGAGGTGTTCCCGCGCTATGCGAAGCGCTTCCATCTTTTCCCGCGCAAAACGTCGCGTGTGGTGGTGGGGAAACCCGTGGACCTCAGCCCCTTTACGGGCAGGCCGCTGGACAAAGCGACGCTGACCGCTGCCACTGAGGCCATCATGGATGCCGTGACTGATCTGCTGGCCGGTATCCGGGGCGAAGAACGCCCGGCCGAGCGCTGGGATCCGGCCAAGAACAACCAAACCACGCATGGCCGCTTCGTTGACCGGAAACGGCCTGATGACGCGGCGGACGCCACGTGACGGATGACAGGACCCGTCCAGGCTCGGCCCGGTCTGTCGCCGTCCTGGGAGCAGGCTCCTGGGGGACCACATTCGCGAAAATCCTCGCGGACGCTGCCAGTGCAGCCGGCGTGGAGCGCAGCATCAGACTGTGGGGCCGGCGCAGCGAGGTGGTGGAAGAGATCAACGCATCCCACCGCAACGTGCAGTATTTGAAGGACACGGTGCTGCCATCCAGCATCACGGCCTCCATGGACGTGCGTGCCGTCCTGTCCGGCGCCGACCTGGTGGTCCTGGCCGTACCGGCCCAGTCCCTGCGCCTGCAGCTCCGCGAATGGAAGCCGCTGATCGCACCAGACGCAGTGGTGGTGTCCCTGATGAAGGGTCTGGAACTGGGTACCGATGCGCGCATGAGCGAGGTCATCAGCGACGAACTGGGGATCCCCGAAAGCCGGATTGCCGTGGTTTCGGGTCCCAACCTCGCCATGGAAATCGCCCGTGAGGAACCAACGGCGTCCGTGGTGGCGTGCACCGACGACATGACTGCAGGCTGGATCGCCCGGAGCTGCACTGCCCCCTACTTCCGGCCGTACACCACGGGCGATGTGGTGGGCGTCGAGATCGGTGGCATCGTCAAGAACGTCATAGCGCTGGCTGTCGGTATTTGTGAGGGCAAGCAGATGGGGGACAACACCAAGGCGTCCGTCATCACCAGGGGACTGGCGGAAACGTCCAGGCTGGCCCTTGCGCTCGGCGGTGACGCCCGGACCATGGCCGGACTGGCCGGACTTGGGGACCTGGTGGCCACCTGCTCCTCGCCGCTGTCCCGAAACCATACGGCCGGCCGGATGCTGGGCCAGGGGCTTACGCTTGATGAGCTGGCACTGAAGATGACCCAGACCGCCGAAGGCATCAAATCGGGCCAAGCTGTGAATGACCTGGCGGGGAAGCTGGGAGTCGACATGCCCATCACCGCTGCCGTTGTGGCCGTCCTGGCCGGGAAACTGTCCGTTAACCAACTGGGGCCTCTCTTGCTGTCCCGGGACCTGAAACCTGAAGGCGACTACTGACGATGTCTGACCAAAACCTGGCCGCACCGGACCCGGCCTCCCGCGTCAAACCCCGCGTGGCGGTGCTTTTTGGCGGCCGGTCCAGCGAACACGCGGTGAGCTGCGTGACTGCGGCCGGTGTGCTGGGCGCCATTGATAAAGACAAGTACGACGTTATTCCCATCGGCATCGCAAAATCCGGGCAGTGGGTCCTGGCCGGAGCGGATACAGCACAGTGGTCGCTGACCGCGGCGTCGCTGCCGGAAGTGCCGCCGTCGTCCGAAACCGTGACCCTGGCCGAAATCGGCGGGGAGCACCAGCTGATTGTGGCCTCCCCGGACGCGGTTCCGCGCGAACTCGGTACCGTTGATGTGGTGTTCCCGCTGCTCCACGGGCCGTTCGGTGAAGACGGAACCATTCAAGGGCTGCTGGAACTGTCCGATACCCGCTACGTGGGCGCCGGGGTGCTTGCCTCAGCCCTGGGTATGGACAAGCACTACATGAAAGTCGTCTTCGAGGCAGCCGGACTTCAGATAGGACCCTACGTGGCCGTCACGGACCGTCAGTGGCTTAACGACGCGGAAGCTGTCCGCAAGCAGGTGGACCGCCTGGGATTCCCCGTGTTCGTGAAGCCGGCGCGGGCCGGATCATCCATGGGTATCTCCAAAGTGGATTCGATGGAGGGCCTGGATGACGCCATCGAGGAAGCCCGCCGCCACGACCGCAAACTGGTCATTGAGGCTGGCATCGTTGGACGGGAAATCGAGTGCGCAGTCCTGGAAGGCCGCGGCACCGCGGCGCCGCGCACGTCCATGCCCGGTGAAATCTCCGTCGCAGGGGGCGGGCACGAATTTTACGACTTCAACGCGAAGTACGTGGAGGACGACGCCGCGTCGCTCAGCTGCCCGGCCGACATCCCCGAGTACGCAATCGCCCGCGTGCGTGAACTGGCGGCCGCCGCGTTCGAGGCCGTGGGAGCCGAAGGCCTGAGCCGGGTGGACTTCTTCTACACGCCGGACGGCGACCTGATCATCAACGAGATCAACACGATGCCGGGATTCACGCCCAAGAGCATGTACCCACAGATGTGGGCAGCCTCCGGCCTCGTTTACGCGGACCTTATCGACGAACTGATCTACCTGGCCCTGAACCGGAAGACCGGCCTCCGCTGACCCTGGCGGTTGAGCTGACCCTTGCGGTTGAGCCTGTCGAAACCTAGCTCGTGGGCAGGTTCTGTAGGTCTGCCTGGCCCACGCACTTCCCCGTGGCGGGGATCTTCGCGGCGGCCGCCGACAGATCGGCGAGTACGGTGGCGGAGCTGATGGTCTCCTGGTCCTTAGTGAGGAGGATCTCGGTGGCGGGCTCGCGGCCGAAGGTAGTCAGGGTCCAGGCAGCGTTCCCTTCCTTGATGACCCAATCCACGCCGTTGACGCTCACGCAGCGGTCCGTCGTCGGTCCGGGGACGTTCACGCCGCAGCGCAGGATCACCTGGGAGGGATCCCCCCAGGCTGCCGTGGCCTGGCTGTTTGTTTTCCGCAGCGCCGCATCGCCGATTGCATCCGGAAGGGCCACCATCATGGGAGCGCATGCCGGGTTCGCGGCATCGGCGGCGGCAGTGACATCCACGGTCGGTGCGCAGCCGGACAGGACAGCGCCGGCCAGGGCTGCGGCCAGCAGGCCCATGGACACACGGACAGGCAGGGGCAAAAGGGCATGTTGCATCCTTCAAGCCTAGCGCCGCCACGCGCTGCGCCGGGACGCCATCCGGGGGCAGAAGCAGCATTGTCCGTGCCGCGCTGTAGCGTAGGGGCGTGCCTGAAAATCCGCTGAATGCCGAAACTCTCACTGTCGCCGCACTGTCCGAATCCGAACTTCTTGCCCGGATATTTCCCCTGCTGGCCTTGGGCGGCGCCCACGGATCGGCCACGCTGCTCGGCCCGGGGGACGACGCCGCGCTGGTGTCGGCCCCGGACGGCCGAACCCTGATCTCCATCGACACGCAGGTCCAGGACCAGGACTTCCGCCTCGAATGGAACAACGGCTACCAAACCACTGGCTTTGACGTCGGGTGGAAAGCAGCAGCCCAGAACCTCAGCGATATCAACGCCATGGGCGGCACAGCCACGTCGCTGGTGGTCAGCCTCACGCTGCCGCCTGAGACACCAGTCAGCTGGGTGGAGGACCTCGCATACGGACTGAGCGCGGGAATCAAGGAACTGGGGGCCGCTGACTGCTCGGTGGCCGGCGGCGACCTTGGCCGCGGCCGGGAAATCTCCGTGACGGTGGCTGTGCTGGGCACCCTCGCCGGCGGAAGGGCTGTGTTGCGCTCCGGTGCCCGCGCAGGCGACGTCCTGGCGCTGGCAGGAACCGTGGGCAGGGCCGCTGCCGGACTCGCGCTCCTGGAATCGGAGACCCCCGTACAGTCCCTAACCGGGCCGCAACGCTCCCTCGTGGAAACGCAGTGCCGCCCGCGGCCACCCTTGTCCGCTGGCCCGCTGGCCATGGCGGCCGGTGCCACCGCCATGATGGATATCTCGGATGGACTGGTCCGCGACGGCGGCCGCCTCGCCGCCGCCAGCGGTGTGGTGCTGGACCTGGACCCGGTGGAACTGAAGCGCCACGCGGAAGGCCTCAGCCCTGCGTCGGACATCCTCGCAAGTGACCCCATGGCATGGGTGCTGGGCGGGGGAGAAGACCACGGGCTACTTGCTACATTCCCTGCAGGCATTCAGCTTCCGGCCGGATTCACTGCGATAGGCTCAGTACAAGCCCCGGGAACCGACATTGACCCGGGCGTCACAATTGCGGGCCGCGTCGCTGGCGCCACGGGATGGGATCACTTTGCAGACTAAGGTTGCCGCCAATGCGCAAGCGATGAAGCGGTGGTTGGACAAGGCTGAAACGGCCATCGGTAACCACAGCGACCGCATCAATGCCATCAACATTTTCCCCGTAGCGGACGGCGATACCGGGACTAACCTTTACCTCACCGTCCGCGCCGCAGCACGTGCCCTGCAAGGCAGCGGCGCAGGCCCCTCCGACGCCGGCCAGGCGGATGTGGGAGCCTGCCTCGCGGCGGCCGGCCAAGCTGCGATGGAGCAGGCGCGGGGTAACTCGGGCACACTGTTTTCCGTCTTCCTGTGCGCCGCCGCTGAGCCGCTGACAGGCCATACCCGGCTGACGTCCGCCCTCCTCGCCGCAGCGCTGAACCGGGCGCAGCTCCGGGCCTGGTCCGCCTTGAGCGACCCCGTCCCCGGCACCATGTTGTCCGTGATGGAGGCAGCGGCCCGGGCCGCCGCCGCAGTGGACGCACGGCAAAATGGCGACGACAGCAACCACGCCCTTGGCCTTGCCCTCGACGCGATGGTAAAGGGTGCCTTGGCGGCAGTTGTCCACACCGAGGACCAGTTGGACGCCCTCCACGCAGCGCACGTTGTCGATGCGGGAGGTGTGGGCATGCTCCTGATCCTCGACTGCCTCCGCTCCGCCGTCCTGGGAATAGAGCTGCAGAGCGAACTCCTGGACGGGCTCCACGGCTATGACGTCCAGGACCCGCACATCCACACCAGCCTGCCGGACGACGACGGTGTGGAGGTCATGTGCACCATCAGCCTCTCGCCACTGAACGCAGCCACCCTCCGTCAACGGCTGGACGAGATCGGCGACTCCGTCATCATGAGCCAGGTGGGCAGCGCCGCGGATCCGGTCGGCAACTACCGCTGGCGCGTCCATGTCCATGTCGCAGAGGCCGAACCGGCCGTCACGCTTATCCGCGCCTTGGGGGACCCCACGGATATCACGGTCAGCGAGCTGGCGCTGCCGCGCGACCCCGAAGCAGATCCAGTGGGCTCCAACGGGCATGAGCGCTGAACTGCACCTGGGTCTGGAACGCCGGATCGGGAAACGCTCAGCTTCGGTCATTGAGAAGCACCTGGGAATCACCACTGTCGGCGGGCTGCTGAACTATTTCCCCCGGCGGTATCTGACCCGAGGTGAGCTGACGCCCATCAGCGAGCTGCCTGTGGATGAGGAAGTTACCCTGATTGCGCGGGTGCTGTCCAACAGCACCCGAAAGATGCATACCAAAAGCGGTTCCATCACGGACGTCATCGTCACCGACGACGCCGAATCCCACGGCCGTCCGCGCCTTTCGGCGGTAGGCCCCGGCACCGGGCACGGCACGCTCAAGATCACTTTCTTTCGCGGATTTCGGGCAAAGGCCGAGCTCCTGCCCGGCCGTCGTGTGCTGTTCTCCGGCAAAGTGAAGCGGTATGGCCCGTCGCTGGGTCTGACCAACCCCGAATTCCACCTCCTCGAAGACGATCCGGATTTGCCGCCTATGGACCCGGAAAAGTTGGCTGCCGTCCCCATCCCGGTGTATGCGGCCACCGCCAAGCTCACCAGCTGGTCGATCCAGAGGGTGGTCGCCACGCTGCTCGAAACAGTGGATCTGGATGCGCTGCCGGACCCACTGCCCGACGCCGTTGCCCGCCGGGAGAATTTCCTGCCTGTGGCCGAGGCTTACCGCCTTATCCACCAGCCCGCATCGAAGCCCGACTGGTTGCGGGCCCAGGACCGGCTCCGCTACCAGGAAGCCCTGGTCCTGCAGGCTGCCCTGGCACGTCGCCGTGCCCAGCTCGCTGTCGAAGAAGCCACTGCGCGCCGACCGGCGGCCGAGGGGCTGCTGACGGCCTTCGACCGGCAGCTACCCTTCACACTGACCGCCGGGCAGGCCGCCGTCGGAAAAACCGTTGCCGGTGAACTTGCGCAGGCCAGCCCCATGAACCGGCTCCTGCAGGGCGAGGTGGGCTCCGGCAAAACCATCGTCGCGCTCCGTGCCATGCTGCAGGTGGTGGATGCCGGTGGGCAGGCAGCACTGTTGGCGCCCACCGAAGTCCTCGCGGCCCAGCATTTCGAATCTATCCGCCGCACGCTGGGTTCCCTGTCCCGCCATCCCATGCTGTCCTCGGACGGGCTGCTCGGCGGCCTCGCCAATAATGCTGTGCAGGTCACGCTGCTCACCGGTTCCATGCCCGCCGCCGCCCGCAAACACGCACTGCTCGATGCCGCTTCCGGTGCGGCCGGGATTGTGATCGGCACGCACGCGCTGCTCAGCGACAACGTGGCGTTTTATGACCTTGGCCTGATCGTGGTGGACGAACAGCACCGGTTCGGCGTGGAGCAGCGGGACGTTCTCCGCTCCAAGGCCATCAAGCCGCCACACCTTCTTGTTATGACGGCGACGCCGATTCCCCGGACCGTTGCCATGACGGTGTTCGGCGACCTTGAAACATCGGTCCTGGACGAGCTCCCCGCGGGCCGGGCACCGATTTCCACCCACGTGGTGGGCCTCGCCGAGAACCCCGGCTGGGCGGGGCGCATCTGGTCCCGTTCACGGGAGGAGATCGACGCCGGGCACCAGGTGTTTGTTGTGTGCCCCAGGATCGGGACGGACGACGACGGCGATTTCAGTCCGGGGGAAGCGGAACCTTCTGCGGCTGAGCTGGGCAGCGATGGCGGGGCGCGCGAGCTCGCGTCGGTGACCGCCGTCGTCGAACAACTCCAGCAGGAGCCCGCCCTGGCCGGTGTGCCGATGGGGCCGATGCACGGCCGGCTGGACGCTGCGGTGAAGTCCGCCGCGATGGCGGATTTCACCGCCAACCGGACCAGGCTCCTGGTCTCCACTACCGTCATCGAAGTCGGGGTCGACGTCCACAACGCAACGTTGATGGTGATCCTCGATGCCGACCGCTTCGGCATTTCGCAGCTGCACCAGTTGCGTGGCCGGGTGGGCCGCGGCGGCCTCCCCGGAACCTGCCTGCTGGTCACGAGCCTCGAGCCCGGGCACCCGAGCCGGCGAAGGCTGGACGCCGTGGCGTCAACCACCGACGGCTTCGAGCTGTCCCAGGAGGACCTCAAGCTGCGGCGGGAGGGCGACATCCTGGGGGCGTCGCAGTCCGGCGGCCGTTCCACCCTGAAACTGCTGCGCGTCCTCGAGCATGAGGACATCATTGCCCGCGCCAGGCAGGACGCCCAGGACGTAGTGCGGAAAGACCCGTCACTGGCGCGGCATCCCCGTTTGGCTGAGGCCATTGACGAATATTTGAACCCCGAAAAGGAGGCGTTCCTTGAGCGCGGATAGCAGGCGGGCATGAGCCGCATCATTGCGGGTGCCGCAGGCAGTACCCCATTGGTCAGCGTGCCCGGTTCCCTCACCCGTCCCACCACGGACCGCGTCAAGGAAGCATTGTTCTCCCGCCTTGACGCCTTCGGGATCATTGCCGGAGCCCGGGTTTTGGACCTCTACGCGGGGTCGGGATCGCTGGGTCTGGAGAGCGGCAGCAGGGGGGCCGACACCGTCGACCTCGTGGAATTCGATGCCAAGGCGAGTTCAGTGTGCCA
The DNA here is from genome assembly GCF_040546085.1 of Arthrobacter sp. UYEF21. Classification (NCBI taxonomy): domain Bacteria; kingdom Bacillati; phylum Actinomycetota; class Actinomycetes; order Micrococcales; family Micrococcaceae; genus Arthrobacter; species Arthrobacter sp. UYEF21. The sequence continues at coordinate 378,113 of NZ_JBEPNF010000001.1, forward strand.
GCGCAACGCCGACCTCATCAACGGCGTGCTGGCCCGCAAAGTTGTGACCGTCCACCGGTCCAAGGTGGAGTCCTTCCTGGAGCGCGCACCGGAGGCGGTCCGCTGGGACCTCGTTTTCCTGGACCCGCCCTATCCATTGGATGAGCCTGCCCTGTCCGCGGTGCTGGCCAAGCTTGCAGACCATCTCACTCCGGCGGCGCTGGTGGTGGTGGAACGGTCCTCGCGTTCGCCTGAGCCAACCTGGCCGGCCGGCCTGGAGCGGTTTGCGGAGAAGAAATACGGTGAAACCAAACTGTGGTTCGCGGAGCCCTCCGTCCCGGACGCCATCACGCCGGACGTTGTCGTTGACGGGCAGGCAGCGGGCGAGGTCTGACGCGGGTCAGGAAGCGGAGGCGTGGACCGCGCCGCTTAGCTCGCGGCCGGCCCTGCGAGGGCGTCCAGGTCCACGCCCGCCATAACCTTCGCCGGGTGGGGGCCGCGCGCTGTCAGTTCGGCGGTCCAGTCCGCAGGCCACGCCGTCTGCGTGCCGGTCAGGATGATGTTGCCGGGGTAGCGGCCGCCAAACATGCCTGTTTCGGCGAACGCGGCTACATCGGTTATAGCGCGGCGCAGGGCAGCAACCTGGCTTCGGACCAGCGTGAGGCCGGGTTCATCGCCCACGTTGACGATCAGCAGGCCCTGGGGGCCGAGGTGTGCACGGGCCTCCTCGTAGAACTCCGTGCAGGCAATGTGCGCCGGCGCTTCGGGCCCGGAGAAAATGTCCAAGATGACGACGTCGAACTCAAGGTCCGGATTTAGGACGGACAGGGCGTCGCGGGCATCGCCGATGATGGTGTGCAGGTCGCTTCCGACGGGCAGGGGGAGCTGCTGCAAAACAAAATCGAGGAGCTCCCGCTCCAGCTCCACTGCGTACTGGACCGAACCGGGCCGTGTCGCCTGGATGTACCGTGCAAGGGTCAGCGCCCCTGCGCCTAGATGCAGCGCTGTGATGGGCCTGCCCGCCGGAGCCGCAAGGTCCACCAGGTGGCCGATCCGCCGCAGGTATTCGTAAAAAATCTCCTCCGGGCGGGCCAGATCGACGTGGGACTGCTCGGCGCCGCCGATGCTCAGGACATAAGCGCCGTCGGTGAAGGAATCGGGCTCGATGGCGGCGTGCTGTCCCGTGGTCCGCAGGAACCGGTTGGACCGCGGGCTGCCGGCCTCCGCCATCACAGCTTTCCGCTGAGTGTGGCCAGCCGGGCGGCGGCCTCTTCGAGGACGGCCACCTTCTTGCAGAAAGCGAATCTCAGCAGGCTGCGGGTCCGTTCCGCTCCTTCCGGATGACAGAACACGGGGACGGGGATGGCCGCCACTCCCACCAAGGCCGGAAGCCGGCGGGCAAGGTCCACGGAGTCGGCAATGCCAAGGGGCGCGGTGTCCACATTGACGAAATATGTGCCCTGCGGGATAAAAACGTCGAATCCGGCGGTGCGGAGGCCTGTGCTCAGGATGTCCCGCTTCCGCTGGAGGGTGGCAGAAATGCCGTGGTAAAACTCATCCGGCAGGGCCAGCCCTGCCGCAATGGCGGCCTGGAACGGGGTGCCGGAGCTGTAGGTCAGGAATTGCTTGACGGTGCGGACTGCTGCCACCAGCTCTTTGGGGCCGGTCAGCCAGCCGATCTTCCAGCCGGTGAAGGAGAAGGTCTTCCCTGCCGAGGAGATGGTGAGGGTCCTGTCCGCGGCACCCGGCAGCGTGGCCACCGGAATGTGACCGGAGCCGAAGGTGAGGTGCTCATACACCTCATCGGTGACGATCAGGCAGTCATGCTTGCGGGCAAGTTCGACGACTCGCTGCAGAACCTCGCGTGGGAAGACCGCGCCGGTGGGATTGTGCGGGTTGTTCAGCAGCACCACCCGGGTCCGGTCACTGAAGGCGGCTTCCAGGGCCGGCATGTCCGGGTAAAAGTCGGGCGCCAGCAGCGGTGCCGTGATGTGGGTGGCGCCCGACAGCCCGATGACAGCGCCGTAAGAGTCATAGAACGGCTCGAAGGTCAGCACTTCATCGCCCGGCCCGATGAAGGCCAGCAGGGCGGCCGCGATGGCTTCGGTTGCTCCGGTGGTGACGATCACCTCGGTCTGCGGGTCCGGGGCCAATCCGTAGAACCGTTCCTGGTGGACAGCAACCGCCTCACGCAGTTCCAGGATGCCCTTGCCCGGCGCATACTGGTTGGCCCCCGCCGCAATGGCCGCCATGGCTGCGGCTTTGATTTCCGCGGGACCGTCCTCATCCGGAAAGCCCTGGCCCAGGTTGATCGCGCCGGTCTGCAACGCCAGGGTGGTCATCTCCTCGAAGATGGTTACGCCAAGCTGCCCGGCCGGGCCCAGGAGGTTGGCGCCGGCCGCGGTGCGCTGCCACGGAGCCGGTGCGGCGGGCAGGTAAAGTTCCCGTGGTGGATGCATCCAGTCATGGTATCCCGGCCGTCCCATGCGGTAGGTTCGGTGCATGAGACGCGCTGTCTGCCCCGGATCCTTTGACCCCATCCACAACGGTCATCTCGAGGTCATTGCCCGTGCGGCGGGCCTTTTTGATGAAGTGATCGTGGCTGTTTCCAACAACTATGCCAAGAAGTACAAATTCAGCCTCGGGGACCGCATCGACATGGCGCGCGAAACCCTGGCATCCCTGCAAGGCATCGTGGTGGAACCTGTAGGGGAGGGCCTTTTGGCGGAGTATTGCCGCCAGCGCGGAGTGTCGGCAATCGTGAAAGGCCTCCGCTCGTCGTCGGACTTCGATTACGAACTTCCGATGGCCACCATGAACCGTCAGCTCAGCGGGGTGGAGACGGTGTTCCTGCCTGCCGAGGCGCATTACCTGCATCTGTCCTCCACGCTCATCAAGGAAGTTGCCAGCCTGGGCGGCAGCGTCTCCGATTACGTGCCGCGGTCGGTTCAAAAAAGGCTGCTCGCTGGCGAGTCGGCATAGGATCGACTGCCAAGAGGGTAAGCTAGTGCGGTACTTCGACGTCCGCCCCAGCACGGGGCACTGGCCTGGTTTGAGTCCCCGCGGTTCTTCAGGCTAAGATGGTACGTCGGTCATATGTTCAACAGGAGTTCTCATTAAACGAGATGCTAGTTCGCCCTTGGCGTTCGACGTCAAGGATCTCGGGCGCAGCCCGGGCAGCATGCGGACACTGAAAGAACATGTACCCGCGCCAAGTGATCTTGGTGTGGCGCTGATTGGCGTTCAGGAAGGCTCGGATATCGAGCTGGACATGAGGCTTGAGGCCGTACACGAAGGAATCCTGGTATCAGGAACCGCTATCGCTGCAGTAACGGGCGAATGCGGGCGATGCCTGGATCCCCTTGCGTATGACCTTGAGGTCAATGTGCAAGAACTTTTCTTCTATGAGGGCGTCGTGCTTTCGGATGAAGAAGACGAAGAAGAGCAACGTCGAGTCGAGTACGATCTGATCGATCTTGAACCGGTGTTGCGGGACGCAGTCATAACCATGCTGCCGTTCCAGCCGGTGTGCCGGGAAGACTGCCAGGGCCTTTGTTCCGAATGCGGAGTTCGCCTGGAAGACGAGCCGGGGCACCACCACGAGGTCTTGGATCCTCGCTGGGCTGCCCTAGCTGATATGGCTAAGCCTGACCGGCAAAATTGATTTGTACGTGTTTGTCTAGAGAGAAATGAGTTAGCCGTGGCTGTTCCCAAGCGGAAAATGTCTCGCTCGAATACCCGCGCCCGCCGCTCCCAGTGGAAGGCAACTGCCCCCCACCTGGTGAAGACCGTAGAGAACGGCCAGGTTGTTTACAGCCTGCCGCACCAGGCAAAGGTCGTCACCGACTCGGCTGGCACTGCGCTGTTCCTTGAGTACAAGGGCCGCAAGGTCGCAGACGTCTAATCGGCCCCCTAGGCTGAGATGATGTCTTCAACTGAAGAGCTTCTGAAGCGTCTCGGTGTCTCTATTGACGCCGGGACGCTTCGTCTTGCTCTGACACACCGTTCCTACGCCTACGAAAACGGCGGCATCCCCACCAACGAGCGGCTGGAGTTCCTCGGCGACTCCATCCTGGGCTTCTCCGTCACGGACGCCCTGTACCGGGACAATCCCACATTGCCTGAAGGCGACCTGGCCAAGCGCCGTTCCGCGGTGGTCAGCACCCGCGCTCTGGCCGGCATCGGCCGGAGCCTCGGCATTGGGGACTACATCTACCTGGGACAGGGCGAAAAGCTCACCGAGGGCAAGAACAAAGCCTCCATCCTGGCCGACACCATGGAGGCACTCATCGGTGCCACCTACGTGTCCAACGACATTGAAACCGCACGCCAGCTGGTCATGCGCCTGATCGGCCCTCTCCTGAAGGACGCAGCCGCCCTCGGCGCCGGAACCGACTGGAAGACCAGCATCCAGGAGCTCGCCGCCAGCCGGCAACTCGGCACCATCTTCTACGCAGTCGACGGAGCCGGTCCGGACCACGCCCGCACCTTCAAAGCTGTCCTGAACATCGGTGGCAAGCCGTACGGCAACGGCTCGGGCCACTCCAAAAAGGAAGCCGAGCAGGAAGCCGCCTCAGACGCCTGGCGTGCACTGTCCGGAACCAAGGAATCGGCCGCGGCAGGCGGACCAGCCGAGTCCGCTTCCAGCGTCTAGGTCAAGCGTTGCCCGAACTTCCTGAAGTTGAAGTGGTCCGGCGCGGGTTGGTGAACTGGCTCCGCGGCCGGACCATCACGTCAGTGGACGTGTTGGACCCCCGCTCCCTCCGCCGTCACACACTGGGCCCGGAGGACTTCATCGGCAACCTCCAAGGCACCACCGTGACGGATGTGGTCCGGCGCGGAAAGTTCCTGTGGATGCCGCTGCGCGAGGCCCCGGAGATCGCCACCGCCGATGGATTCTCAGGAACCGCCGCACCTGCCATCGCCCTCATGGCGCACCTGGGCATGAGCGGCCAGCTGCTGATGCAGGACCCGTCCGTGCCGGATGAAAAGCACCTGAAGGTGCGGCTTCGCCTGAGCCCGGGTGACGGTATGCCGGGCGAGCTCCGGTTTGTGGACCAGCGCATTTTTGGCGGGCTCTTCGTGACGGACATGGTCCCTACGGGCGACGGCGGCCCCGGCGGCCTCGCCGAATCGCCGCTTCCCCTGATTGCCGAAGAGGCAGCCCACATCGCCCGGGACCCCCTGGACCCGGCGTTTTCCTTCGACCTGTTCTACAGCCGGCTCAAGAAGCGCAGGACGGGCCTCAAACGCGCCCTCCTGGACCAGGGACTGGTCTCGGGAATCGGCAACATCTACGCCGACGAGGCACTGTGGCGGGCCGGCCTGCACTACGCCCGGCCTACCGACAAACTGCGCCGTGCCGACGCTGAACGCGTCCTCACGTGTGCCCGCGAGGTCATGCTGGACGCCCTGGCAGCCGGCGGCACCAGCTTCGATTCCCTGTACGTCAACGTCAACGGTGTTTCCGGCTACTTTGACCGCTCCCTTAATGCGTACGGCAGGGAAGGGCAGCCCTGCAACCGGTGCACCGCCGTCGGAATTAACTCCACCATTCGCCGCGAACAGTTCATGAACCGCTCGGCCTACACGTGCCCGGTGTGCCAGCCGCGCCCGCGGAACGGACGCTGGTAGGGGAGTCGAATTGATGGCGGACCGTAGTAGTCGGCCAGCCTCGCCAGGCCTTCGTCAATCGAGACGGCGGGGGCCCAGTTGAGGAGTTCGCGGGTCTCGCGCTGGTCGAACCAGTGGGCGGTGGAGAGCTGCTCAGCAAGGAATCTGGTCATGGGCGGCTCCTCCTCCCGGCCGGCCCGGATCCAGACCCTCTCCACCACGGATCCCGCAGCCCGCGCCAGTCTGCCCGGCACGCTCCACGACGGTGCCGGTACCCCGCCCGCTGCGCAGATGCCTGCCAGCAGCTCGCCAACCGGCCGGGGTTCGCCGTTAGTGACCACCAGCGCCCGGCCATGGATGTGCTCGCTGCGGTGCAGCGCGGCGACCAGGGCCGAGGCGGCGTTGTCAACGTAGGTTGTGTCGATCAGTGCCGCGCCGGCGTCGAGCAGCGGCAGGCGGCCGCGGCCGGCACGTTCCAGCACCCGTTCCACCAACTGAGTGTCGCCCGGGCCCCAGACGATGTGCGGGCGCACCGCCGCGACCCGGAATTCCGGTGAGTCCGCGGCCAGCGCCAGCAGTTCGGCCTCGGCTTTGGTGCTGGCGTAGTGGCCGTGCGCCCGGTCCGGGTCCGCCGGCCCGGCGCCCAGCCCGGCGATGGCGGTCCCGGAGTTGGCCACGGACGGGGAGGAGACGAATACGAAATCCCGGACGCCGCCCTCCCGGGCCGCCCGGAGCAGGCGGCGGGTTCCTTCGATATTGACCTGGTCGAAATCCGCGGCGCGGCCGGTGAAGGAGACCTTCGCGGCGAGGTGGATGACGCCCTCGGCGCCGGTGACGGCGCGGCGTACGGCCTCGACGTCCGCAACTGACCCGGTGAGGTCCTCGACGCCGTCCACAACCGCGGGACGCCGCTGGAACGTGGTGACTGCGTGTCCCTGCCGCACCAGCAGCCGGGCGACTTCACGGCCGAGCAGGCCGCTCGCTCCTGTGACGAGGACCCTCATGGCGTGCCCGGCCGGCCGCCGGCCAGTACGGTCGTCGCCCACCGGGAGAGGCGGGTCCGGTCAATCTTGGCGTTGTGGCGGATATCGGTTGGCTGGGCAGGGACTGCGAGCACCGCAGAGACGCTGACGCCTGCCTGACGGGCCGCCTCCCGTACCCGCCCGGCGAGTTGCGGCGCGGCAGGGCCGGCCCGGCGGGCAGGAGGTACAGTCTCGACGACGGCGACGACGGCCTGCGTCCCGGCCGGGCCCACCCCAACGACGGCGGCAAGGCCGACGTCGGCCAGGCGTTCGATGGCCTGCTCGGCGCCCACTGGCGTCACCACAGAACCGGCCGCCGTCACGAGGTGCGCGAGGCGTCCCTCCACCCAGAGGCGGCCGGTGGCGTCGAAGTGCCCGACGTCGCCGGTGCGGTGCCAGCCGTCCGTGCGCACGCTTTCGCGCTGGGTCAGCCAGAGCCGGTCGTAGGCATCCTTCACATGCGGGGCGCTGACCAGGATTTCACCAGTGACCCCAGCATCTGTGACCGGGTGGTTTCCCGGCGCGGTCCCGTCTGCAGCGAGCGGGATGACGGCCACGCGGGCGCCGTGCACCGGCAGGCCCACGCACACGCCATTACCGGCCCCCGCCATGGTCCCCGCGCCGGCGTCGGCCTCAGCGGCGCGGATATCTTCGAGGCTGATGTCGGTGACGGGCAGCGCCTCGGTCATCCCGTAGGGCGTGTGGAGCGAGGCGCTGGGCAGCAGCAGCTGCAACTCTGCGAGGAGGGACTCGGGGACGGGCGCGCCGGCGGAGAGCAGCAGCTCCACGCGTCCCAGTGCCTCGTTCCCGGCGCCGCTCAGGCTGCCCTTGGTGGCCAGGACATTGCGCAGCGCCGCGGGTGAGGCGAAAACCACGGTGGCGTCGATGGCCTCGGCGGCTTCCGCCAGCGCGCGGGCCGTCAGGGTGCGGGGCGCCGTGACGTCCATGGCGGGTGTCACCGAAACCGCTCCGAGCGCGGGTCCCAGCAGGGCGAACGGCGCGAAGCCCGCCACCAGGCGGGCACCGGGACGGATCCCCAGCGTTGTTGCCACGGTATCCCGCATCGCGGCTAGCTGCCGGTGGGTGTAAAGCACGCCCTTGGCGGGACCGGTGGAGCCGGAGGTGAAGAGCACGGCGGCCGGTGCGCCCGGTTCCGGGGCGCCCTGGGACGGAGCCTGCAGCGGCGGGTTGCGGCTGAGGAGGCTGGTTCCGCGGCGGACGAGGGCGGTGAGCGAGGTTTCGACGCCGAGGAGGCGGCGGCGGGCGGCCGGCAGATCCCGCACACTGACGCGCCTGCCCGGCCAGCCGAGCATCGAGGCGGCCGCCAGCGCCTTGTCGATTCCAATGAGGAAATCCGGGGTGGCGCCCTTCACGGCGCGGCTCAGGCCGCGGGTGCCCAGGCCGGCGTCGGCCACGACCACCACTGCGCCTAGCCGCAGGCAGGCGTAGAGCACCACGGTCAAATCCACGCCCGGCGGAACCATCAGGCTCACCCGGCTGCGACGCCCTACTCCGATTTCGTCCAGGCCCGCCGCGAGGACGGCAATGTTCTGTTCCAGCTCCCGCCAGTTGAGCGAGCGGGAGATGCCACCGTCCGCGGACATTTCCGCGACGGCGGTGTCCCCGCCCGCGGGTCCAGTTGCCAGCTCAATGAGGGGATCCCACAGAGGCGGGATTCCGATGCCGGACTTCTGGGTCCCGGCGTTGTACTCCAATGCAGGGGCGCCGCTCATGTCCTTCCCCTGGAGGCCGGGCCCACTGTCCCCACCGAGCTCGGCCAGCCATTCGAAGACCGGCGCGGCGATGTCACGGTCTTCGGCGACAAGATGGCCGGCACCCTCGAAGCGGTGCACTTTCGCGTGTGGCAGCCGGCCGATGAGGTCCTTCAGGTACCGGTCCGAAAAGATCGGGTCCCGGGGGCCCCAGAGCATCAGGGCAGGAACCTTCAGCCCGCGCAGTCCTTCGGCAACGTGGCTGAGCACGGCGAAGCTGGGATGGGACGGGTCCGCTGGAATGTCCGCGACAAAATTGCCCACCCCGGCGCGGAGGCCGGCGCGGCGGTAGGGGGCCATGAAGGCACTGCGGACATCCGCGGCCAGCGGCGGGTGCGCCAGGGAATGCGTCACCCGCAGGAAGGCGTCCGACGTCGTCGTTCCCCAGCGGTGGACGGCAGGGTGCAGGGCAAGCCGCAGCGCCGGCGGGATGGGGGAGTCGGACGGCTGGTGGACGGCAGTGTTGGTCAGCACAACGCCGGCCAGCTGCTGCGGATGTGCCAGGCCCCAGCCGAGGCTGATGACGCCGCCCCAGTCGTGGCCGACGGTGATCACCGGTCCGGCCAGCTCCAGGGCGGCGGTCAGGTCGCCCAGGTCGTTGATCCGGTCCGCTAGCCGCCGGAACGTTCCGGTGCGCTCGGAGTAGCCCATGTCCAGCTGGTCCACCGCCACCACCCGCCATGGGTGGGCGGGGTCGGATCCGGCGGCCAGCAGGGTCCGCCAAAGAAAGGACCACGTGGGATTGCCGTGCACGCACAGCAGGGTGCCGGCCGGAGTCAGGCCGCGGCGTGCGAGCTGCGCGCCGTTATCGAGCAGGTGCCAGCGGCGTACGGTTGCGGGCTCATCTGTGTCGGAGGTGGATGCAACCTCGATTTCGCGCGACCACTCGGGGTCCACGCCGGGCCAGTCGGCGGCTACCACGCAATTTCCATTAGGGCGGTGTTCAGGCCGGAACCGACGCCCATGCACAGCACGCGGTCCCCGGTTCCCAGACTCTGAGCTTCGGCAGCGAGGGTCATGGGAAGGGATGCCGGCCCTACGTTGCCCCAGTGCGGGAACGTGATGGGGACCTTTTTCGGATCCAGGCCGATTGCCTCGATGATCGCTTGTGTATAGGCATTGCTCACCTGGTGCGTAACGTAGCGGTCCATTGAGCCCCAGTCCCACTCGGGCTGGGCCTCGTGCCAGGCGTCGACGACGAGCCGCAGGCCGCCATCGAGCAGGCCCTTGGTGTCGGTGGCCATGCCGTCTATGCCGCCTACGCACAGTTCATGGTGCTCGGTGCCGGCGCGCATCACGCCGCCGACGATCCGGTGCGCCCCGGGGTGCTGGTCCGCCGGGCCCAGAACGGCCGCGGCGGCTCCGGAGCCCAAGGTGAGCGTGGCGAACTCGCGGCCGAAGTCCTCGCGTGTGGTCTCGGGCCGCAGTAGCCGGGCCAGGGTTGCCTCCTGCGTGGCCTGGGCATCCTCACCGTTGACGATCATTGCGTATTTGATCTGGCCGGAGTCGATCATGTTGGCCGCCAGTGTCAGGCCGTTGACGAAGCCGAGGCACGCGTTGGCCAGGTCGAAGTTCATCGCCGACGACGGCAGGCTGAGTCCGTGGTGGATTTTCACCGCGACTGACGGTTCGAGGCTGCGCCGCGTGACCGAAGTGTTGATCAGCAGGCCCACCTCGGACGCTTCGACGCCGGACTCGGCCATGGCCTTCGCGCCGGCCTCAATGGCGGCATCGTCGAACGCTGTCCCGGGGGCCCACCAGCGCCGGTGCGTGATGCCGGCGACACGTTCAAGCAGCTTTGGCGGGAACTTCAGCCGCCGCAGGGTCGGGGCCAGCCTTCGGTCGAAATCCGCGGAACTGACAATCTTCGGAGCTTCGACGCTGCTCACCGAAAGCAAGGCGGTGTTGTCGTGCCGGAATGTTGCATTCCCTGTCAAATCAAAGCCCCTGTTCGTATTCGTCCTGCACTCCCGCGGTTGACCGCACTATCCAGCACAAGCCCAAGGGTTAACTATGCCCGGTGTTGCTTAGTTCCTGCACATGCCGCCTGGAGCGGTTTCGCACGGATCTGCGCGGAATTGTCGCAGCCCCGCAGTAGATTGTAGGTAGCCGGGGCCGTCCCCCGGGCACCCGAGTGAGTCCGAACACTCGGGTATGTCTGAATGATATTCCGGATCAACAGCGCGCCCAGTCCGCCGAGCAGGAGCCAGAAACACCTTGCACCTCAAGAGCCTTACCGTCCGGGGATTCAAGTCGTTTGCCTCGGCCACGACGTTCGACTTCGAGCCCGGAGTCACGGCCGTAGTGGGACCGAACGGCTCCGGGAAGTCCAATGTGGTGGACGCCCTGTCCTGGGTGATGGGGGAGCAGGGCGCCAAAACCCTGCGCGGCGGCAAAATGGAAGACGTGATTTTTGCCGGGACGTCCGGGCGGCCGCCACTGGGCCGTGCCCATGTCTCCCTGACCATCGACAACACTGACGGGGCGCTGCCCATTGAGTACAGCGAGGTCACCATCTCACGGACCTTGTTCCGTGCCGGCGGATCCGAATACGCCATCAACGGGGCCAGCTGCCGCCTGCTCGACATCCAGGAACTGCTCTCCGACTCGGGCCTCGGCCGGGAAATGCATGTCATTGTGGGCCAGGGACAGCTGGACAAGGTCCTGCACGCCACTCCTGAGGACCGCCGCGGTTTCATCGAGGAGGCCGCAGGTATCCTCAAACACCGCCGCCGCAAGGAAAAGACAGTCCGCAAGCTCGAAGCCATGCAGGCGAACCTGCAGCGACTGAACGACCTGACGGGCGAGATCAGGCGCCAGCTCACACCGCTTGGTAAACAGGCTGACGTGGCGCGCCGGGCCCAGCGGGTCCAGTTCGATGTCCGCGACGCCCGTGCGCGGCTGTTGGCCGACGATCTGGTCCGGGAGCAGGACTCCCTTGAGCAGGATGTGGCGGATGAGGCGGCCCTCAAAGCCCGCCGGGCGGTTGTGGAGCAGGAACTGGAAGCCGGGCGCCGGGGGCAGGCCGGGCTGGAACAACTCGCCGCCGAGGCCACGCCCAGGTTGAACTCAGCGCGCGACTCCTGGTACCGGCTGACCGCAGCACGGGAACGCCTCCGGTCCCTCGGCGCCCTTGCCCAGGAACGGGGCCGGCTGCTCGGGGCAGTAGGCGCCGACCCGTCCTCGGGGAGGGACCCGGAGCAGCTCGAACGGCAGGCCGCCAGAGTCCGGGACGAGCTGACAGGGCTCGAGCGCCACATCCTTGACCGGCGCAGCGCCCTCGAGTCAGCTACAGCGGCCAGGACCGAGGCCGAACGCGCCGCCGTGGCCGAGGACAAGCGGCTCACGGCTGTCCTCCGCGCCGCAGCAGACCGCCGCGAAGGGCTCGCGAAGCTCGCCGGCCAGGTAGGTGCGGCGAGATCGCGCGTGGAGTCCGCCCAGGCCGAACTGGGCAGGCTCCGCGAGTCACTCGCCGCCGGCCAGGAACGCCGCCGTAAGGCCCAGACCGAGTTCACCGCCCTGGAAACCCAGGTGGCAGGTGTCGAGGAAGGAGAAGAAGGCCTCGACGCCGACTACGAGGACGCCAGCGCCGAACTCGACGCCGTCCAGCAGGAGATTGCCGGCCTAACTGCCAGCGGGGGAGAAGCAGTCCGCGAACGCGAGGCCCTGGTGGCCCGGCGCGACGCACTGCAGCTTGGACTCAACCGCAAAGACGGCGCGGCGCACGTACTCAGCTCCGGCCTCGACGGTGTCCGCGGCACCCTGGCTTCGTCCCTGGCTGTTGAAACAGGGTACGAGACGGCGATTGCCGCCGCACTCGGGGATGTCTCCGAAGCGATCGTGGTCCGGGATCCCGCGGTGGCCGCCGCCGTAGTGCAACTCCTGAAGGATGACGACGCCGGCCGGGCCGCCCTGCTGCTGGAATCCGCTGCACCACTGGCACGCCCCAACCCCGCATCGGCCGGGTCCTTGCCCGCGGGTGCCCGCTGGGCTGTCGACCTGGTCTCCGCCGACGACGGCCAGGCGGTGGCAGCACTCCTCGCCGGGTTCGCCGTCGTTGAAGATTTGCCCGGCGCAGGCAAGCTGGTGGCCGAACGGCCGGACCTGACAGCTGTGACCAGCGCAGGGGACGTCCTGACCGCACTGACCGTCACCGGAGGCTCCGCGAAGGTGCCGTCGCTGCTTGAGGTTCAGGCCGCCGTCGACGACGCCGAAACCCGGCTCGCCGCCGTCGCAGCCGAGCTCGAACGGAAGCGGTTTGCCCTGGCAGGCGCTGAGGCAAGGCGCACCAACGCCCAAGCGAGGGCCGAGACCGCGCTGGACAGGCTCCATGACTCAGACGCACGGCTGGCGGCTGTCGCGGAACGGCTGGGGCATTTGAACTCGATCCTGCGAAGCGCCGTGGGTGAAAGTGACAGGCTGGCCGACTCGCTGGCCAGGGCTGAGGCGAATGTGGGCACGGAGGAAGAGGCGCTGGCGGCCATAGCCGCAAGGCTCGGAGCGGCGCAGGAGGCGCCCGCCGAACAGGAGCCGTCTACGGAGCAGCGCGATGCCCTGGCTCTGGCGGCGTCCCTTGCCCGGTCCGCGGAGATGGATGCCCGGCTGGCGCTCCGCAGTACCGAAGAACAAATGGCGGCCAGCCGGAACAGGGCCGTCTCACTGGAGCGGGCCGCCGCAACTGAACGCAAGGCCAGGGAAGAAGCTGCGGAACGTGCCCGCCGCCGGCGGCTCCAGGCACGGCGCGCGGCCGCCGTGTCAGCAGGCGTGGAGCTGGCCGTCCGCTTCATCGATGTGTCTGTGGAGCTGGCACGTGGGGGGCGCGATCTCGCCGAGGAAAACCGGGAACAGCGGGACCGTCAATTGCAGGCGATCAGGACCAGCAACGATTCGTTGGCCCGCGAGTTGGCGGAGCTGACCGATTCGGTCCATCGGGACGAGCTGGTCCGGGCCCAGCACCGGGCACGGATCGAAGCCCTGGAAACGCGGTCCATCGACGAACTCGGCATTACCCCGGACGTTTTGGTGGCAGACTACGGTCCCGACGTGCCCGTGCCTGTCCCCGCCGGGGAAAGCGGCGACAAGTGGGCTGCCCTCAGGGCCCCGGTGGATGAGAGCGGCGCTCCGGTGATCGAGGGCAAACCGTTTGACAGGGCGGAACAGGAGAAGCGGCTGCGAAAAGCCGAACGCGACCTGTCCGCCCTGGGCAAGGTCAACCCGCTGGCACTGGAGGAATTCGCGGCCCTCGAAGAGCGGCACCATTTCCTGAGCACCCAGCTTGAGGACCTCAGATCCAGCCGTAAGGACCTGCTGGACATCATCAAGGAAGTGGACCACCGGGTCCAGAGGGTATTTGCCGAGGCATTTGAGGACACCCAGGCCCAGTTCGTCCACGTTTTTGGCCGGCTCTTTCCCGGTGGGGAAGGACGTCTGGTCCTCACCGACCCCTCAGACATGCTCACCACAGGCATCGAGGTAGAGGCGCGGCCGGCGGGCAAAAAGATCAAGCGGCTCTCACTGCTCTCGGGGGGGGAACGGTCCCTCACCGCCGTCGCACTGCTGGTGGCCATCTTCAAGGCCCGTCCCTCGCCGTTCTACGTGATGGATGAAGTGGAGGCGGCCCTTGACGACACCAACCTGGGCCGGCTCATCTCTATCTTCGAGGAACTGCGGGAGTCCAGCCAGCTGATCGTGATTACGCACCAGAAACGGACCATGGCGGTGGCTGATGCGCTCTACGGCGTCACAATGCGCGGCGACGGCGTCTCCACCGTCATCAGCCAGCGCCTGGGAGCTGAGGTCTAGAGTCTGTGCAAGTGGCCGCCGCAATCGGATGCTGCGTTGTGAGAAGCTAGGGGAGTGAATGACATCCTCCCCATTATTCTGTCCATTGTTGCTGCCCTGGCGATTATTGGCGGGCTGATCCCGGTCCTGTTGAAGGCGCGGAAGAACATCACGCAGTACCCCGGGACGCGTGACGCCAATGACCCCGTCGCCGGCGGGGGAACACTGCTCGAAGACGCTCCCGTGGTTCCGGCCGAGCGGAAGGCTCCAGCCGGCGTCGACCTCGAAGACCTCGAAGGCCTCGAAACCACTGACGTGCCCGACGACGCGGCGGGCCTTGAAACCATCCAGGTGGAAACCCCCCTGCCGGTGGCCGGCCGCCTGATGCGCCTGCGCGAACGCCTGGTCCGGTCCAACAACATCCTGGGCAAGGGCCTGCTGGCCCTGCTCTCCAGTGACAAAATCGATGAAAACGTTTGGGACGAAGTTGAGGAAACCCTCCTTCTGGCGGACCTGGGAACCGAACCGACCATGCAACTGGTTGACGCGCTCCGGGAACGGGTCAAAGTCCTCGGCACCCGGACACCGGAGCAGGTCAAGGCACTGCTGCGCGAAGAACTCATCAAACTGGTGGATCCGACCATGGACCGCAGCCTGCGCACGGACAGGCAGGGCGACAAGCCAGCCATCGTGCTGGTGGTGGGCGTCAACGGCGTGGGAAAGACCACCACAGTGGGCAAGCTCGCCCGGGTGCTCGTGGCCGAGGACAAGGACGTGCTGCTGGGTGCGGCGGACACGTTCCGCGCTGCCGCGGCGGAGCAGTTGGCCACGTGGGGACAGCGCGTGGGCGTTGCCACGGTGAAGTCCGACGTCGACGGCGCGGATCCCGCGTCTGTCGCCTATGAGGCGGTCAAGGCAGGCATCGACCAGGAAGTCGACGTTGTCATGATCGACACGGCGGGCCGCCTGCAGAACAAGACCGGCCTGATGGACGAACTCAGCAAGGTCAAGCGCGTCATCGAGAAGCTTGCCGAAGTGGACGAGGTCCTGCTGGTGCTGGACGCCACCACTGGCCAGAACGGCCTCAACCAGGCCCGCGTCTTCGCCGAGGTAGTGAACATCACCGGCATCGTCCTGACCAAGCTGGACGGCACGGCCAAGGGTGGAATCGTGGTGGCCATCCAGAAGTCACTGGGTGTGCCGGTCAAGCTGATCGGTCTTGGCGAAGGTGCCGATGACCTGGCTCCGTTTGACGCTGAAGGCTTTGTGGACGCCCTGCTTAACTAAGGGCCGGCTCCGACAATCGAGGGGTGGGATCCCGCGGCTAAGCGCATGCTTAGGCGGTGGGATCCCACCCCTCGGTACGTTTTAGCGGCTCGCGCGTGACTGACCAGCAGGCGGCGGCCACCACCAGGACCCCGCCGGTGACGCCGAACGCCCAGCCGTAACCCAGCTGATCGGCGAGGAATCCCACCAGCACCGGGCCCAAAATCGCACCGATGTCCGTAGTCATCTGGTACGCGGCCAACACGCGCCCGCCTGACCGCTCGTTCCCGATGACGTCGGCCACGGCTGCCTGTTGCGCGGGACCCAGAAGGCCGGACCCCACCCCGGCCACTGCGGAGGCCGCCAGGAACCAGCCCAGGTGGGAGGTGAAGCCGATGGCTGCCGTGGCGGCCCCGGCGACAAGGAGCCCCGCAATCATCATCGGCTTCCGGCCCAGGCTGTCGGCCAGCCGGCCGGAAAACGTCAGCGCGGCAGCGTTTCCGCCGGCAAACACGGCAAGCGCCAGGCCGGCAGTTTCAGGACCCGCGCCGAGCGCAGCAACAGCGAAGAGGGGCACGGTGGCCATCCGCACGCCGAAGGTTGCCCAGCCGTTGGCGAAGCTGGAAACCAGGACCGAGCGGTAGGCGCCGATCCCGAGGGCATCCGCGAAACGCATGGCCGGAGCGTGGTCCCCGGCGGACCTCGCCGAAGTGGGTGTGTGGCTGAGCTGGGTCTGCACCACGATGGCAGCGAGGACAAGGGCAGCGGCGTAACAGAGGAACGGCACCCTCAGCCCGAAACCTGCGAGCAGGCCGCCCACCACCGGGCCCAGGACGCTGCCGATCAGGAAGGAGGATGCGTAGGCTCCGGACACCCGGCCCCGGCTTTCCGGCGGTGACAGCCGGACCACAAGAGACATCGACGCCACGGTGAACATCACCGAGCCCACCCCGCCCAGCCCCCGGAAGACCAGGAGCTGCCAGTAGTTTTGTGCGAAAGCGCAGGCCGCCGTCGACACCGCCACGATCAGCAGGCCGCCAACATAGACAGGCCGTTCGCCGAGCCGGCCGATGAGGGCGCCTCCGGCGGGCGCGAACACCAGCCGCATAAAAGCGAAGATGCTCACGATCACCGCGGCGGCCGTCGCCCCCACGTCGAAAGTTGTGGCGAATTGCGGCAGCACGGGCGCAACAAGTCCGAAACCGAGGGCAATCAGGAAGGCAGCCGCCAGCATCACCTTCACGTCGCGGGGGAGTCCGGGCCGTTGGGGTCGGATAACGGACAGAATCCGCATTGTGGCCCGGCTCACACGTGTGGGTGCCGTCATAGGGCTGGGTTCCTTGCTTGGTTGGCGGCCGGCGGCCTGTGGAGCGGGTGAAACATAACCGTAACAAGCCAGATATGCACCATTTACTTCCTAGAGGTTCTTGTAACAAATCAGCAATGCAATTCCCCAGCGGGCGAAACACTGCACGGACAAACTCATTTCAGGACGCAAAAGGCGTTGGCAGGCGGAACTATCCGCAGCGTCGAGAAGAGGGAGGACGTGCACCATGGAACTTACAGCAGGTCACGTATGGCTCATGGTGGCGGCAGCACTCGTGCTGTTCATGACACCGGGTCTGGCATTTTTCTACGGCGGTATGACGCGCGCCAAGGCTGCACTGAACATGATGATGATGAGCTTCATCTCCATCGGCATGGTCGGCGTGGTCTGGGTGCTCTGGGGCGCATCGATGAGCTCCGGCGAAGGATTCCTCCAAATCGTCGGGAACCCGTTCGCCACCTTCGGCCTTGAGGGAATCACCTCCCCGGACGGCCTGATCAAGGTGGGTTACGCAGCGACCTTCGCCATTATCACGGTGGCTCTCATCAGCGGTGCGATCGCTGACCGCGCCAAGTTCGGCGCCTGGACCGTCTTTGTGCCCGTGTGGGTCACGCTCGTGTACTGCCCGCTGGCGTACATGGTGTGGGGCGGCGGCTTGTTCGGTCCCGAAGGCGCCATTGGCCAGGCACTCGGCCCTGCCATCGACTTCGCAGGCGGCACCGTGGTCCACATCAACGCTGGTGTGGCGGCCCTCATCCTCGTCCTGATCATCGGCAACCGCCGCGGCTTCGGCAAGGACCCCAACCACCGCCCGCACAACATCCCCTTCGTGATGCTCGGTGCAGCCATCCTTTGGTTCGGCTGGTTCGGTTTCAACGGCGGCGCGGCCACCACTGCCGAGCAGGGCGGCCTGATCTGGGTCAACACCCTCGCAGCCCCGGCCGCGGCCATGCTTGGCTGGCTCGTCACCGAACGCATCCGCGACGGCCACCCTACCTCGCTGGGTGCTGCCTCCGGTGTCGTGGCCGGCCTGGTTGCCATCACCCCGGCCTGCGCCAACGTCAGCCCTGTGGGAGCCCTCGGCCTCGGCGTCATCGCCGGCGTTGCTTCCGCCCTGGCCGTCGGCCTCAAGTTCCGTTGGGGCTTTGATGACTCCCTGGACGTTGTCGGCGTGCACCTGGTCTCCGGCATCATCGGCACGGTTGCCCTGGGCTTCATTGCCCTGCCCAACGACGGTGTGGGCGGCGGCCTCTTCTACGGCGGCGGACTGACCCAGCTCTGGGCCCAGCTTGCAGCGGCCGGCACCGCCATCGCCTACTCTGCAATCCTGACGTCGATCATCGCCTTGGCCATCCACAGGACCATGGGTTTCCGCGTCTCGCAGGAGCAGGAAACTGTGGGTGTTGACCTCAGCCTGCACGCTGAGACTGCCTACGAGTTCGGCGTGGGCGGCCAGGGTGGCAGCTTCCAGCCGCTTCACGAATTGATCACCGGCAAGGCAACATCCCCGGAGGGCGCCACCGCCGAATCGAACGGTGCAAGGAAGACTCAGCCGGCAGCCGGTAAAGAAAGCGTGGAAGCATGAAACTGATCACAGCCATTGTCCGCCCGGAGAAGCTGGACGCGATCCGGGAAGGTCTGGAGTCGTACGGGGTGCAGGGGCTGACGGTCAGTGCAGCCAGCGGCTACGGCCGCCAGCGCGGCTACACGGAGGTTTACCGCGGCGCGGAGTACAACGTGGACCTCCTGCCCAAGATCCGGGTGGAAGTGCTCGCCACTGACGAACAGGCCGACGATATCCTCGATGTCATCATCGCCAGCTCCAACACCGGACGTGCGGGAGACGGGAAGGTGTGGACCATGGACGTCTTCGAGGCAGTCAGGGTGCGCACAGGCGAGCGCGGCGTAGCAGCGATCTGACACTCACGCCACGTCAGGCAGTTCCAGCAGCAGACAGGGAGCGGGCAGGGAACCTCACAGGTTCCCTGCCCGCTCCCTGTTGTTCGGGCTACCCGGCCGGCGCCGAACCTGACCAGCCTGCGGGACCCGACGAGCCGGCGTCGTACTCCTCCAGCGGCACCGTCCCCCGCTGCCAGGCCTTCAGCACGGGCTCAAGGATCCGCCAGCAGTCCTCCGCGGTGTCGCCGCGGACGGACAGCAGGGGATCGCCGTTGAGCACCCCCTCCAACACTTCGCCGTAGGGCAACAACTCCGACGCGCTGAGTTCGGCATCCAAAGTCACGCGGCCGAGACTGAAGATGCTGCCAGGACCGTTGACATCGACGTCGAACTGGAGCGTGTCCGGCCCGAAACCGATCCGCAACTGGTTAGGGGAGTCCACCCCGGTGAACCCGGCCGGGAGGTGCGGGACCGGCCGGAAAGTGATCACCGCCTCCTTACGCTTGAGGCCCAAAGCCTTGCCGGAACGAAGGATGAAGGGAACGCCCTGCCAGCGCCAGTTGTTGATGTCCACCCGGACCTCGGCCAGGGTTTCTGTGCCGAGGTCCGGGTCCACGCCGCCTTCCTTGGCATAGTCCGGGACCTTCCGGCCCGCGATCGACCCCGCTGTGTAGCGGGCCCGGCGCGTGGATTTCGCGTACGGCGCGCTGATGTTGCTGGCGCGCAGCAGAGTCGCCACCGCGTCGCGCAGGTCGCGCTCGCCGATGGTCGCGGGCGGTTCCATCGCCACGAATGCCATGATCTGCAGCAGGTGGCTCTGGATCATGTCGCGCAGGGCGCCGGCACCGTCGTAATAGCGTGCGCGCCCTTCCAGTGCCAGGTCCTCGTCGAAGATGATTTCCACCTTCGCCACGTGCTCACGGGTCCAGACCGGTTCCAGGAAGTTGTTCGCGAACCGCAGCCCCAGAATGTTCAGGACAGTGGCTTTGCCCAGGAAATGGTCAACCCGGTGGATGTGGTCCTCCGGCACGAGGGACGCCAACGTCCGGTTAAGGGACCGGGCGGACGCTTCGCTGGAGCCGAACGGCTTTTCCATCACCAGCCGTGTTCCGGCCGGCACCTGTTCGGGACGCAGGGACTCGCAGGCCAACTGGCTGATCCGGGGCGGCAGGGCAAAGTAGATGGCGGTGGGGCCTTCGAGTCCTGCCAGCAGCGAGGCCAGCGCTCCCTCCGCCGTGACATCGACCTGGTGATAGGCCGTGGCTTTTTCAACATCGGTGAGCGCTTTGCGCCCGGCCGGATCTGCAGTCTCGGCCGCCGCCGCGAAGGCCTCGCGGACCCGGACCTGCCATTGTTCCGGGGTCCACGCATCAGAGCCGGCGCCTACCAGGTCCAGTCCTTCGGCGCGGCCCTTGGCCACCAACCGGGCAAGGCCGGGAAGGAGCAAGCGGCCGGTCAGGTCGCCGGAGGCCCCCAGGATGAGCAGGGTTTTTACACTCGTTTGGCTGGTCACCTTGCCAGCATGCCATCATGCATGCCCGACTTGGTACCCTAGATAGTCGAGTCCCCCCTGTAACTCCACTGAAAGAAGTGCGCGGCGCGTGTTCAATTCACTCTCTGACCGGTTGACAGCAACCTTCAAGAACCTCCGTGGCAAGGGCCGCCTCACCGAGGCAGATGTTGATGCCACAGTCCGGGAGATCCGCCGCGCCCTCCTGGATGCCGACGTCGCTGTTCCCGTTGTGCGCGAGTTCACGGCCAGGGTCCGGGAACGTTCGCTCGGTGCCGAGGTATCCGGGGCGCTGAACCCCAGCCAGCAGATTGTTAAGATCGTCAACGAGGAACTGGTTGAGATCCTCGGTGGCGAGACCCGCCGCATCCGCCTGGCGAAGAACGGCCCCACCATCATCATGCTTGCCGGCCTTCAGGGCGCAGGCAAGACCACCCTCGCCGGCAAGCTCTCCAAGTGGCTCAAGGCCCAGGGCCACAGCCCCATCCTCGTGGCATGCGACCTCCAGCGCCCCAATGCCGTCACCCAGCTTCAGGTTGTGGGCAAGCGCGCCGGTGTGCCCGTCTTCGCGCCGCACCCGGGGGCCACCTCTGAACTGGAGCACCCGGCCGGTGACCCTGTTGCCGTCGCCCGCGCCGGCGTCGAGGAAGCACGCCAGAAACTCCACGACGTCGTGATTGTTGATACCGCCGGCCGCCTGGGCGTGGATGCCGAG
Organism: Arthrobacter sp. UYEF21; assembly: GCF_040546085.1. Taxonomy (NCBI): domain Bacteria; kingdom Bacillati; phylum Actinomycetota; class Actinomycetes; order Micrococcales; family Micrococcaceae; genus Arthrobacter; species Arthrobacter sp. UYEF21. The sequence continues at coordinate 398,997 of NZ_JBEPNF010000001.1, forward strand.
ATGATGGAGCAGGCGAGCCAGATCCGCCGGGCCATCGTCCCCAACGAAGTGCTGTTCGTGATCGACGCCATGATCGGCCAGGACGCCGTGAACACGGCAATGGCCTTTGACGAGGGTGTGAACTTCACCGGCATCGTGCTGTCAAAGCTCGACGGCGACGCCCGCGGCGGTGCTGCGCTTTCGGTGGCGTCGGTCACCGGCAAGCCCGTGATGTTCGCGTCCACCGGTGAAGGCCTGGACGACTTCGAACTGTTCCATCCGGACCGGATGGCCTCCCGCATCCTGGACATGGGCGACGTCCTCACCCTGATTGAGCAGGCAGAGAAGAACTGGGACAAGGACGAAGCCGCCCGGATGGCGAAGAAATTCGCCGACCAGGAAGACTTCACCCTGGACGACTTCCTCTCGCAGATGCAGCAGATCCGCAACATGGGCTCCATGAAGAAGATGCTCATGATGATGCCGGGTGCGGCCGGGATCAGGCAGCAGCTGGAAAACTTTGACGAGCGCGAGATCGACCGCGTCGAGGCGATCGTCCGCTCCATGACGCCGCACGAGCGCGTCGCCCCGAAGATCATCAACGGCTCCCGCCGCGCTCGCATCGCCCGAGGTTCCGGCGTGCACGTGTCCGAGGTGAACGGCCTGCTGGAGCGATTCGCCCAGGCCCAGAAGATGATGAAGAAGATGGCCCAGGGCGGCGGCATGCCGGGAATGCCAGGGATGCCAGGGATGCCCGGCATGGGTGGCCCCGGTGGTGCGCGCAAGGGCGGCAAGAACGCCCCGAAGAAAAAGGCACGGTCCGGCAACCCGGCCAAGGCTGCCCAAGAGCTCAAGGATGCCGAGGCCCGGCGGGCCGGAGCGGCTAAGGCCCTGCCGACGGGCGCAGCCTTCGGCCAGCAGTCGGGCGACTTTGATCCCTCGCAGCTGAACCTGCCCAAGGGGTTCGACAAGTTCCTCGGCAAGTAGACGCGTTTTGCCGGGTGGGCAGCAGCCGGTGCGCTTTTGAGGGCTGGCAACGACGCTGCTGCCATCCGGCAAGGATGTGGGGGCTCTGGAATAAGGTTGGGTCATGTTCAAGCAGAGGGTAGTTTTCGTGCACGGCGGCGGGCCGTTCGGGGCGGCAGCGTGGCCGCGCCAGCACGGGATGGCGCTGGCCTACGATGCCCTGTTCCTGCGACGCCACGGCTACGACCCCCTGGCTGAACCCGTGGAATCCTCGTTCACCGAGGACACCGCCATCATCCTTCGTTCACTGGCGGATGACGGGCGCGGTGCCGCCGGCGGGCATGTTGTTGCCCATGCTCAGGGCGCCATCGCAGCCATGATGGCGGCCGTCCAACGCCCCGACCTCGTGTTTTCCCTGACGCTGGTGGAACCCGCCTGCCTGTCGCTCACCGCCGAACTGCCCGCCACCTCAGCGCACGTGGCGCTGATGCAGCCGCTTTTTGAGGTCCGTTACGAGTTGGGCGATGAGGAATTCCAGCGGGAGTTCGTACGCCGGATGTTCGCGGCCGACCTTCAGGAGCCCTCCACGCCGGAGGAAAAACGGTCAGCGCGCCGGCTTCGCCTGCAGGCCCCATCCTGGGAAGCCCCGCTCCACATTGTTCCCGGCGTCCCCACCATGGTCCTGACCGGAGGCTGGGAGCCTCTCTACGAGGAAATCGCGGTATACCTGCGGGAAACCGGTGCCCTGCACCGCATCGCTGCAGGAGGGCACCGGCCACAGGACTCGGTTGAAGGTGACCGGGCCATCCGGTCCTTCATCGCCGAGGTCAGCAGGTCAGTCTCAGTTCAGGCTTCCTGACGCCGCTTCGCCGCCTGCGCCCGGAAGCTGCAGTTCAGGCAGATATACCTTGCCGCCGGAGGCCAGGAATTCCGCGCTCTTTTCCCGCATGCCGCTGTAGGCCTCGGCGATGGCTGCCTGGGAATCGGCTGAACCATACTCGTCCCGGATGTCCTGGCTGATTTTCATGGAGCAGAACTTCGGCCCGCACATGGAACAGAAATGCGCGGTCTTGGCCGGTTCGGCCGGCAGCGTTTCGTCATGGAAGGCTTCCGCCGTGACCGGGTCCAGGGACAATGCGAACTGGTCGCGCCAGCGGAACTCAAACCGTGCCTTGGACAGGGCGTCATCACGCTCGTGCGCACCCGGGTGGCCCTTAGCCAGGTCTGCTGCATGGGCGGCGATCTTGTAGGTGATCACCCCGGTCTTGACGTCGTCCTTGTTCGGGAGGCCAAGGTGTTCCTTGGGCGTGACGTAACAAAGCATCGCGGTGCCGTAGCGGGCGATTTCCGTGGCGCCGATGGCGGACGTGATGTGGTCATAGCCCGGGGCAATGTCCGTGACCAGCGGCCCAAGCGTGTAGAACGGGGCGCCCTTGCAGAGTTCCTGCTGGCGTTCCACGTTCTCCCGCACCAGATGGAACGGGACGTGCCCGGGACCTTCCACCATGACCTGGACATCGAATTCCCAGGCCCGCTGCGTGAGCTCCGCCAGAGTGTCCAGCTCGGCGAACTGGGCGGCGTCATTGGCGTCCGCCGTCGCTCCCGGGCGCAGTCCGTCGCCCAAAGAGAATGCGACGTCGTACTTGGCGAAGATCTCGCACAACTCGTCGAAGTGCGTGTAGAGGAAGTTCTCCTGATGGTGGGCCAGGCACCAGCCGGCCATGATTGCGCCGCCGCGGGAGACGATGCCGGTGACGCGGTTGGCCGTCAGCGGCACGTAGCGCAGCAGCACTCCGGCGTGGATGGTCATGTAGTCCACGCCCTGCTCGCACTGCTCAACCACGGTGTCACGGAAGATTTCCCAGGTCAGTTTGTTGGCCTCGCCGTTGACCTTCTCCAAAGCCTGGTAAATGGGCACGGTGCCGATGGGAACGGGGGCGTTGCGGATTAGCCATTCCCGCGTGGTGTGAATGTCATCGCCGGTGGACAGGTCCATGACGGTGTCCGCGCCCCACTGGGTGGCCCACTGGAGCTTGTCCACCTCCTCGGCAATGGAGCTGGTCACCGCGGAGTTGCCGATATTGGCGTTGATCTTCACCAGGAAGGCCTTGCCGATGATCATCGGTTCAGATTCCGGGTGGTTGATGTTATTGGGGATGATGGCGCGGCCGGCAGCGACTTCGCTGCGGACCAGTTCCACGTCACAGTTCTCGCGGAGGGCAACGAACTGCATCTCGGGCGTCACCACACCCTGCCGTGCGTAATGCATCTGCGTGACGGTCTTGCCTTCGACGGCGCGGCGGGGCACGGGCTGCGCGCCCTTCCACTCCGCGGAAGCGGCGCCGCGGCGAACTGCCGACTTGCCGTCGTCGAGCAGGTTCCGTTCCCGGCCGCTGTAGGGCTCGGTGTCGCCGCGGGCGGCGATCCACTCCGAGCGGAACGGGTTGAGGCCCACCACCGGATCGCTGCCCGGACCGGCCGTGCGGTAGGTCCGGAAAGGCCCGTTCGCCTCGCCGTTCGGCGACGGTTCCAGCGCGATCTCGGTCACGGGAACCCGGATCCCGGTGGCGTCATCATTGATGAACGCCAGCGAGTGGGACTTCAGTGACTGGGTTTCAGGCCGGACCGTTTGATCCTGGTCGGCTTCACTTTGGGCAGGGTTCAGCTGTGTTTCTTGTGTATTCAATGAATATTCACTTCCTTCGCCGGCATTACCCGGACAGGTTCAACGGTCGCAGGCTGCGTCAGCCCGATCTCAGCCCCTGCAAGGGCTCCCGTGTGGTCAAGTCGAAGCTACCACAGGCCGAGGGTGGCCTGTGACAGCAGTCACGGGGATGCTGTCGCAACCTGTCTGCCCAGCCACTTGAATTAAATTGAAGCTTCAAGTAAAATGGAGTCATGGCCACCTTCGACCCCGAAGGCCAACGGACCGGGAGCGTTCAATGACTGCAGAAGCCACCAGTCGGGATCTCCTTCCTGCCGACCTCTCCATGGGCACAGTGATGCTCAAGGTGGGCGACATGAAGCTGATGACCGACTACTACCAGCGTGCGCTCGGCCTGGAGGTCGTCGCCGAACAGGACGGCGGCGTCTACCTTGGCCGGCTCCGGCGCCCGCTGGTCCATCTTGCGGCCGCCCAGTCCTTGAGCCTGCCCCGCAGGGGCGAGGCCGGGCTGTTCCATACGGCGCTGCTCTTTGACCACCGGGCTTCGCTTGCTGCCACGGTAGCCACCGCGGCCCAGTACGAACCCCGGTCCTTCACCGGCAGCGCCGACCACCTCGTTAGCGAAGCCTTCTACTTCAATGACCCCGAAGGCAACGGCATCGAACTGTACTGGGACAGGCCCCGCGAAAACTGGTCCTGGAACGGGAAGGATGTGCTGATGGACAGCTTGGCACTGCCGCCGCAGCGCTACCTTGAGCAGCACATGACCGAGGAATCCATGGACGGCCAGCAGGCCGCCGAAGCCGGTGTGGGCCACGTCCACCTCCAGGTGGGTGATGTCCAGTCGGCGCACGATTTCTATGTGGGCACGCTGGGCTTCGAAAAGACCGCCGGCTGGCACGGGCAGGCATTGTTCGTTTCTGCGGGCGGATATCACCACCACATGGCAATGAACGTATGGAACAGCCGCGGCGCCGGACCGCGCAAGGACACCCTGGGACTAGGGGAGGTGCTCATCGAAGTCCCTTCAGGTGACGACGTCGGAGCCCTCGCTGACCGCTTGAAGGTCGCCGGGCTGGCGTCACACCACACGGGTGCCGAACTGCGCTTCGAGGATCCGTGGCGCAACAATATCCGGGTTGCTGTCCGCTAAGTGGCGCTGGCCGGAGCTGCAGGCCCCGATGCACTAGGCTGATTTCGAACGGCCGGGGCGGCACCCTTAGCTGCCCGCCAGGGCCGCACCGTCGACGGAATGAGGGCTGTGCCCATGGGCTTCACTGAAATTTTTGTAGCTACCCACGACGCCGCGCTGAAGCGTGCCGGCGTCCTTGATGCCGGCGGCTCGCCGCCGGGACCCGCACTGCGGATACCGGGAGTCAGTGATTTCGAGATAGAACAGCTCGGCGATCTCGCCGGGGCTGCGGTCCACGCCGGTGGCGAGGGCTACGAACTTGCCATGGTTGACGTTTCCAGCGACTCCCTCCTCGGCGTGCCGCCGGCGATGGTGCGGGCGCTGGCTGACCTCCTTACCTATGAAACTGAGGGTGAAGGCAACGTCCTGGATGATGTCGCCGAAAAATGGGCCGGTCACGACGATATGCCATTCGGTGCAGCCGACGCCCGGAACTATGTCCAGCAGCTCGCCGAGCTGGCCAGTGGAATTCACGACGCCGAGCGCACCGGGGTGTATGTCTGGGCGTCCTAGGCCCCTGGGGGCCTGCCAGGTCCGTCCTCTTCCCCCCATCCAGACGTGTCAAGTCGAAATCCTGACGCTGATCTGGCACAATAAACAGGTACTCGATCTGCGTGGCCCCTCTCTCCGCGTCCGGATCCTGTCCTTCGAGCCTTCAAGTACGGCCCGCCCCACGGGTGCAGAACGTCGGTTCAACCCTTTTCTGAAACAGGAGTGACCACAAAAGTGGCCGTAAAGATTCGCCTTAAGCGCTTTGGTAAAATGCGCGCACCGTACTACCGCATCGTCGTTATGGACGCACGCTCCAAGCGCGACGGCCGTGCCATCGAAGAGATCGGCAAGTACCACCCCACCGAAGAGCCCTCATACATCGAGGTCGACACAGACCGTGCCCAGTACTGGCTCGGCGTTGGCGCCCAGCCGTCCGAGCAGGTTGCCGCGATCCTCAAGATCACCGGTGACTGGCAGAAGTTCAAGGGCCTCCCGGGCCAGGAAGGCACCCTGAAGACCAAAGCTCCCAAGGCTGCCTTTGTTGCCCCAGAAAAGGGTTCCGTAATCATCCCGGAGGCCATCACCAAGAAGGCAAAGCAGTCTGACGCAGCCGAGGCCCCGGCCGAAGCAGAAGCCAACGAGGCTGAGTAGATTGCTGGCAGAAGCGCTCGAACACCTGGTCCGGGGAATCGTTGATTCTCCGGAAGATGTCAAGGTCAGCTCGAAGAACAACCGCCGGGGGGACACCCTCGAGGTCCGCGTTCATCAGGATGACCTGGGACGGGTGATCGGCCGCCAGGGCCGCACTGCACGTGCACTGCGCACCGTTGTGGCGGCACTGGCAGACGGCGAACCGGTAAGGGTCGACGTCGTCGACACGGACCGCCGCCGCTAAGCGCTCGGCAACATCAGTTTTTGCTCCGGCCCTTCCACCGATCAAGGTGGAGGGGCCGGAGTGCTTTCATCACAACACTGTGGATACCCCACAACCGGAACAGAGGAACAGATGCAGCTTCAGGTGGCACGAATCGGCAAACCGCACGGGATCCGTGGGGAAGTGACGGTCCAGGTTTTGACCGATGCCCCGGCGGACCGGTTTGTTCCCGGCACCGAGTTTGTGGTGGAGCCGGCGTCGGCCGGCCCCCTGACTGTTGAGAGTGCGCGATGGAACAAGGACATCCTGCTGCTCGCATTTGAGGGAATTGAAACCCGCAACCAGGCCGAGACCCTGCGCGGGGCCAAGCTGTTCGTCGAAACCGAAGAGCTGGACGATGACGACGACGAAGGCTGGTACGAGCATGAGTTGGTTGGCCTCGAGGCGCGGGTGGGCTCCCAGGTGGTAGGTAAGATCGCGGCGCTGCACACCATGCCGGTCCAGGACCTGCTGGTGGTTGAGGACGCCAACGGCAAGGAAATCCTCATTCCCTTCGTCGAGCAGATCGTGCCGGAAGTCAACGTCGCTGGGGGGTTTGTCCTGCTCACCCCGCCGGACGGACTGTTTGAAGTCAACTCCGACGACGCTGCCACCGGCGGGCCTGAGGGCAACGCGTAGATGAGAATCGACGTCGTCAGCATCTTCCCTGAGTACCTGGCGCCCCTGGAGCTGTCCCTCATCGGCAAAGCCCGCCAGGACGGCCTGCTGGACCTGCACGTCCATGATCTGCGCGGGTTCACCACCGATAAACACCGCTCCGTGGACGACACGCCCTACGGTGGCGGCGCCGGCATGGTGATGAAGGCGGAGCCGTGGGCTCAGGCGCTGGCTTCCGTCGCCGACACCAACGAAGCTAAAACAATTAAGCCGGTCCTGATCGTGCCGTCACCGGCGGGGGAGCGCTTCACCCAGGCGCTGGCCCATGAGCTCGCCGAAGAGGAGCAGCTCGTTTTTGCCTGCGGACGCTACGAAGGCATCGACGAGCGCGTCATCGAATGGGCGGCGGAACACTTCACCGTCCGGCCCATGAGCCTTGGTGACTACGTGCTCAACGGCGGTGAGGTAGCTGTCCTGGCCATGGTGGAGGCCATCGGCAGGCTGCTGCCCGGGGTGGTAGGCAACCCCGAGTCCCTCGTCGAGGAGTCGCACTCCGACGGACTGCTGGAGTACCCGGTGTACACCAAGCCCTCCAGTTGGCGTGAGCGGGAAGTGCCGGCAGTCCTGCTGAGCGGCAACCACGGGAAGATCGCGCAGTGGCGGCGCCACCAGCAGTACCAGCGGACGGCGGAGCGGCGTCCTGACCTGTTGGAGGCGTTCGATGCCGGTAAGCTGCCACGCGCAGACCGGACCGCTCTCTACGACCTCGGGTACGCCGTCGTCGAGGGTCACCTCCGTGCCCGGCGGCCCGGTGATGCCCAAAACGGCGCCGAAACCAGTAACTCCGCCTGACCGACGCCCTCCGCCTGACCGGGCGGGCCGTCGGCGGCAATTGGCTGATGGCCTGTGAATGTGGCAAAATTAGTCTTTGTGTCTGCTGGGTCCGCACCTGCCACAGGGGGAGCGCAACCAACAGCTAAGGCAACCCGGTACTTTCAATCAGTGAAGGAACCGGACCACTTAACTTTCGGCGGTAATTTCCGGTGCGTCCTGCGCTGCCGGGCTTGACTGCCGTGACCTAAAGTGAATGACCTGTGGCGTTCACCAGGAGTGCAATTATGCATATTCTCGATTCCGTAGATGCAGCCTCGCTGCGCACAGATGTTCCCGAGTTCCGCGCGGGTGACACCCTCAAGGTTCACGTGAACATCATTGAAGGCAAGAACTCCCGTGTCCAGGTGTTCCAGGGCTTCGTCCTGGGCCGCCACGGCGATGGCCTTCGTGAAACCTTCACCGTCCGCAAGGTCTCCTTCGGCGTCGGTGTGGAGCGTACCTTCCCGGTGCACTCCCCGATCATTGACAAGATCGAGGTCGTCTCCAAGGGTGACGTGCGCCGCGCGAAGCTGTACTACATGCGTGATCTGCGCGGCAAGGCTGCCAAGATCAAGGAAAAGCGCGACTTCCAGACCAAGAAGTAAGTCCCCAGGGACCTACAAAGCAGGCCCCAGCCGTACCAGGCCAGCGCCGGAGCCCATCGCGACAGCGCCCCAGGAATACGGATCATGGACCAGACAAAACGCCAGCCCAGAAAAATGGGCTGGCGTTTTGCGTTCCTGGCACTGGTGCTCGCTGTTGCAGTCAGCGGCCTGGTCCGTTCGCTGTGGCTGGATGTTTACTTCATCCCGTCCAACTCCATGGAGCCTGTCCTTGAAGGCGGCGACCGGATCCTTGTTTCCAGAACCGACTTCCATAACAACCCGGTGCGCCGGGGCGACATCGTGGTCTTTGACGGCAGGGGATCCTTTGCTCCGCTGAACAGCGGGAAGGGTCCCTTGCTGGATTCCGTCGCCGCTGCCGGCCAATGGCTGGGCCTGACCGGCAGCGACACGACGTACGTCAAGCGGGTCATCGGACTTCCGGGAGATACTGTGGTTTGCTGCGACACGGACGGGAAGATCACCATAAACGGGACGGCGCTTGACGAGCCCTACCTCTTCGAGGGTGACAGTGCAAGCACCCAGGTGTTCACCGCCGTAGTTCCCGACGGACGGCTGTGGCTGCTGGGTGACCACCGCTCGGTATCAGCCGATTCGCGCAGCCTGCTCGGTGCCCCGGGCGGCGGCATGGTGCCGCTTACCAGAGTCATCGGCAGGCCGGTCCAGATCATCTGGCCACTTGATAGATTTGCTGCAGTACCACGGCCGCACGCGGCAGGACCAACAACAGAGGACGGACCGTAGATGCCCGAGAACCACGCCCGGACACCCGAGCCGTCCCGTGATGGCGCCGCCAGCGAGTCCGCCGGCTATACCGCTGACCCCGTGACGGCGGATGCGGCCGCCGCGGGCCCGGTCAGTTCTGATCCCGTCACGTCCCGCCCCGTCACGCCCGACGGCGGTGCTTCCGCGCCCGTCACGCCCGACGGCGGTGCTTCCGCGCCCGGAGCATCCGACGGGGGTGCTGAGGCGAGGCCGGCAGCGCCGGTCGCCGGACGGCGCTCCACGGCGCCCCAGGACGGGACTGGGGTGCCCAGCCAGGTTTTTGTCTGGCTCAAGGAAGTTGCCACCGTCGTGGTGATTGCCGTGGTTCTGTCGTTCTTGATCAAGACTTTCCTTTTCCGTGCGTTCTACATTCCGTCCGAGTCCATGGTCAGCACCCTGGACATCAACGACCGGATCTTCGTAAACCTCCTGGTGCCCGAACCGTTCGCCATTTCACGCGGTGACGTGGTGGTCTTCAGGGATACCCAGGGTTGGCTGGCCGAAACGCCGGCAAAAGAGGCGGGACCCTTTACCTGGGTCCAGGACGGCCTGACGTTTGTGGGATTGCTGCCGGACAACTCCGAGCAGCACCTCGTCAAACGCGTCATCGGGCTCCCCGGAGACAAAGTGATCTGCTGTGACGACGGCGGTAAACTGACTATCAACGGATCTCGGATTAATGAAACCTACGTCAACGCTGCCGAGACACCGCAGATCCGCGCCTTCGACGTCGTCGTTCCGGAAGGGAAGGTATGGGTGATGGGCGATAACCGTAACCATTCCGCTGATTCCCGCTCCCATCTGGACTCCAACGGCGGATTCGTCGATCTGGTGGATGTGGAAGGCAGGGCAGCCGTCATCGCCTGGCCGCTGAACCGGGTCACCGTCCTGGGCAACTACCCAGATGTCTTCCGAAACGTACCCGCAGGGAAATAACAGTGTTAGCCGTCACATCCGCCACGCCCGCCAAAGCGCCCGGCCGCCAAACGGCAGGGCCCCGTTCCAAGGCTCCGACTCTCCGGCACGAGCGGACCTTCAAGGCGCAAGGTGCCCGCTATCTGGCCGGAGTGGACGAGGTGGGGCGTGGCGCCCTTGCCGGGCCTGTGAGCGTGGGGATCGCCGTCGTTGACCTCCATACCCAAAAGCCCCTGTCAGGTGTGCGGGACAGCAAGCTGCTCAGCCCCGCGGAGAGGGAGCGCTTGGAACCCCTTGTGCGGAGCTGGAGCGTGGCCTCGGCGGTGGGGCATGCTTCCGCCCACGAGATCGACGTGCTGGGCATCATCGCCGCGCTGCGGCTCGCCGGGACACGCGCCTGGCTGAAGATCCTCGCCACAGGTGTAAGCCCGGACGTAGTGCTGCTCGATGGCAGTCACAACTGGCTCTCGCCGGCCGCGCAGCTTTCCCTGTTCGACGAGCCTGTGCTGGAAGCCGGCTGCGCCGCTCCCGTCCATACCAAGGTGAAGGCGGACATGCAGTGCCTGAGCGTGGCTGCCGCGAGCGTGATCGCCAAGGTGGAACGCGATCAGCAGATGCGTGGCCTGCACACCGAGTATCCGAATTTTGGTTGGGACGTTAACAAGGGCTACGCCACTGTCATCCACCGCGCCGCGTTGCGCGCCGCGGGCCCCACCCCCTACCACCGGGTGAGCTGGAACCTCCTTGGCGGAGACCTCTGAGGCCAGGCACCGGGGCGCGGTGCCTGGGCGGCGCCCGTGCCGCCCTGAATGGTGCAAGATGGAAGCATGAGCGCTGAGGATCTTGAAAATTATGAAACCGACATGGAGTTGCAGCTCTACCGTGAATACCGGGATGTCGTCGGGCTCTTCAGCTATGTGGTCGAGACGGAACGCCGCTTTTACCTCGCCAACCATGTTGACCTCCAGGCCCGCAGCGCCGACGGCGAGGTTTACTTCGACCTGACGCTGCAGGACGCCTGGGTGTGGGACGTCTACCGCTCGGCACGGTTCGTCAAGACGGTCCGGGTGCTGACCTTCAAGGACGTCAACGTCGAAGAGCTGCCCCGCAACGAGGAACTCGCACTGCCCAAGGACGTTGACCTGGGCAACTGATGCGCCCACTGCTCCTCCACAACGCTGCCACGGAAGCGTTTTCTGCTGAGTTTACCCACATAGGCCACTAGCTTTCCGCCGTCCACTGTCCTGCCACGGCAGGCTGGTTGCGGAGGTAGAAATGAAAGCCAAAGACCTGTTGGGCCAACGCGGCGAGGAGCTCGCTGCCGGTTATCTTGAATCGCTGGGCATGCTGGTGGTGGAGCGGAATTGGCGCTGCACTGAAGGTGAAATAGACATCGTGGCCCTGGACGGGGACTCGCTGGTGATCGCCGAAGTGAAAACCCGGCGCTCCCTGGATTACGGCCATCCGTTTGAGGCCGTGGGAACGGCCAAACTGGCCCGCCTGCACCGGCTGGGATCGGCGTGGTGCCGGGACCGGGAACTGCGGATGCCGTTGCGGCGGGTGGACGTCATTGCCGTGGTGGACGACGGCGGCGGCGGCGACCCTCTGGTGGAACACCTCAAAGGGGTGGGGTAGATGGCTCTGGGCCGGACATATTCGGTGGCGCTCGTGGGGTTGAACGGGTACATCGTCGAGGTCGAGGCTGACATCGGCCAGACTTTGCCGGCATTTGTCATTCTTGGTCTGCCGGACGCCGCCCTCAACGAAGCCAAAGAGCGGATACGGTCGGCGGCCAAGAATTCCGGTATTCCGCTGAGCCGCCGAAAGATCACGGCAAACCTAATTCCGGCTTCGCTGCCCAAACGCGGTTCGGGGTTCGACCTCGCTGTCACTATGGCGGTTCTGCGGGCCGCCAATGACATCAAACCCACAGCGCGGACTGTCTTCATCGCCGAACTGGGTTTGGACGGCCGGCTGCGGCCGGTTCGCGGCATCCTGCCTGCGGTCATGGCGGCCGTCCAAGCCGGATATCCGGACGTTGTGGTGGCACAGGCCAACTTCGGCGAAGCGTCGCTGGTCCCCGGTGCCAACGTCAGGGGTTACCGGACCCTCGCCCGGCTTGCCCTCGATTTCGGGGCGGACCCGCAGGAACTGGCACTGGACTTCGAACCCGAAGATGACGCCGGCCACGGGGATTCCCTGCCAGGCGCCCTGGCAGTGCCGGACATGGCCGACGTCTCCGGTCAAGGCGATGCCCGCCGTGCGCTTGAGGTGGCAGCGGCCGGCGCCCACCACCTTCTGCTGACCGGGCCGCCGGGCGCGGGCAAGACCATGCTGGCGGAGAGACTGCCCGGGCTGTTGCCGGACCTTGCGGACAACGAGGCCATGGAGGTCACCGCCATCCACTCGTTATGCGGCCTTCCCTCATCAGCCGTCCAGCTCCTCCGGCGTCCGCCGTTCGAAAACCCGCATCATTCGGCCACAGCCGCGGCGATCATCGGCGGCGGCTCGGGGTTGCCCCGGCCCGGTGCTGCCTCCAGGGCCCACCGTGGCGTCCTGTTCCTGGACGAGGCGCCGGAATACGAACGCCGCGTTTTGGACGCTCTGAGACAGCCACTGGAGAGCGGGGAGTTGGTCATTCACCGCTCCGCGGGAACAGCCGCCTATCCTGCCCGTTTCCAGCTGGTCCTTGCCGCCAACCCTTGCCCCTGCGGCAAAGCGTCCGGAAAGGGCCTGAACTGCACCTGTACGCCCATGATGCGACGCCGCTACGTGGCCAGGATGTCAGGGCCGCTCCTGGACCGCGTGGACATCCAGCTGCAGGTGGAACGGGTTTCACTGGCAGACTTCGGCCAGGCTGGCGCGGAGGAGGACACCGCTGCCGTGGCCGGACGAGTGGGCGATGCCCGAAGGCGGCAGGCAGAACGGCTGCGGCCGCTGGGCCTGGAAACCAACTCCCAGGTACCCGGCCGCATTCTGCGCGGTGCCCTCCGGCTGCCCGCAACAGCCACCCGGATCCTGGATCAGTCCCTGGAGCGCGGCGTGCTGACGGCCAGGGGTTACGACAGGGTCCTGCGGCTCGCCTGGACCCTGGCGGACCTGTCGCACCGCGACAGGCCCGACACCAACGACATCGGCCAGGCCCTGGGCCTGCGGCAGGCTGCCTCGGCAGCGGCGTGAAGGACGGAAACCATGGATAACGAACGGATCGCGCGGGCCGCGCTGTCGCGGCTTATGGAACCCCAGGATGCTGCCGGGCTGGCGCTGGTGCAGGCCACAGGCGCCCAGGACGCCCTGTTGATCGCCACCGGCCAGGCATCTGCCGGCCCGGCACTGGAACAGGAAATCACCGGTCTTCTTGCCGAGAACGGCGCCGGAACCAGCTGGGGCGGCATGACGGCGGCCCTCAGACGCTGGTCGCCACGCGTTCCCGATCTGGCTCCCGAACGCGACCTGGCCACCATGGCACGCCTCGGCGGCCGGGTGATCGTCCCCTCGGACGACCTCTGGCCTGCCCAACTCGGGGACCTCGGGATTCATGAACCCATCTGCCTGTGGTGGCGCGGCGTGGAACAGGAGCTGCCAGGCCGGGCTCGCTGCGTGGCGCTGGTGGGTTCCCGCGACAGCACCAGCTATGGTGCGTCCGTTACCGGCGATATTGCCTACACCCTGGCGCAGCGCGGTTTCACCGTAGTTTCCGGAGGTGCCTACGGCATTGACGCGCACGCACACAGGGCCGCGTTGGCCGGGGGATCAGGGGCGATGCCCACCATAGCTGTCATGGCGGGCGGCGTGGACCGCTTTTACCCGTCCGGCAACGAGGATCTCCTCCGGGCGGTCTGCAACCAAGGGGCGGTGATGGCAGAGGTCCCGCCGGGATCGGCGCCCACCCGCTACCGGTTTCTTCAGCGGAACAGGCTGATCGCCGCCCTGGCGGCCGTAACGGTGGTGGTGGAAGCCCGATGGCGGTCCGGGGCGCTGAACACGGCCCACCATGCGGAGACGCTGGGCCGGGCAGTCGGGGCAGTCCCCGGGTCTGTCCACAGCGCAAACTCAGCAGGCTGTCATCGGCTGCTCCGGGACGGCGGCGCAGTCTGCGTGACTGACGCAGCCGAGATCGCTGAACTGGCTTCGCCCAGCGGTGCAGGGCTTGCTGAGCCTGGAACGGCTCATGCGGCCGAGCACGACGGCCTGACGTTGGAGGACCTGATCCTCCTCGATGCCCTTCCCCTCCGGTCCACCACATCCGTGGACAAACTCTGCGCCGTCGCTGGCCTCAGCGTCGACTCCGTGCGGGCGGGGCTGGGCAGGCTTGGGCTGGTGGGGCTGGCCGTCTCAGAAAGGGGCGGCTGGAAACGGGCCAAGGATTCCCGCTAGTTTCCTGTGTCCCGGGCCGGATTGACGGCTGAATTCTGTCACAGTGTAACGGTGGAGAACCAGGAACTGTCCCCGGCGTTCGAGCAGGCTCTCGCCGGCTTCGGCCGGTATCTTGAAGCGGAGCGGGCCCGCTCCGCGCATACACGCCGGGCTTACCTTTCAGACCTTCAAAGCCTCCTGGAACACGCCGCCGCCGACGGCCTCACTGATCTGCCGGAACTGGCACTGGGGACTCTCCGCGGCTGGTTGGGGGCGCAAAGCCAGGCCGGGATGTCCCGTTCCACCCTGGCCCGGAGAGCGGCTACTGCACGGTCCTTCACCACCTGGGCGCTGCGGGAGGAGCTCATCGAAGTCAACCCCGCCCTCCGGCTGAGGGCTCCGAAAGCGGAAAAGTCTCTGCCGGGAGTGCTGCAGTCCCAGCAGCTTGTCCGGCTGTTAACCAGCCTGGAGGAAGCTGCAGCGGAGGGCTCGCCGGTGCCGGTGCGCAACCGCGCCATGGTGGAAGTCCTTTACGCCTCCGGCCTGCGGGTGGGGGAGCTGGCGGGACTGGACGTGGACGATCTCAACCCGGACCGCCGCACCCTCCGCGTCGTTGGCAAGGGCAACAAAGAACGGACTGTCCCCTATGGCGTCCCGGCTGCTGTCGCCGTCGACGACTGGCTCCGCCGGGGCCGGCCGCTCCTGGCGACGGGGCACAGCGGCCCGGCACTGTTCCTGGGGGCCAGAGGCAACCGCGTTGACCAGCGCCAGGTCCGGACCGTGGTGAAAGGGCTCTTCGAGGCCTTGGGCGACACCTCAGCGACCGGCCCGCACGCTCTCCGGCATTCAGCCGCGACCCACCTCCTGGACGGCGGAGCGGACCTCCGGGCGGTGCAGGAAATCCTGGGCCACAGCAGCCTGTCCACCACCCAGATCTACACGCACGTCTCGGTGGAACGGCTCCGGCGGAGCTACCAGCAGGCCCATCCCAGGGCCTGAACGCCGCCGGAAGCCCGCGCAGGGACGGCAAAACGCGGTTCATGCCAGCTGTGGCGAATCGCACTGGCGTAATTAGACGGGGTACGGCACAATAAGAGTCACGTCCGGCAACTTTCAAGTGTCGCTTGAAGCTCTTTCGCTCTGCGCGCCACCGCAAGTCCGGACACACTTTAATATTCAGGTAAGGAACACCGCGGCTGGAAACAGCACGGGCAGTTTCATCCAGGCAGAGGTCGTTGGGGAAGACGTACCTACAGCTATGGAGGATGGAATGTCTGTTGCAATGACCCGCGGTGTGCTGTTTGTTCACTCGGCCCCTACGGCACTGTGCCCGCATGTTGAGTGGGCCATTGGATCCGTCGTGGATAAGCGGACGGATCTTGAGTGGACACCTCAGCCTGCTGCGCCCGGAATGTTCCGGGCTGAGCTCTCCTGGACGGGCACCCCAGGCACCGGGTCGCTGCTGGCGTCCTCGCTCCGAGGCTGGGCGCATCTGCGCTATGAGGTCACAGAGGAGCCAAGCCAGGGGGTTGATGGCGGCCGCTGGTCGCACACCCCCGAGCTGGGGATCTTCCACGCCACAACTGACGTCCACGGGAACATCATGGTCTCTGAGGACAGGATCCGCTACGCCTACGAATCAGGCGCCGGCGATCCTTCCGCCGTCTACCATGAACTCTCTTTGGCCCTCGGTGAAGCCTGGGATGAAGAACTGGAGCCCTTCCGCCACGCGGCCGAGGGCGCCCCTGTCCGCTGGCTGCACCAAGTGGGCTGACGGCAGCCGGAAGCCACGCCGTCGTACGTTCCACCAGCCGCTCCATAGCAAAGAGGAGGCCCCGCCAAATGGCGGGGCCTCCTCTTGTTTAAGTGGTGACTGCTGCTAGACGTTGCGGATGGCGATGACGGCGTTGTGGCCGCCGAAACCGAACGAGTTGCTTAGCGCCACCACGTCGCCGGCCGGCAGGTCGCGGGCCGAGGTGACGACGTCGAGCGGGATCTCGGGATCCTGGTTCTCAAGGTTGATGGTCACCGGAGCCTTGCGTTCGTAGACAGCCAGCACGGTAAGCACGGCCTCCACTGCGCCTGACGCGCCGAGGAGGTGCCCCATCTGCGACTTCGTGGCGGATACCGCAACGTTGTCGATGTGGTTCCCCAGCGCGGCACGGAGCGCCGTGTACTCGGGCTTGTCACCGACGGGGGTGGAGGTGGCGTGCGCGTTAACGTGGACCACATCCTCGGCCTGGATGCGGCCGTCGAACATGGCTGCCTTGAGCGCCCGGGTGGCGCCCAGGCCCTGGGGGTCCGGAGCGGTGATGTGGTATGCGTCTGCCGTCACGGACGTGCCGGCCAGTTCGGCGTAGATTCGGGCGCCGCGGGCGAGGGCATGCTCCTCGGCTTCCAGGACCAGGGCCCCGGCGCCTTCGCCCATCACAAAGCCGTCGCGGCCAAGATCGTAGGGACGTGAGGCGCCCTGCGGGTCGTCGTTGCGGCGGGAGAGTGCCTGCATTGACGCGAACGCAGCGAGCGGCATTGGGTGGATGGCGGCTTCGGCGCCGCCGCACATGACGACGTCGGCCTTACCGGAACGGATCAGGTCCAGGCCCAGGTGGAGGGCCTCGGTGCCGGAAGCGCAGGCCGAAACGGGGGTGTGGGCGCCGGCACGGGCGCCAAGGTCAAGGCTGACGGCCGCAGCGACGCCGTTGGGCATCAGCATGGGGACCGTCATGGGGAGGACGCGGCGGGGGCCCTTTTCCTTCAGCGTGTCCCAAGCATCGAGCAGGGTCCATACGCCGCCAATCCCGGTGGCGAAGGCCACTGCCAGGCGGTCGTGGTCAATTTCCGTGATGCCGGAATCGGCCCACGCCTCACGGGCGGCGATGACGCCGAACTGGGTCGAGGGGTCCATCCGTTTGGCTTCAACGCGGCCCAGTACATCCAATGCCGGAGTGGTGCAACGGGCCGCGAAGTGGACGGGCAGTTCGTATTTGGCAACCCATTCATCCTCCAGAGTGCGGGCACCGGAGACGCCTTTCAGCGCGTTCTTCCACATGGTTGGTACGTCGCCGCCGATGGGCGTGGTGGCACCCAGACCGGTAATGACTACTTTGCGTGTCATTGGATCACTCTCTGTCGCTGGGCAGGCCGTATCCGCTAACTCCGGCGGGGTCCCGCGTGTTGGGCAGCTGGCTGCCGGGAAAAATCTGGTGGACTGCCGGCCCTGCTAGGGCGGGCCGGCAGTCCTGTCAGCCTGAAGGGGCTGAAGCCCTGTCTAAGCCTGTGCGCCGGCGATGAAGCTGACGGCGTCGCCCACGGTCTTGAGGTTCTTGACCTCTTCGTCCGGGATGCGCACGCCGAATTTCTCTTCGGCGTTGACCACAATGGTCATCATGGAGATGGAGTCGATGTCCAGGTCCTCGGTGAAGGACTTGTCCAGCTCCACGGCTTCGGGGGCGAGGCCGGTTTCTTCGTTGACGATTTCAGCCAAGCCGGTCAGGATCTCTTCGTTGCTAGCCATTGACGGCTCCTTTTCTTGTTATTGCCGGCAGGGGGTGCCGGAAACGGTTCAGCCCGCGGGTGCGCGGCCTGTTGTGGGGCGTTCTTAAGGGAGGACGATGACCTGGGCACCAAAGACCAGGCCGGCACCGAAGCCGATCTGGAGTGCCAGGCCGCCGCTGAGGCCAGGGTTCTCCTGGAGCAGGCGGTGGGTGGCCAGCGGGATGGAGGCAGCCGAGGTGTTACCGGCTTCCGCGATGTCCCGGGCGATGATGACGGATTCGGGAAGCTTGAGTTTCTTGGCCATCTCGTCAATGATCCGCATGTTGGCCTGGTGGGGGATGAACGCCACCAGGTCTTCGGCCTTGACGCCGGCAGCCTCCAGGGCCTGCGCTGCCATCTTGGCCATTTCCCAGACCGCCCAGCGGAAGACCGTCTGGCCGTCCTGGCGGAGGGTGGGGTACAGTTCCTGTGCCTCTTCGAGCAGAGCAAAGTCGCCGGACTCGTCGGACTGGCGGGCTGCCATGCTCAGGTCGCGGACATCGAGCATGGAACGCGTCATGCCGATGGCGTCCCACTTACTGCCGTCCGAACCCCATACCGACGGGCCGATGCCGGGGGCGTCCGAAGGGCCGACGACAACTGCGCCGGCGCCATCGCCCAGGAGGAAGGAGATGGTCCGTTCCCGGTTATCGATGACGTCCGAAAGCTTTTCTGCCCCGACCACCAACACGTAGGTGGCGGCACCGGAACGGACCAACGCATCAGCCTGGGCGATCCCGTAGCAGTAACCGGCACAGGCGGCCGAGATGTCGAAGGCGGGAGCCGGCGTCGCACCGATACGGTCGGCCAGTGCGGCCGCGGCGGACGGCGTGGCGTAGGGGTGCGTCACGGTCGAAACAATGACGGCACCCAGCTGTGAGGCTTCGATGCCGGCCTTCTGCAGGGCCTCCCGTGCTGCGCCTTCCGCCATGTCAATGACGCTGACCCCGGCGGCGGCACGGTGACGGGTGATAATTCCGGTCCGCTGGCGGATCCACTCGTCGGAGGAGTCAATCCACTGGCAGACGTCGTCGTTGGTGACAATGACATCCGGCCGGAACGCGCCGAGTCCGAGGATGCGGCTGTACTGGTTGACGGGCAGTTGGTTCAGCGTGGGAACGCTCATGCATTTCCCTCCAATTCTGCGAAGAGTGCCAGTGCGGCCGTGAGGTCGTCCGGCGTTTTGACTGCAACGGTTTTAACGCCGGGCATGCCGCGCTTGGCGAGTCCGGTGAGGGTACCGGCCGGTGCGAGCTCAATCAGGCCAGTAACGCCGCGCTGCACAAGGTTTTCCATGCACAGGTCCCAACGGACTGGCCGGGAGACCTGCGCAATGAGGCTTTCGACGGCGGCATCGCCGTCGAACACTTCGCGGCCGTCGAAGTTGGACAGCAGCGGCACCACCGGCTTCTGCGGTTTGAGGTCCGGCTTCAGCGCCTCGAGGGCGCTCACTGCAGGCGACATGTGGGAGGTATGGAATGCCCCGGCAACCTTCAAAGGAATAACGCGTGCCTTGGCCGGCGGGTTGTCCGCCAGGGCCTGCAGCTGCTCGAAGGTTCCTGCCGCTACTGTCTGCCCGGCACCGTTGATGTTGGCGGGAGTTGCGCCGGAGGCCTCAATGGCGGCCAGGACTTCTGCCGGGTCCCCACCTACCACTGCGCTCATGCCGGTAGGTGTCAAGGCAGCGGCTGCGGCCATGCTGTTGGCGCGCTCCCGGACGAACGCCATGGCCTCCTGCTCGGTGAGCACGCCGGCCAACGCAGCGGCCGTGATCTCACCGACTGAGTGGCCGGCAAGAATCACCGGAAGCGAGCCGAGCTCGACGTCGAAGAGCGACGCGGCGGCCACCAGTCCGGCGGCAACAATCAGCGGCTGCGCAACGGCGGTGTCTTTGATGGTTTCTTCGTCGGAGGTGGTCCCGTGAGCGGTCAGGTCGATGCCTGCGATTTCGCTCAGGGAGGCCAGTAGGCCTGCTACCGAAGGCAGTTCCAACCAGGGGGCCAGAAAACCCGGGGTCTGTGAGCCCTGTCCAGGGCAGACTATTGCAAGCACGTATCCAGCTTTCCAAATTACTGTGTCATCCAGCGGTGTTTGTCTGCACCAAGCTCAAGGGGTCAGATTGTAGGAAGTCTACAACGACTCAGACCTGATTCCGCGCCGGATGACGTTCTGTGGGCGCTTTTGGCGGCGTTGAAAGCCGCCCGACCACAAGGGCTGCCTGCAGCACAAACGCCTCGCGGGGAAGGAGCGGATCCCAGCCTGTGACGTCGCAGACGCGCTTGAGCCGGTACCTCACGGTGTTGGCGTGGACGAACAGCTCCCGCGCCGTCGCCTCGAGGGAATGGCCCAACTCAAGGTAGGTGCCCAACGTCTCCACCAGCCCGTTTGAGGCGGCGACCAATGGCCGGTAGATGTTCTTGACCAGTGAACGCCGGGCCGCTTCGTCGCCGGAAATGACGCGTTCCGGCAGGAGGTCGTCGGCGGCCACAGGACGGGGCGCGGAAGGCCAGGCCCGCGCGGCGGTGAGGCCGGCGAAAGCAGACTGGGCGGACCCGCTGGCCTCCAGCAGGGAGCCCGCTTCCGCGCCGTAAACCACCGGCCCCGGGGCGAACATCTCGCTCAGCTTCTGGTAGGCCGTCTCACGGTCGTGGACACCGCCCAGGATCAGGATCAGCCGGTCGCCCTGGATGCCCACCAGGGCGTCCTCTGCGTAGCGGCCAGCCAGGCGGCGGAGCTCGCTGACGTAGCTGGCGCTTGGTTCCGAGGGCGAATTTCCCACCATGACAGTGAACCGCTCCTGGGCTTTCCAGCCCAGCGCGGCGATCCTGGACCGCAGCGCGTCAGTGTTTTCCCCGCGCAGGATGGCATCCACGATCAGGGCTTCCAGCCTGGTGTCCCAGGATCCGCGGGACTCGGCAGCCCTGGCATAGACGTCCGCAGCGGCAAACGCGACCTCCCGCGAGTACCGCAGCACAGCTTCGCGGAGTGCGGGCTGGTCCGCTTCGGGAGCGATGACCGGTACCTGGTCCTCCACCACCTCCACCACGATCCGGATGAGCTGGAGGGCCTTCTGCAGGCTGATGGATCTGGTCAGTTCCGTGGGGGCAGTGCCGAAGACGTCGGAGAGGATCCACGACGGCGAGCTGGGCCGTTCGTACCAGGCGACAAACGCTGCGATGCCGTTCTGCGCCACCATGCCAAGGGCCGAGCGCTCATCTGAGCTGAGCCGGGAATACCAGGGGAGTGACTTTTCCAGCTGGCGAAGGGTGGTGGTGGAGAGCTGGCCGACACTCGCCCGGAGTTTTTTCAGGGTTTCGGATTTCTCCGGCGCGGTGCTGCGCGAGGTTGGCTTGCGCTTCGCAGTCGGGGTGGTGGGCTCAGGCATCTTCTGAGCATACGGTGCCCACCGCTCAAGCTCCATTTGTGCAAAGGCTACAACGGCAGTGGTAGCTGCGTCACAGCCTGCGCGTCGCGGGGGGAACCAACCGACGACGACGGCGGCCCGCACCTTGTGGTGCGGACCGCCGTTGTGGTGACTTCGCATTGCGAGTTTTTGTCCAGATAAGGGGCCGATCAAGGCCTGTCGGTGGTGTTATCTGGACAAAAACTCAATCGGAGTGGATCAGGACTCGCCGCCTGCGTTGCCGGTGGAACCGGCGTTGACGTTGTGCAGGCGGTACTTCTCGATTGCCTGGGCCGGGGCCTGGGCATCAACCTCACCGCGGCGCGACAGCATTTCCAGGGAACGGACCACGATGGAGTGGATGTCGTTCTTGAAGAAGCGGCGTGCGGCGGCACGGGTGTCGGAGAAGCCGAAGCCGTCTGCTCCAAGCGTGGCGAACTCGTTCGGCACGAACTGGCGGATCTGGTCCGGGACGGCCTTCATGTAGTCCGAGACGGCAACTACAGGGCCGGTGGCGCCCGCGAGTTGCTGGGCCACGAACGGGACACGCGCGGGCTGGCCCGGGTTCAGGAACGCTTCTTCCTCGGCGGCCATGCCGTCGCGGCGCAGTTCGTTCCAGGACGTGACGGACCAGACATCGGCGGAGACGCCCCAGTCCTCGGCGAGGATCCGCTGGGCTTCTATGGCCCAGGGAACCGAGACGCCGGAGGCCAGGATCTGGGTCCGGGGACCGTCGATCTTTGCCGGAGCCAGAAGGTAGATGCCCTTCAGGACCCCTTCGACGTCGAGTTCCTCAGGTTCCGCTGGCTGGGTGATGGGCTCGTTGTAAACCGTGATGTAGTACATCAGGTTCCGGTCAGCCGAATTCGGGCCGTACATGCGTTCGATGCCGTCCCGCATGATGTGGCCCATTTCGTACCCGTAGGCGGGGTCATAGGTGACCACTGCCGGGTTCGTGGAGGCCAGCAGCGGGGAGTGGCCGTCGGCGTGCTGGAGGCCTTCGCCGGTAAGGGTGGTCCGGCCTGCGGTGGCGCCGATGATGAACCCGCGGGCCATCTGGTCACCGGCTGCCCAGAAGGCGTCGCCGGTGCGCTGGAACCCGAACATGGAGTAGAACACGTAGACCGGGATCAGGGGTACCCCGTGGGTGGCGTACGCGGTTCCGGCGGCGGTGAACGCTGCCACGGCGCCGGCTTCATTGATGCCGGGGTGGATCAGCTGGCCTTGGGCCGATTCCTTGTAGGCCAGCACGAGGTCCCGGTCCACGGACAGGTAGTTCTGGCCCTTGGGGTTGTAGATCTTGGCCGTGGGGAAGAATGCGTCCATACCGAACGTGCGGGCTTCATCGGGGATGATCGGCGCGATGTGCTTGCCGAAGTTCTTGTCCCGCATGAGGTCCTTGAGGAGCCGGACAAAAGCCATGGTGGTAGCTGCCTGCTGCTTGCCGGAACCGCGCTTGGCGACCTCGTACGTTTTAGCGTCGGGCAGGGCGATGTCCTGGTGCTTGGAGCGGCGCTCCGGCACAGCACCGCCCAGCTCGGCCCGGCGGTCCATCATGTACTTGATCTCCGGCGCATCGGTGCCCGGGTGGTAGTACGGCGGCTGGTACAGATCCTTCTCCAGCTCCTCGTCGGTGACCGGAATCCGCAGGTGGTCGCGGAACTTTTTCAGGTCATCGAGGGTGAGCTTCTTCATCTGGTGGGTCGCGTTGCGGCCCTCGAAGTGCGGCCCCAGTCCGTAGCCCTTGACCGTCTTGGCCAGGATCACGGTGGGTTTGCCCTTGAATTCGGTGGCTGCCTTGTAGGCGGCATAGACCTTGCGGTAATCGTGGCCGCCGCGCTTGAGGTTCCAGATGTCATCATCGGAGAGGTCCGCGACCATGTCCTTGGTCTGCGGGGTCTTGCCGAAGAAGTGATCGCGGACGAACCCGCCGGACTCTGCCTTGTAGGTCTGGTAGTCGCCGTCCGGGGTTTCGTTCATGATCTTGACGAGTGAGCCGTCGGTGTCCTTGGTGAGCAGGTCATCCCACTCACGGCCCCAAACGACCTTGATGACGTTCCAGCCCGCGCCGCGGAAGAACGCTTCGAGTTCCTGCATGATCTTGCCGTTGCCGCGTACCGGCCCGTCCAGGCGCTGGAGGTTGCAGTTGATCACAAAGTTCAGGTTGTCCAGGTTCTCGTTCGCGGCGAGCTGGAGCAGGCCGCGGGACTCGGGCTCGTCCATTTCGCCGTCGCCCAGGTACGCCCAGACCTGTTGGTCGGAAGTGTCCTTCAGGCCGCGGTTGTGCAGGTACCGGTTGGACTGGGCCTGGTAGATCGCGTTCATCGGGCCGATGCCCATGGACACGGTGGGGAATTCCCAGAACTGGGGCATCAGCCGGGGGTGCGGGTAGGAGGAGAGCGCGTGGCCTTCCTTGGACTTTTCCTGCCGGAAACCGTCCAGGTCTTCCTCGGTGAGCCGGCCTTCCATAAACGCCCGGGCATACATGCCGGGGGAGGCATGGCCCTGGAAGAAGACCTGGTCGCCGCCGCCGGGGTGGTCCTTGCCGCGGAAGAAGTGGTTGAAGCCCACCTCGTACAGGGTCGCTGCTCCGGCGTAGGTGGAGATGTGTCCGCCGACGCCGATGTTGGGCCGCTGGGACCGGTGCACCATGATGGCCGCGTTCCAGCGCATGTAGGCGCGGTAGCGGCGCTCGTATTCCTCGTTGCCGGGGAATTGCGCTTCCTGGTCCACGGGAATGGTGTTCACGTAATCCGTGGTGGTCACCATCGGCACGCCAACGCTCTGCGCGCCGGCACGCTGCAGCAGGCTCCGCATGATGTATTGGGCACGCTCGGTGCCCTGTTCCCTGATCAGCGCGTCCAGGGACTCAACCCATTCGGCGGTCTCTTCCGGATCACGATCAGGCAGCTGGTTAGTCAACCCGCTGAGGATATGGGAGGTATCTTCTCCTGCAGCCACGTCCAACCTCTCTTTGCGCGCATGCATCGGCGCCCCCACGCCGGGCAGGGTGACTGTCCGGGATGGATGCGACGTGTGCGACGTATCGGTTACAACACCCGGTCATGTGCGCCGGGCAGGGTCCTATCACGCCTATGTCTGCTGTCAGTTACAGGTGGTCGCCCCGCAGGCATAGTCGTCACCAGTCACTCTAGCTGTGACTCCAGCGCGTTGCGTAGCCGCGTCCGTGGCACCACGGTTGCATTTCGTTGGCATACTGGTTGTGTGACGAAAGCCGCTGCAATGCAGGCTGACCAAGCCCGATGTGACGCAGAATATGGCGGATCGCGGGGTGGACAGCTTGAAGCTCAGGCACAAAGGGTGTTGGCTGGGAGTAATGGAAATCACTATGCGCACTGCATGTATTAGGCATTGGAGGAACACGTGAGCGAGGCCGACGCCGCCACTTCGGTAAATGTGGCGGAAAAATTGGGTTTCAAAAACGGGGATCTGATTCAGGAGTTCGGTTACGACGATGATGTCGACTTCGACTTACGTGATGACGTTGAGGACCTGACAGGGTCCGAACTCCTGGATGAAGACGACCATGACGTTGTAGACGCCGTCATTTTTTGGTGGCGCGACGGCGACGGTGACCTTGTGGACACCCTTATGGATTCGCTGACCACCCTCAGTGAGGGCGGGGTGGTCTGGGTGCTGACTCCCAAGTCCGGCCGGCAGGGATACGTATCTCCGGCGGAAATCCAGGAAGCTGCTCCTACAGCAGGACTTCACCTCACCACCTCAGCGGGTGTGTCCAAGGACTGGAGCGCCACCCGGTTGGTCAGTAAGAAGAACAAGTGACGGCAGCGCTGTCCGTAGCCCCCCGGGCCGTCCTTGCGGTGGGGGAGACCGCCCCGGATTTCGAGCTGGTGAACCAGTTCGGTGAGCCAGTAAAACTGTCCTCTTTCCGGGGGCAAAACGTTGTCCTGGTTTTTTACCCGTTCGCGTTTTCGGGCATCTGCACCGGTGAACTGTGTGAAATCCGGGACAACTTGGCGGTGTTCGAAGATGCCAGAGCCACGGTTTTGGCGGTGTCCGTCGACAGCAAGTTCAGTCTGCGGGCCTACGCTGAACAGGAAGCGTACGGGTTCGACCTGCTCGCCGACTTCTGGCCGCACGGAGCAGCGGCAAGCACGTACGGTGTCTTCGACCAGGAGAGCGGCATGGCCAGGCGCGGGACGTTTATTATCGATGCCGCCGGAACCATCCGCTATGTTGTGGTGAATCCGCGTGGCCAGGCCCGCGATCTTTCTGAATACCGCGAGGTTCTGGCAGGACTGGAACAGGCCTGAGGCTGGTGGACCAGCAGCGGCGGGGCGTTGGCATAGGCCTGACAGGCTTCGCCAGCCTGCCGGCCGCGAACCCGGTCAACCCGGCCGCGCTGCCGGCGGAAGATCTGGAAGGCCTTGAAAAGGTGCTGGCGCTGCTGACCGGCAAGCGGCTGGCACTGCTGACCGGCGCTGGGCTGAGCACGGATTCGGGTATTCCGGATTACCGCGGCCCGGACGCTGTGCCGCGTTCTCCGATGACCTACCAGGAATTTGTTCGTGAACCGGCCAACCGCCAGCGCTATTGGGCGCGGAACCATATTGGCTGGTCTCATTTGCGGCATGCAGATCCCAACCATGGGCACCGTGCCGTGGCTGAAATGGAACGGCGCGGGCTCCTCACCGGCCTCATCACGCAGAATGTGGACAGGCTGCATGAAGACGCCGGCAGCATCAATGTCATTGACCTCCATGGGCGTTTTGACCAGGTGGTTTGCCTTGACTGCAGGCGGACGTATAGCCGGCGCCTGCTGGCAGGGGTGCTGTCCGAGCTGAATCCTGGATTCCTGGAGCGTGCCACCGCATCCGGTCTGGTGGAAATGGCCCCCGACGCCGATGCAACCGTTGATGATGCGGAGCTCATTTCCAGCTTTGTTGTTGCGGCTTGCCCCGCCTGCGGTGGGACGCTCAAACCTGACTTCGTTTACTTCGGCGAGAACGTACCCAAAGTGCGGGTGGGAGCCGCCTACGCCATGGTGGACGGCGCCGGGGCACTCCTGGTTGCCGGATCCTCACTGACGGTGATGAGCGGCCTGCGGTTCGTCCGGCATGCGGCAAGGGCTGATAAGCCGGTGGTGATCATCAACCGTGGGGAGACCCGGGGCGACCCCCATGCCACCCTCAAGCTCCACACTGGCGTAAGCGAGTCGCTGACGTGGCTCGCAGCCGAACTTCCTGATCTCTGAACTACTGGGTCCAGCCGCCACGGCTATCTGTGGATTGGCTTTTGTTCCCGCACATCAGGTAAAGTTTATGTTCGTTGGTCGAAGCACTGAAGTGCGGAAACCTTTCCTTTGGGTCTTTAGCTCAGCTGGTAGAGCGCCACGTTTACACCGTGGATGTCATCGGTTCGATCCCGGTAGGACCCACCGCCAGACCCCGTTTGTTTCGTGCCCATAAGGCACGGAACAAGCGGGGTTTTTTGTTGTCCACGTTGAGTGCCGTGAACCCAGGAGATGCTCCGGCGACTGATTGTCGGTGCCTCGCCCTAGTGTTCCCGCCATGGAGTATGTGGTGGTTAAGGCGTCCCCCGAGGGCATCCCGACGGCGGTAGTCAGCAACGGACGGGAATGGGCCGTAGGTGCCGAGACGGTGAGGTGGTTTGAACGGGTGAGCTGGTGGGAGGATCGCCGCCGGATGCCCAAGGGCCTTGGCCGGGTGGACGTTGAAGTCCTGCAGGTGCAGGTGAGGTTGGGGCGCAACATGCAGTCCGCGCTGACCACGATGGTGTTGGAACGGGACGGCCTGGGCGGCGGCTGGCGGCTGCGGGAAACGGCGGCCGATGTAGCCTGAGGTTTAGGTCCAACATTCCGGGCATTGGAAAACCCTCCACCGCGACTATTGGGGGATGCCGCGGTGGAGGGTCTTCCACGAATATACAGTGCATATCCGGAAACAAACAAATACCAGGCGTTCCATGTCGTGCTGTGAGTCCGGCCGTGGTTCTTGACGATGCTGACCAAGTCCGGAGCCATTATGATGGTTACTGTTCAGTGGAATGGACGCCTGCACGTGAAGCGCCCTGGCGTGCCGATTGAAGGAGAATCATGGCCGATTCCCGATCACCCCGTGCCTCCGATGGCCTGGGGAGCGCATCGCCCGCACCGGCGGTCACCCGTGCCGCTGCTGTCATGGACGCCCTGGCGGCTTCCGCCAGCGGCCGGTTGACGCTGAGTGACCTGGCCCGCGAGCTGGGAATCCCCAAGTCATCGACGTCCAACCTGTTGTTCGCCCTGGAAGAAGCGCGGCTGATCAGCCGCCAAGGAGCCGAATTCACCCTGGGCCGCAAACTGGTGGAACTCGGTGCCGCCTACCTGAGCCGGCTCGATGAGGTGCAGGAGTTTTACCGCTTCTGCGGACAGGCGCCCACCCTCTCGGGAGAGACGGTCCGCATTGCCATGCTCGACGGCACCAACGTCATCTACCTTGCCCGCTACGAAGGTCACCCCGCGGTCCGCCTGACCTCGAACATCGGCGATAAGATGCCGGTCTCGCTGTGCGCCGTGGGCAAGGCACTCATCGCGCGCCTCCATGACCACGACCTCGAGGGGATGTTTCCCGATTCGGCTGAACTTCCGGTGCTGACTCCCAAATCGCTGCGTACCGGCGCCGAACTGAAGGCCCAGTTGCGCACCATCCGCGACCAGGGCTACGCGTTCGAGGATGAGGAATCCACCACGGGCGTGGTGTGCCTTGCCGTGTCCGTGCCCACCCGCGGTGCCCACGGGCCGAGCCTGGGGTTGTCCGTCACGGCACTGAAGGCGACCTATTCCGAAGAGCAGGGGTCCGTGATGGTGAAGGAGCTGAACGAACTGGCACGGTCCCTGGGCAATCCCATGGGTTAGGTTCCGCAAAATGCCTCCTTCCGGTCCGCGCCGGTAGGGAACGGGAAAGCAACAATTTCGGAATTGGCCCCGCGGGACGTTCAGTGTGCTGTACTAAGTTCAGTATAGTGATCCGCACAACAGGTATCGTCGCTAACAATCCAGGCCAACGGGGGGCTTGGAGTGTTATGTGCAGTTCTTCTGACAACTCGTACTAAATCACCGCAGGCTGACGCGGACGGCGGCGTCGTGTTCGCCTGCATCGGCGACCGGTTTGGCCGGAAGATGGTCCTGATCCTGACCATCGGCCTGATGGACATGGCAAGCTTCGCCATCGGACTCCTGCCCACGGTTGAACAGGCGGGAATATTTGGGACCGTTCTCCTTATGGCCCTCCGCATCCTCCACGGCCTGGGCGCAGGTGCCGAGCATGCAGGCGCCAACACACTGATTTCCGAGGTGGCCCCGCGCCGCCGTCGTGGTTTCTTTGCTTCCCTGCCGTTCGTTGGCATTCAACTGGGCACACTCCGGGGGCAGGCACCCTTTCCCTGATGGCGCTGGCTGACACGGCGAGCATCATCCTGATTGTGACCGCCGTGTTCATTCGGCTCAAGCTCAAGGAAACGCCGGTCTTCAGGAACTGGAAAAGCACAAAGCCGTGGTCAAAAAAGCCGGTGGGCCAGACCTGGGAGCACTCGAAGAAGACGTGCTCGTCGGCATCGGCCTGCGCATGGGCGAAAACGGCAACTCGTACATCTACTCGGCGCTGCTGGTGTCCTTCATCAGCATGCCCGCCGGTGCGCCCTGCTGCCCGAGCTCTTCGGCGCCCAGCACCGCTTCACCGGCGTGGCACTGAGCCGCGAACCCTCAGCCGGCCTCGCCGGCGGCTTCGCCCCAATGATCGGCGTAGCCCTCCTGGCTGCCACCGGCCACCCGTGACTGGTTCCCGCGATCTACTCATTAATCCTGGCGCTGATTTCCTTCGGCACAACGTTCTTCACGCCGGAGACGAACGGCCGCTCCGGCAGAGTGCCGCAGCCAGGTCCGCCACGGCGAAGAGCCCCTGCTGGATTCCTGAAGCCAGGAGTCCAGCAGGGGCTCTTCCGTGAGTACCGGCGAAGTATCGGCGAAGCGCGGGTCAGTAGAAGTGAACCGGGTCCACGAGGTGCGGGAGGTCCCCGCCGTCGAGGAAGGCGCGGAGGTTGCTGCAGAAACGCTCTGCGATCAGTCGGTTTTCTGCCGCGCTGAGCGCCGAGGTGTGCGGTGACACCAGGACCTTGGGGTGATCCCACAGCGGGCTGTCCGCAGGGAGCGGTTCCACGGCGAAGACGTCGAGGCAGGCGTAGGAAACCTGGCCGTTGTTGAGGGCCTCCAGGAGGGCGTCTTCGTCCACCACGGTGCCGCGGCCGACGTTCACGAACACCGTGCCAGGCTTCATCGCAGCGAAGACGTCGCGGTTGAACAGCTTCTCCGTGAACGGCGTGCCCGGCAGGGTGTTCACCACGGCATCGGCGGTGGCCAGGAGCCCGGCGAGGCCGTCGTTGTCCGCCACCTCGTCGATTCCCTCGATGGGTTCCACAGTGCGCTTGGTACCGCTGACCTTCATACCAAGAGCCCGTGCGATCCGGGCAGTCTCCAGGCCGATTTCACCCAGGCCGGTGACCACCAGCGTGGAACCGCTGACCAGCCGGGCGGGGGTCCGGAGCTCGGGCCAAACCTTCGCGGCCTGGTCCTGGACAAGTTCGCCGCTGCGCTTGAATCCGTTGAGGATGCCCAGCGCGGCGAATTCGGCCAAAGGCAGGGCATGAACGCCGGCCGACGTGGTTACCTTGAATTTCCGCAGGGCCTCCAGGTCCAGCCCGGACGCCTTGACGGCTCCGCCGGCACCGGCGGCCATGGCGTGGACCCATTGGAGCCGCGGATTCTCGCGCGCGATGCGCGCCAGGCCTGCCGGGCTCTCATTGGGCAGGCCGTACAGAACCTCTGCCTTGTTGAGCATGTCCCAGTACTGCTCTTCCTGCTCCGAAGTCCGCTTGAAGTCCGGGTCCCCGGAGTGGTCAGCGGGAAAACGCTGGGGCGGAAGGAGGTCCGGCTCGTGAAGAACGGTCACGGTGGGGTCTACTGCGCGGATGCGGTCCACGAGCTCCGCTTCGAGCGGGACGGCGATCGCCACGGTGGTTTGAGTCGTCATAATGTTCATCATACTGAATAGCGGCTAGGGTATTGGACAGATTTCCCCACGATAACCAACAACCAGTTGAGTCGAGGCTTTTTGATGGAAGACAAACGAGCGGGCTTTGTGGGCCTGGGACGGACGGGTTTGCCGATGGCGGAGAATCTGCTCCGCGCCGGCTGGGACATTACTGCCTGGAACCGTTCCCCGCTTCCCCTGCAGCAGCTGGTGGCGAAGGGCGGCCGACCGGAGCAGGACGTGTCCGCCCTGCGGGATCTCCCGGTGATCGCCTTTATGCTGCCGGACCTGTCCTTCATCGAGGAGGCATCGGAAGGGCTGCTGGCAAGCTGGGCCGAAACGCCGCCGCTTGCTGGCACCGCGGTGGTGGTCATGAGCTCTGTTTCACCCGCCAGGGTCCAGGACTTAGGCCGTGGGTGCAGGAGGCGAGTGCCTGCCAGGCCGTCGTGGTGGACGCACCGGTCAGCGGCGGAACCCAGGGGGCAACCGAGGGAACGCTGGCCATCATGGCCGGGGCGGTACGCCCGAAGGCTTCCAGCGGCTCCAGCCCTTCTTTGCGGCCATAGGAACAAAGGCCCGGCACATGGGCCCATTCGGCTCCGGGCCGCTGGCCAAGGCCTGCAACCAACTCATCGTGGGAACCACGACGGCGGCGCTCGCCGCGGCAGCTGAACTCGCCGAACGTTCCGGCATGGATCCGGCGGCGCTGTTTGATGTGCTGTCCGGCGGGCTTGCCGGCAGCCGTGTTCTGGAAATCGTGGGACCCCGTCTGGTCCGGAAGGACTACACGCCAACGGGGCCGGCCAAATTCATGCACAAGGATCTTTCCTTTGTGCTCGAGGCAGCCCGGGCGGCCGGCGCTGCCGTACCGATGGCGACTGCCGGCGTCGAACTTTACGCGGAACTGAAGCGGCTAGGCCTGCGTGACGCTGACCCGGCCGTAGTCCGGAAGGCGATTTCACATCTGAGCGACAACACCGATGAGGCGGACACTGCGGATTCGGCAACGAGAGGAACGGCTGCAACGTGAGTGCGCTTTTTGATTTAACAGGGCGGGTGGCCTTGGTGACGGGGTCGAGCCGGGGGATCGGCAATGCGCTTGCCAGGGCGCTGGCTGACGCCGGCGCGACTGTGGTGTTGAACGGGGTCAACGCGGAGCGGTTGAAGGCGGCGGAGGCGGCGATGGCTGCTGATTTCGCGCCGGGCCGGATCCACTGCATCGCGTTTGATGTCACGAAGGACACCGAGGCCGCACGGGGCATTGCGTGGGTGGAGGAGCATGTGGGTCCGCTGCGGATCCTGGTGAACAACGCCGGGATCCAGCACCGGGTTCCGATGCTGGAGTTGGACGTGGCGGACTGGGAGCGCGTGATCGCCACAGACCTGACCAGCGCGTTCCTGGTGGGCCGGGAAGCTGCACGGCACATGATCCCGCGGGGCCGGGGCAAGATCATCAACATCTGCTCGGTGCAAACGGACCTGGCCCGTCCCACGATCGCACCGTACATTGCGGCCAAGGGCGGGCTGCGGAACCTGACCCGTGCCATGACGGCCGAGTGGGCAGCCTCGGGTTTGCAGATCAACGGGATCGCCCCGGGCTACATCCATACCGAGATGACCCAGAACCTGGTCGATGATGATCAGTTCAATTCCTGGATCCTGGGCCGGACGCCGGCGCACCGGTGGGGGACCGTGCAGGACCTGGCCGGCCCGGCGGTCTGGCTGGCTTCGGACGGCTCGGACTTCGTGAACGGGCAGACAATCTTTATCGACGGCGGAATGACGGTGGTGGTCTGATGAGCGCTCTTCTGAGGGGGACTTCAGCGGTGACGGAGGAAACGGGAGCAACCGAAGGGACTGGCTTGCCGGTCTCGGGTCCGGCGGTCGTCGCGTACACGGCGGGGGACTTGCGGGTCCAGGACGTGCCGCTGGCAACGCCGGGACCGGATGAGGCGGTGGTCGAAGCGCACTACGACGTCATCACCGCACTGGCGGACGGCACCCTGCACCGCGAACCCGTCACCACCCGCGAATACCCGCTCAGCCTGGGACTCGAGGCTTTCGCCACTGCCCGGAAATCCGCTGAATCAGGCAAAGTCCGGCTCAACTTCAAGCCGGTGCAGGGCCTGTGCGGACGTTCCCGTTCAGTTTCGGCGTACCGGAATAAACACCCGGGGCTGATCGGTCCACGTTTCGGCGAGCCGGGACGTGGTGCGGCGCATGATCTGTTCGGAGGCTTCCCGGGCTGCCGCTGAGTCGCCGGCCGCAACCGCCTCGGCGAGGTCCACGTGCCACTGCAGGGCGCCCTCGTGGGGGTGGTTCGGCATGAGTCCGTGGACCGTGCGCCCTGTCAGGGTCTCGGCCACCTGGCCCATCAGGTTGGCAAACATTTCGTTACCGGAGCCGGAGAGCAGCACGGAGTGAAAGGCGATGTCCAGCTCCAGGAACTTCTTCCCATCACCCTCGCGGCCGGCGTCGCGCATGGCATGGGCGATGTCTAGAAGTTCACCGCGCAACTCCGCCGGTGCATTCATCGCTGCCAGCTCTGCGGCTGCGGGCTCGACGGCGGAACGCAGCTCGATCAGTGACCGCAGCTGGGCGCCGCGGCCATCGCTGGAGAGCCGCCAGCGGATGACCTGCGGGTCGTACGGGTTCCAGCTACTGGGTGGCAGGACGCGGATGCCCACGCGCTTGATGGTTTCCACCAGGCCCAAGGATTGGAGGACCCGCACGGCTTCGCGCACCACAGAACGGGAGACCTTCAGCTCTTCCTCCAGCTGCTCAGCAAGCATCACGTGTCCGGCAGGGAGGTCGCCCGTGATAATTCGGGTGCCAACATTCTCGATGGCACGGTGGTGCAGGCTGGTCGACATGGTGTCAAGCCTAGACGGGGATTGAGCCGCGTCGTTCCACACAGTGGGCGGACTTCCCCTGAGCTCATCGAATATATATGCTTTATTCGGATCCATCGGTTCGTGAAGATGCCTCGCGGCGAACGCCGAGCCACTCGCACATCTACTGCACACAATGAATTGGAGTTTTGATGTCTGCACACATCGGTGTCACCGGCCTTGCGGTGATGGGAGCCAACCTGGCCCGCAACCTTGCCCGCAACGGCTTCACGGTTGCCCTGCACAACAGGTCGTTGGAAAAGACCGACGCACTGCTCGCAAAGCACGGTACGGACGGCGACTTCATCCGCACTGAGACGCTGCAGGAACTGGTCGACTCCCTGGAAAAGCCCCGCCGCGTCCTGATCATGGTCAAAGCCGGCAAACCGGTGGACTCCGTCATCGAGCAGCTCGAACCTCTGCTGGAAGCCGGCGACATCATCATCGACGCAGGCAACTCGCACTACGAGGACACCCGCCGCCGCGAAGCCGCACTGGCCAAGAAGGACCTGCACTTCGTGGGCGTCGGCGTTTCCGGTGGCGAAGAGGGCGCACTGAACGGCCCCTCCATCATGCCGGGCGGTTCCAAGGAATCCTACAAGGCCCTCGGCCCCCTGCTTGAGAAGATCTCCGCCAAGGTGGACGGCGAGCCTTGCTGCGCCTGGATCGGCACCGACGGCGCCGGCCACTTCGTCAAGATGGTCCACAACGGCATCGAGTACGCCGACATGCAGGTCATCGGCGAAGCCTTCGATCTTCTCCGGTCGGGTGCCGGCATCGAGCCCGCCGAGCAGGCCAAGATCTTCACCGAGTGGAATGAAGGAGACCTGTCCTCGTTCCTGATCGAAATCTCAGCCGAAGTCCTGGGCCACGTTGACGCGAAGACCGGCAAGCCGTTCGTGGACGTCGTTGTTGACGCCGCGGGCCAGAAGGGCACGGGCCGCTGGACGGTCATCTCCGCCCTTGAACTCGGTTCACCGGTTTCCGGCATCGCCGAATCCGTTTTCGCCCGTGCGCTCTCTTCCCAGGCGGAGCAGCGCAAGCTCGGCCAGGAACTGCTGGCCGGCGGCGAAGCTGCCGTGGAAATCCCCGACACCTTTGTTGAGGACGTCCGCCAGGCGCTGTACGCCTCCAAGCTCGTCTCCTACGCGCAGGGTCTGGACATGCTGACGTCCTCAGCCAAGGAATACGGCTGGGACCTCAAGCTGGACGAGATCGCTTCCCTGTGGCGGGCCGGCTGCATCATCCGTGCCGAGCTGCTCAAGGACATCACCAAGGCCTACGCCGCCGAGGAGAAGCCGGCAAACCTGCTCTTCGCGCCGGCCTTCACCCAGGCCATTGCCGATGCACTGCCGGCTTGGCGCCGTGTGGTGGCCACTGCCGTCCAGCTCGGCATCCCGGTACCGGTGTTCTCCTCCTCGCTGGCGTACTACGACGGCCTGCGCCGCAAGCGCGTGGCTGCCGCCCTGATCCAGGGCCAGCGCGACCTCTTCGGCGCGCACACCTACGGCCGCGTCGACTCCGAGGGCACCTTCCACACCTTGTGGGGCGAAGACAAGTCCGAAATCGAAGCGGTAGACACGCACTAACCCACCGCTCACTGCAGCACGCTGCGGCCGGCACTTCCGAGGATATTCTGGGAGCTGCCGGCCGTTGGCATTTCCCGGCAACAGCGGTGTCCGTCCAGCCAAGGAGTCCAAGGTGCCCAAGCCAGTTGCATTCGTTACGGGAGCGTCCACCGGCATCGGCTTCGAGGCGGCCAAAAGACTCAGTGGCCACGGATTCCTCGTGTATGCGGGAGCACGCCGGACGGACAGGATGGAGCCGCTGGCGGCGCTCGGTATCCAGGTTCTGGCGCTCGACGTGACTGACGATGATTCGATGCGCGCCGCCGTCGGACGCGTCCTGGAGGAACGCGGGCGCATAGACGTTCTGGTGAACAACGCCGGCTATGGATCCTATGGTGCCCTGGAGGAGGTGGACCTGGCCGAAGGCCGCCGTCAGTTCGATGTGAATGTCTTTGGGCTGGCCAGAATGACGCAGTTGGTTTTGCCAGCCATGCGGCAGGCGGGCCAGGGCAGGATCATCAACATCTCGTCCATCGGCGGAAAGTTCTACGAGCCCCTCGGTGCCTGGTACCACGCCACGAAGTTCGCCGTCGAGGGTCTCAGCGATGCGCTCCGGCTGGAACTCAAGCCGCACGGGGTGACTGTCTCCATCATTGAACCGGCAAGCACTCAAAGCGATTGGGGCAGGATCTCCGTCGAGGGGCTGCTGGCCAGCAGTGGCACGGGCCCGTACGCTGCCCAGGCCCGCCACATGGCGGAGGTCCTGGCTTCCACGGACAGACCGGCAACATCAACGCCCCCGGCAGTGATTGCGTCCGCCATCCTGCACGCAGCGACGGCGGCACGGCCCAGGACCCGCTATCCGGTGGGCAAGGGAGCGGCAGCCATTCTGGGCCTCCGCCGGGTCCTGCCGGACCGGCTTTATGACGCGGTAGTGATGGCAGTGCTGAAGCGGGTTGCGAAGTAAATTTTTTGAGGCGTCAGATCCGGTATTCGATGTCGTACTCGGCCGGATCAACCGCAGGCTTGGTTTCGCGCTGCGCATCCCGGTGGCGCCACTTGGCGGGCACCCCGGTGACGATCGATTCCGGCGGTGCATCCTTCACCACAACAGCGTTGGCGCCCACGGCGCTATCCCGGCCGATGATGATGGGCCCCAGAATCTTGGCGCCGGCGCCAATGGTCACCCGGTCCTCAATAGTAGGGTGACGCTTGACCTTGGCCAGCGACCGGCCGCCCAACGTGACACCGTGGTAGATCATCACGTCCTCGCCGATTTCGGCGGTCTCGCCGATGACCACGCCCATGCCGTGGTCGATGAAAAAGCGGCGTCCGATCGTGGCACCGGGATGAATCTCGATGCCGGTCAGGAAGCGGCCCAGTTGCGACACGAGGCGCGCCGGGAAACGCAGCCCCGGGGTTTGCCACAGGCGGTGTGTTAACCGGTGAATCCAGATGGCATGCAGCCCTGAATAGGCGAAAAAGTTCTCAAAAGAACCTCGAGCCGCCGGGTCGTGGGACCGGGCGGCGTCGAGGTCTTCCTTCAGTCTTGCGAAAAAGCCCACAAAGTTCTTTCTACAGGAAACGAGGCGACGACGGCTGGATCAGCCGCGGATGTCGTCATAGAGCACGGTGGAGATGTAACGCTCACCGAAATCACAGACAATAGCGACGATCAGCTTGCCGGCGTTCTCCGGGCGCTTGGCCAGTTCCAGGGCACCCCAGACGATGGCGCCCGACGAGATGCCGCCGAGGATGCCTTCCTTGACGCCCAGTTCACGGGCTACGCGTACGGAATCCTCCAGGGTGGCGTCCAGGACTTCATCGTAGACGTTGGTGTCCAGCAGTTCCGGGATGAAGTTGGCGCCCAGGCCCTGGATCTTGTGCGGGCCCGGGGCGCCGCCGTTGAGGATGGCGGAATCCTTCGGTTCCACGGCCACGATCTGGACGTCCGGCTTGCGCTCCTTCAGGACCTGCCCGACGCCGGTGATGGTTCCGCCCGTGCCGACGCCGGAAACAAAGATGTCCACCTTGCCATCGGTGTCGGACCAGATTTCCTCGGCCGTGGTCTCGCGGTGGATCTGCGGGTTTGCTTCATTGGCGAACTGCTGGGCCCAAATGGCGTTCTCGGTGTTGGCCACAATTTCCTGGGCCTTCTCCACTGCGCCGCGCATGCCCTCGGAACCGGGGGTCAGCACAATGTCGGCGCCAAACGCACGGAGCATCACACGACGCTCGGTGGACATTGTTTCGGGCATGGTCAGGATGACCTTGTAACCGCGGGCAGCGCCCACCATGGCCAGGGCGATGCCGGTGTTGCCGGACGTACCCTCAACGATGGTGCCGCCGGGCTTGAGGGCACCGGACTTCTCAGCGGCATCCACGATGGCCACGCCGATGCGGTCCTTGACGCTGTTGGCCGGGTTGTAGAACTCGAGCTTGACGGCCACGGTGGCGTCCAGCCCTTCGCTCAGCCGGTTCAGTCGGACCAGCGGGGTGCCGCCGACCAGCTGCGTTACATCGTCATAGATCCTTGCCATGTACATACGCCTATCTGGAGAAGTGTGAATACTGAGGTCAGCCTAACGAGGGCCTGCGGCCGCTGCTAAGCCTTAAGCCATGCAGAGTAATATTTCCGGGCCTTCGCCAGCTTGGGGTTGATGATCACCTGGCAGTAGCCCTGCTCGGGGTACTTGGCGAAGTAATCCTGGTGGATGTCCTCGGCCACGTGGAACCGTGGCAGCCGGCTGACCTCCGTGACGATCGGGTGCGACCACAGCGCCTGGTTCCGATCGATGGCCTCTTCAAAGAGAATCTTCTCTTCGGTGGTTTCGTAGAACATGGATGAGCGGTACTGCGTGCCGACGTCGTAGCCCTGGCGGTTGAGCGTGGTGGGGTCGTGCAGCGCGAAGAACATGTCCAGGATGACTTCGGACGGGATATCTGCCTCATCAAAAGTCACGGCCACCACCTCGGCGTGACCGGTGGTTCCGCTGCAGACATCGTAGTAGTCAGGTTGCGGATGGTGGCCGCCGGTGTAGCCGGAAACAACTGACGTAACGCCCTTGGTTTTTTGGTAGACGGCGTCCAGGCACCAGAAGCAGCCTCCGCCCAGAACAAAAGTTTTCATGACCTCTTCAATGGTTGAGAGCCCCGGATGATTCCCTGACCACCCTACGAGACTGCGGCACATGCCGGCCAAACGGCGTGATGGGGTAAAACTGAGTCTATGGAATCTGCAGACACCGGCGTTACAGATGCGGACAGTGGCGGCACCGGATCCGGGGCCGATGCCCCGGGGGAGGGCTCGCCTGCACCCACGTTAGGGCAGGTGCTGCTGGCGGTCGAGGAACTCTGGCCCGAGTCCCTGGCCGAAAACTGGGACGAAGTGGGCCTCGTGGCAGGCCATCCCGCAGCGCCGGTCACCCGCGTTATGTTCGCTGTGGATCCCACACTTGCGGTGATCGAAGAAGCCGTGGAATGGGGTGCCGAGCTGCTGATTACCCACCATCCGTTGCTGCTCAAAGGTGTCACGTCAGTGGCTGCCACTACTGCCAAGGGGCAGGCCATCCACCGGCTCATCGAGTCGGGAACGGCGTTACTGACCGTCCACACCAATGGGGATTCCGCCGTCGGGGGTGTTTCTGACGTCCTGGCTGACGCGCTGGGACTGGAAGATGTCGCCCCGCTGACCGTTGCCGCGAACGGCCTGCCCGAAGAAGGCATAGGCCGCGTGGGGGATCTGGCGGACGTCATGAGCCTGGGCGATTTCGCCGCCCGGGTTTTCGGCATCATGCCAGCCGTGGCCGGGGGAGTCCGGGTGTCCGGCGACAAGGATGGCCTGGTGCGGCGCATTGCAGTGTGTGGGGGTGCGGGAGACTCGCTGTTCGACGAGGTGCGGGCAAGTAACGCCGACGTCTATGTCACCGCCGACCTCCGGCACCATCCCGCGTCCGAAGCCCGCGAGGCGGCAGTAAACGGCCGGCCATACCTCATTGACGTTTCGCACTTCGCCAGCGAATGGCTCTGGCTGCCGGCCGCAGCATCGGCGCTCGGCAACGTGCTCGCTGATCAGGGCCACGACGTGGAGATTCAGGTGAGCAACACCAACAGCGACCCCTGGGACTTCATTCTGACTCCCGGCTAAGCCTGGCGTGCGAGGGGCCCCGGGCGAGCGTAGCGAGGCAGGGGAGCTGGCTAGGCGCTAGAGTCTAGGGAGCGCCGATCGGGTGCCCGGTTCCGGCCGGCAGGAAACAAGCGGAGGTAGCAGTTGGCTAAGGCAGCACCGGCGGAACAGTTGAAGTTGCTCGAACTGCAGGGGCTGGACGCGAAGCTCAAGTCCCTCTCGAACCGCCGCCGTACCCTTAGTACCGATCCGCGGATCACCGACCTTGAAGCCGCGCTTTCCGTCGCCAACGGTGAACTGGGCGGCGCCAAAGTGGCCGTCCACGACGCCGAAGCCGACCTCAAGCGGGCCGAGGCCGACGTCGAGCAGGTTGCTAACCGGATCGAGCGCGACGAAGCCCGGCTCAACAGCGGAACCGGACTGTCCAAGGACCTCGTGGCGCTGCAGAAGGATATTGCCTCGCTCAACAAACGCCGCTCCGACCTCGAGGACGTGGAGCTGGAAGTGATGGACCGGCTCGACTCCCTGCGTGCCCGGCAGGCCGCCCAGCAGCAGATTGTTGATGACATCCAGGGCTCGTTCAGCGGCATCCGTGCCGAACTCGACGAAGCCCTGGCCGAGGTTGAGGCCGAAGCGACGGTTGTCCGTGGCCAGCGCGATGAATTCGCGGCCGGACTCGACGCCGGGATGCTGGCAGTTTACGAAAAGACCCTCGCCAAGCGCGGTGTGGGCGCAGCCCGGCTGTTCCACGGCACGTCCGAGGCGTCCGGAATGAAACTGAGCCCCGGCGACCTCGCTGAGATCAAGGCCGCCGCCGAGGACGAGATCGTGTTCTGCCCGGACTCCGGCGCCATCCTGGTGCGCTCCGCCGAATGGAACACGCCCTCCCCAAATAACTAGCGCCCGGCGTCACTGGCGTTCCTGCTGCAGTGAATCCGACCCGGTTGGGGTAGCGGAGTCAGCCCGGCAGGATGATGTTCAGGGCGTGGGGTTTCCTGGCTGTTCCGTCCACGAGTTCCGCTGCCCACTTTTCGCTGGTGGCCTTGAGCAGTTGGGCGGGGGTCCGGGGGGCAGTGCCGCGGCGGGACACCAAGTGCCGCGCCAGCTCACCGCGGGTATGTTTCGCGAAGTGGCTAACGACCTTGCGCGCGCCGTTCACCTCGCTGAAAACGTTGACCGCCACCGTCTGCGCCGGCGGCGGCGCCCACGCCGCTGCGTAAGTACTGGAGCGGCAGTCCACCAGCAGATGTCCGGCAGCCGCCTCCGTGAGGGCCGCCGAGAGCTGCGGCTTCCAGAACGAGGCGAGGCGGCCGACGTCGGGCAGTGCAGTTCCCATCGACAGCCGGTACGCGGGCACCCGGTCAGCGAACCGGATGGCACCCCAGAGCGCGGACACCACCACCACCGATTCATCCGCCTTGCGGCGTTGCGCCGGCGTGAGGGTCTTGTAACCGAGGGCGTCGTACAGGACGCCCGAGTAGATCTGGTGGGCAGGCGCCGCCGGTTCGGCGTGGAGCCGGGTGTTGCGTTCGACGTCGTCCTTCAGCGAGGCGCCGACGCCCAGCAGGGCGAGGGCGTCCTCGTGGGCGCTGACCGTTCCCAGTGCCTCAAGTACTTTGGCACGGTAGGGGTTGAGCGCGGGAAAGCTCAGTGCGGGCCAGTCGACGGCGGATCCGCGGACTGCGGGGGTCTTGCCTTCGGAGGGGGGAAGCAGAATCAGCACCGTACGATCCTACCGGCGACGGCGCTGCCTCCTTCCCCGGTAGACTGGGTTCCGGATGGGTTGACCAGGCGGCCGCGCGTCACGCAAGTGGCTCGAGGAACGTCCGGGCTCCGCAGGGCAGGGTGGTGGGTAACGCCCACTCGGGGTAACCCGCAGGCCAGTGCCACAGAGAACAGACCGCCTGTGTCTTCCGGTGACGGAAGGCCTCAGGTAAGGGTGAAACGGTGGTGTAAGAGACCACCAGCTTCCCGGGTGACCGGGAAGGCTAGGTAAACCCCACCCGGAGCAAGGTCAGACAGGACACGTTTGAGGGCTGCCCGCCCGAGTGTCCGGGTAGGCCGCTGGAGGGCGTCGGCAACGGCGTCCGTAGATGGATGGCCGCTACTCCCGCGCTGGTAACGGCACGGGAGCACAGAACCCGGCGTATCGGTCAACCCATCCCACTCATGCCAACAGGCAGTGCATGTGAGTGACTTCACGTCCCCGGCGGCCATCCGGGACGTGTCCCCGGCCTAGAATAGAGAGCGAACGTAGAAGTTCCGCCACCGGGTCTGCGTTCGCAGCCGGTGGTTTTTCTTTGCGCTTCTCCACGGCACCCGGGATGAACAGAATCCCGCCGGTGCCAGAGGCCCCTGGACAACATCAGGTGGCCGACATCCGCATACGAGGACGTATGCGGCTGAACCGAGGAAGGTAGTTCTGTGAGCCAGACGTCAGATTCTTGTCTTGATACGTGGATGGGCCGGGAGGCCCTCGCCGAGGCCATGATCCCGGTGATTGGCCGGCTGTACCGCGAGAACAGCGTGGTGACGAGCATCCACGGCCGCAGCCTGATCAACAAGTCCACCATGAACATCCTCAAAGCGCACCGGTTCGCCCGGCGCATGAGCAACACCGAGCTCCTGCTCGAAGAGACGGCACCGCTGCTGAACACGCTGGCGCAGCTGGACCTCGGTGCAGCGGCCGTCGACGTGGCCCGCCTGACGGAGAAGTACAAGCTTGAAGGCAACGGCGCGTCCCTGGAGGAGTTCCTCCGGGCCGAGCTGGCCGAGATCGTGGGCAAGCGTGGTGCTGATGACCGCAGCAGCACCAATGTTGTGCTTTACGGTTTTGGCCGCATCGGCCGGCTGCTGGCCCGCCTGCTCATCGAAAAGGCAGGCGGCGGCCAGGGCCTGCGCCTGCGCGCCATCGTGGTGCGCCGCGGCTCGGACAAGGACCTCACCAAGCGGGCCAGCCTGCTGCGGCGCGACTCGGTCCACGGCCCGTTCGAGGGCACCATCCGCGTTGACGAGGAAGCCAACACCATCACCGCCAACGGCGTGCAGGTCCAGGTGATCTACTCGGACAACCCGGCCACGATCGACTACACGGCCTTTGGCATTAACAACGCCCTGGTTGTGGATAACACGGGACGCTGGCGTGACGCTGAAGGCCTGTCGCAGCACCTGCAGAGCAAGGGCGTGGCCCGGGTCCTGCTGACTGCACCGGGCAAGGGTGCGCTGAAGAACATCGTGCACGGTATTAACCACGGCACCATCCTGGACTCGGACCAGATCGTGTCCGCGGCGTCCTGCACCACGAACGCCATCACTCCGGTCCTGAAGGCCATCAACGACAGGTTCGGCGTGATCCACGGCCATGTGGAGACCGTCCACTCCTTCACCAACGACCAGAACCTGATCGACAACTTCCACAAGGGCGACCGCCGCGGCCGCTCTGCCGCGCTGAACATGGTCATCACCGAAACCGGTGCGGCAACAGCTGTGGGGAAGGCGCTGCCCGAACTTCAGGGCAAGCTTTCCGGCAGCTCCATCCGCGTCCCTACGCCGGACGTTTCGCTGGCCATCCTGAACCTGAGCCTGGAAAACGGCACCACCAAGGATGAGGTGAACGATTACCTGCGCCAGATGTCCCTGCATTCGGAACTGCGCAAGCAGATCGACTACATCGACTCGCCCGAGGTTGTTTCCACCGACTTCGTCGGCTCGCGCCGCGCCGGAATTGTGGACGGCCTTGCCACCATTTCCAATGACAAGAACGTCATCCTCTACGTCTGGTATGACAACGAATTCGGCTACAGCTGCCAGGTTGTCCGGGTCATGGAAGAGATGGCCGGTGTCAACCCGCCGTCCTTCCCCGCCAAGGAACCCGCCGCCATCTTGGCCGCACTCGCCGTCTAAAGGCCGGCCCGGCAACACGGGATCACGACATTCCCGGCTGATTCGCTGGAATCAGCCGGGAATCGGGACCACACTGGTGCCATGGATAACGAAACTCTCCACGAGACCACCCTCGAACACGCCCTTGACGTAGCGAAGGCCAACCACAAAGAGGCCGTCAGGCTGCTGGAGCAGTCCCGCGCGGCCCTGGCCGCCGGCGACGTTGGCGCAGGCCGCGTCCGGCAGCTGGAAAGCCTCCTTCAGCTGGCTGAAGAGGATCTTCGGCGGGTGGTACGGGAGCAGTAAATCCGGACCACCCTTCCTCCCCACTGTGGATAACAATCCGGATGTCAGTGGGGTGCCCTAGGCTCTTCTAATGCACGGCATTTCCGGAAGAGTTGGCAGCCCATGACCGTCAGCTGGGCCGCCTACCGCCGTGCCCGCCGTCGCTCGAGGCAAGCGTGGGCTTTGCTGGCGGTCCTCGCGGTTTCTGCGCTGGCCTCAGCAGCGTGGTTTTTCACAGCCGGCCAGTTCGCCGCCGCTGAACCGGCCGTTGACGGACCGAGTCAGGCGCCCGTTTTTGACGGCACCTGGA
This sequence comes from Arthrobacter sp. UYEF21, assembly GCF_040546085.1. Classification (NCBI taxonomy): domain Bacteria; kingdom Bacillati; phylum Actinomycetota; class Actinomycetes; order Micrococcales; family Micrococcaceae; genus Arthrobacter; species Arthrobacter sp. UYEF21. Next base: position 442,418 of record NZ_JBEPNF010000001.1, read on the forward strand.
TGAAGCCGGTAGTCCCGGTTTACCCTGTGCCGAAGGGGAGCGCCCGTGCTGCCTTGGAGGGGCTCACGGTCAAGGGCCGTGCACCGAAGAACAACTATCAGCGCGAGGCGTTCGGGCAGGCCTGGCTTGATGTTGACCGGAACGGCTGCGACACCCGCAACGACATCCTCCGCCGGGACCTGGCCTCAGTGGGCTTCACTGAGGGATCCAAATGCAGGGTGGAGTCCGGTGGCATCCTGGAGCCCTACACGGGGAAAGCCCTAAACTTCCGGCGCGGCCCGGAGAGCAGCAAGGAAATCCAGATCGACCACGTTGTGGCGCTCGGTGACGCCTGGCAGAAGGGCGCCCAGGAACTGACCCCGCAGCAGCGTCAAAGCCTGGCTAACGATCCACTCAACCTCATCGCCGCGGACGGTCCGGCAAACCAGCAGAAGAGCGCAGAGGACGCGGCCACCTGGCTGCCGAAGAACAATAACTTCCGCTGCCACTACGTGGCCCGCCAGATTTCGGTGAAGGCCGCCTATGGATTATGGGTGTCCGACGCTGAGAAGGAAGCCATGAAGCGTGTCCTGGACTCGTGTCCGGATCAGCGGACCATATCAGCAGGGTAAGCCCGCGTCGTTACATGCCGTGGCCAAGGCAGCCGTCCGTAAGGCACCTATCGGAACCGCCGCCGCAAGCAGCTTGAGCGGCCGGCGCCCGGACTGTTGCGGTCTGTCTTGGTCCACAGGATAGAGGGCGCCGGACCGGATGTCAGGGAGGGCGCCTAGTGTCCGAACGGGTCCGGGTCCACGCCCGGCATCCAGGTCAGCCCGGGAACACCCCAGCCGCTCTTCTTAGCCAGTTTCATGGCTTTCCGTGAGTAGCGGTCCAGAAGCCGGTTCACATACAGCTTGCCGTCCAGATGGTCATATTCATGCTGGATGAGCCTGGCAAACCAGCCGGTGGCTTCGAAGTCGACCGGCTGCCCGTCGCCGTCGAAGCCCTGGACCCGCGCCCACTCCGCGCGCTTGAGCGGGAACTGGCCACCCGGGAAGGAGAGGCAGCCTTCCTCCTCCTCGTCGGGGTCGGGCAGGGCCCCGGAAACTTTGGACAGCGTCAGGACGGGGTTGACCACAACTCCAACGGGGGGAGCCTCGTCGTCGTTGGCGAATTTGTAGACGAAGATTCTTTTGCCTACACCAACCTGCGGGGCTGCCAGGCCCACGCCGTTCGCAGCATCATTGGTTTCGAACATGTCGGCAATCAGGGTGCGCAGGCCGTCGTCGAACACTTCCACTTCGGCGGCGCGGCGGTGGAGTACCGGTTCTCCCCAGATGGTGATCGGCAGAACTGTCATCTCAGCTGACCCTTCGTGCGTGCGGCGTGACGCCGGCATTTGTGCAAAAAAGAAGGCCGCACCGGACATCCGGTACGGCCTCCAGGGGAACGGCTGCTTTCGCCGCCCTGTGAGGGTGAGCTACGGGGGTTGAACCCGCGACCTCCTGGACCACAACCAGGCGCTCTGCCAACTGAGCTAAGCCCACCATGTGCCCTGCAGGTAATCCGGTGACCCGGTCCTCTGGAAAGGCAACTCAAATAGCTTACCTGCTGTTAGGGGATGGTTGCGCCACTTTTGGGGTTTTCGCGGAAAATTCCGCAAAACGTGGCGCAGATTACTCGCCGGGGGTGGTCTGCCCGCCGGTAATCCGCTGGGCAATCCCGCGTGCTGTGACGCTGTCAGGCCCGGGAGCCGGCACAAAGACCGCCTCGCGGTAGTAACGCAGTTCGTCGATGGAATCCTTGATGTCCCCCAACGCTCGGTGGCCGCCCTTCTTGGCGGGAGACTGGAAATATGACCGGGCGAACCAGCGGCGTGAGAGTTCCTTGATGGTGCTCACGTCGATCACCCGGTAGTGCAGGTGTTCAACGACGGCGGGCATGTCACGCGAGAGGAACACCCGGTCTGTTCCCACCGAGTTGCCGCCCAGCGGGGCCTTGCGTGGATCCGGCACCCACTTTTCGATGTACCCCATCACGGCAGCCTCAGCCTCGGCCATGGTCTTTCCGTGCGGCAATTCCTCCAGCAGCCCGGACCGGGTGTGCATGTCCCGGACGAAGTCGTTCATCTGGGCGAGGGCGGCGTCCTCGGGTTTGATCACCACGTCCACGCCCTCACCCAGAATGTTCAGCTCCGAGTCCGTCACCAGCGCCGCCACTTCGATCAGGGCGTCGTTCTTGATGTCAAGGCCGGTCATTTCGCAGTCGATCCAGACGATGCGTTCGTTAGATATAGGCACCGGACCAGCCTACCGTTCAGCTCCGGCGCAACGTTCCGATGCTAGGATTTCGGGTACAGAGAGGCTGGTACTTCTGCCGCTGTGTTGTGACTGCGCGGCCCGGGCGGCTACCGCGGCCCGCTGGGCCGAAGCGCTGAAAGCAAAGAGATTGGACGATCCTGAGATGACGGCGCGTGTGCCTGCAACGGGGGAGATGGCCAACGCTGTGATCCCGGGGTCCGGTTCGGCCGAAGTTGATAACCCCCGGTCCCCGATCCTGGCTGGGTTTGTCGGCTCGCTCTTTATGGCGATCGGGTCAGTAGGCGTCGGCTGGCTTGCGCCCGTCTCGGAACTCCGCAGGGTGCCGATCTTCATCTGGATGCGCACGGAGGCGATCGGGGTTGCCCTGGCCATTGTGTTGCTCGCCATCGGCGGGATGCTCCTTGTCCGCGCCTGGCTGCGGCTGGGCCAGCGGGTCCGGGTCTGGGGGCCCCAGGCGCGCAAGGCGACCCTGCAGGCCATCGCGGCCTGGGGCCTGCCGATGGTCATCAGTGTCCCGCTGTTCAGCCGTGACGTGTACGCGTACATCGGTCAGGGCCGGCTGATGGTTGAGGGGTTCAACCCCTACGAGAACGGCATCTCAGCGCTGTCCAACTACTTCCAGCTTGGCGCCGACAGGCTGTGGACCGAAGCTCCCGTGCCCTATGGACAACTCTTCCTCTGGATTGAGCAGTTTGTTGTCTGGTCCACCAACGTCCAACCCGAAGCCAGCGTGATGCTGTTCAGGCTGGTTGCGCTTGTCGGCGTGGTACTTTGCATCATCTACGTGCCCAAGCTGGCTGAGCTCCATGGCGTCAATCCGCACCGCGCGCTCTGGCTCACCGCCGCCAACCCGTTGTTCCTGACCAACTTCATTGCCAGCGTCCACAACGATGCCCTCATGATCGGGCTGGCGCTGGCTGGGCTCTATTACGCGGCCACCAAGCGCGTGGTCAGGGGGATTGTCCTGCTAACCCTGTCCATCGCGGTCAAGCCCATCACCGTGGTTTTCCTCCCGTTCATCGGCCTCATGTGGGCCGGAAAGAACGCCGGCTGGTCCCGGAAGTTCCTCTTTTGGGCCCTCACCGGCGCGCTGAGCCTCGCCATGCTGTATGCCCTGAGCCTGGTCAATGGATTCGGCTTCGGCTGGATTAACGGACTCTCTGCGCCGGGCAGCATCTTCATCTGGTACGCCCCGGTGGGGCTCGTGGGCCTGGTGGTTGCCTCTATTTCGAATGCCTTTGGTCTCGACGGGTGGACGCTGGCAGGGTGGGTGTTCGATGCCGGGAAGGTACTTGCCGTGGGCATCGTCGCCTTCCAGATCTTCAAGGGTGAGCACGAGCGCCTCATTCGGCGCCTGACGCTTGCTTTCGCGGCCGTGGTGGTGCTGGCGCCCATGATCCAGTCCTGGTATGTGGTCTGGCTCATTCCGCTGTTTGCGGTGAGCGGCATCCGCAATGACTGGCAGGTCAAGGCGCTTTATTTCATCGTGTCGTTCTTTATGATCTACGCGATTTCGGACCAGCTGGAAGTATTTCCCTACCTCCAGACCGAGGATCTGGGGCTCGCACTGGTTTTGGCCCGGTTCGCGGCGGCGATTACCGGCCTCCTTTTTGCCATGTACCTAATTTTTATGGATCCGCTCACAAAGCGGCTCTTCCGGAAAACTGGCGAGCCGGTTACCGAGCGCCCGGTCATCTAGGGTTCAGATGCCGCAGGGCTTCCTTCCGGGACAACGGACACAACTGCGCCGCGTGTTCTGCGACGAAAACCCGGACCCACGAAGGGTTGCTCTTGGCGTACTCCCGGAGAGCCCAGCCGATGGCTTTCCGGATGAAGAACTCCGGATCCGCGAGGTTCGCCTCGATGGCTTCGCGCAGCAGGGCGGTATCGGTTGCAGCCTTCGCCTTCAGCTGGGACGTGATGGCAGCGCGCCTGATCCAGAAGTCCTCATCCGTACTCCAGGCACGCAGCACGGGCGTCATCACGGACCGGTGCGCCTGCAGCAAGGCGCAGACGCGTGGGCTCACCCCGTCCACGAAGTCCCACCAGGCACCCGTGCGGACGATTTCCTCGTACACCGGCAGCATCAGGGGTTCCTTGGCAACCAGCCGCAGTGCGGTGAGGTCGATCGCCGCGTAGCGCTCCTCCCGCCACTGCGCTTCCCGCCATAGTTCCAGTACGGTCACGCGCAGCTGTTCGGGTGAGTCAAAAGGATAGGCGGTGGCCGCGGCCAGCACCGAACGGCGGACCTCGGGCACTCTGACACCGAGGGAAAGAATGGATGATTTCATGTAGGCCTGTGCCCCCGCCGCACGTACGGGATCAGCCTGTTCCATCAGCGCTGTGCGGATGGCGGCCAAGAGTTCGCGGTTCACCATGCTCCAACTCTAGCCAGCCGCTATTTCCGGCGCCTGGCGCAGTTGCCCGTCGGCTTCGACGCCACCTGCCGCGCCCCGGACATAGAGTGGGAAACACGCCAACCACGGGAGGATTCCACTGATGTCCATGATCAGGAGCCCGGAGGAGATCTCCCCGATGCGGGACGCAGGACGCGTTGCGGCGAACACGCTGGCCGCCGTCCGCGATGCTGCCGGGGTGGGTGGTGTGCTGCGTGACCTCGACAGCCACGCCGCCGAATCCATGCCAAGGCCGGGGCGACACCGGCCTTCCTCAACTACCACCCGCGCTGGGCCTCAGTGCCGTTTCCCATATGCCACGGATGCCGCCCTGGCCGCGGGATCGAGGCTGCGCGGATCGGCAACAAGATGGGAGACCTGGCCTATGCTGTCGGCGGCGCTGCGCGCAGGGCGGGGTATGGCCTGCTGGCTGACCACAGCGGACACGGAATCGGCCGCACCATGCACGCCGAACCCCCAGTCCCCAACGACTTCAGGCCTGGCCGCGGGATCAAGCTGACCGAGGGACTGGTCATCGCCCAGCGACCCATGATCCTGGGCCGCAAGGACGACTACTAAGACGACGACGAGTGGACCCTGCGCTCTGCCAACGGCCGCCGGGAAGCGCCAGCGAGCACACTGTGGCCATCACTGCCGATGGTCCGGTGATCCTCACCCTCCCGTAGCTGCGAATCGGAGGGGCAGAACCGCCGTCGATTGCCGGCAGGGGTGGCGTAGTCCCTGCAAGCAGGCTAGTTTGCCGCGCCGGAATGAAATGTGGCTTCAGTGCTGCGCCGCAAGGTGACGTGGCCGGTGATGGGTCTGTCGTCCTGGGCCGTTCCCGCTGCCCGGAGCGTGGCTTGCCGACCGATTTCCTCCAGCGGCAGGTGGACGGTGGAGAGGGCTGGACGGAAATCCCGGAGCGTCTCGATGTCGTCAAAGCCGGCGATGGTGGCGTCGCGGGGAATGCGGAGGCCTTTACTGCGCAGAGCCGCGGCCGCCCCGATGGCCATAACATCGTTCACGGCAAAGATGCAGATCCCTTGACTGCTTTGCGCAGGGGCGGTGTCGGCTGGGGCTTGAGCAGCTTTGATCCGGGCGGCCAGGGTAACGCCGGCATCGAACCCGCCGGAGCGGTTGAAGTCCGTGCGGATGACTTCGGCGGCCGGCGATCCGGCGGCAGCAAGGCCGCTCTGGAAACCGCGGATGCGGTCGTCTGAGGTGAAAAGGCCGGCAGGCCCGCCGATGATGACGAATTGGTGGTCCCCTGCAGCGGCCAACTCTGAGGCAAGGTTGGCGGCGAGCTCCTCGTTGGGCACGGTCAGCACGTGGTAGCCCTCGCAAACTGAAGAGCCGACGACGGGGTGCCCCACCACTGCCACCTGGCCACCGTTGCGGCAATAGCGGTCCAGTTCGGCAGCCAGCTCGGCATTGCCGTCGTGGTCCCCGGGCCGGACGGAGCGGGATCCGGCGATCACAATCGCATCGGCCCGCCGGGCGGCAAAGGCGGCCACCGCTTCCTTTTCGTCCGCAGGGGCGCCGGCAGTTGTTGCCAGCAGAACCATCCGGCCCTGTTCCCGGGCGGCTTCCTGGACCCCGCGTGCAATAGCCGCAAAATAGGGGTCGGCGATGTCGTGGACGATCAGGCCAATCAGGCCCGAGCTCGACTTGGCGAGCCCCTGGGCCTGGGCGTTGGGAATATACCCCAGGGAATCGGCGGCTTTGCGTACCCGATCGGCGATGTCCTGGCCGGGCTTCCGGGCCGAGCCGTTGAGCACCCGGGAAGCGGTGGCCGGTGATACGCCGGCCAGGCGGGCGACGTCGGTGAGGGTACTTGCAACCATGTCGTCTCCTGTTCGGGCGAAAAGCCAGCGTAAATGGCGCTCATTCAGTATGGCAGTTTGATGAAGAGGTTAGGGAAAGCGCTTGCCAAGCATCATTTGGCTGGTGCATCATAAAGGCAAAGGGAATGCGCTTTCCCGGCTCGGCTTGAGTAATACAACGCTCACTTACCGTGGAGGACACACAGGCTTCGAAAATAAGACGATCGGCATCGCCATGAACGGCATCACCGGCCGGATGGGCTACCGCCAGCACCTGCTGCGTTCCATCTTTCCCATCCGCGATGCCGGTGGCTTCACGCTGGCGGACGGCACCAAAGTCCAGGTCGAGCCGATTCTGGTGGGCCGCAATGAAGCCAAGATCCGCGAACTGGCAGAACTGCACAAGGTGTCCGAGTGGACCACTACCTGGACTCCGTGATCAATGACCTACCGTTGACATCATCTTCGATGCCTCCATGACCCGCCTCCGTGCCGCCACGCTCCGGAAAGCGATGCTGGCCGGTAAGCACATCTTCACGGAGAAGCCCCAGCGGAAACCCTCGAAGAGGCCATCGAACTGGCCCGCATCGGCAAGGAAGCCGGCGTCACCGCGGGCGTGGTGCACGTTCCTTGTCGGGACCGGGTGGAGGAGGCCGGCCTGGACAAGGCGGCGCGCCTGATCAAGGACGCCGGTCTCCGGGTCTCTTCCCTGTGCCGTGGGGGATTCCTCACAGCCGCCGACGCCGAGGGGCAGGCCGCTGCCCTGGCCGACAACCGCGCCGCGATCCTCGAAGCCGCTGCGCTGGACACCAGCGAACTTTTCCTGGTGGTCGGCGGCCTGGCGCCGGGGGAGAAGGACGTGGTTGCAACGCGCCGGCGCGTGGCAGACCGGCTTGCCGATCTGGTCCCGTTTGCTGCGGAACACTGCATCAGGCTGGTGCTGGAGCCACTGCATCCGATGCACGCCGCTGACCGCGCCCTGATGTCCACGTTGGGGCAAGCGTTGGACCTCGCTGCGGCGTTCGATGCGGAATCTGTCGGCGTCGCCGTTGATACCTTCCACGTCTGGTGGGATCCGGACCTGAAGGCACAGATTGAACGCGCGGGCCGGGAGGGGCGCCTTGCCTCGTACCAGGTCTGCGATTTCAACATGCCCGTTGCAGCCGATTCGCTGCTGTCCCGGGGTTACATAGGCGACGGCGTCATTGACCTTGCCACCATCACCACCTGGGTCCGGGAGGCCGGCTTCACAGGCGATATCGAGGTGGGAATTTTCTACCAGGAGATCTGGGACACCGACGGCGACTCCGTCCTGGAGACCGTCAAGGCACGGTATGCGGAACTCGTGTTGCCATTCGCCTGACCCGAGTCAGCGCGCAGGCAGTGCCCTCTGAGCCCAAAAAGAATGGCACGGACAAACAGGAACACCCCGGTCCAAAGACCGGGGTGTTCCTGTTTGTCCGACGCATCCGTCAGGATGTTCCAACTCATCACGGTGGTGCCCCAGGAGGGAATCGAACCCCCGACCGGCGGATTAGAAGGCCGCTGCTCTATCCCCTGAGCTACTGGGGCACGTGGCGCCACGACCAAAATCCGGCGCATGAAAAGTTTACATCCCCGCGTGCGGCTGCGTCACCGGTCGCGTGCGGCCGGCACTTGTCCTCCACAGGCGGGTTCACAGCAGGGTTGTGCACATAGGCAAAGTCACCCCTCGCAGTCCGTCTGCGGTGGCGCGAAGCTGGTTCTGCCGCTAGGCACCACCTTTCGAGACAGGACAAGACAATGAGCGACTACATGACTTTCCGGGGCTTCGTTGCCACCGACATCAAAACTTCCACAACCACAACGGGTGTGGGAACTGCATCGTTCCGCCTTGGGTCAACGGCCCGGCGCTTCGACCGCACAACGAGTACATGGGTGGACACCCACACCAACTGGTTCACTGTCCAGGGGTACCGCCAATTGGCGGGCAACATGGGGTGCAGCATCAAGAAGGGTCAGCGCGTCATCGTGGTGGGCCGGCTGAAGCTGCGGACGTGGGAGAAAGAGGGCCGAATTTACTTCGCGCACGAAGTCGATGCTGAGTCCGTGGGCCACGATCTCATGTGGGGTTCGGCCAACTACATCCGCACAGTCAACAACGGACCCCAGCACATCGCTGACGGCGGACCCACCGATCCTGACGAGGATGGCGGGGATCCGGGCGACCCTGGGGATACTGATGAAGATCCCGCGGCGGCAGCAGTCTTCCTCGAGGATGGGGTAGGCAACTGCATCCCGGTGGACAGTCAAACAGGCGAGCTCGCCGACTCCGCCGTCTGAACGTGGACACGGCAGTTACCACGCGGCCCATCCGCAGGTGGGGTGCCGGCGGTCCGCCGGCACCCCTGCAGTTCCATTGCGGGCCTGGCCGCGTGACAGAATGGCGGCATGAAGCGCGCGACCGAACACCGGCAGGCAATCCCCGTCACCAGCCGGCCGGCGCTTTCCCGGCAGCGTGCAACAGGGCTGGGCAGGGTTCCGGCATACATTGCTGCTGGTCTCTTGGCAACGCTGTTGCTGGCGGCCTGCACCGGCGGGTCTCGGGCCGCGACGGGGCCGGCCGGCGCTCCGTCAGACGTGGCTGCCACCCAGCCCGGCACCGCTGAGTCCGCCGGGCAAGGCACCGCAGCCATCGCAGGCTCCGGCACAGCCGTGCCAGGCACCACGTCCGGCACGGCCGGGCCGTCCGGGAGGACGTCGGCGGAGGCCCCCGCCACCGCCGCGATGAAACAGGCCGTGACGGATGCCCTGACACGGCTCGCGGCAGGAACGCCCAAGCCGGCCACAGCGCAGGTGACCGAGGCGCTCACCGGCGCCGGAGTCGCCCCGGCAACCCTGGAGGTATCGGCGAGCCGCACGCCCACCGGGCTGGCGGCCGATGCCATTGAGTCCGCGGTGCTGCAGGGCACGGACTGCGTGTTCGGCCATATCCGTGACGGCAGCGTTACGGTCACGGTCCTTCCGGTCCTGGCCAGCGGGAAGTGCTTCGTCGGGGCAGCTGTCTAGGGCCCCGAATGTGAGTTATGCCCGCCAACCCACTAGATTTGGACCCATGGCGGAATTTATTTACACAATGACCAAGGCCCGCAAGGCCGTTGGCGAAAAACTCATTCTTGACGATGTAAGCATGTCCTTCTTCCCGGGCGCCAAAATTGGTGTTGTTGGCCCCAACGGTGCCGGTAAGTCCACCATTCTGAAGATCATGGCCGGCCTGGACACCCCGTCCAACGGTGAGGCCCGGCTCAGCCCCGGCTACACCGTGGGCATCCTGCTGCAGGAACCGCCGCTGAACGAGGAAAAGACCGTTCTGGGCAACGTCCAGGAAGGTGTCGGCGAGATCTACGGCAAGATCCAGCGCTTCAACGAGATCTCCGAGGAAATGGCCAGCCCTGACGCTGACTATGACACGCTGCTCGAAGAAATGGGCCAGCTGCAGGAAGCCATTGACGCTGCGGACGCCTGGGACCTCGACTCCCAGCTGGAGCAGGCCATGGACGCGCTTCGCTGCCCGCCGGCGGACGCCGACGTGACCCTCCTCTCCGGCGGTGAGCGCCGCCGCGTGGCGCTCTGCAAGCTCCTGCTGCAGAAGCCGGACCTCCTGCTCCTGGACGAGCCCACCAACCACCTGGACGCCGAGAGCGTTCTGTGGCTGGAACAGCACCTCTCCAGCTACGCCGGCGCAGTCCTGGCCGTCACCCACGACCGGTACTTCCTTGACCACGTTGCGGAATGGATCGCGGAGGTTGACCGCGGCCACCTCTACCCCTACGAGGGCAACTACTCCACGTACCTGGAGAAGAAGCGTGCGCGGCTTGAAGTCCAGGGTAAGAAGGACGCCAAGCAGGCCAAGCGACTGACCGAGGAACTCGAATGGGTGCGCTCCAACGCCAAGGGCCGCCAGACCAAGTCCAAGGCCCGTCTGGCCCGCTACGAGGAGATGGCTGCCGAGGCAGACCGCACCCGCAAGCTCGACTTCGAAGAGATCCAGATTCCGCCGGGCCCGCGCCTGGGCGGTCTGGTCCTGGAGGCCAAGAACCTGCAGAAGGGCTTCGACGACCGCACACTGATCGACGGCCTGTCCTTCACGCTGCCGCGCAACGGCATTGTGGGCGTCATTGGTCCTAACGGCGTGGGCAAGTCCACCCTGTTCAAGACCATCGTTGGCCTTGAACCGCTCGACGGCGGCGAGCTGAAGATCGGCGATTCGGTCAAGATCTCTTACGCGGACCAGAGCCGCGGCGGCATCGACCCAAACAAGACGCTGTGGGAAGTTGTTTCCGACGGCCTGGACTACATCCAGGTTGGCCACGTGGAAATGCCGTCCCGCGCCTACGTTGCCGCCTTCGGCTTCAAGGGCCCGGACCAGCAGAAGAAGGCCGGGGTGCTCTCCGGTGGTGAGCGCAACCGACTGAACCTTGCGCTGACCCTCAAGCAGGGCGGAAATCTGTTGCTCCTTGACGAACCCACTAACGACCTCGACGTCGAAACGCTCAGCAGCCTCGAGAACGCCTTGCTGGAGTTCCCGGGCTGCGCCGTAGTGGTGTCGCACGACCGCTGGTTCCTGGACCGGGTGGCCACCCACATCCTGGCCTATGAAGGTGACGAGGAGAACCCCTCCAAGTGGTACTGGTTCGAGGGCAACTTCGAATCCTACGAGGAGAACAAGGTCGAGCGGCTCGGCCCCGATGCGGCCAAGCCGCACCGTGTCACGCACCGCCGCCTCACGCGCGACTGATCCAGCCGCGACTGATCCAGCCGCAACTGAAGCAGCCCTGACCGCTCCAGCCTCGGCTGGGTAAGCGCCAAAGAAAGGCCGGCGCCCCTAGCTTCGACGGAAGGGGGGTGCCGGCCTTTCTGCTGCCTGGGATAGAGCAGCGATTGGGGTGATTCAGTCCTGAGCGGGTCGGTTGTGCGGAAGATTCAGTCCCGCACGGCCTTGCGGATCTGGTGCTGCAGGAGTTTGGACTGGACCGCACCCACCACTTTGTTCTTCAAATCGGAAGGAACGCGGATCATCCCTTCCTGGGCAACGGAGGCGACGTGCTGCCCAGCCTGGTTGAAGATCTTCCCGGTGGCGAGGCCGCGGGCGCCCTGGGCGCTGGGGGATTCCTGGACGTAGAGCAGCCACTCATCCACGCGGGCCGGCCGGTGCCACCACATGGCGTGGTCCAGGCTGGCGACGCTCATGCCGGGGGTGATCCAGCTCAACCCGTGGCGGCGCAGGATGGATTCCAGCAGGGTGTAGTCGCTCGCGTAGGCCAGGGCGGCCCGGTGCACGTTCGCATCGTCCGGCATGGGCCCGAGGGTCTTCATCCAGACAGCGTTCCTGGCTTCCTGTTTCCGCTTGGCGGAGACATAGATGGGCGGGTCCACGTGACGGATATCAAAGGGCCGCTCATAGGCCCAGTGCTGTGCGATGGGGTGGTCGAATTTACCCAGCAGTTCGGCGGTACTGGGCAGCGACTCAGGGTCGGGAATCCCGGCAGGCATCCGGGACTCGTGGTCGGGGCCTTCGTCCGGATCCTGGAACGACGCGATCATCGACAGGATCGGCACGCCTTCCTGGTAGGCGTGGACACGCCGTGCAGAAAAGGACCGGCCGTCCCGCAACCGCTGGACCCCGAACGTGATGGGCTTGTTGGCATCGCCGGGCCGCAGGAAGTAGCCATGCATGGAATGGACAAAGCGTTCCGGGTCCACGGTCCGCATCGAAGCGACCAGTGACTGCGCCAGTACCTGGCCGCCGAACACGCGCTGGCGGGGCTGCCGCTGTGACGGGCCGAGGAAGATGTCTTCATCCGTCCTGGCGCCTTCCAGCTCGCCCAGGTCGAGGAGCTGGATGAGCGTTGAGGTGGGGTCGCCGCTGGGCGGCGCCAGCAGTCCGGTTTCGGCTTCAGTCATGGTTCGACTCTAGACGCAGCCCCGGCACCGCTCAACCAAGGCGCAGCCGGTAGTGTTCTTAGTGTGTCTGATCTACTCACCGAGTCCTTCCGCTTCGCAGATCCGCGTGATCTCGCCGATCTGCGCACGTTCGCTACGCGCGCCAAAGCAATCGACGACGGCGCCATCCGGCTCCAGGCTTCCGGTTCCGTGTTAGCGGCCTACGTGTGTGTCCTGCGCCCCCGGCTGTTGGGCGAATCCACACCCACCATCCTGGGCCTGCGGACCATCGGGCTTGCGGAGCCTTCTTCGATTGACGCCACCGTCGCGTTGTCAGCCGTCCTTGACCGCCTGGCGAGAGCAGGGGAGGACGACGTCGAACTGCCGGTTCCGCCGTCCACTGTCACCGAATCGTGGACTGGAGTCGGCGCGCCGCGGACGGGCTGGGAGCTGGTCGGCGCGCTGTCCGATGCAGAACTGCGCCGTACCGCCGAAGCCGGCATCACAGAAGTGGCCGGCATTGTTCCCTCCCAGCCGGGGGCACTCATCGTTAACAACGCGCGCGCCGCGGTGTGGGGCCGCGCCCTGGATGACTCGGGGCTCCCGGCCGGAGCAGCGTTCGCTGCCCTGACGCTCGGATTCCTCGGAGACGGCGAGCAGGTGCTGTACCGGGCTGGCCGGTGGTTCCGCCTCACCGGGCCCCGCGGGCACGTCCTGGTGCGGACCGGCAGCGGCCTTTAAGCTTCCGACGGACTGTTCACCATGGACAGCGCGGCGCGCTCCATGTAGTCCCAGAGCGTTCCATCATAAAGGGGCGGCAGTGCCAGGGAGTCCACCGCCGTCCGCATGTGGAACAGCCATCGTTCCTTCGCTTCCTGAGTGACCCGGAACGGCATGTGGCGCATCCGCAGGCGCGGGTGGCCGCGCTCCTCCCCATAAGTGGTGGGCCCGCCCCAGTACTGCTCCAGGAACATCCGGAAGCGCCGCTTGGCGGGGCCAAGATCCTCTTCCGGGTACATCGGGCGCAACAGCGGATCCGCCGCCACGCCGTCGTAGAACACATCGAGCAGTTTGACGAAGGTCGGGTGTCCGCCCACGGCGTCATAGAAATTGTCGGTATAGCCAGGCTGGCTGAAGGGATCGTTCTGCATGAGCTGGCGTGGCCGTTGCGGTTCGGCGGGTATGGTCATGGCTCTATTCTCCCGCCTTCTGTTCAGTCTTCCTGGCCTCGGTGGCAGGCTCATGCAAAGCAGTTTCGTCGGCCGGAGAGGCCGGGACGGGAACGTACGTTCCCTGCGAACGGTTGCCCACGCGCAGGATCTCACCGTTGCGGAGGTACCAGATGGCGCCGTCCTCGGAACGGACCCGGGTGATGCGCAGTCCCATGGACTCGACTACACCCACTACCTCGCTGGTTTCGATGACATCGCCGATCCCATACTGGTCCTCGATGGTGATGAAGATGCCGGCGAGGAAGTCACGGATCAGCTGCTGGGCGCCGAAACCAATGGCCACACCCAGGATTCCCACGCTGGTCAGCAGCGGGGCGATGTTGATGTCCAGGTTCTGCAGGACATACATGGTGGTGATCACGGCCACCAGGACGCCCACAATGCTGTTGAGCAATGAACCGATGGTTTCCGCCCGCTGCACGCGGCGCTCATGGTCGAGTGCCCGGATGGCAGGGGCCACCCACTTGAAATGCGGTTTCTTGAAGAAATTGCTGCCCGACGCCACCCGCCTGCTGATCCTGGAAATCAGGAAGGTCGCCACCAGCCATATCGTGACACCGATACCGAGACTGATCACGATGCCCGCCACGCTGACGCCGTGGGGCTCGGCGGTAAGGGACGGGGCAATCGACATCATGCTGAACATAGAGGGTGAAACTCCTTGGGGTCTCCGGCGGCGGCTGGGATAACGTAGGCCAACGCGCGGGGTCAACCGGCGCATAGGGCTCTGTTCTCCTTCAACACTAGCGTCGTGCAGTGTACCCATGCGCATCCTGATCCTTGGCGGAACCGCCTTCCTCTCGTCGGAAATTGCCCGGCAGGCCGTGGCGGCGGGGCACAAGGTCACCTGCCTGGCCCGCGGTTCCGCGGCGGAACCGCCGGCCGGTACCCGGCGGGTGAAATCCCACCGTTCACTCGGCGCGAACAGTTACGCGGACGTGGTGAGAGACTGGGATGCCGTCATCGACGTGGCCCGGGATCCGGTGCCTGCCACCGAAGCGCTGGCAGCACTTGCCCACGGGGCCGGCCACTGGACCGTTGTGTCCAGCTGCTCTGTCTACGCAGACCATTCGACGCCGGGCGACGCCGAAGCGCTTAACGCGGTGGGGGACCCGGTGCCTTTCGGCGATTACGTCGAGGAGTCGCGGACGTCGGCCGGATATCAGGGCGAGGTGCTGCACGCTCCGGCGGACTGGCTCGCCGTGCACGGCATCGACTACTGGTCCGGGCCGGATTCGCTCCCGCTGTGGCTGCCAGGGGCTACGAAGGGTTCTGCACCCGCAGCAACCAGGCAACAGAAGCCCGGCTGGCTGAGGAGTTCCTTCGCAGCCCCTGACCCCACCGCCCACCCCAACTGGCTCGCACTTAACGCACTCAAAGGACGATTTGGGTGCGTTACCTGCTAGTTAGATGGGGTCATCCGACACAGTGACCGGGGAATGCAGCACGGGGAAATTTACGCTCCGGGCGATGAAGCAGACCTGGTTGGCTTCCCGATGCAGCTGCTCTGCGAGCTCCACGTGGGCAGGGTCCGCCACGTTCACCCGCGGGTTTAATGTGACGGACTCGAACTGTCCACTGCCGTCCCGGTTCAGGCGCATCACACCGGTGGCCTCGTCCTGATAGTCAGTAACCACCACCCCGTGCTTGACAGCCACGTGCAGGAAGGACAGCATGTGGCATTGGGCGAGCGCGGCCAGGAGCAACTGCTCCGGGTTGAAGCGTTCCCGGTCCCCATGGAACGTCGGATCAGCTGACCCCTTGAGGACCGGCAGCCCGGGCACCACAATGTCGTGGTCCCGCGAGTAGCCGCGGTATGACCCCGTCCCCTCACCCAGGTTGCCGGTCCACTGCACGGTCAGCGAATAGTGGTGCTCGCCCAGGCTCATGCCGCCGGCCTAAACGTCGCCCGGAAGGACGTCCGCCGCACGGGCCCGCAGGGCCCGCGCCACGCCGTCGCGGTTTTCCAGCATCATGCGCCGCAGGGCTGCACTGTCCGCCGGGAGTCCGGCCAGGAAGGTGTCCGTCCGGTCAACGGTGGCCTGCGTCGTCAGCAGCGCCGGGTAAAGCCCGACGACGATCTGCTGGGCGAGTGCGTGGGTGCGGTTCGCCACGATCCCCGGAACGGCCTCGAAGTACTTTTCCATGTAGGGCTCCAGGAGCGTACGGTCCTGCACACGCATAAAGCCGGTGACTGCCGAACCCTGCAGGGCATTGGAGAGCTCACCCGTGACCACGATCGACTTCCAAGCGGCAGCCTTGGCCTCGGGGGTGGGGATCGCCGCCTGGGCCAGGGCGGCAGCGTTCTGCCCGCTGGCTGTGTTGTCCCGCTCCAGTTCGGCATCGATCTGCTCCTGGCCCAAACGCCCGCCGGCCACCAGCGACGCGAGCAGTTCCCAGCGCAGGTCCTGGTCCACGGTGAGCCCGTCCAGCTCAACGGAGCCGTCCAGAAGACCGGCCACAGTGTCCAGCTGGCCGGAACTGCTTGTCAGGAGTGCGAAGGACTTCACAAACTGCAGCTGGGCGTCAGAGCCGCCCGATGCTGCGCTGGCCAGGTCCCACAGGGTGTCCGCGGCCGCGACGGTGGTGGCCTGGCGGTGCTCCCCGGCGACGTAGAAGTTCAACGTGGTGGCCAGTTGGCGCAGCTGGATCATGATCACCGCGGAATCCGATTCGGCAGCCACGTTGGCCAGGATCAGCTCCAAGTACCGGCGTGCGGGGGTCTCGCCGTCGCGCGCCGCGTCCCACGCGGAGTTCCACACCAGGGTGCGGGGCAGGCTCTCGCTGAAATCCTTCAGGTGTGCCGTGGCCGTGGCCAGGGACTTCGCGTCCAGCCTGACCTTGGCGTAGGCGAGGTCGTCATCGTTTACCAAGATCAGGTCCGGCTGCGCGAGCCCCGCCAGTGCGGGCACCTCCGTGCGCTCGCCGTCGACGTCGAGCTCCTCACGGTGCACGCGTTCCAGTTTGCCGGCACTGTTCAGGTTGTAGAACCCGACGGCCAGCCGGTGCGGACGGAGGGTGGGCCATTCCGCCACGGCGGACTGGACGATGCTGAAGGCGGTTAGGTTCCCGGCCGCGTCCACCTCCAGCTCGGGCTTGAGTGTATTGACGCCGGCGGTCTCCAGCCAGAGCCGGCCCCACTGGTCGAGGTCGCGCCCGCTGGCCTTTTCGAGTTCCACCATCAAGTCGCTGAGCTCGGTGTTTTGCCAGGCGTGCTTGGCGAAGTATTCGCGGACGCCGGCCATGAACTGCTCCGGCCCCACCCAGGCCACGAGCTGGCGCAGCACCGAGGCGCCCTTGGCGTAGGTGATGCCGTCGAAATTGACCTCCACATCCTGGAGGTCATTGATCTCGGCGAAGATCGGGTGGGTGGTGGGCAGCTGGTCCTGGCGGTAGGCCCAGGACTTCTCCACCGACGCGAAGGTGGTCCAGGCGCTGGTGAAGGACGTGTTTTCCACCGCCGCGAGGTGGGACATGTATTCGGCGAAGGACTCATTAAGCCAGAGGTCGTTCCACCAGCGCATGGTCACCAGGTCGCCGAACCACATGTGGGCGAGTTCGTGCAGCACAGTGATGGCACGGCGTTCGATCTGCGCCCCGGTGACCTTGCTGCGGAAAACGTAGCCTTCCAGGATGGTCACTGCGCCGGCGTTTTCCATGGCGCCGGCATTGAACTCCGGCACAAACAGCTGGTCGTACTTTTCGAACGGATAAGCGAAGCCGAACTGCGCCTCGAAGAATTCGAAGCCCTGGCGGGTCAGGTCGAAAATATTGTCCGCATCGAGGTACTGCATCAGTGATTTCCTGGCGAACACGCCCAGCGGGATCACGCGGCCGTCGGAGCTGGCCACCTCGCTCCGGACCGACTGGTACGGTCCGGCGATCAAGGCCGTGACGTAGGAGGAGAGCCGCGGGGTGGGGGCGAACGTCCAGACGGAGTGGGCGCTGCCGTCGTCCGCGGGAGCGGCTTCCACCCGTGCGGGGGTGGGGGAGTTGGAGATAATGTCCCAATGCGACGGCGCCGTAACGGTGAACGCGAAGGTGCCCTTGAGGTCCGGCTGCTCAAACACCGCGAACATGCGCCGGGAGTCGGGCACTTCGAACTGGGTGTACAGGTAAACCTCGTTGTCCACAGGATCGACGAACCGGTGGAGTCCTTCGCCGGTGTTCATGTAGGGTGCGTCCGCCACCACTGTGAGCTCGTTGGAGTCCGCCAGGTCCGGCAACTGAATGCGGACGCCGTCGGCCACAGACTTCGGATCCAGGGGGCGCCCGTTGAGCGTGACGCTGTGCACGGTGTGGGTGACGGCGTCGATGAACGTCGAGGAGCCCGGCACTCCCGTGAACTTCACCGTGGTGGTGGTCCCGAAGACCTTCGCGCCGCGGGTGAGGTCCAGACTGACATCGTAGGAGTCAACATTGATCAGTTCGGCACGCTCGCGGGCTTCGTCGCGAGTCAGGTTCATACCTGGCAAGAGGGCCTCCAGAAGGGGTATCGGTTGCCGGCGGGCGGGGGCCCGCACCGGCACAGTGAAGTCATTCTGTCACGGCCGCCGGCGGGGGTAGCGTTAATGCATGGGAAAGATCCGGGATTCGGTGGATGCCAGGGCGCTGCGGTTCGCGGTGGGTTTTCCGGTGGTCCTGGCGGCGGCGTTTGTGTTCAGCGCCTTTTTGCTGCGGGCTGATCTTCCGGACCCCGTGGCGATCAGCTGGACGGCCGACGGCGGCGCGTCCTTTGCCCCGTTCGGTGCCTATACGTGGGGCGGAGCGTTGCTCATTATCGCAGCCGGCTGCCTGGTGCTGTCCCAGGCGGTGCCGCTGTCCCGCCCCACCGTGATGCGGCGGATCATGATGGGCGCAGGACTGTCCCTGAGCCTGTTCATCACTGCTGTCCTGGCGGCTGGACTGGTAGGCCAGACCGGGCTCAGCGATGCCCGGGAGTCACATGTGGACATGATCGTACTCGCGGTTGGAAGCGGAGCGGCGTTGTCTCTCGGAGTCATCATGGGGTTTGTGTTCAAGGCTGACAGCCAATGGTCGCCCGAGGATGACCAGGCCCTGGAGCTCGCCCTGGCCCGCGAGCTGGATCCCGAACTGACCAAGGACACCTATCGCCTCTGGGTGCATGCCCGCAGTTCTGTTTTTGTCATGATCGCTGTAGCCAGCCTCTTTCCGGCGGCGCTGATTGCCGTGGCGCTGCCGTGGCTTGGTGCCTTGGTGGCGGCCGTTGCGGCTGTGGCCGCCGGGTTTCTCTTCGCCCGGGTCAAGGCCGACCGCCGGGGCTTGCGTGTGCTGTTGGCCGGCGTGTTGCCGATCCTGGATGTTCCGGCCGCTGCGATTTCCACTGTCAGCGCCGCGGACGTACGCGCCGCCGACTACGGCGGGTGGGGCTACCGGAACCACGGCAGCACCGCCGCGATGCTGGTCACCAGCGGCCCCGCCGTCGTCGTCCGCAAAACGGACGGCCGCAACGTGGCCGTCAGCGGCGGCAGTGCTGCGACGGCGGCGCGGCTAGCTGACGTGCTGACCCGCGTCGCGGCGAGGGCGCACGGGGGTGCCTCAGGCGCAGGCGGCACGGAGTCCTAGTATCCTTGTCCGTGTTGCTCTGACCCTGGCCTGAACCAGCACCGCTGGGCGCGCCGAAACGAACGGATACTGCTGTGACTTCTTCCCCTGCCTTCCCGCGGGTACACATTGCCACCGACCACGCAGGCATGGAACTCAGCGCCCATCTGGTCAACCACCTCACGGCCAAGGGCTACGACATTGTGGACCACGGTCCCCGAGAGTACGACGCGCTGGACGACTACCCCTCCTTTTGCATCAATGCAGCGCTCGCCGTGGTGGCAGACCAGCAGGCAGGCGTGCATGCTTTGGGCATCGTCCTGGGCGGCTCCGGCAACGGCGAACAGATCGCGGCCAACAAGGTGAAGGGTGTTCGGGCAGCCCTGGCCTGGAACCACTCCACCGCCACGCTGGCCCGCGAACACAACGATGCCAATGTAGTGGCTGTGGGCGGGCGGCAGCACACGGTTGAGGAAGCAACCGAACTGATCGAAGCCTTCCTCGCCGAACCATTCAGCAACGACGAGCGGCACGTCCGCCGCATCGGCAAGATTGCCGCTTACGAAGCCACCGGCGAGGTCATCGAGTAGTGCCTGAAGGGCATTCGGTTCGCCGCCTCGCACAGCAGTTCGGCGACGTCTTTACGGGAGAATCACTGTCCGTCAGCAGCCCCCAAGGCAGGTTCGCCGCCGGCGCCGCGCTGTTGGACGGCCAGGTGCTGACGGACTCGCGCGCCCACGGCAAGCACCTCTTCCTGCACTTTGACCACGCCGTCGTGCTGCACGTCCACCTGGGGCTCTACGGGGCCTGGGACTTCGGCGGCGACGCCACGTTCCGCGGGGCCTCCAGCATCGGCGCACCGCGGAAGATCGGGGAGCGCGAAGTCTTTCAGGACGACGATGACCCCGAGTATTCGGGTCCGCCTGAGCCTCGTGGGGCCGTCCGTGTTCGGCTCGTGAGCCGCCACGGCTGGGCTGACCTGCGCGGTGCCACCACCTGTGCTGCCATTACCGAGGCCGAGGTGCGTGCCGTCCTGGCCCGGCTCGGTCCCGACCCGCTGCGGAACCAGCCGGGGGACAGGGCCCGCTTTGTGACGGGACTGTCGTCCCGGAAGACGCCCATCGCAGCGCTGCTGATGGACCAGAAGGTGATTGCCGGCGTCGGCAACGTCTACCGGGCCGAAGTGCTTTTCCGCCAAAGACTGGACCCGTGGCTGCCGGGCAATGCCCTGTCGGCTGTCGCTGCCGGACTCCTGTGGGGCGACACCGCCGACGTAATGGCCGACGGCGTCCGCGACGGGCGGATTATTACCACGCCGGCGGCCTGTTGGGAGGAAGGTGCTGTGCTTCCCTCCGCTGACGACGCACATTACGTGTACAAGCGGGAAGGGCTCCCGTGCCGGGTCTGTGGCACTCCGGTGGCCATCACCGAGTTGGTGGGCCGCAAACTCTACTGGTGTCCTGGCTGCCAGCAGTAACCCTGCCGGCAGTAACCAAAAAGACAGCCAACCAAGGAAGCAGGGCCCCTCGATGAGGGGCCCTGCTTCCTTGCTATGCATCCAGAGGGGACGACGGGAATCGAACCCGCGTAATCAGTTTGGAAGACTGAGGCTTTACCATTAAGCTACGTCCCCGGAAAAATACAGCTTCGCCGTAATGCTTGGCTGACTGCGTTTCTTCGGGCTGGCTGTTGAAGCCGGATACAACTAAACCTAATTCATGGCCCACGTGTCAAATGTGCAATCCCGGCCAAAATCACCGTAGACTTGCCTGTGCACTTACGGGGTGTAGCTCAGCTTGGCTAGAGCACCTGCTTTGGGAGCAGGAAGTCGCAGGTTCAAATCCTGTCACCCCGACTCTGCGGCCCGGGCCGATGGCCTGGGCAATTGCGTTGCAGATACCCATCCCACAATCCCAGGAGTACTTAGACCGTGAAGAGCGCTGTCGAGAACCTCACCCCCACGCGGGTCAAGCTCAATGTTGAGGTCCCCTTTAAGGAACTGAAGCCCAGCATCGACGAGGCATACAAGACTGTTGCTTCGCAGATCCAGGTTCCTGGTTTCCGTAAGGGCAAGGTCCCCTCCAAGCTGATCGACCAGCGCGTCGGCCGCGGCTACGTCCTGGAGACGGCCATCAACGAAGGCCTCAACGGCTGGTACCAGGCAGCGGTGCAGGAATCCGGCATCCGCCCACTGAGCCGTCCTGAGGTTGAGATCACCGAAGTTCCGGACCCCACGTCCACGGATGGGGAGCTGAAGTTCCACGCCGAGGTTGATATCCGGCCCGAGATCGAACTCCCGGACTACGCCGGCATCAAGGTCGAGGTCGCCGCTGCAGAATCCTCCGACGAAGACGTCGACAAGGCACTGGACGAACTGCGTGGCCGCTTCGGCACGCTCAAGTCCGTGGACCGCCCGGCTGCCGATGGCGACTTCCTGACCATCGACATCACCGCCACGGTTGACGGCGCCGACGTTGACTCCGCTGCCGGCCTGTCCTACCAGGTGGGCGCCGGCACCATGCTTGAGGGCCTGGACGAGGCCGTCACCGGCCTGAGCGTAGACGAAGACGCCATCTTCGACACCACCCTAGTTGGTGGCGACCACGCCGGCGAGTCCGCCCAGGTGAAGGTTGTCCTCAAGGCCGTCAAGGAGCGCGAGCTCCCCGAGGCCAACGACGACTTCGCCCAGCTGGCGTCGGAGTTCGACACCCTTGCTGAACTCCGCGAGGACCTGGCCAAGCAGGCTGCCGACTCCAAGGTTGTTGAGCAGGGCGTCGAGGCCCGCGACAAGGTCCTGGACAGGCTCGTTGAGCTCGTTGAGGTTCCGGTTCCGGACTCTGTGGTTGAAGAGCAGCTCGAAGCCCACTTCAAGGAGGGCAACGGCCACGGTGAAGGCGAGCACGACACCGAGGAGCACCGCGAAGAGGTCAAGGCCAACACGGCCCGCGCCTTCCAGAACGAAATCATCCTCGACGCGATCGCCGAAAAGGAAGAAGTCAACGTCAGCCAGAACGAGCTGATCGACTACATCGTCTCCACCGCCAGCCAGTACGGCATGGATCCGAACCAGTTCGCCCAGATCATCGATCAGAGCGGCCAGGTCCCCATGATGGTTTCCGAGGTCCGCCGCCGCAAGGCACTGGCAGTGGTTCTCGGCCAGGCAACCGTGACCGACTCCGACGGCAAGGCCGTTGACCTCAGCGACTTCGTCCGTCCCGGCGGCGAAGAAGAAGCTCCGGCTGGTGAAGGCGAAGCCGCGTCGAACGCTGCTGAGGACTCCAATGCCGAGACCGAGGCCACCCCGAGTGATGACCCGGCAGCAGTGAAGTTCTAGCACGCCCCCGGCAGTGCGACTGAGGCAGCCCCCTGGACCTACGGGTCCGGGGGCTGTCCTCGTTAACGGCGCCGCACTAAACGGACCGGCTTCGTACACTGCCCGGCTATCGTGCGCCGTCAGCGAACAGCGCGATTCCGGCGAACAAATCGGTGATCAAAGCGGTTAGTGTCCAAGTAGTGAAGTTCAGTGATGTCACCGTCACCAGCGAGAGGTAATACACATGTCACAGCACGCAGAGGCCCCCCGGATGGCGACTGTCGATCCGGCCGCCCAGGACAACTACATCTACAACCGGCTCCTGAAAGAGCGGATCATCTGGCTGGGTTCCGAGGTGCGTGACGACAACGCGAACGCCATCTGCTCGCAGTTGCTGCTCCTGTCCGCCGAGAACCCGGAAAAGGACATCTACCTCTACATCAACTCTCCCGGCGGCTCCGTCACCGCAGGCATGGCCATCTACGACACCATGCAGTTCATCCCCAACGACGTCGTCACCGTGGCCACCGGCCTGGCGGCCTCCATGGGCCAGTTCCTGCTGTCCTCCGGCACCAAGGGCAAGCGCTACGCCACCCCCAACGCCCGCGTCCTGATGCACCAGCCCTCCGGCGGCATCGGCGGTACGGCCTCGGACATCAAGATCCAGGCCGAGCTGATCCTGCACATGAAGAAGGTCATGGCCGAACTGACTGCAGACCAGACCGGCCAGAACGTGGAAACCATCCTGAAGGACAACGACCGCGACAAGTGGTTCACTGCCACCGAAGCACTCGAATACGGCTTCTTCGACAAGATCGCGGCCCACGCCGGTTCCGTCTCCGGCGGTGGCGGAACCGCCAACGGCACCTCCGGCGAGCCGGCCTCCGAGAAGTAACCCGGCACTTTCGAACATCCAGATCAGGAGCAACAAAAATGACCTACAACTTCGGATCGACTGCCGGTAACCTTCCGACCAGCCGCTACGTACTTCCCCAGTTCGAAGAGCGCACGCCCTACGGCTTCAAGCGCCAGGACCCGTACACCAAACTGTTCGAGGACCGCATCATCTTCCTCGGTGTCCAGATCGACGACGCCTCGGCCGACGACGTTATGGCACAGCTGCTGGTGCTCGAGTCCACCGACCCGGACCGCGACATCACGCTCTACATCAACTCCCCGGGCGGCTCCTTCACCGCCATGACCGCGATCTACGACACCATGACGTATATCCGGCCGGAGATCCAGACTGTGTGCCTCGGCCAGGCCGCCAGCGCCGCCGCCGTGATCCTCGCAGCAGGCACCCCGGGCAAGCGCCTGGCGCTGCCCAACGCCCGTGTCCTGATCCACCAGCCGGCTCTCTCCGGCGGCCAGGGCGGGCAGGCCTCGGACCTTGAGATCCAGGCCGCGGAGGTCATGCGCATGCGCTCCTGGCTTGAGGACACGCTGGCCCACCACTCGGGCCGCACCCCGGAGCAGGTCAACAACGACATTGAGCGTGACAAGATCCTGACCGCCGCCGAGGCCCTGGATTACGGCCTCATTGATCAGGTGCTCGATTCACGCAAAATGAAGCCGCAGGCAATCACCAGGTAGCCAGGCTCTTCGTCGGCCGGTGCGGTCCAGTAATTTTGGGCCGCACCGGCCTTCGCTTTCCACCCTCGCGCGCAATTGTGACCTAGAGTGGAAGATGTCACGGCCGGCCCTCCCAGGCCCGCCACGATTCCAGCAACGGTGCACAGCTGCCTGGCAGCAAGATACTAAAGGGGTTCACATATGGCTCGGATTGGCGAGAGCACGGATCTGCTGAAGTGTTCTTTCTGCGGAAAGAGCCAGAAGCAGGTACGCAAGCTCATTGCCGGGCCCGGTGTCTACATCTGCGACGAATGCATTGAACTCTGCAACGAGATCATTGAGGAAGAGCTCGCGGAAGTCGCCGATCTGGGCAGCTTCGAACTGCCGAAACCCCGTGAAATCTTCGACTTCCTGCAGGAATATGTCATCGGCCAGGAACCCGCCAAGCGGTCTCTCGCCGTCGCCGTCTACAACCACTACAAGCGGATCCAGGCCGGCCACGCCCCGAAAAGCGGCAGCCTCGCCGACGGCGGCCACCACGACGACGTCGAAATCGCCAAGTCCAACATCCTACTGATCGGGCCCACTGGCTGTGGCAAAACGTACCTCGCCCAGACTCTGGCGCGGCGTCTGAATGTGCCGTTCGCCGTTGCCGATGCCACCGCCCTGACCGAGGCCGGCTACGTGGGTGAGGACGTGGAGAACATTCTCCTGAAGCTCATCCAGGCAGCGGACTACGACGTCAAGAAGGCCGAGCAGGGCATCATCTACATCGACGAGATCGACAAGATTTCGCGCAAGAGCGAGAACCCGTCCATCACCCGTGATGTCTCCGGTGAAGGCGTGCAGCAGGCGCTGCTGAAGATCCTCGAGGGAACTGTTGCATCCGTGCCGCCGCAGGGCGGACGCAAGCACCCCCACCAGGAATTCATCCAGATCGACACCACCAACGTGCTGTTCATCGTGGCCGGTGCCTTTGCCGGTTTGGAAGAGATCATCGGCTCGCGCTCCGGGCGTAAGGGCATCGGCTTCGGCGCCCCGCTCAACGATGTCAGCAACAAGGTGGACTCCTATGGCGAGGTCATGCCTGAAGACCTCCTGAAGTTTGGCCTGATCCCGGAGTTCATCGGCCGACTGCCCGTCATCACCACGGTCTCCAGCCTGGACCGGGATGCGCTCATCCAGATCCTCTCCACACCCAAGAACGCACTGGTCAAGCAGTACCAGAAGATGTTCCAGATCGACGGCGTGGAACTCGTCTTCGACGAGGACGCCCTCAATGCCATCGCCGAGCAGGCCCTGGAACGTGGCACCGGCGCCCGTGGCCTGCGTGCCATCATGGAGGAAGTGCTGTTGCCGGTCATGTTTGACCTGCCCAGCCGGGAGGACGTGGCCAGCGTGGTCATCACCGCGGACGTGGTCCTGAGCAAAGCCGAGCCCACCCTGATTCCGCACGTGACCAAGCGACGCAAGTCCGCCTGACCTGCCGCACACCCGCTCCCACACTCCTGCTCCCACACACTGACGAACCCAGAGGACTGACGCATGACTGAAGCCACAAACCAGGCCGATTTCTGGTTCGATCCGCTGTGCCCGTTCGCCTGGATCACGTCACGCTGGATCGGCGAGGTAGAGGAAGTCCGGAGCATCAAGACTGTCTGGCACGTGATGAGCCTGGCCGTTCTCAACGAGGGCCGCGATCTCGACGCCGGCTACCGTGAGCTCATGGACAAGGCGTGGGGCCCGGTCCGGGTCATCATCGCGGCCAAGGAGCAGCACGGTGACCAGGTGGTGAAGCCGCTGTACGACGCCATGGGCACGCTGATTCACCTCGGCGGGGAAAAGGACTTCGGCATTGTCATCAGCAAGGCCCTGGCGGAATGCGGACTTCCGGCCACCCTCGCGGACGCTGCCACTACGGATGCCTTTGACACCCAGCTGAAGGCCAGCCACGAAGAAGGCATCTCCCTGGTGGGCCAGGACGTGGGCACACCCGTAGTGGCCTTCAACGGCACGGCTTTCTTCGGTCCGGTGCTGACCCGCATCCCGCGCGGCGAGCAGGCAGGACAGTTGTGGGACGCCACGGTCACACTTGCCTCCTACCCGCATTTCTTTGAGATCAAGCGCAGCCGCAGCGAAAGCCCCGAGTTCGACTGACGCCAGCCTTCCGGAAGGCAGTACCGAACACAACGAGCCCCGGCAGAATTACTCTCATGTAATTCTTCCGGGGCTCTTGCGCTTCCCCGCTGGCGGGACCAAAATGGAGCTTACCCCCTTCGAAAGAAGAGGGACGCAGGAACCAAAGATTCAGTGATATACATCCGACGCAGCCTTCGGCAAAGTCAGATGTAAGCTACCAGTGACGAGGTAGGAAGACCTGAAAATCCAAGGATCCCGCCAGACCATCACGACGTCACCAGATGGCCGCAAAGTCGAAGCCCCACCAACGGCAAAACGCTGATGGGGCTTCCCCTTTGCCCAAAAACGGGCTGATGCCGCCATGCCGGGCCGGCTATGCGGGCCCGGCCAAGGCCGGCTCCGGTCAGACGGCTGGCTGTTCCTCCGGGGCCGCCAGGACCACGTCGCTGACGGTCAGGTCGCCGTCGCCGGCCACCAGGGTCAGTTCGCGGGCGTTGGACGCTGCCTTCAGGTCGCCCAGTCCGGCCTTCAGCTGCGTAGTCAAGGACTCTGACGCCGTGATGGTGGCCGAGAGGACCTCGGTGCGCTGCTTTACCTTGGCCTCGGACTTCGCTTTGCGGACGCCACTGAGGGCGGTTCCCACGGTGGCGAGCAGGGTGGTGTCGCCGTCCACCTCGACTGCGGTGGGCCATTCGGCGCGGTGCACTGACCCGGTGCGCCACCAGCCCCATACCTCTTCGGTAGCGAAGGGCAGGAACGGGGCGAACAGGCGCAGCAGCGTGTCCAGGCTCGTGGCGAGGGCAGCGAGCACGGATCCTTGCTCAGCTTCGCCGGCGGCACCATAGGCGCGGTCCTTGATGAGCTCCACATAGTCGTCCGTGAACTGCCAGAAGAAGCTCTCGGTGATCTGCAGGGCGCGGGCATAGTCGTAGTTCTCGAACGCCTTGGTGGACTGTCTCACCACGTCGGCCAGCTGTGCCAGGACTGCGCGGTCCAGGGGATTGGTCAGGACGGAAAGATCCGTGGAGACCACGGAATTCTCGGTGGCACCAAGGTTCAGCACGAACTTGGAGGCGTTCAGCAGCTTGATGGCCAACCGGCGGCCAATCTTCATCTGTGCGATCTCGTATGCCGTGTCGGCGCCCAGCTTGGCCGAGGTGGCCCAGTAACGGACCGCATCCGAGCCGAATTCGTCGAGTACATCGGTGGGAACCACCACGTTGCCCTTGGACTTGGACATCTTCTTCCGGTCCGGGTCCAGGATCCAGCCCGAGATAGCGGCATGTTTCCATGGCGCAGCGTTCTGCAGGGCGTCGGCCTGGACAACCGAGGAGAAGAGCCAGGTGCGGATGATGTCGTGGCCCTGGGGACGCAGGTCAAACGGGAACACCTTCGCGAAAAGGGTTTCGTCCCGGCTCCAGCCGCCCACGATCTGGGGCGTCAGGGAAGACGTGGCCCAGGTATCCAGAATGTCGGCGTCGCCGGTAAAGCCGCCCGGAACATCGCGCTGTGCTTCGTCGTAGCCGGGCGCGGCGTCCGCTGCGGGGTCCACCGGCAGCTGCTGGTCGGAGGGAACAATGGGGGCGTCGTACTGCGGGTTGCCGTCGGCGTCCAGCGGGTACCAGACGGGGATGGGCACGCCGAAGAAGCGCTGGCGTGAGACGAGCCAGTCGCCGTTCAGGCCGGAAATCCAGTTCTCGAAGCGGGACCGCATAAACGCGGGGTGGAAGTCGATTTCGTGGCCGCGGGCGATCAGGCGTTCGCGGCGCTCTTCGTCGCGGCCGCCGTTGCGGTAGTACCACTGGCGTGACGTGACCACTTCGAGCGGCTTGTCGCCCTTTTCGTAGAAGTTCACCGGGTGCATGATCTTCTTCGGTTCGCCGTCAATCAGGTCCTGGGCCGTAAGGAGCTCCACCACCGTTTCCTTGGCGCTGAACACAGTCTTGCCGGCGATGGCTTCAAAAGCAGCGCGCCCGGCGTCGGTGATGATCCAGTCCGGGGTGTCGCCGATGATGCGGCCGTCGCGGCCCACGATGGCGCGGGTGGGCAGCTGGAGTTCGCGCCACCAGGTGACGTCGGTAAGGTCACCGAAGGTGCAGACCATGGCAATTCCGGAGCCCTTGTCGGCCTTGGCCAGCGGGTGGGGCTTGACCTCAACCTCGACGCCGAACACTGGGGACGTTACTTTCTTGCCGAACAGCGGCTGGTACCGCTCGTCGTCGGGGTTCGCCACAAGGGCGGCACACGCTGCCAGGAGTTCCGGGCGGGTGGTCTCGACGTAGATCTTCTCGCCGTCTTCGGTGAAGAACGGGTACCGGTAGTAGGCGCCGGCCACCTCGCGGTCTTCGAGTTCAGCCTGGGCCACGGCGGTGCGGAAGGTGATATCCCACAGGGTGGGTGCTTCGGCCATGTATGCGTCGCCGGCTGCCAGGTTTGCCAGGAAGGCGCGCTGGGAGACTTCACGGGATGCGTCATCGATGGTCCGGTAGGTCAGCTGCCAGTCCACGGAGAGGCCGAGCTGCTGGAACAGGCTTTCGAAGACCTTCTCGTCCTCCACAGCCAGTTCTTCACACAGCTCGATGAAGTTGCGGCGCGAGACGACGTCGAAATCGCGCTGGTTCTTGGCGGGCTGCGCCGGTGGGCGGTAGCCGGCCTTGTACGGGATGGCCGGGTCGCAGCGGACGCCGTAGTAGTTCTGCACGCGGCGTTCGGTGGGCAGGCCGTTGTCATCCCAGCCCATCGGGTAGAACACGTTCTTGCCGATCATGCGCTGGTAGCGGGCCAGCACATCCGTCTGGGTGAAGGAGAACATGTGCCCCACGTGCAGCGAGCCTGACGCGGTGGGAGGGGGAGTGTCGATCGAGTAGACCTGCTCCCGGGTGGTGTCCGGGTTGAACTTGTAGGTCCCTTCGGCAAGCCAGCGCTGCGTGAGGGCAGCTTCGAGCCCTTCAAGGGCGGGCTTGTCCGGAACGTTGATAGGGGCGGTGGAGGGCGTGTCTGTACCCTGAGTGTCTTCAGCCATTTGCCAATTGTTTCATGGTCCGGACTTCATCCGGGTGCAGGACCGCCGCCAGCGCCGCTAGGGTGGTGCCATGACTGAGGATTCACGCGGAACGGCAATGGAGAATAATGCTCCAGCTGTAACCGGGAACAGGGCAGCGGTTGTTACCGGCGCCAGTACCGGCATCGGCGAGGCTACAGTCCGCGCCTTGACGGCCGGGGGATGGACGGTCTTCGCGGTGGCGCGCCGCGCCGAGCGGCTGGCTGCGCTGGAAGCCGAGACCGGCGCAGTCGGCATTCCCGCCGACATCGCCGAGGACGACGACGTTGCAAGGCTGCTTGCCCGTGTCACGGAAGCCGGCGGGGTGGGAACGCTGATCAATATCGCCGGCGGGGCACGCGGCGCTGACCCTGTGGGCGCTGCCAACACCGAGGACTGGGAGTGGATGTACCGGGTCAACGTCCTGGGCACCATGAAGCTCACCCGAGCGTTCCTGCCGATGCTCCGTGCAAACGGCGAGGGAACCGTGCTGAACCTGACCTCAACAGCCGGACTGGTGGCTTACGAGGGCGGTGCCGGCTACAACGCGGCAAAGTTTGCCCAGCACGCCCTCACCGTTGCGCTCCGGCTGGAGGAGGCTGAGCATAACCTCCGCGTCATAGAGGTGGCGCCAGGGCTGGTCCACACAGAGGAGTTCGCACTCAACAGGCTTGGTGACCAGGGTGCCGCCGCGAAGGTTTACCAGGGTGTGGAGAAGCCCCTCACCGCCGCGGACGTGGCCGACGTCGTCCGCTACGCCGTCAGTGCACCGCACCACGTCAACCTGGACCAGATCGTGATCCGGCCCGTCGCCCAGGCCGCCAACCACAAGCTGATCCGCAAGGGTTGAGTGCCGAGGTAAGTTCGGTGCCCAGTCCGTTTGCCCTTTTCAGTCGGGAAACTCACGTTTGTGCGGCGTTGGCTGCCGAGATCCACCATGATCCAACAGCGTTTTCCAGTCTCCTGAAAGAAGTATGTGACCTGGAAGCCAAGAGTGAAGGCTACGTTGAAGGTCGCCGCCGGAGCCAACGTAAGACCGAGTTGGCCGATAAGGCAGGCGTTCCGCTTATGTACGTCAAAGGCTATGGGGACAGCTATATAGGCATGAAGTCGGTAGAATCTTCAGAAGCGGAACTTCCGATCCTGTACTTAGCACTGCTCAGCCATATGCGGGATTGGTGGACGGCGGTCAGCGGCCGTTAGACTGGAAGAAGCAGCTTCGACCCGGCTATCACCGGTGAGCTTCCGGAAGAACGCACTGACCGCCCCTGTCTGGCTGCCGGTGGTAGTAGAACCGGACGGGTAAGCCCGTCACAGCAGTAATGAGCGGCCGGCACAACAACAGCTCCTACGCGGAGCCGGTGGACTGCCGGTAAGTGAGGTGGTACCGCGGTGAACGCACAGTCCCCAGGACTGCACAGGAGCCGTCCTCGCATCCTGAACGGAACCATCCGGCAATGGCCGGACGGTTCACCAGCTCAACCCAGGATGTCGAGAATGACCTATTACCCCAAAGCCTCAGCTTCCCCTTCGGCCACTGCCTCGAGCGGCGCTGCCGCCGGTGTCTCCGCCTCCGTGAAGTTTCCGGAGATCGAAGAGCGCATCCTGAAGTACTGGGACCAGGACGGCACCTTCCAGGCCAGCATCGACCAGCGCAGCGCCGACGCCCCCGGCGGCGAACCCGGCAGCAACGAATTCGTCTTCTACGACGGACCTCCCTTCGCCAACGGCCTGCCGCACTACGGCCACCTGCTCACCGGCTACGCCAAGGACCTGGTAGGCCGCTACCAGACCCAGCGCGGCCGCCGGGTGGAGCGCCGCTTCGGCTGGGACACCCATGGTCTGCCCGCCGAACTGGAAGCCATGAAGCAGCTGGGCATGACGGACAAGACCCAGATCGAAGCCATGGGCATCGACAAGTTCAACGACGCCTGCCGTGCCTCGGTGATGAAGTACGCGGACGAATGGAAGAGCTACGTCACCCGCCAGGCCCGCTGGGTGGACTTCGAGAATGATTACAAAACCCTCAATGTCGAATACATGGAGTCGGTCCTTTGGGCCTTCAAGCAGCTGCACGAAAAGGGTCTGACGTATAACGGCTACCGCGTGCTCCCGTACTGCTGGAAGGACGAGACACCGCTGTCCAACCATGAACTGCGCATGGACGATGACGTCTACAAGAACCGCCAAGACCAGACCGTCACGGTCACGTTCCCGCTCACCGCGGGGGAGTCGGAACTGTCCCGGCAGCTCGCCGGGGTACAGGCGCTCGCCTGGACCACCACCCCCTGGACGCTGCCCACCAACCTGGCGCTCGCCGTCGGGCCCTCCATCACCTACGCAGTGCTCCCCGCGGGCCCTAACGGCGTGAAGGCCGCCTCGACGGAGGCGCCGGTCACCGGCAGCTTCCTGCTGGCCGCGGACCTCCTCGGCACGTACGCCAAGGATTTGGGCTATGACGACGTCGAGGCCGCTGAGGCCGCCGTGGCGTCCACCCACACCGGAACCGAACTTGAAGGCCTGCAGTACCAGCCGCTGTGGAATGACTTCAGCGATACGGAAAAGTTCGGCACCCAGAACGCCTGGCGCATCCTGGTGGCCGATTACGTCACCACCACCGACGGCACCGGCATCGTCCACCAGGCCCCGGCCTACGGCGAGGACGACCAGAAGGTCTGTGAAGAAGCCGGCATCCCGGTGGTCCTGTCCGTGGACGAAGGCGCCAAGTTTCTTCCGCTGTTCAGCCACGGCGACCTGCACGACATCGTGGGCCTGCAGGTCTTCGACGCGAACAAGCCCATCACCCAGGTACTCCGCGCCCAGGGCCGCCTGGTCCGCCAGGCCAGCTACGAGCACAGCTACCCCCACTGCTGGCGCTGCCGGAACCCGCTGATCTACCGCGCGGTGTCCTCCTGGTACGTGGAAGTCACCAAGTTCAAGGACCGGATGTCCGAACTGAACCAGGAGATCAACTGGATCCCCGGCAACGTCAAAGACGGCCAGTTCGGCAAATGGCTGGCCAACGCCCGCGACTGGTCCATCAGCCGCAACCGCTACTGGGGCAGCCCCATCCCGGTGTGGCAGTCCAGCGACCCCGAATTCCCGCGCACCGACGTCTACGGCTCACTCGCCGAGATCGAGGCGGACTTCGGCCGCCTGCCGCTGAACAAGGCCGGCCAGGTTGACCTGCACCGGCCGTTCATCGACGAACTGGCCCGCCCGAACCCGGACGATCCCCGGACCCCTGAAGAGGGCCAGTCCGTGATGCGCCGCGTCGAGGACGTACTGGACGTCTGGTTCGACTCCGGCTCCATGCCGTACGGCCAGGTCCACTACCCCTTCGAAAATGAAGCCTGGTTCGACACGCACAACCCTGCCGACTTCATCGTGGAGTACATCGGGCAGACCCGCGGCTGGTTCTACATGCTGCACATCCTGTCCACGGCACTGTTCGACCGCCCGGCCTTCCGGAACGTCATCAGCCACGGCATCGTGCTGGGCTCGGACGGCCAGAAAATGTCCAAGAGCCTGCGCAACTACCCGGACGTGTCCGAGGTCCTGGACCGTGACGGCTCCGACGCCATGCGCTGGTTCCTGATGTCCAGTCCCATCCTGCGCGGCGGAAACCTCGTGGTCACCGAGCAGGGCATCCGCGACGGCGTCCGCCAGGTCATCCTGCCTCTGTGGAACGTGTACAGCTTCTTCACGCTGTACACCAACGCCGCGTCCGGCGGTCAGGGCTACGACGCAAAGCTCCGCTACGACGGCTACGCCGACACCCTGGACCAGTACCTGCTGGCTAACACCGGCGACCTGGTCCGCAACATGACCGCCCAGCTGGACAGCTACGACATCTCCGGTGCCTGCGACGAACTCCGCAGCTACCTGGACATGCTCACCAACTGGTACGTCCGCCGCAGCCGCCAGCGCTTCTTCGATGAGAACGTGGAGGCCTTCGACGCGCTCTACACGGCGCTGGAGACCGTCTCCCGGGTGGCTGCGTCCCTGCTCCCACTGGTCTCCGAGGAGATCTGGCGCGGCCTCACCGGCGGGCGCTCCGTGCATCTGGCTGATTGGCCGGACGCAGACCTCTTCCCGGCCAACGCCTCCCTGGTGGAGGCCATGGACCGCGTGCAGCAGATCTGCTCCACCGGATCCTCGCTCCGCAAGGCTGCCAACCTCCGTGTCCGCCTGCCGCTGCAGGAACTGACCGTGGTGGCACCCGGCGCGGATGCGCTGGAAGGTTTCGCCGCCGTCGTCGCCGATGAACTGAACATCCGTTCAGTCCGCCTGCTCGACGCCGAGAGCGCATCCCCGGAGGAGTTCGGCATCGAGCAGAAGCTCGTGGTCAACGCACGCGCTGCCGGGCCCCGCCTGGGCAAGAGCGTCCAGCAGGCCATCAAGGGATCCAAGTCCGGTGACTGGTCAGTCACCGACTCCGGGGTGGTCACGGCCGGTGGCCTGGAGCTGGAACCGCAGGAGTACACGCTTGAGACCGTGGTGGCAGGGTCTGAGGGCGGTACTTCCGTTGCAAGAAAAGCAGTAGCGGTCCTGCCCGGCGGCGGCTTTGTGGTGCTGGACACCGAGGTCACTCCCGAGCTTGAAGCAGAAGGGACTGCGCGTGACATGGTCCGTGCCATCCAGCAGGCCCGTAAGGACGCCGGGCTGAACGTGAGCGACCGCATCCGGACCACCGTGACTGCCATGCAGTCCGTGCTTGATGCGTTGCTGGCCAACGCAGAACTGGTCAAGACCGAGACCCTGACCCTTGGCCTGGACACCGTCCCGGCGGAGTCCGGCGACCCCCGCATCACCGTCGAAAAGACAGAGGCCTAGGATATGACCGACGAATTCTCCGTAGAGAGTGTCTACGCCGAACTGCTGGGCCGTGCGCCCGAAAACAAGATGGAACCACGCCTGGCGCCGCTGTTCCGGGCCATGGACGTGCTGGGGGAGCCCAACAAGGCGTTCCCGATCATTCACGTCACCGGCACCAACGGGAAGACCTCCACGGCCCGGATGATCGAGGCCGGGCTGCGTGCCCATGGTCTCAGCACGGGCCGGTACACCAGCCCGCACCTGTCCAAGGTCACCGAACGGATCAGCATCGACGGCCACCCCGTCCCGGACGAAACCTTTGTGCGGATCTGGGACGAGATCCGGCCGTACCTGCAGATGGTGGACAACGAACTTGAAGCCGAGGGCCAGCCGCGGCTGACGTACTTTGAATGCCTGACCATCCTGGGCTTCGCCATCTTCGCGGACCAACCCGTCAACGTGGCAGTCATCGAAGTGGGCCTGGGCGGCATTACGGACGCCACCAATGTGGGTGACGGCCAGGTCTCGGTGGTCACGCCCATCTCACTGGACCACACGGACCTGCTGGGCGACACCACTGAAGAAATCGCTTATGAAAAGGCCGGCATCATCAAGCCCGGCGGTTTCCTCATCAGTGCGGCGCAGCCTGTGGATGCTGCGCAGGTGCTGCTCGAGAAAGCCAAGGAAGTTGAAGTCCCGTTCCGGTTTGAAGGTGTGGAGTTTGGCGTCGAGTCCCGGACGGTTGCCGTGGGCGGCCAGGTAGTCAGCATCCAGGGCATCGCCGGCCGGTATCCCGAACTGCTGCTCCCGCTGCACGGCGCGCACCAGGCACAGAACGCGGCCGTGGCCGTGGCCGCCCTCGAGGCGTTCTTCGGCGGCGAAAAGGAACTCGACGCCGAGGTGCTCCAGGAAGCGTTCGCGTCAGTCACATCCCCGGGCAGGCTTGAAGTTGTGCGGACAGCTCCCACTATCATCGTGGACGCCGCCCACAACCCGGACGGCATCCGGGTTTCGGCCGAGGCCATCCAGGAGGCCTTCAGCTTTACCCGGCTGGTGCCGGTAGTGGGGGTCCTCAAGGAGAAGGATGCGGAAGAAATCCTGCGCCAGCTTAAGGAATCC
Source organism: Arthrobacter sp. UYEF21 (assembly GCF_040546085.1). Classification (NCBI taxonomy): domain Bacteria; kingdom Bacillati; phylum Actinomycetota; class Actinomycetes; order Micrococcales; family Micrococcaceae; genus Arthrobacter; species Arthrobacter sp. UYEF21. The sequence goes on from NZ_JBEPNF010000001.1 coordinate 477,657, forward strand.
CTGGGAGACGTTGCCGAGGAATACTGCTTCACCCAGTCCAACTCCCCGCGCGCCGTGCCTGCGGCCGAACTCGCAGAACTGGCCGTGGAGATGGGCTTCGGGGAAGACAACATCCACATCGCGGAGAAGCTCGACGACGCGCTGGAGTGGGCCGTCGAACGCGCCGAAGCCAACGATGACCTGTCCGGCGGCGTGCTGGTAACTGGTTCCATCACCCTTGTGGCAGAAGCGCGGATCCTGCTCGGAAAGACGGAGGCCTAGCCATGGCCAAGCTGACCAAAGCCCAGCGTGAATGGCGCCCGGGGATGCCCAAGAAGCGCCGTTCCACCAAGGTGATGTTTGCCTCCACGGTGCTGTTGCTCGAGGCGTTTGTGGTCTTCTTTGCCACCCTGGCCGTGTTTGGACTCAAGCGGGGGGAAATTCCGCCGGCCCTGATCCTAGGGGTGGGCATCGCCCTCAGCCTGGTCATGATCTTCGCCTGCGCCGTGCTTTCCAGGCCATGGGGCGTGGGGCTGGGCTGGATCCTGCAGATCGTGCTGATCCTTACCGGCATCGTTGAGCCCATGATGTTCCTGGTGGGCGCCCTGTTCGGCCTCGCCTGGTGGTACGGGATCCGCACCGGCATCCGGATCGACTCGGAGTCCGTGCAGCGTGAACGCCAACAGGCCGAATGGAACGCGGCGCACGGCGACACCCCGCCGGCCTCGTAGAATTGTCCCGAAACCCCACCAACACATTGGAGCAACTGTGAGCATTGAGCGCACCCTCGTTTTGATTAAGCCCGACGGCGTGGCCCGCAACCTCAGCGGCGCCATCCTCAGCCGCATCGAGGCCAAGGGTTACACCCTCGCCGAGCTCAAGAAGGTTGACGCCAGCCGCGAGCTTCTGGAGCAGCACTACGAGGAGCACGCGGGCAAGCCGTTCTACGAGCCCCTCGTTGACTTCATGCTCAGCGGCCCGGTAGTTGCCGCGATCTTCAAAGGCCACCGTGTCATTGAAGGCTTCCGCTCCCTTGCGGGAACCACCGATCCCACCACGGCCGCCCCCGGCACCATCCGGGGCGACTTCGGCCGCGACTGGGGCCTTAAGGTCCAGCAGAACCTGGTCCACGGCTCCGATTCCGTCGACTCGGCAGAACGCGAGATCAAAATCTGGTTCCAGGGCTAGGATCTGAACCAACCCGCCTCATCGAGGTGACACGTAAGGCCAATGTCCCACGCGGACATTGGCCTGAAGTGTCACCTCGATGCTGTTTGAACCGCCCCTAGAAGCCTGAGGTTCCGGCAAACACCTGGATGAACGCGAAGAAGATGGTGGCGATGACCGCCACGTAGATCAGCGCAGTGATGATCCAGCCCGAATCTCCCAGGACACGGGCCGCGCGCACGGTAACCGGGATAACGCCGTGGGAGATGTTCCGGATAGTCACCCAGACGAACAGGGGGATCATGGCGGCCCAGACGATCATGCAGAACGGGCAGAGGATGTGGATGGAGTACAGGGCCTGGGACCACAACCACACCACAAACGCGAAACCCAGGGTGACGCCGGCCTGGAGCCCAGCCCAGTACCAGAGGGCGAACGTGGCGCCGGACAGCAGGGCCATGCCCACGGTGATGACGATGGCGAACGCCGCAATGCCAATAAACATGTTGGGGAACCCGAACAACGAGCTCTGCCAGGTTTGCATCACCTGCCCGCAGGAGATCCAGGGATTCACATCGCACACGGTGGTGTGGTTCGGATCCTTGAGGACCTCGAGCTTTTCCAGGACCAGCGTTCCCGAGGCGAGCCAGCCGATGACCCCGGTCATGACCATGAGCCAGCCGAGCGGCCGGCTGGTGGCCATGGGCGGCACAGTGGCGGGCGTCGCGGTCAACGTCCCTGCCGTGGGGGAGACGGCCGGCGAGCCGGTGCCGTCGGACGAAATGGCGGGCATGGTGTGGCGTCCTTTGCTTCGGGTGCTCCTTGCCCGATTGTATCGCCGGTACCTGTTGGGGTTGTCCAGCGAACGCCAACGTCCGCAGATCATTAACCCACTGCTTCCGCAGCCTTTGAGCCCGGGTGTGAGAGAATGAACGTGGCTGGAGGCCGACCCACATTCGGACTCCGGTCCGGTGGCTTGTTTCAAGACCGCCAATGATGAGCAGGGCAGGCATCGGATCCTCTGATCCGGCTTCCCGCGACTCCATTGGTCGGCACCTGGTTGTGGCGTGTAGAACAACGGGTTTCAGGACACAGCCGACGGCTCCCACGGGCTGCCGCACCCCAATGCCGGTGCGAACCTGGGAGTATCCACTTGACTTCTGTCAACGCCCGCGGGTTTTGACAATATATGCCCGATGGGTGCCGGATGTGGCGGTGCGTCAGGGGCAGGAGTGTTGCCACATATGGAAAATGAACAAGTACCAGCCGTTGATGTTGAAGCAGTGGCCCCGGATGCCGCCGAGGCGCCCAAGAGAGTTACCAGGACCCGGCGAAAAGCAGCGCCGAAGGTGGCCGATGGTGCCGCCGACGCCGCTGCCCTGACTGAAGCTGTCGCGGGGACCGCCGGCGGCGAAGCATTTGGCGACGCCGCACCGGAAACCAGTGCCCCCATTCGCCGGACGCGCGCCCGCAAGAAGCCAGAGGCCGCCGAGCCGCTGCCCGTCTTCGCCGTCGACGCTACCGAGGCATCCGCCGCCGGGGAGATAGTCCCGTCTGTTTCGGCCGAGTCTGCAGCCGCGGCCACGGAGGTTGAAGCCGACGCGAAGCCCGTCCGCCGCCGTCGCGTTGCCACCCGCAAGACCTCAGCGCCGGCCGTTGCAGCCCCGGATGCAGCAGCCCCCGAAGCCGCTGCTTCCGAAGCAACCCCTGCAGCAGCCCCCGCCGCTGCGGCCCCTGTTGGTGTAGCCCACGAAGTTGTTGCAGCCCCCGAAGCCGCTGCTTCCGACGCAACCCCTGCAGCAGCCCCCGCCGCTGCTTCCGCTACCCAGGCCCAGGCCGCCGCTTCGGCGGAGGAGGCGGTCGCCGCCGGGCCTGCCAGCCCCTTCGGTTCGCTGTTCCTGGAACCGGGTTCGGCAACGTCGGTGCTCTTCCAGGCGCCCGACCTGACCACTGTTGTCCGGCCTGCTCCCGCCGCTGCTGCGGAAGAAACGGAAGAGGACGACGCCGAAGAAGGCGACGCGGACGTCGCCAACAGCCGCAGCAGGCGCCGTAGCCGTGGCCGCCGCGGGCGTAGCCGCACCGGTGAAAACGACGCCGACGACGGCGACGCCGACGGCGCCGACGGCGACCAGGACGGTGCCGCAGAGGACGATGAAGAATCCGCCGGCCAGGCCGATGAAGGCGTAACGTCCCGCCGTCGCCGTCGCCGCCGCCGCGGTGACCAGGATCTTGAACTGACCGGAGGCGGGGATGACGATCCGCCCAACACAGTGACGCGCGTCCGCGCGCCGCGTGCGGCCAGTGAACCCGCAGTCAACAACCGGGTGACCAGCGTCAAGGGCTCCACCAGGCTCGAAGCAAAGAAGCAGCGCCGCCGCGAATCCCGCGACACCGGCCGTCGCCGCACGGTTATCACCGAAGCTGAGTTCCTGGCCCGCCGTGAATCAGTGGACCGCCAGATGATCGTCCGCCAGCGCGACGACAGAATCCAGATCGGCGTCCTCGAAGACGGCGTCCTGGCGGAGCACTTCGTCTCCAAGACCCAGCAGGACTCCCTGATCGGCAACGTCTACCTCGGCAAGGTGCAGAACGTCCTGCCCTCCATGGAAGCGGCATTCGTTGACATCGGACGCGGGCGCAATGCCGTGCTGTACGCCGGCGAAGTGAACTGGGAATCCGTGAACCTCGAAGGCAAGCAGCGCCGGATCGAAAACGCGCTGAAGTCCGGCGACACCGTCCTGGTCCAGGTCACCAAGGATCCGGTGGGCCACAAGGGCGCGCGCCTGACCAGCCAGATTTCCCTCCCGGGCCGTTACCTCGTGTATGTGCCTGGCGGCTCCATGACCGGCATCTCCCGCAAGCTGCCCGACGTCGAACGCAACCGCCTCAAGCGCATCCTCAAGGACCGCCTGCCCGAGCACGCCGGCGTGATCGTCCGTACCGCTGCAGAAGGTGCTTCCGAAGAGGAACTCACGCATGACATCAACCGGCTGCGGGCGCAGTGGGAGGGCATCGAAAGCCAGTCCACGTCCACCAAGATCCTGGCCCCGGAACTTCTCTACGGCGAACCAGATCTCACCATCAAGGTGGTCCGTGACGTCTTCAACGAGGACTTCTCCAAGCTGATCGTCTCCGGTGAGGAAGCCTGGGACACCATCGAGGCCTACGTCACATACGTTGCCCCGGATCTGGTGGGCCGCCTGGAAAAGTGGACCAAGGATCAGGACATCTTCGCCGCGTGGCGGATCGACGAACAGATCCACAAGGCGCTGGAACGCAAGGTCTTCCTGCCCTCCGGCGGCTCGCTGGTCATCGACCGCACCGAAGCCATGACCGTAGTGGACGTCAACACCGGAAAATTCACGGGCAGCGGCGGCAACCTCGAGGAAACTGTCACCAAGAACAACCTCGAAGCGGCCGAAGAAGTGGTCCGGCAGCTCCGGCTTCGCGACATCGGCGGCATCATCGTCATCGACTTCATCGACATGGTCCTTGAGTCCAACCGCGATCTGGTGCTCCGCCGTATGGTGGAATGCCTTGGCCGTGACCGCACCAAGCACCAGGTGGCCGAAGTGACCTCCCTCGGTTTGGTCCAGATGACGCGCAAGCGCATGGGTACCGGGCTCCTGGAAGTCTTCGGCGAGCAGTGCGAAACGTGCGCCGGCCGCGGAATCGTCACCCACGACGACCCCGTGGAGCACCGCCGCGCCAACACCGTCGCCGCGGAGCACCATGTGCAGCGTGTGGACAGCCGACCCGACACCCAGCGGATCGACAGCCAGCGTAGCGACGCCCAGCGCCCGGACGCCCAGCAGGGCGGCCGGACGGACAGGAAGCGCCGCCGCGGCCGCGGCGGCCAACCCCTCGAGATGGCCCCGGCAGCTCCGGTGCAGATCCACACGGTCCACCCGGATCCCAGCGACGCCGAGCGCCACGCCAAGGCGGAGGCCACCAGGGCAGCCCTTGCCAACATTGCAGCCGCCGCCCATGCCGCGCACCTGCACGACGACGAAGTGGCCCACGCCTCAGCAGCCGGGGGTAATGCTTCCGGCGCGGCGGCCCCGGCTCATGCACCGGTAGAACGGTCCGAGACCGACAACGCCGGCCGCCCGGCCGCTGTGCTGACTTTCGGCGGCGAGCAGGTGGTGCTGCCCTTCGTGGAGCACCACGAGGATCAGCCGCAGGCCCCGGCCCTGACACTGGACAGGCTCACGGAGGCCTTCGCCAAGCTTGGCGTGCCGGCACCTGTTGCAGAAGCCATGCCGACGGAGAGCGCTCAGGCCGCGGGCGAGCAGACCCAGAGCCAGCCGGCGGCACGCCAGCCGGCCGCGGCTCCTGTCCGTCAGGCTCCTGCCGCGGTGGAGAAGGACTACTCCGACCACACCGAGCAGACCCGTACCCGCCGCCCGCGGCGCAACCGCAGTGCCAGCCGTGCCCAGGGCGCAGCTAACGCCACCACGGTGGAGCACCACGAAGCGGTGCCGGTTGAGTCCGCAGGCCATACCCATGCCGCTAAGGCTCCGGAGCTCACCCAGGCTCCTGCCGCTGCCAAACCGGCAGACACCAGCGCACCCATCATCCTGGGCGTAGGGGTTCCTGCTTCGGAACTCTGACCTTTCGCAAGGACATCGGCCAGATTGCCCGGACACTTCACTCATCGGTGGAGTGCCCGGGCATTCCGCGTTTGTGGGGTTCATCTAAAACGGTGTCTTATGGGAAACGCTAGTGTTGGGTACTGACACGGGGTGCCGCGCAGAGAGCCGGCTGAGATCCAGACCCGTTGAACCTGTCCGGTTAGCACCGGCGAAGGAATGTCCCCTATGGCTTCAACCCACGTTCTACCTTCCGTATCTGCCGCCACTCCCGAAACGGCGGCAGCATCCGAAACGCCGCCTGCCCTTGCCACGGTGCATCCGGCACGTGGGCCTTCCAATGCGGTGGACGTGCTGCGGCATACTCCGCGGGTGCTGTCCATTGCCGGATCGGATCCGTCCGGTGGCGCGGGCATCCAGGCCGACCTCAAGAGCATTGCCGCCCTGGGCGGTTACGGCATGGCAGCCATCACCGCGTTGACCGTGCAGAACACCCGCGGCGTCCAAGGGGTCCATGTGCCGCCCGCTGGCTTCCTGGCCCAGCAGCTTGATGCCGTCAGCGATGACATTGCCATCGACGCCGTCAAAATCGGCATGCTGGGCAGTGTGGAGGTGATTGACGTGGTCCGCAGCTGGCTGGAGAAGGTGCGCCCCGCCGTCGTGGTTCTGGATCCGGTGATGGTGGCCACGAGTGGGGACCGACTGCTGAAGGAATCGGCGGAGGCTGCCCTGCTGGACCTGCTGCCGCTCGCGGACCTGATCACGCCCAACCTCGCGGAGCTCGCCATCCTGGTGGGGGAGCCGCAGGTGCGGAACTGGCCGGACGCGCTGGAGCAGGGGAAGCGGCTGGCCGCGGCCACGGGCGCCACCATCCTGGTCAAGGGAGGCCATCTCGACGGCGATGCGTGCCCGGATGCCCTGATTAACGCACGCGGACTGCTCACCCGGCCGGTAGTGGAAGTGACTGGAGACAGGATCCCCACCCGCAACAGCCACGGCACCGGCTGCTCACTGTCCTCGGCCATGGCTACGGCGCAGGCCCGGCTGGGTGACTGGGAAGCCTCGCTGCGGCAGGTGAAGCCGTGGCTCCGCGGTGCTCTGCAGGCTTCCGGTCAGCTGGAGGTAGGCGAAGGCAACGGCCCCATCCACCACTTCCACCACCTGGAGCAGGCTCCCGCCCCCGGGGAATTCGCTGCCGCGCTTCGCCGGGCGGCGGCCCCGGACCTGGCAGTCATTTACGGGCTGGAATTCATCCGGGCGCTGGCTGCCGGCACGCTGGCGGAAGAGCAGTTCGCCTACTACCTCGCCCAGGACGCTATCTACCTTAACGGCTACTCACGTGTGCTTGCCCGCGCCAGTGCGCTGGCGCCGACGGAAGCCGCGCAGCTGTTCTGGGCCCGGTCAGCCCAGCAGTGCCTCGAGGTCGAATCGGAACTGCACCGCAACTGGCTCAGTACGCGCACGGTAGAACCCGTCCTTGGCCCGGTCACCAAGTCGTATGTGGACCACCTGTTGGCAACCTCAGCCGCCGGCAGCTACGGAGTGCTGGTTGCAGCTCTCCTGCCTTGCTTCTGGCTGTACGCCGAGGTGGGAGAAACGCTCCACGCCCAGTTCCTGGCGGCCGGGGCACCGCCGGCACACCCATATGCCGAATGGCTTCGGACGTACGCGGACGAGGGCTTCGCGCAGGCCACCCGCGAAGCGATCGCCTTGGTTGATGACGCCGGACGGAAGGCAGCCGCGGATGAGCGGGCAGCGATGATAGAGGCGTTCACGCACTCAAGCCGTTTCGAAGTGGAGTTTTTCGACGCGCCGCGCCTGCACGCCTGAGCGGCTGTGGCCGCCGCCGCCGGTAGGATAATCGGGCACGGTTCTGAATTGTCAGTGTTGTCCCCACTAGTGGTGCCTATCACAGACATTCGGCCGTAACCAGCCTCATTTGCGGCCGAAGGCAAAATTAGCGTATTCTAGATCTTCGGTGCTTACGCCAACACTTGGGTTACGACCCCACGGCGTTGAGGCACAGCGGGAACCCAGTCAATAAATGGCCCAGGTTCCGCACGCAAATCTAGTAATAAACGTCGAGAGAAGTGAGTTCCCAAGTGGTGTACGCGATTGTCCGCGCAGGCGGCCGCCAAGAGAAGGTTTCCGTTGGAGACTTCGTTACTATGAACCGCGTCCCCGGTGGAGCCGGCAGCACCATTCAGCTGCCCGCACTGCTCCTGGTAGACGGTGACAAGGTCACCTCCGCCGCTGCGGACCTGGCTAAGGTAACTGTCACGGCTGAGATCCTCGATGACCTCCGTGGTCCGAAGATCGTCATCCAGAAGTTCAAGAACAAGACCGGTTACAAGAAGCGCCAGGGTCACCGTCAGGAACTGACCAAGGTCAAGATCACTGGTATCAAGTAACCACCCGTTACTGTTCAGGTTTTCAGCAGATTCCCCAGAATTTAGAGGCAGGCATTTCAAATGGCACATAAAAAAGGCGCGAGTTCCACTCGCAACGGTCGTGACTCCAACGCCCAGTACCTCGGCGTGAAGCGCTTCGGCGGCCAGGTAGTTTCCGCCGGCGAGATCATCGTCCGCCAGCGTGGCACCCACTTCCACCCGGGCGCCGGCGTCGGCCGTGGCGGCGACGACACCCTGTTCGCACTGACCCCGGGAGCCGTCGAATTCGGCACCCGCCGCGGTCGCCGCGTCGTCAACATCGTTGCTGCTGCAGCCGCAGAGTAACAAATAGTTCTGAAGCGGTGGAGCGGGCCATTTGGCCCGCTCCACTGTTCTTTTAACCGCATTACAATCGTCTTGGCGCCTAAGGGTGTCCAGAAACAGCACTGAGGAGATCCACGTGGCGAGCTTTGTAGACCGGGTAGTACTGCACGTATCCGGCGGTACCGGCGGCCACGGCTGTGTCTCTGTCCACCGGGAGAAGTTCAAGCCCCTCGGTGGTCCCGACGGCGGCAACGGCGGCGACGGCGGCAACGTCATCCTCCGCGTTGATCACCAGACCACCACACTGCTGGACTACCACCACGCACCGCACCGCCACGCCACCAACGGCGGGCCCGGCATGGGTGACTGGCGCGGCGGCAAGAGCGGTGAAACCCTTATCCTGCCGGTCCCGGACGGTACCGTGGTCAAGGCCAAGGACGGAACCGTCCTTGCCGACCTCGTGGGTGAAGGCGCCGAGTACGTGGCGGCCGCCGGCGGCCAGGGTGGCCTGGGCAACGCCTCACTGTCTTCGCAGAAGCGCCGCGCCCCGGGCTTCGCGCTCCTGGGCATCGAGGGTGAGTCCAGCGACGTTGTGCTGGAACTGAAGTCCATTGCAGACATTGCACTGGTGGGTTTCCCCTCCGCCGGCAAGTCCAGCCTGATCGCAGCCATGTCCGCTGCACGGCCCAAGATTGCCGACTACCCCTTCACCACCCTGATCCCCAACTTGGGCGTCGTCCAGGCCGGCGATGTCCGCTTTACCATCGCCGACGTCCCTGGCCTCATTGAGGGCGCCAGCGAAGGCAAGGGACTGGGTCACCACTTCCTGCGCCACGTTGAGCGCTGTGCCGCTCTGGTGCACGTGTTGGACTGCGGCACGCTCGAATCCGACCGTGACCCGCTGGCAGACCTGGCCATTATCGAAGCGGAACTGGAAAAGTACGCCGTTGACATGAGCTACGCCGGAACCGACGGCGAAGTAGTTCCACTGAACCACCGCCCGCGGCTGGTCGCACTGAACAAGGTTGACCTGCCGGACGGCAAGGACATGGCTGAATTCGTCCGACCCGAACTGGAATCCCGCGGCTACCGGGTCTTCGAGATCTCGGCCACCAGCCACGAGGGGCTCCGCCAGCTCGGCTTTGCCATGGCAGAGATCGTCCAGGCTGCCCGCGACACCCTGGCCGCCGCTCCGCCGAAGGTGCAGCCGCCTGTCCTGCGGCCCCGCGCCGTCAACGAGGCCGGCTTCAAGATCCGCCGCGAAGAAAAGAACCTGGAGCCGTTGTTCCGCGTCCTTGGCGACAAGCCCGTGCGCTGGGTCAAGCAGACCGACTTCACCAACGAGGAAGCCATCGGCTACCTCGCGGACCGGCTCGCCAAGCTGGGCGTGGAAAACGAACTCTTCAAGCAGGGTGCCAAGCCGGGCGACACCGTGGTGATCGGCGAGGACGATGGCGTCGTCTTCGACTGGGAACCCACCATGATGGCCGGTGCGGAACTGCTCGCTGCGCCCCGCGGCACCGACGTCCGCTTTGCGGACATCGGCGACCGCCCCACCCGCGGCCAGAAGCGCGACGAGCAGCAGGAACGCAAGGATGCCAAGGCCGCCGCGCGCGCCGAGCTGGAAGCAGAGCGCAAGGCCGGGATCTGGACTGAATCCGTCAGCAGCCGGCGGCCCGCGAAGCCGCTCAAGGAGAGTGGACTGGGCGCAGACGATGACCAGTAGCGCCGTCACCGCGGTGCCGCACCAGCGGGCCGTGGACCGGAGCGTACTCGCGGACGCCCGCAGGATCGTCGTCAAGGTCGGTTCGTCGTCGCTCACAAGTATCAAGGGCGGCATTTCCGAGGAAGCACTGACGGCACTGGCTGATGCCTTGGCCACCAAGCGCAACGCCGGTACCGAGATCATCCTGGTGTCCTCGGGCGCCATCGCGGCGGGACTTGCCCCGCTGGGTCTGGCCAAGCGCCCCCGGGACTTGGCGACGCAGCAGGCCGCTGCCAGCGTCGGCCAGGGTCTGCTGATGGCCCGGTACACCCAGGCTTTCAGCGCCCACGGCGTGACCGTCAGCCAGGTGCTGCTCACCGCCGATGACCTGATGCGCCGCAGCCAGCACACCAATGCCTTCCGCGCTCTGAACCGCCTGCTCAACCTCGGGGTGGTGCCTGTGGTGAATGAAAACGACACGGTGGCCACCCACGAGATCCGTTTCGGGGACAACGATCGGCTGGCTGCCCTGGTGGCACACCTGGTCCGCGCCGACGCGCTCGTGCTGCTCTCCGACGTCGACTCGCTGTACGACGGCCCGCCTTCGCGCGGCGCCAAGCGGATTCCGTTGGTGCGAGGTCCGCACGACCTCGACGGCGTTACCATCGGCAAGGCAGGCAAAGCCGGTGTGGGTACCGGCGGCATGACCACCAAGGTGGAAGCCGCCACCATTGCGGCCGGCTCCGGCATCCACGCCCTGGTCACGTCCACTGACAACGCGGCGGCCGCGCTGGCGGGCGAGGACGTGGGCACCTGGTTCAGCGCGAACGGCGCGCGGAAGCCCGTGCGGCTGCTGTGGCTTGCACACCTCGCGTCCGTCCGTGGCCGGCTTATTCTTGACGACGGCGCCGTCAAGGCCGTGCGCCACCGCCGCACCTCGCTGCTTCCTGCCGGCATCTCTGCCGTCGACGGCGATTTTGAGGCGGGCGACGCCGTCGAAATGGTCAGTGCGGACGGCACCGTCATCGCGCGGGGCCTCGTCAACTACTCGGCCGCTGAGCTGCCCCAGATGCTGGGCCGTTCCACCAAGGAGCTGGGCAAGGCCCTGGGCCGCGGGTATGACCGTGAAGTTGTTCACGTTGATGACCTGGTGCTGGTCTGACCCGCAACTCGCCTAAACTTGGATCATGACTGAGGCACTGACCCACACCACTGCTGCGACTTCGGGGGACGCGAATGCAGTCCCTGCTGCCGCGAAAGCACCCGAAACTTCCTCGCCGGAGACAGCGGTGCCGGTGTCGCCGCAGGACATCGAGGCCGCTGTCCACGCCATCGCCGACCGCTCCAAGTACGCAGCCCGGCGGATGTCTCGGGCCAACCGGGCTTGGAAGGACCGTGGCCTGCGTGCCATCGGCGCCGCCCTGTTGGAACGCAAGAGGCTCATCCTGGCCGCCAACGCGAAGGATGTTGCGGCCGGCAAGGCCAACGGGACCTCGGCAGCCATGCTGGACCGGCTGACCCTGACCGACGCCCGTATTACCGGGCTCGTGGATGCCCTGGAGAACCTCGCCAACCTGCCGGACCCCGTAGGCAACGTGGTCCGCGGCCAGACCCTGCCCAACGGTCTCCGCCTGCGCCAGGTCAACGTCCCCATGGGCGTGGTGGCCGCAATCTACGAGGCCCGTCCCAACGTCACCGTGGACATCGCCGGCCTCGCGCTCAAGAGCGGAAACGCCGTCATCCTTCGCGGCGGCAGCGCTGCGGCAGCCACGAACGAAGCACTGGTCCAGGTGCTCCGCGACGCACTGGACAGCGTGGGCCTGCCCTCCGATGCCGTGCAGACAGTCGACCAGTATGGCCGCGAAGGCGCCAACGCCCTGATGCGGGCCCGCGGCCGCGTTGACGTCCTGATTCCCAGGGGTGGCCGGGACCTGATCCAGTCCGTTGTCTTGAACGCCGCGGTACCGGTGATTGAGACCGGCGAAGGTAACGTGCACATCTTTATCGACGAGTCCGCCAGCGAGGAAATGGCGGTGGAGATCCTCCTGAACGCCAAGACCCAGCGGCCCAGTGTCTGCAACACCGTGGAGACGCTGCTGGTCCATTCACGGTCCACCGTCCTGCCCGCCGTGGCCGCCGCGCTGCGCGCCGCCGGCGTCACCCTGCATGCGGATGAGCGGGTCCGTGCCGCGCTCCCTGCCGCAATCGAGTCCACGCCGGCAACGGACGCAGACTGGGCAACGGAATACATGGACCTGGACCTCGCGGTGGGCATGGTGGACAGCCTGGATGATGCCGTCAAGCACATCCGCACCTGGTCCACCGGCCACACCGAAGCGATCCTCACCAACGACCTCGCCAACGCCGAGCGGTTCATCGCCGAGATCGATTCGGCCGCCGTGATTGTCAACGCGTCCACGCGCTTTACCGACGGCGGCGAGCTGGGCCTGGGCGCCGAAGTGGGCATCTCCACGCAGAAGCTCCACGCCCGCGGCCCCATGGGCCTGACTGAGCTCACCACCACCAAATGGATCGTGCAGGGCGAGGGCCAGGTCCGCGGGTAGCAACGCGGTAACATAGACAGAAGTCCGGAACGGCGGAACATCCGCTGCCGCAAATTTTTAAAATACCCTAGGGGAGAAAATGCTGCTCCAGCAGATCGCCATGACCGTTGCCGCAGAGGTCGAAGAACACGCACCTGCCCCGTTGTGGGCCGAACCGTGGGTATTCGGTGTGGTCATTTTCTCCACGCTGCTGGTCCTGATGTTCGTCACGCTGTCCTACGGCAACCTGGGCAACCGGCACTCCGCGACCGAAGAGCACGCCGATCCGCACCGCCAGCACCCCAACAAGCACGACCACCGCCAAGGCCACTGAGATTTCGCGTGTTCTGCACCGTGAAGGTGCGCAAGGGCGGGGGCGGCTGCGGCTTGGCGTGATGGGTGGGACGTTTGACCCCATCCACCACGGCCACTTGGTGGCCGCCAGTGAAGTTGCCGCCAAGTTCGGTTTGGACGAAGTGGTGTTCGTCCCCACCGGACAGCCCTGGCAGAAAACGCACAAGCAAGTCAGCGAGGCCGAACACCGTTATCTCATGACGGTCATCGCCACAGCATCAAACCCCCGCTTCACTGTAAGCAGGGTGGACATCGAACGGCCCGGTCCCACCTATACCATTGATACTTTGCGTGATCTCCGGGAACAGCGCCCGGATGCGGACCTGTTCTTTATCACCGGGGCGGATGCGCTGGCGCAGATTCTGTCCTGGAAAGACATCGATGAGTTGTGGTCATTGGCACATTTTGTCGGTGTGACCCGGCCCGGGCACGTGCTTGACGGCATGGGCCGGACAGACGTCAGCCTGCTGGAGGTGCCCGCCATGGCCATCTCCTCCACGGATTGCCGGACCCGCGTCGCCGGAAACAACCCTGTGTGGTACCTCGTGCCGGACGGTGTGGTGCAGTACATCGCCAAATATGGACTGTACGCCGAGGGGCCGCAGTCCAAGCGTGACCAAATAACCGAAACAGACGAGCCAGCCAGTACTGAATGAGTTCTCAATGAGTCAGGAACAGCCCCCCGTCCGCAGCCGCCGCCAACTGCGGCAGGCCAGAGATGAGACGCCGGCTACCGGGTCTACAGGCCCGGGCCAGGTTTCGCCTGCCTCAAAACAGCGGCGCGCAGCCGACGCCCCGGTGGATTCCGTCCCGGAACAGTCCCAGGCGCAGCGGTCCTCCCAGATCCGGGCCCGGGACCGTGCAGCCCTGCGCACCATCAAGGACCTTGAGGAAAAGGAAGGGCAGCTGTCGGCCGGCGGCTCTCCCACCCGCAGGCAGCTGCGGCTCCAGCAGCTTAAGGAACAGGCTGTCACCTCGGCCAACCCCGTCATTCCCGCCCCCATGGGTATGCCGCTGCCCTCCCCGATGGGCAAAACGTTGCCGGCTCCAATGGGTAAGCCGCTGCCCGCCCCGATTGGCAAAACGTTGCCGGCTCCAATGGGTAAGCCGCTGCCGGCCAGACAGGACGCTCCTGCCGTCGTCAAGGGTGAGCCCACAAGATCTGGAAAGGGTCCGCAGGCTGCGGGCGTTCCGGACGGCATGAGCGTGGAGCAGGCGCTCGTGGCCCGCACCCTCATCGTTGAGCAAGCCAAGAACCAGCTCGCCAAAATGGAGCATATCGCCTCCCTTGACCCGGAAGCGGTGGATCCGGACATCCTTGCGGAGCAGATCGCTCTGGCAGAGCGGGCCGCAATCCTCAACCGCCGCGCAATGGCCAAGCAGAAGCTGGCCGAGCAGACCGCGCCGCCGGCCCCGCAGGGCGCCCAGGCGCGAAGTACACGGCCGAACGTCGCCTCCGCACAGTCATCGGCCGCACAGTCATCGGCCGCACAGTCATCGACCGGTCAGTCAGGACCCGCCACGGCCGACAACCTCGCCATGGTGACGCCCCTTGAATTTGTCCAGCTTCCCGGGGTGGACCGTCCTGTGATGAAACCCCCGGCAACGTCTTATGTACCGGTCCAGACCCAGCCGGGATCCAAGGTCCGGCAAGGGGGCAAGGGCCACCGCCCGTCGGCCGCGTCACGGCCCCCGGCTGCGGCGCCGGCACCGCCGTCAGGGCGTTCCCGGGTTATTGCCCGGGCCGAGGCCGCCGCCCGCGCCGCCACTGAACCGAAGCGCATAACGCGTGTTGCGCCGAACCCGTCGGTGGGGGAGGCAGACGACCTTTTCGAAGACCTGCCCCGCGTTCCGGCCAGCTCGGCCCATGGCCTGGAGCCGCTGGATGCGGCTACAGCAGGCCTGGGCCGCGCAAAGCGGCTCAGGCTCATGCAGGTCCTGGTCCTGGTCTTCGGGATCGTGGCCCTTATTTCCGGCGTCATCCTCATCGCCAGCGGCATGTCCCGCTGAGCGGCTGCGCCCTCTCTAACGAAGCTTTAGAAAACTACAAGGAGTCCAGTGACTGCATCAGATTCATCCATCGCCATAGCCCGCCACGCCGCAAAGGCCGCCGCGGACAAGATTGCCCACGACATCGTGGCGCTCGACGTCAGCGAACGCCTCGCCCTGGCGGATGTTTTCCTCATCGCGTCCGCACCCAGCGAACGCCAGGTCAACGCCATCGTGGACGGCATTGAAGAAGAACTGTCCAAACAGGACCTCCGTCCGGTCCGCCGCGAGGGCCGCTCGGGCGGCCGCTGGGTGCTCCTGGACTACTCGGATATCGTGATCCATGTCCAGCACGAAGAAGACCGCGTGTTCTACGCCCTGGAGCGCCTGTGGAAGGACTGCCCCGTCGTCGACCTGCAGTTGGGTGAGGACACATCGGCCAAGGCGTCGGCCGGTTCCGAAGCCGACTAAACCCGTCCCAGCCAGCCCGAATATGCCGGATTTGGAATTTTCGGAAATGCTGGTCTAAGATATTTGAGTTGCTCAAGAGAACGCGGGGGCAACGAAGGTCCGGGGCTGTGGCGCAGCTGGTAGCGCACCTGCATGGCATGCAGGGGGTCAGGGGTTCGAGTCCCCTCAGCTCCACCGGAGAGTCCGCCGGAATCGAGAGATTCCGGCGGACTTTTTTGTTGCCCAGGGACACCCTCCCAGACCGGAACGGTCCGGATGCGCGAACAACACAGGATTACCGGGCCGGTGCTCCCGATTGGCGCCGCGCGCGGATTTCTATTAAGCTAATGAAGTTGCTTCGAGCGGCCCGAGCGGCCATGCAGCAACGGTTTGGGGCTGTGGCGCAGCTGGTAGCGCACCTGCATGGCATGCAGGGGGTCAGGGGTTCGAGTCCCCTCAGCTCCACCAAACCGGACAGGAGTCCAACCAAAAGAGCCACCCGCCGGGTGGCTCTTTTCGTTTGCCGGGTACTGCGGCTGCGGGTGGCAAGCGGTTCAGATCCAGTCCGTCCGGCGCAGCGGTGGCTGGTCCCCGCCCGCGCGCTGCACCAGGATCTGGTTAACCCCCGTGAGCCCGGTTTCAAACCCCAAGGCGCTTGATGCCATGTACAGCCGCCACACCCTCGCCCGCCCGAGGCTGGTGAGCTGGACTGCCTCGTCCCAGTTGTCCTCCAGCCGGCGCACCCACGCCCGCAGGGTCAGTGCGTAGTGCTGGCGCAGCGCCTCCACGTCCAGCACTTCGAATCCGCCGGCTTCCAATCCGCTGACCATCTCGCCGAGGCTGAGCATCTCGCCGTCCGGGAAGACATAACGCGGAAGGAACGAGTCGGGGTCCGGCTTGGTGGGTCCAACGTTCCAGGAGATGGCGTGGTTGAGCAGCCGGCCGCCGGGACGGAGCAGCCCATGCAGTACTTGTACATAGTGGGGTGTCTGCTCACGGCCAACATGCTCGGACATGCCGATGGAGCTGATCGCGTCGAAGGGTCCGTCGGCGATGTCCCGGTAGTCCTGCACCCGGATATCGATGTTTTCGGTCAGGCCGGCATCGGCGGCGCGCTTACGGGCCAGCACCGCTTGCTCCGAAGAGAGGGTCACCCCCATCACGGTGACGCCGTAATGTTGCGCGGCATGCAAAGCAAAGCTGCCCCAACCGCAGCCCACGTCCAGCACCCTCATCCCGGGCTTGAGGCCAAGCTTCCGGCAGACCAGGTCCAGCTTGGCCTTCTGCGCCCCATCCAGTCCTGCCGGCAGCCCGTTGCTGTCGGCGTAGGAGCCCTGACCCCAGACGGCGCACGAGTACACCATCGACGCCCCCAGCACGAGGGCGTAAAAGTCGTTGCCGACGTCGTAATGGTGCGAGATCGCCGCGGCATCCCGCCGGCGGGTGTGGAGCCTGCCCTGTCGGGTGGCCTTTTCCTCCTCGGGAGGCGGCGCGGGGTTGGGGCCCACCGCTCCCAGCCGCACGGCTGTGCTGACCAGCGTGGCCAGTTCGCGGGGCGTGAGGGGCCGGAACGGGCCGGGCTCGGAAAACTTGCCTACCGAGCTCAGCGCGGTGAAGGCGGCGAAGATGTCCCCGGGTGCATCGATGTCGCCGGCAACGTAGGCGCGGCTTAGCCCCAGCTGCCCGGGCGACCACAGGATCCGGCGCAGGGCCCGGCGCGACCTGAACTCCAGGACCGGCGCGTCCGGAGGCCCCGCTTCGGATCCGTCCCAGGCCCGCAGCCGGAGCGGTATCTCCGCCGCCCCGAGGACGATGCCCAGCGATTTCGCCAACAGTGATGCTGCCCCGTTGTTCGTTGCCATGGTCCGTGCCTTTCGTCAGCTATGGCCCAACAGTACGACGGCGGCGCGCGCCTGTCAGCGCAGCGCCCCGGATTATTATGGGGGAGTGAATGAGTCCCTGCCGCCGTGTCCTGAATGTTCCAGTGCCTACACCTATGAGATGGGTGCGCTGCTGGTTCACCCGGCGCGAGCCGGAATGGCGCGATGCCACCTTTGACGCGCAGGCCGGGCACGATGCCGTGGCCCTGGTGGAAGAACGTGTCAGGCAGGGGCTGCCGCCGCAAAGCGTCGTGGCGGTGACCGGCCTCCTCTGGACGCCAGCCCTGCGCGCGGCCGCAAAACGGGGCGCGCTGGACCGGCGCCCCATGTTTACCGCCATCGAGCCCGGCGGCGTCCGGCTCACCGATGGCAGCCACCTCCGGGCGGACGTTATCCTGTGGGCAACCGGGTTCCGCGCAGAGCTTGAGCACCTCGCGCCGCTGCACCTCCGCGGACCTGGCGGCGGCATCGCCATGGACGGTACCCAGGTGGCAGCCGAGCCGCGCGTGCACCTGGTGGGCTACGGACCGTCCTCGTCCACCATCGGTGCCAACCGGGCGGGCCGGGCAGCGGTGGCCGCCATTCTGAAGCTGCCCGGGCTCCAGCAGTAACCGCCCAACCAACCACCACATCACGAGACGGCAGGAACCACGTGGCAGCGAAAAGCCTTGAGGACATCTTCGGCATACTCAAGCGGCACCCGGACGTCGATGCCCCCAACCTCCAGGCCTGGGATGCCACAGACAGGCTGCTGCTTGAAGCCGCGGCAGGCCGCGTGGGTCCGGACGGCCGCCTGACGGTGATCGGCGACCGCTATGGCGCCCTGACGCTCGGCGCGCTGGGCACCCTCGGAGTCCGGCGGGTCCGCGTGCACGAGGATCTCATCACGGGAGAGAGGGCCCTGCGGAACAACGCAAGCGCCCTGGGGCTGGCAGGAGCTGGCCCTGCAGCCGGAGCCGGACCGGGCACCGGCAGCGGCAGCGGCCCGGGGGAGCCGCCCTTCGAGCAGTTGCCGCTGGGGGAGGACCTGCTCTCCGGTGCACAGACTGTGTTGCTGCAGCTGCCCCGGACCCTGGCGGAACTCGAAGAAGTCGCCGGCGCAGTGGCCCGGTATGCGGCCCCGGATGTTGTGCTCATTGCCGGCGGGCGGATCAAGCACATGTCTGTGGGGATGAACGCTGTCCTACAACGCCACTTCGAGAATGTCCAGCCCCAGCTCGCGCGGCAGAAGTCCCGGCTCATCGTCGCCAGCGGGGCCACGCCCGCTGTGAAGGTAACGCCCACGGTGGTAACCACCAGCGCGGTAGCCAGCAGCGCGCACGGGCACGCCAATCCCGTGGCAGGCGCCGCAGCCGAACGGCCCGCCGTCGTGCTCCCCGGCGTCGAGCACCTTGCCGAACTGGACCTTGACGTTGCAGCACACGGCGCCGTCTTCGCCGGCGCGAAGCTTGACATCGGAACCAGGTTCCTGCTGACTTTCCTGCCGGAGATGCCGGCGGCCGGGCATGCCATCGACCTGGGCTGCGGTACCGGGATCCTCGCTGCCATGTACGCCCGCCAGAACCCCGGGGCACGCATCACGGCCACGGACCGGTCCGCCGCCGCAGTCTCGTCGGCTCTCGGCACGGCACAGGCCAACGGCCTGGCGGACAGGATCACTGCCCTCCAGGATGACGCCATGAGCACCTTGCCTGCTGCCAGTGCTGACCTGGTCCTGCTGAACCCGCCGTTCCACCTGGGCGCCAGTGTGCATGCCGGCGCCGGGATCAAGCTGTTCGAAGCGGCTGCCAGGGTGCTGGTACCGGGTGGCGAGCTGTGGACGGTGTTCAACCGCCACCTGCACTACCTCCCCGCCCTGGAGCGGCTGGTGGGCCCCACCACGGTCAAGGGCAGTAACCCGAAATTTACGGTCGCGGCCAGCACCAGGCGGGCGTAAGGATGCCGCAGTGCCGCGGCCCTGCCTACGGCTCTGGGCGTGCATCAGGCGGTAACGTAACATTCAGACATCATCAGTACGCGGCCGCAAACCATAGGGGAGACCGTGCCAGAAACTCGCCAGCCCTCGGCACCACGGCGCGGTACCAACCTGCCGCGCATGGGGGACTTCAACCTCACGGTGATCCTCGATGCCATCCGCCGGTCAGCGGGTGGCCTGAGCCGCGTTGAGCTGGCCCAGATCGTGGGACTCTCGCCGCAGACCATCTCCAACATCTCGCGCCGCCTGCTGGACCAGCACCTGATCGTTGAAGCCGGCAAGGAAGGCACAGGCCCTGGCAAGCCGCGTACCATGCTGCGGCTGAACCCGGCCGGCATGTATGCCGTGGGCGTGCATCTGGACCCCGCCGTGACAACCTTCGTGGTCCTGGACCTGGTGGGTTCGGTAGTCCAGCATTCCCGGATCAAAACCCCCGGCGGAAAGGATCCCGCCGCCGTGATAGCCACCATGGCCAGCGAGATCGGGCAGTTGGTCGCCGCCTCCGGTGTGGACACCAGCAGGATCGCTGGCCTGGGCCTGGCCGCCCCAGGGCCGATCGACCTCGACAACGGCACCGTAGTTGACCCGCCGCTGCTGCCAGGGTGGGACCGGGTGGAACTCCGGGACGCGCTGGCGAAGGCGACCGGCTACTCCGTCCTCGTGGATAAGGACGTCACGAGCGCCGCCGTCGCCGAAACGTGGGCCGGCGGCCCCAGCGGCGCGGGCAGCTTTGTCTTTATGTACATGGGCACCGGCATCGGCTGCGGCATCGTGCTCAACGATGAAGTGGTGCGGGGAACATCAGGGAACGCCGGTGAGATCGGCCACATCGTGGTGGACCCGGACGGTCCGGCCTGTGACTGCGGCCTGCGGGGCTGCGTGAAGTCCTCGGCTATCCCGCAGGTCCTGGTGGCGGAGGCAGTTGCTGCGGGCATTCTGAATGGTTCCGGAAAGCACACCAGCGGAGCGGAGGTGCAGCAGAGCTTTGCCCGGCTGTGTGACCTCGCCGACGCCGGTGACGCGAAGGCCCTGGCCATCATCGACAAATCGGCCGTGCTGGTGGCCCGGGCGGTCTCGGTGGTGACCAACACATTGGATGTGGAAAGGGTGGTGTTCGGCGGCCCGTACTGGAGCCGGATCGCGGACCGTTACCTGGAGAAGATCCCGGCGCTGGTGGACGCCAACAGTGCGGCCCGCCTGATCCATACCATTGAGGTTGTGGGCACGGGAGTGGGTGAGGACGTCGGTGCCATTGGAGCTGCCTGCCTGGTCCTGGAACATACCCTGGCGCCTCGCGCGCAGCGGCTTCTCCTGGAAGTCTGAAGGGGGGCTCCTTGCATGTATCAGGAGCCCCATCTAGCATATGGATATCGCCGCGGCTGGGGGCCCGCAGACACAAGGGACGGCAGCCATTGATTCGAATGGAGCACCATGCGTCGTCGGGCCTTTAAAATCGCCTCTTTCTTCGCTGCAGCAGCGTTTGTGCTGTCAGCTTGTTCACCCGCCGCTCCCCAAGCCGAGACCAAAACGCTGAAGGTGGTCTACCAGAAGACCGATTCCTTCAGCGCGCTCGATGACCTTTTCCAGGCGGCCAAGCAGGAGTTTGAGGCCGCCAACCAAGGCGTCACAGTTGCCTTGGAACCCATCCAAGCAAACGACGACGACTACGGCACCAAGCTTGCCCTGGCCCTCCGTTCGCCGTCCACCGCCCCGGACGTTTTCTACGAGGACACCTTCAAGGTCCGTTCCGACGTCGACGCCGGCTATCTGCTGAAACTGGACACCCACCTTGAGGGGTGGACAGACTGGGGCACGTTCGACGACGGCGCCAAGGCAGCAGGGCTGGGGGACGACGGCGGCACATACGCGGTCCCGCTGGGCACCGACACGCGGGCCATCTGGTACAACAAAAAGGTCCTCACCGCTGCCGGCATCAACGTCCCGTGGGAGCCGCGGACCTGGCAGGACATCCTGGACACCGCCCGGAAAATCAAGGCCAGTGATCCCGCCGTGGTGCCGTTCAACATGTACGCCGGCAAGGCCTCCGGTGAAGGCACCGTGATGCAGAGCTTCTACGAACTGCTCTATGGAACAGGGTCCAAACTGTACGACGCGGATGCCAAGAAGTGGGTGCTGGGTTCGGCAGGATTCTCGGACTCTCTGACGTTCCTCAAAACGCTCTACGACGAGAAACTTGCAGTGTCCCCGGCCGAGGCACTCGACGCGAATGTGTGGAAGAAGGTCTTCGGGGAGTGGCTCCCGCAGGGCAAAATGGGTGCCACCGTGGAAGGGTCCTACACTCCGTCCTTCTGGCAAAAGGGCGGCGCCTACGAATGGCCTGAATATGCGCAGGACATGGGTGTGGCAGCGTTCCCCACACAGAACGGCCAGGCGCCCGGTGGAGTCAGCATGTCCGGCGGGTGGACGCTGGCAGTCGGGGCTGGAACGAAGGACCCGGACGTGGCGTTTGATTTCCTGGCCACAGCCCTGAACCAGAAGAACTCGCTGGCTTTCAACGTCGCAAGCTCCCAGATTGCCGTGCGGAAGGACGTCGCCCCAGATTCCGGATACCAGGCGGCCAACCCGTTTGTGAAGGACGTGTCCGCGCTCGTGGCCGTTACGCACTACCGTCCGGCCACCGCCGACTACCCGCGGATCTCGGCGGCAATCCAGGAGGCCACCGAAGCTGTGATCACCGGGGCGAAATCCCCAGGGCAGGCGGCTGCAGACTATGACACGGCGGTGAAGAGCATCGTAGGTGACGCCAAAACTGTCGCGAAGTAGCCGGTGGCCACAACGACTTCCCGGCCGCTGCGCCCGCTGAACCGGCTGCGTCCCCTGCTCCGGCGGCGGGCGCGGCTGCTCCCCGTCCTCCCGGCGATTCTGCTTCTGCTCGTGTTCCTGGCCGGCCCAGTGCTGTGGGCCTTCCATGCCTCGTTCACCAATGCTGCCCTGACCGGCCGAAACGCCCGCAGTCCGGGGTGGGTGGGGTTTGGGAATTACCAGCGCCTGTTTACCGACCCCGCCCTGCCGCTGTCCCTTGCCCTGACAGTCATCTTCGTCGGGGGCTCCGCCATCCTGGGCCAGAACCTGCTGGGACTCGCCCTCGCCATCCTGATGCGGCGGGCCCGCCGGCCGGTGGCCGTCGTCGTCGGGACCGCGGTGGTGGCGGCCTGGGTGTTGCCGGAGATCGTGGCTGCCTTCGCCGCGTACGCCTATTTCAGCCGCGACGGAACCCTGAACCAAATCCTCGGCGCTCTGGGACTCGGCGAGCCTGACTGGCTGTATTCGTTCCCGATGGTCGCCATCATGCTCGCCAACATCTGGCGCGGTACGGCGTTCTCCATGCTGGTGTACCGCGCAGCGCTGGATGATGTTCCCGGTGAGGTCAGCGAGGCCGCGCTGATGGACGGCGCCGGCGGCTGGCAGCGGCTCGCCTACATCACCATCCCCATGATCCGCAGCAGCATCGCCACCAACCTCATGCTCACCACCCTGCAGACACTGGCGGTGTTCACTCTCATCTGGGTCATGACGGCAGGAGGCCCCGCCAACGCCAGCACCACGCTGCCCGTGCTGGCCTATCAGGAAGCCTTCAAGTTCGGGGACATCGGGTACGGCACGGCTGTGGCGTCGGTACTGATCCTGATCGGCCTGGTTTTCGGCGGGGCCTACGTGCGGCTCCTCCGCGAGTCCCGGCGATGACGACGGCGGCGCGGGCGTCCCCCTGGGCGCAGCGGCGGACCCGGTCCGGTGCGGTCTCCCGGGCAGAGCAGCGTGCACGGGTGCCGGCAGACGCAGCCCTGATCCTGATCGGCGCCTGTTTCGTCCTGCCGCTGCTCTGGCTGGTGCTGGCCTCCCTTGATGCGTCGGCAGGTCACGAGGCGAGGCTTCCCGGCCAGGTCTCCCTGGACAATTTTGCCGCGATCATGACGCCCGGCCGGCTGTTCCAGCCGCTGTGGAACAGCATGGTCCTGTCCGCCGGGACCGCCGCCGTGAACCTGGTCGCGGCGGTGCTGGCTGCTTATCCGCTCTCCCGGTACCAGTCGCGGTTCAACAGGCCGTTTATGTACACCATCCTGTTCGGGACCTGCCTGCCGATCACGGCCATCATGGTCCCGGTGTACGGCCTGTTTGTGCAGCTTGACCTCTTGGACTCCATGGCCGCAACCATCTTTTTTATGGCCACCACCACGTTGCCGATGGCCATCTGGATGACGAAGAACTTCATGGACGCGGTGCCGTTGTCACTGGAGGAGGCGGCCTGGGTGGACGGCGCCTCCGGACTAACGGCGCTGCGGACCATCGTGCTGCCTTTGATGCGGCAGGGGCTGGGCGTGGTGTTTATCTTCGTGTTCATCCAGGCCTGGGGGAACTTCTTTGTTCCTTTCGTCCTGCTGCTGTCCGAGGCACGGCAGCCCGCAGCGGTCTCGATCTTCAGCTTCTTCGGTCAGCACGGGGCCGTGGCCTATGGCCAGTTGGCGGCCTTTTCCATCCTGTACTCAGTACCGGTCCTGGCTCTGTACGTCATTGTGGCCAGGGGCGCCGGCAGCTCCTTCGCCCTTTCCGGTGCCGTTAAGGGCTGACTTCCGGCTTCAGTCGAGGTCTTCGACGATCGTCCCAAACGGGATGGAATCGTCCAGATGTGCCTGATGTCCGTGAGGCAGATTGAGCACCCGCACACCGTGGGCCTGATCTGCCGCCGACTGCATCAGGATAGGCCGCACGGTGTTGATGAAACTCTCGCTTTTTCCTGCGAGATACTCCTGGTAACTGGCTGGTAGCTGGCTCATTCCAACAGAATAGACCTGCGGACCCGCCCTGGGGAGGGGTCCCCATTGCGGGCCGCCCCGGCGCTGGCTTGGATAGGATGGCGGGCGGAGTGGAGCCGGCCGGCAACACCATCAGTCCGCAATCACCAGGCACCAGCCATCAGGGGGAATTCCTTTGCTTCAGACCAGTGCGCCCGCACGAATCGAACCGGCGGAACTGGCCCGTGCACAGCAGGTGGCGGCGAACATTGCCCGCAGCTTCGATGCCAAAGTGGTGGGCCAGGCACGGCTGCGTGAATCCCTGCTGGTAGCGTGCTGACCCGCGCTGCCCGAATACCAGGCGGCACTCCGGCGCCACCGCCGCTGGCTCGCCGTTGCGGCGATCGCGGCCGGGACCCTGCTGGTGTCTGCGGTGGCCGCGGCGGGCCGCACGGTGGAAGTTACCACCATCACGCCGGAGCAACGGAACCGGGACATCATGCTGTGCCTGGACACCTCGGGGTCCATGAGCAGCGCAGACGCGGCCGTTGTGGAAGTCTTCGGCGTCCTGGCGAAGGAATTCGACGGGGAACGGATAGGCCTCACCATCTTCGACAGCAGTGCAGTCCAGGTCTTCCCGCTCACCGACGACTACGGGTATGTGCAGGAACAGCTGCAAATGGCCGACGATGCCTTCAACGGAAACCCTGGCAGCGCCGGTTTCCTGGACGGTACGTGGAGTGGCCGGGGATCATCCCTGATCGGCGACGGACTGGCCTCCTGAGTCAACGGCTTCCCCGGCAGGGACGGGTCCGGGTCAGGCAGCGCCGACTCGAAAAATGGCGCCAGCCCCAACGCGGAGCCAGGCCAGCGCTCGCGGTCCGTTGTCCTGGCCACGGACAACTACCTCTCCGGCGATCCCATCTTCACCCTGTTGCAGGCAGGCGCCCTGGCGCAGGACGCCGGCACCCGGGTCTACGCCCTCAATCCCGGTGACTTCGACTACGGGCCCGGGCCCGGCCAGCCCGGCGCCAGGCTGCGTACAGCCGCCGAAGCCAGCGGCGGCGCTTACTACGCATTGGACAGCCCTGATGCCGTAGCGGACATCGTGCGGCGGGTGCAGGAAACGGAAGCCGCCGCCATGCAGGGCGCCCCGCGCGCCGTCGTCTCAGACCGGCCGGACCTGCCCCTGGCAATTGCGCTCCTGTCCGGACTGGTCCTCGCCGGCGCGTCCTGGCGGTTGCGGCCATTCCCCTGCAACCGATCTTTCCATGGTGGCTGATGGCCTTCCTCATCGCCGCCGTTGTGCTTCTTCTGGGGTGGCGACTGGTTTTGGCGTTTCGGGAACGTGCGGCCGCAGGGGAGCCGGCCGGCACCCAGGGCGCCCTCGCACAGGGCCGGGCGTGGCGGGCGGCAGCGCTCAGGCAGCAACTACGGACGTCAATGTCTTCTTTGTGGTGGACACGAGCAGCAGCATTGTGGCAGAAGACTTCGGCAACCGCTCGCCCCGGCTCGAGGGAGTGCGCCAGGACATCATGGCCATCGCCGGCGAACTGGCCGGCGCCCGCTTTTCGCTCCTGACCTTCGACAGCAACGCCGTTGTCCGGATGCCCCGCACCACCGACACCACGGCGCTGGACACCGCCGTCGGCGTGCTGCAGCCGCAGGTGACCACTTTTTCGAAGGGAAGCAGCGTTACGGCCGCCCGAAAGCTGCTGGCCGAGCGGCTGCGCGCCGCGCGGGACAGCCACCCCGAACGGCCGCGGCTGGTCTATTACCTCGGCGACGGGGAACAGACAAGTGCTGCGGCACCGGACGCAATCAAGGTGGACGGCGGCCTGGCTAACGGGGGAGCGGTGCTGGGCTACGGCATGGCCGAAGGTGGCCGCATGCAGGAAAACACCGGGCAGCGTTCCGGCAATGACGGCGGGGCCGGGTACATCCAGGACCGGACGTCCGGAAGCGGCGGTGATGCGCGCTTAGTTATCGATGAGGGCCGGCTGCGGTGGATCGCCGGCCAGCTGGGGGTTCCCTACGTCCACCGTTCCGCCGGAGACGCTGTGGCGCCGATGATGCAGGCCGCGGACCCGGGCGAGCTGCGGCGCGCGCCGGAGGGTGCCGGCTTGGACGGCCGGACGGAGCTCTACTGGATTTTCGCCTCCGGCGCGTTCCTGCTGGGCCTGCGCGAGGCGTTCCTGCTGCTGCGCCACTGGCGGCGGCTCCCGCGGGCACAAGCAATCCCAAACGCACAGGCAATCCCAGTCGCACAGGAGGGCACAGCCCGCCAGGCAGAGGAGGCGCGGACATGATGCACAGCCCCGGACAGCTGTTTGACGCCGGCGCCGGCGCCAGGGCCGATTCCAGCGCTGACTCCATGGCCAATTCCACTGCCGATTCCAGCGCCGAAGGCAGTGCCGGGGCCGATGCAGGGGCCAAGTTGGAACAGGCCGCGGAGCGACTCTCGCAAAAGGCGGACGAAGCTGCCGCCGGTACCACCGCGCCGGACCCTGCTGCGACGCCGGGGCAGGATGATCAGCCTGCCGGAACCGGGCAGCAGAGCCGGCTCGACGAGCTCAGGGACAGCTCCCGGAACGCCCAGAGCGAGCGGAACTCCGGACGGGAGCGGGACGAATACCTCCGCGACGATGACCTGGGGCCGGGCGCGGACCGGCCCTGGTAGACGGCGCGATTATGCCCCCTTGAGACAGTTCGTATGAGCCTCCGGGGCCAAAAAGCGAACAATGTTCAGTCCCGTGACGAAACAGGGCGTAAACCTGCGTCTTAATTCGGCAGTGGACTTGAACGGTTTCGTGCGGGATCCTAGAGTTCTATACAAGTTACCGAGGTAACGTGTCAGCGATCCTCCGGTTTGGAGGGTGTGGGTGCCCCCATGTGGGCCTGACATTTGCTCACGGACAACTTCATTCCAGGCGTAACAGTCGCGGCTGCGTCCTTGTGGAGTTTTTCCGTGTTCCCAAACTCAATTCATTGCGGCACCACGGTCACATCTGCTGACCGGGAGCCGTCAATGGCACAAAGCCAAGGACGCAAATGTCACCGCCAAGCCTTATCGACACACATCAAAATCTGTCCGAGACCGCCCCCGTGGCGCTCTCCTATGAACTGTTCCCGCCGCGTTCGCCGGCCGCTGCAGAGTCCCTCTGGACCACCATCCGGGAACTGGAAACCACCGAGCCGGACTATGTCTCCGTCACGTACGGTGCCAGCGGCTCAAACCGGGACACCGCCGTCGAACTTATCAACAGGCTCCTGCTGGAAACCACGCTCCGGCCGCTGGCGCACCTGACCTGCGTGGGCAACACGCCGGACGAACTGGCAGAGATCATCGGGGACCTGCTGGACACCGGGGTACGTGGCATCCTGGCGCTCCGCGGCGACCAGCCCCAGGACGGCGCAAAGCCGGTCGCCGGGTCACTGCGGTATGCGCAGGACCTGATCGAACTCATCCGCCGAGTGGAACAGCGGCGCTCGGCGCTGCTGTGCGCGGGCAAAATCGCTGTGGGCGTGGCCGCGTACCCCACCAGGCACCCGGAGTCACCCAGTGAGGCGCACGACGTCGAGGTGCTGCTCGCCAAGCAACGGTCCGGTGCCGACTTCGCCATCACCCAGGTCTACTTCCGCACCGAGCAGTACGCGGACCTCATCAGCCGGGCCCGTCGCGCCGGGGTCACCATCCCCATCATCCCGGGCGTGATGCCACTGACCAGCCTGCGCCGCGTCACCCGGCTCGGCGAACTGGCAGGCGTTCAGCCGGCACCGGAACTCCTGGCCCGCCTGGCCGCCGCCGATACTGACGCCGAACGGCACCGGATCGGCGTCCGGGCAACGGTTGACCTGGCCAACGCGGCCCTCGACGCCGGCGCACCCGGCATCCACCTCTACACGTTCAACGAACACGTGAGCGCGCTGGAGGTGCTGGACAAACTGGCACTTCCGCGCCACGTCCGTTCAGTTGGCCGCCGCAGCGCCGTTGTCCGTTCCAGCGCCGCAGCCCGTTCCACATCTACCGCACGCCAGCTGGCCAGCTGACGCGCCGCCCCCACACACCATTCGCAGCTTCCACCAACACCGCAAGGAATTTCCCATGACTGAACAGAACACCCCCGCCACTCCTTTCCCGGCCGCCTCGCTCCTGGGCTACCCGCGCATCGGCCGCCGCCGCGAGCTGAAGAAAGCCGTCGAGGCCTACTGGGCCGGCAAGATCGACGCCGCAGCACTGGACGCCGCCGCCAAGGAAATCCAGCTGTCTATCGCCAAGCGACTGCAGGAACTCGGCCTCACCGAAGCCGCAGCCGTGCCGGGCACATTCTCCTACTACGACCAGGTACTGGACGCCACCGCGCACCTCGGCGCCGTGCCGGCCCGCTTCGGCAAGCTCCTCAACGCTGAGGGACAGCTGGACATCGACGGTTACTTCACCCTGGCCCGGGGCAACTCGGAAGAGCAGCCGCTGGAGATGACCAAGTGGTTCGACACCAACTACCACTACCTGGTGCCGGAGATCGGCCCGGAGACCGAGTTCACCCTCGCCTCCAACCGCATCGTGGAGGAATTCGAGTTCGCCCTCGCCAACGGCATCGAGACCCGCCCGTACATCGTGGGCCCGGTGACCTACCTCCTGCTTTCCAAGGCCTCCGACGGCGCCCCGGCCGGCTTCGCGCCGCTGTCCCGTCTCGAGGACGTCCTGCCGGTCTACGTGCAGCTGCTCGAAAAGCTCGCCGCCGCAGGCGCAAGCTGGATCCAGCTGGACGAGCCTGCCCTGGTTGTTGACCAGGACACCCCGGCCGCCGAAATCGAAGCCGCCGTGGCCCGCGCCTACAAGGTGCTCTCCGGCGCAGCCAAGCGCCCGCAGATCCTCGTCTCCACCCCGTACGGCGCTTTGGACGGTCAGCTCGGTACGCTGGCCGCCACCAACATCGATGCCCTGCACATCGACGCCTTCAAGGGCGCCGTCCCCTCCGCCGCAGCCCTTGCCGCCCTGGGGAACAAGACCCTGGTTGCCGGCGTAGTTGACGGCCACAACATCTGGCGCAACGACCTCGCCGTCTCCGCCGGCAAGCTGGACGAACTGAAGGCTGCGGCCGGCAAGCTGGCGGTCAGCACCTCCACCTCCACCCAGCACGTCCCGCACGATGTTGCCGAAGAAGGACAGCTCTCCGACGAGCTCCGGAGCTGGCTTGCCTTCGCCGACCAGAAGGCTGTTGAGGTCAAGACCCTCGCGTCCTACCTGGCCGACCCGTCCTCGGCCAAGGCCGCCATCGACGAAGCCTCCGCCGTCATCGCAGCCCGCGCAGCCGCCAAGGGTGTTCACCGCGACGACGTCCGGGCTCGCAGCGCGGCCCTGACCGCCGCCGACTTCAGCCGCTCGGCGTACGCAGTGCGTGAAGCTGCCCAGGAAGAGGCCCTGCACCTGCCGCCGCTGCCCACCACCACCATCGGCTCCTTCCCGCAGACCTCGGAAATCCGTTCGGCCCGCGCCCGCAACAACAAGGGCGATCTCACCAACGGGCAGTACGAGCAGCTCATGAAGGATGAGATCAAGCGCGTGGTGGAGCTGCAGGAAGAGCTCGGCTACGACGTCCTGGTGCACGGCGAGCCCGAGCGCAACGACATGGTGCAGTACTTCGCCGAGAACCTCGACGGCTTCGATGTCACGGTCCACGGCTGGGTCCAGTCCTATGGCTCACGCTGCACGCGCCCGTCCATCCTCTGGGGCGACGTCACGCGCAGCGCCCCCATCACCGTTGCCTGGGCCGAATACGCTCAGTCGCTGACCAGCAAGCCCATGAAGGGCATGCTCACCGGTCCGGTCACCATCCTGGCCTGGTCCTTCGTCCGCGACGATCAGCCGCTGGGCGAGACCGCCAACCAGGTGGGCCTGGCCCTGCGCGACGAAATCGCGGACCTCGAAGCTGCCGGCATCAAGGTCATCCAGGTGGACGAGCCTGCTCTCCGCGAACTCCTGCCGCTGCGCAAGGCAGACCACGCCGCGTACCTGAAGTGGTCGGTGGACTCGTTCCGCCTGGCCACCGCCGGCGCAGCGGACGCCACCCAGATCCACACCCACCTCTGCTACTCGGAGTTCGGCGTGATCATCGACGCGATCGACGGCCTCGACGCCGACGTCACCTCCATCGAAGCGGCACGTTCCCGCATGGAGGTTGTCCACGACCTCGAGGCGCACCGCTTTGGCCGCGGCGTTGGTCCGGGCGTCTACGACATCCACTCACCGCGTGTTCCGGGCGAAGCCGAAGTCACCGAACTGCTGGCCACCGCCGTGAAGCACGTCCCGTCCCGCCAGCTTTGGGTCAACCCGGACTGCGGCCTGAAGACCCGCGGCTACGCCGAGACCGAAGAGTCCCTGCGCAACCTGGTCAAGGCAACCAAGACGGTCCGTGCAGGCCTGCTGGCATCCGCTAAGTAACAACGGTTTCGACAAGCTCAACCACGTCGACGACGGCGGCCGGTCACCTTAAAGTGGCCGGCCGCCGTCGGGCGTTAAGTTCTGGTGGTTGAGCTTGTCGAAACCTCAGGATTCCCAGAGGATTTCGTCGTCCACTACGCCGTCTTCGTCGGCGGAGGCCACCAGTACCTCGTCCGTGAAGTGGGCGCCGAGGGTGAAGTCCAGGACGAAGTAGCGCTCGGGCTGGCCCGGGTAGATGCCCACGTGGCCGAGCTTGAGGGCTTTGAGGAACACGTCGGGGGTGAGCTGGCTGCGCTCCTCCACGCCGAAGATTCTCTGAAGAGTCTCGGTCTTAAGGGCGCTGCAATGGAAATTGAGGTATTCCTGCGGGCTGGTGCCTTCCTGGCCCAGCTCTTCGGCGATCATTTCCCTTACCTCATCCACGAGCTCGGGGAGGAATCGCAGCCGGTAGTCAACTTTGTGCATGGCTGCTTCGTCGAAATGGTCGTGCGCGTTGATATTCAGGTCGAGTTCCAGCGTTTGGCCCCCGAGCTCGTGTTTGGCGGCGACGTTGTGGTCCCTGCCGTGGTTGAGCTCAATTTCTCCAAAGTGCTGGCTCGCTACCCTGTTCATACCTTCAACATAGTCCCCAAGCGCTGAGCATTCCAGCGTTAGGGACTATTTGCCTGCGGCCCCCAGACCCGCCAGCGTTTCCTCGAGTAGGTCCACAAACAGCTGCACCCGGGCGGTCTTCTTCTCGTTGATGAGCAGCGCGAAGACGTTCCGCGCCAGGCGGATCTCCGGAACATCCAGCACCACCACACCCGCCGGACGGTTATGCAGAGCCAGTTCCGGAACAAGGGCAGCCCCCAGCCCGGCCGCAGCCATTTCCAGGCTGGCGTGGAAATCGTCGCTGTGCGCCACCACCCGGGGATACAGGTTGCAGCTGGCAAAAAGCCGCTCGATCACCACGGCGTCCGGGGTCCCGGGGTGGTGCATGATCCACGGGAGTTCGGACAGGTGGTCCGCCGCCACCTTGGCGTCCCGGCCGAAGCCCCAGCCCGACGGAAGCACCACACGGAAGTTGTCATCGCCGATCCACTGACGGTTGATGGTGTGCGGCCAGGCGAGCCCGGACTGGCCCACCTGGAAGACCAGCGCCACATCCAGGCCCCCGCCGGTGCGCAGGCCCTGGATGGTCTGGGAGGGCTCGGCCACGGACACCCGGAGATCGATGCCCAGGTCCTTCCACGCCGGATTCTTCAGGATCCGGGGCAGGACGTAGGTGGCCAGGCTGGGGAAGATGCCGAGCCGCAGTTCCTGGCTGGTGCTGCTGTGGGTCTTGGCGGCGGCGGCCATCAGCGCTTCGATGTCCGTGAGCACTTTCGCAGCGTGCCGGGTCATCACGATGGCAGCCTCCGTGGGGACCACGCTGCGGGCTGAGCGCTGGAAGAGGATGACGCCGGCTTCGCGTTCCAGGGCGGACATCTGCTGGGAGACCGCCGATGCCGTGTACCCCAGGCGCGCCGCGGCGGCGGCGAATGAACCCAGCCGGGTAACCTCAAGGAGTGTCTTCAGATGTACGGGATTTACCAAGGCTGTCCTTCGGTCAGAGCCGCATGAGCCCTGCGGTACGGCGGGTCTGAAAGGTCCGCTTCATTCTGGCACAAAGATTCCTGGAATCTCACTCATCCGCAGGCCCAGCGGCGACGAACTGCCCCTAGAGAGTTTGCACCGAGCAAATGCATCACGCAGTCCGAGTAGAGGAGCAGAACAGTGTCTTTGGCAGGGAACCTGGGCGCCAAGCCGGAAGGGCGGCGAATCGCCGTCGTGGGCAGCGGAGTGGCCGGACTGACGGCCGCCTACGTGCTGAACCGGCATGACCGTGTCACTCTCTTCGAGGCGGACGGCAGGCTGGGCGGCCACGCCCACACGCACAGCGTCCCGCAGCGGGACGGCTCCACGTTCGGCATCGACACCGGCTTCATTGTCCATAACGAGCGGACCTATCCCACCCTGCTTCGGCTGTTTGCCGAACTGGGCGTGGAAACCCAGGACTCCGAAATGAGCATGTCCATCCGGTGTGACGGGTGCGGCCTGGAGTTCGCCGGGGCCCGCGACGGCGGGAAAGGGATCATCGCCCGGCCGTCCAGCCTGCTGCGCGGCCGCTACCTGCTGATGCTGGTGGAGGTCATGCGCTTCTACCGCCGGGCGCGGGCGCTGATCGAGGCGGGGGAAGCGTCCGACGGCGGTCCTTCTGACGGTGCCGAGCTGACCCTCGGCGAATTCCTCGCCAGGGAGCGTTTCAGTGCCTACTTCAGCTCCCATTTCATGACACCGGTGGTGAGCGCGGTCTGGTCCTGCGATCCCACCACGGCCCTGTCCTATCCGGCGCGGTACCTTTTCACCTTCCTGAACCACCACGGCATGCTGGGTGTTAAAGGCTCGCCGCAGTGGCGGACCGTCACCGGCGGGTCGCGGCAGTATGTGGAGAAGCTGGCCGCCACGCTGCCGGATATCAGGCTCAACAGCCCTGTCACCGCCATTCGGCGCCACGCCCTCGGCGTTGAAGTGGACACCGGGCAGGGAGTAGAAGACTTCGAGGCAGTAGTCATCGCTACGCACCCGGCGCAGGCGCTCACCTTCCTGGCAGATGCCACGCCGGCCGAAATAGAAGCCCTCGGCGCGATGCCGTACTCGGTCAACCACACCGTCTTCCACCGGGACCCCGCCGTCCTGCCCGCAGCGGACAACGCCCGGGCGTCCTGGAACTACCGGCTCCCCGACTGCGATGCGCGGCCGGACAAGGTCCTGGTCAGTTACGACCTCACCCGGCTCCAGCGCCTGCAGCCAGCGGACGGCCGGCCGTACCTGGTCAGCCTGGGAGAGTCCGACCTGATCGGCGAGGACCAGGTCCTGGCGCGCATGGTGTACGAGCACCCGCAATACACGCCGGAATCCCTGCGGGCGCAGCAACAGATTGCCGCCCTGAGCGATGACCGCATCGCCTACGCCGGGGCGTACCTGGGCTGGGGCTTCCACGAAGACGGCGCGCTGTCCGGTGTCCGTGCCGCCGCGAGCCTGGGGCGCACCTGGGACACGCCCGGGGTGGGGTCACTGGAGCCCGTGCTGCTGGCAGCCACGGAGGACACATGAGCCCCACGGCAGCCATCTACCGCACGTCCGTCTCCCATGTGCGGCAGACCCCGCTGAAGAATGCGTTCACCTACCGGAGTTACAGCTGGTTTGTGGACGTGGACCGGCTTCCGCAACTGCCCCGGTTACTGCGGCCGCTGGCTGTTTTCAGCTCCTCAGACCATTTAGGTGATCCCGCCGCATCCCTCCGCAGCAACGTGGAACGGTTCCTACGGACCCAGGGGTTAGAGCCCGACGGCGGACCCATCCGGATGCTGTCCAGTGCCCGGGTGGCGGGCTACGTGTTCAACCCGCTCACCCTCTTCTGGTGCTACCGGATGTCCGGCGAGCTGCAGTGCGCTATCGCCGAGGTCCACAACACCTACGGCGAACGCCACTGCTACCTCCTGGAGACGGACGCCTCCGGCCGGGCCAGTGTTCCCAAAGCTTTTTACGTCTCACCCTTCAACGATGTTGACGGGCAGTACCGGATGAAGGTGCCGCCCCCGGAGGAACGGCTGTCCCTTTCCATTGTCCTGGAGCGGGAAGGGCACCGCCCCTTCATCGCCACTGTGGACGGGGACAGGCGTCCGGCCACCGTCAGGAACATCCTGGCAGCGGCCGTCGCGGTTCCGGCCGCGCCGCTGCTGGCATCCGCGCTGATCCGTTTTCAGGGCGTTAAACTCTGGGCAAGGCGTCTGCCCGTCGTCAAAAGGCCACACCACCCCTCACAGGAGGCAGTTCAATGACAATGACCGACGAGAACGGAACGGCCGCTGCGCAGGTTCCCGCCGCAAAGTCCACCCGGCACCCGCTGGCAGGCAACAGCGCTGCCGGGGTACCGGCGTCGCCGGCCACCATCGATCCGGACGTCTGGCCCGGTGTTGCGCACGCGCCGTCGGGCACTAAGGCCGCTGTTGCCGGAAAGGCGGCGGGCCTGCTGTTCAGGGCAGCAGTCCGACGGCTGCCCATGCGTGTGGCCTATCCGGACGGTGCAGTCCTGGGCACCGGCGGCTCCGAGGCGCCGGTCATGAACATGCTCCGCCCGGAAGCGTTCGAACGGCGGATCGGGGACAACGGCCTGATCGGGCTGGGCGAATCGTTCATGGCGGGGGATTGGGAAGCATCCGATCTTGCCGGCGTACTGGAAGTCTTCGCGGGATCCGTGGGCACGCTGATCCCCAAGCCGCTGCAGACGCTCCGGACCCTGTACCTGCCCCGCACCCCGAGGCGGGAACGCAACGAAGAGCAGAACACGCGCAGCAACATCTCACGCCACTACGATCTGTCCAACGAGCTCTTCTCGAACTTCCTGGACACCACCATGAGCTACTCCGCGGCCCTGTTCCCCCCGAGTGAGGAAGCACTGGACTCGGTCCCCTGGGACGCTTTGGCGGAAGGGCAGCAGGTGAAGATTGACAGGCTGCTGGACAAGGCCGGCGTCGGAGCCGGGACCAGGCTGCTGGAGATCGGCACCGGCTGGGGTGAACTGGCACTCCGGGCGGCCGCCCGCGGTGCCACGGTCTACAGCGTGACACTGTCCAGCGAACAACGGGACCTGGCGCAGGAACGGATCGCGGCCGCCGGCTACGCGGACCAGGTCACGGTGGCACTGCAGGACTACCGGGCGGTGGAGGGCGAGTTCGACGCCGTCGTGTCCGTGGAGATGATCGAGGCGGTTGGCTATGAGTACTGGCCCATCTATTTCCAGACCATCGACCGGGTGCTGGCCCCCGGCGGGAAAGTTGCCATCCAGGCCATCACCATGCCGCACGGGCGCATGCTGGCCACGCGCAACGCCTACACCTGGGTGCACAAGTACATCTTCCCGGGCGGATTCCTGCCCTCCGTGCGGGCCATCGAGAGCGTGACACAGCAGCACACCACACTCCGGGTGCGGGAGCGGATGGGCATGGGCGACCACTATGCGGCCACACTGCGCCTGTGGGAGGAGCGGTTCGTTGCGCGCTCGCAGGAGGTTCGTGAGCTGGGGTTCGATGCCGTCTTCCAGCGGATGTGGCTGTTCTACCTGAGCTACTCCCGGGCAGGTTTCCAGTCCGGCTACCTGGACGTGCAGCAGATTGTGCTGGACCGCCGGGAGGCCCAGCTGTAGCCGATTAGGTTCATCACGTCGCCAGGGGGTCCCGAAGGTTTCGTCGGGGCCATTTGGTGTTCCCCGGCACTGGATGTAGTGCCTCGCCGCTAGGCGCGACACGCCGCCCAGCAGGCGACACGCGGGGCGATAATTGTGGCTAAGTACTCCACAGGGTGTGGATGTCGTCCGCAAAAATCGCTGGAATCCGGGACATTTTGCGGCCCCTGCCTGTGGATTAAAAGTGCATAAAATGACATACTTGTAATACATCATCTTGGGGTTCCGGAGAGCCGTCTGCACTACATGTAGTATCGATGTACAGCTTGGGCGGGACAAAGACGAGCGAAGATTTCGATAGAGGGGACAGGGAACCATGACCGTTACGGTTTACACAAAACCTGCTTGTGTGCAGTGCAACGCCACCTACCGTGCGCTGGACAAAAAGGGCATCGCTTACCAGAGCGTTGACATTTCACAGGACGCCGAGGCGCTCGAGCGCCTGAAGGCGCTGGGCTACATGCAGGCACCTGTTGTGGTCACGGACCAGGACCACTGGTCAGGCTTCCGCCCGGACAAGATCGAGGAACTGGCACTGGCTGCTGTTTCCTCCGTGGCCTGAGGCCACCACTCTTAGCCATTCGGCAATCTTCGATCCCACACATGAGGTGACTCCCGTGGCAATACTGGCAGTGGCCGGGGCCCCAGTGGCCCAGGTACTGCCTGTCACCACGCAGAGCCAGCTCATCTACTTTTCCTCGACCTCCGAGAACACCAGCCGCTTCGCCGCGAAGCTGGGACGGGAGTTGGCACGGATCCCGCTCCATGCAAAGGACGCGCCGCTGGTCGCCACCCGGCCGTTCGTGCTGGTGGTGCCCACTTACGGTGGCACCGGGGGAGAGGGCTCGGTGCCCAAGCAGGTCATCCGCTTCCTGAACAACCCGCAGAACAGGCACCTGATCCGCGGGGTTATCGGTGCTGGCAACACAAACTTTGGGGACAACTACTGCATGGCCGCGGACATCATCGCCGCGAAATGCCACGTACCCCGGCTATACAGATTTGAACTTATGGGCACGCCAGAAGACGTTGCCCGCGTAAACAATGGATTGGACACGTTTTGGACACGACTGTCGCAGACACAGAAGTAACCAGGGCCGGAGGCCTGGGCGCCGCAGCTGACGAAAAGCGGAGTGCGGCCGTCGAAAAGGCCGAGATGCCGGCCGCGTACAAGGGCCTGGGTTATCACGAGCTCAATGCCATGCTCAACCTTTACGGCCCGAACGGTGAGATCCAGTTCGAAGCGGACCGCGAGGCTGCGCACCAGTACTTCCTGCAGCACGTGAACAACAACACCGTGTTTTTCCACGACCTCGAGGAAAAGCTCGACTACCTCGTCAAGAACGAGTACTACGAGCGCGAAACCCTCGACCAGTACACGATGAACTTCATCCGCGAGCTCTACAAGCGCGCCTACAAGAAGAAGTTCCGCTTCGAGACCTTCCTCGGAGCCTTCAAGTTCTACACCTCGTACACGCTGAAGACCTTCGACGGCAAGCGTTTTCTGGAGCGCTACGAGGACCGCGTCTGCATGGTGGCCCTGCACCTGGCCCGCGGCGATGAGCAGCTCGCCACCCAGATGATGGACGAGATCATCGAAGGCCGCTTCCAGCCGGCCACCCCCACGTTCCTGAACGCCGGCAAGCGCCAGCGCGGTGAGCTGGTCTCCTGCTTCCTGCTCCGCATCGAAGACAACATGGAGTCGATCGGCCGCTCCATCAACTCCGCGCTGCAGCTCTCCAAGCGCGGCGGCGGCGTCGCCTTCGCCCTGACCAACATCCGCGAGGTCGGCGCCCCGATCAAGCAGATCGAGAACCAGTCCTCCGGCGTCATCCCCGTGATGAAGCTCCTCGAGGACAGCTTCTCCTACGCCAACCAGCTCGGTGCCCGCCAGGGTGCGGGAGCTGTGTACCTGCACGCGCACCACCCGGACATCTACCGCTTCCTGGACACCAAGCGCGAGAACGCGGACGAGAAGATCCGCATCAAGACCCTCTCCCTCGGCGTTGTCATCCCGGACATCACCTTCGAGCTGGCCAAGAAGGACGAGGACATGTACCTGTTCTCGCCGTACGACGTCGAACGCGTCTACGGCATGCCGTTCTCCGACGTCTCGGTCACCGAGAAGTACTACGAGATGGTGGATGACTCCCGGATCAAGAAGACCAAGATCAAGGCGCGCGAATTCTTCCAGACCCTCGCGGAGATCCAGTTCGAATCAGGCTACCCGTACATCATGTTCGAGGACACCGTGAACCGGGAAAACCCGATTGACGGCAAGATCATCATGTCCAACCTGTGCTCAGAGATCCTCCAGGTCTCCCAGCCCACCACGTACAACGATGACCTGTCCTACGAGACCACCGGCAAGGACATTTCCTGCAACCTGGGCTCGCTGAACATCGCGAAGGCCATGGACTCGCCGGACTTCGGCCTGACCATCGAGACGGCCATCCGGTCCCTCTCGGCCGTCTCGGACATGTCTAACATCACCTCGGTGCCCTCGATCGCCCGCGGCAACGACCAGTCCCACGCAATCGGCCTCGGCCAGATGAACCTGCACGGCTACCTGGCCCGCGAGCGGGTTCACTACGGTTCCGAAGAGGGCCTGGACTTCACCAACATCTACTTCTACTCTGTGGTGTTCCACGCCGTCCGCGCCTCCAACCTGCTGGCCATCCAGACCGGCCAGACCTTCGGCGGCTTCGAGAAGTCCAAGTACGCCTCCGGCGAGTTTTTCGACAAGTACACCAACCAGGAATGGGTCCCGCAGACGGCCAAGGTTGCCGAACTGTTCAAGAACATCCACATCCCCACCCAGGATGACTGGCGTGAGCTGAAGGCTTCCGTCATGGAGCACGGCATCTACAACCAGAACCTGCAGGCTGTCCCGCCGACCGGCTCGATCTCCTACATCAACAACTCCACCTCCTCGATCCACCCGGTGGCGTCCAAGATCGAGATCCGCAAGGAAGGCAAGCTGGGCCGCGTGTACTACCCGGCGCCGTACCTCACCAACGACAACCTGGAGTACTACCAGGACGCGTACGAAATCGGCTACGAGAAGGTCATCGACACCTACGCTGCCGCCACCCAGCACGTGGACCAGGGCCTGTCCCTGACGCTGTTCTTCAAGGACACCGCCACCACGCGCGACATCAACAAGGCCCAGATCTACGCCTGGAAGAAGGGCATCAAGACCATCTACTACATCCGTCTCCGCCAGCTCGCGCTGGAGGGAACTGAGGTTGATGGCTGCGTCAGCTGCATGCTTTAATCTTCAACTAAATTGATCCGGTACGACGGCGGGCGCCCGCCCGTCGTCGTACGCTTTAACTCAAGAACTAACCCAACTTTTAGGGGATGACATGACCGAAAAGGTCAAGCTGCTCAGCCACGTCGAGGCCATCAACTGGAACCGCATCCAGGACGACAAGGACGTGGATGTCTGGAACCGACTGGTCAATAACTTCTGGTTGCCGGAGAAGATCCCGCTGTCCAATGACGTGCAGTCGTGGGCGACGCTGACTCCGGACGAGCAGCAGCTCACCATGCGTGTGTTCACGGGCCTGACTCTGCTGGACACCATCCAGGGCACCGTGGGCGCCGTCTCCTTGATACCGGATGCGATCACGCCGCACGAGGAAGCCGTCTACACGAACATCGCGTTCATGGAGTCCGTGCACGCCAAGAGCTACTCCTCGATCTTCTCCACGCTGGCCTCCACCAAGGAGATCGACGAGGCATTCCGCTGGTCCACCGAGAATCAGAACCTTCAGAAGAAGGCCCAGATCGTCATGGACTACTACCAGGGCGATGATCCCCTGAAG
Organism: Arthrobacter sp. UYEF21; assembly: GCF_040546085.1. Lineage (NCBI taxonomy): Bacteria > Bacillati > Actinomycetota > Actinomycetes > Micrococcales > Micrococcaceae > Arthrobacter > Arthrobacter sp. UYEF21. Next base: position 517,297 of record NZ_JBEPNF010000001.1, read on the forward strand.
CGCAAGGTGGCCTCCACCCTGCTGGAGAGCTTCCTGTTCTACTCCGGTTTCTACCTGCCCATGTACTGGTCCTCACGGGCCAAGCTGACGAACACCGCTGACCTGATCCGCCTGATCATCCGTGATGAGGCCGTGCACGGTTACTACATCGGGTACAAGTTCCAGAAGGGCCTGGAGGGCCTGTCCGAGGAGCGCAAGCAGGAGATCAAGGACTACACGTTCGAGCTGCTTTTCGAGCTGTATGAAAACGAAGTCCAGTACACGCACGACCTTTACGACTCCGTCGGCCTGGCCGAGGACGTCAAGAAGTTCCTGCACTACAACGCCAACAAGGCGCTGATGAACCTGGGCTACGAGGCCATGTTCCCGGCGTCCGTCACCGATGTGAACCCGGCGATCCTGTCCGCGCTGTCGCCCAACGCGGACGAGAACCACGACTTCTTCTCGGGGTCCGGTTCGTCGTATGTGATCGGTAAGGCCGTCAATACTGAGGATGATGACTGGGACTTCTAGCTAATTTTTGCCGGCTGCCCGGCAATACTTTGAGGACCTGGACACAAGGGACTCCGCACGCTTTGTGCGGAGTCCCTTGTATAATGGCGACCCCCCCGTGGATTCGGCGTACGGGTAGGGGTGGGGCAGAGGCGGTCGCTGGCGGGCTTCACTCGGCAGGTTATCTCGCAGTGAAGTAGGCGTACAGGCCGTCTTCTCCCACCCGGTCTTGGTGTCGCCAGTGCGCTACGAGCAGATGCTTGACGCGTTGGAAGAAGTCGAGGACATTGCTGCGTTCGACGCAGCAATGGCTGAAGAGGGCGAGAACATTCCTTGGGCCCAAGTGAAGGCGGACCTCGGCTGGGCACGACCAACTACAGGATTGAGCTGCGACCAGCAGCCGTCCGGGCACTCAGGAAGCTTCATCCGGAGGATCGGGAGCGAATTCACGGCGCAATAGCGCTTTTGGGTCAAGATCCACGGCCGCCCAAGGCAATCGCCTTGAGCAGCCGTCCGGGTTACCGAATCCGTGAAGGTGATTATCGGATCATCTATAGGGTCCAGGACGACATTCTCTTGGTTGTGGGGGTCAACTTGGGGCACAGGCGGGACATTTACCAGAAGTAGGCCCCAACTGCAGCTAGTTGGCCAAAGTCCTAAACCGTTTCTCAACGTCGGAAAGAACTGGACCGTTTCCAGTGCCGCCCCTGATCAAGTTCAGAAGAGGCTGAACGGCAGCATCCGCAGAGCGGAGTAAGCCGCCGTCAACTGCGACGTACGGTCATCCTCGGAATGTTGCACTGCACAGGGCCCCCGCACGCAACGGCGTGCGGGGTTCTTGGGTCTGATCCTGCTGGCGGACGCCTAACAGCCAGCGGGGTTCCCACGCATCCCGGCCTGCGACAGTTCGGCTTCGAGTTTCGCTGATGCTGGGCAGGGTCGATACGAATACTTCGGGAAGAGACCTGACAACTTCGGATTCTCATTCGGCCACAACAAGGCAGCCCAGTCCTAAATTATCGAAGTGTCGGACAAGCTGATCTTGGAACCCTCGTTCATTCCGTTGCAGTAAGGATGAGCGCAGCGGTCCGTGTCCGACCATTCATGCACAAGCGATCGCGCACCGACCAGCCATGCTCACGGTCCATCGTTCGCGCTGCGGATTCTCCGATATCGCCGCCGTAAAGTCCTCCGCGACCGTGTAGGCACTGTTGCCGGGACTCCCGTTCCCGGCAGCGGCGGTGAGGTGGAGTGGTAGCTGTGGCCGGTGGGGGTGCTGAGCATGAAGCGGTGCCTTGGCCCGGGGCTGGGCCTTGCCTTCCAACCCGGTATCTCTTTGGTGTGGTTGCAGGCTTCGCACAGGCCGGCACCGTTGCCCAGGCTGGTGGTCCCGTCAAGGTGCCACGGAACGATGTGGTCGAAATGCCGGATGGGCGCGTCGCAGTAAGGCGTCCGGCAGGTGTCATCACGGGACTGGATGAAGCGCCGCAGTCCTGCCGGGAAGAGCCGGGCCCGGGAGTCCATTGCTACGAGTTCGCCAGTGCCCGGCGCCGTGTAGAGCCGGCGGACCCACGCCTTCAGCTCCTGGCCGTGCCCAGGCTCGGCCGAATTGACCTTGGTTCGTGCCCAGCCTGCCGGCACGATGCCGTAGCCGACAAGCCTGGCGGGTTCGCTGTCGCCCTGGAAGAGCGTGCGGTCGGTCATGATCAGCTGTATCTCGACTCCGGATATGCCGCCCGGAACGCCCGTGGTCCGTTCGACAAGGGCATCGGCCATGAGCTGGGCACGGGAACGGGTGTCGCCGTCCGCGTGAAATGAATCGGCATGGCGGCTCAGCGCCGCGTAGACCGCTACGCCCTCAGCGACAGGAAGCAATGCGGTCAGGTACGTCATTGTGTCCGGTGCCGGGCGCAGGCTGACGTGACGCTCGGTTGCCGCATGGCTGGCCCGCTGCGTGACGGTGCGTGGATCACGGCGATAGGACGCAGCCCGGGCAGCGGCGATGAGTGCTTTGTCCCCTGCGCCCGCGAAGGTCCCGGTATCTGCTGACAGCTCTTCATCCACGGCGCAACGGTCTGCAGCACTCAGGCACGCAGTTTCTTTCACCAGCAGTGTGGCGCGCCATTCGTTCAGCTGGCCTGTGTCCAGGGCTGCCAGGGTGTGCGGCATTTCCGTAACCAACGCCTTGGCCAGACCCAAAAGCCTGCTGCCGCGGGCAGGGGACTCGCGCCTGGCGAGGGCGATCTGGGCGGCAACGCCCTGGCCCAGATCCGTCGCGGGAGTACCAGACGCGGCCTGAGCCCGGCGCTCAACGCCGTCGAACGCCACGGCAACCCGGGCCTGGGCGCCAGCTACCGCGGACTTGAGGTCCTCGAGTCCCCGCAGCTGCTCGATCAGTCCGGCCCTGTCCGCAGCCGGCCGCATGCAACTAACGGCGGCAATCAGTTCCTGCACTCCGGCGCCGAGCGCAGCAGCGCCGCTTGCCGCCGTCGTCCGCGTTAGGAAATCCTGAATCCCATCCATAACCAGATTCTGCCAGCCACCTCTGACATTTCGGTCTCGTGCCAATTGGGACTGGGCTGCGGCCCGCTGCCAGGCGGGGCCGCAGCCGGCGTCGGTGATTTCTAGCGTGTGGATGTTGCGGACGCGTTCGACGGGCGTGGCCACGGACCCGTGATGGCGAGAGTGAAGCCGGGTGACTGGATGTTGGCGAAGAGCCACTTCCCGTCCTTGCTGAATGCCGGGCCACAGAACTCGGAATCGTTGTACTCGTTCCGGGCCAGCGGGTAGGACATGCCCTGGTCGGTGACGCCCACCAGGTGCGAGATGCCGTTCCCGTCCTCGGCCAGGATCAGTCCGCCCTGAGGTGCCACGGTGATGTTGTCGGGGCCGTCGAATGCGCCCTCCTTGTCCGGGTTGGGCTTGACGCCGAAAATGGTGGTCAGCGTGACGGTCTCCGGGGCAGGGTCGTAGTGCCAGACCTGGCCGTCGTGTTCGTTGACTGACCCGTCGGCGGTGAGGGCGAAGCTCGAGACGAAGTACGCGCCGCCGTCGCCCCACCACTGGCCCTCAAGCTTGCGCGAGCGGGTGATTTCATCGTTTGTGAACTGCTTCCGCACGGAGGTGGTGCGCGCGTCGCGGTCCGGGACATCCACCCATTCCACCTTGAAGCGTGTTCCCACCTTGGTCGCGGCGGAAAGGTCCTTGACGTGGGTGGAACCGAGGAAGCACTTCATGGCCTGCAGCCTGCCCGCGACGTCGCCGCCGGCGGACTGGGCGAGGGCCAGCAACTTGCCGTTGCCGGCGGCGAAGCCTGCCGGCGGGGTCCAGCGCAGGTAGAGGCCGTTCGGGTTGCCGGCGTCCTCGGTGAGGTAGATCTGGGTGGTGACGGGGTCGACGGCGACAGCTTCGTGGGAGTACCGGCCCAAGAATTTCAGCGCGATGGCCGAGAATCCGATGTTGGCCTCGCGGCTGGCGGGGTCCACCTCCAAGACGTAACCGTGGTCCTTGGTGTTGGTGCCGGCGCGGGCTTCGGTTTCCTCGCAGGTGATCCAGGTGCCCCCCGGTGAGATGCCGCCGGCGCAGTTGTTGTTGGTGCCGGCGACGGAGGTGTACTGCCCCATGCGCATACCATTGGCGTCGACAATGAGGGTGGACGTGCCGCCCTGGGCGCCGGGATCGTAGGTGAGGCCCTCGACCTCAACCGGGAATGGGGATTGGACATGGAAATGCTCCGCATGAGGTTCGGGGTTTCGGAACCTCACGAGTCTGCCCCGCACTGATGAACAGCGGGCCACATGTAAATGACGGGAGGTTGGTTCGGTTCCGGGTGCCGGCATCGGCAGCGTAGTGTCCTCGAGCGGCTGCTTCTCTGGGACTACCTATTAGGTCTAGAATGGTGGCGGCAGCCGCGGAGCGATGGCACGGGGTTGCGCTTGGGTCTGCAGCACTGACCCCCTTCTTGTCTGCCCTTGGTGGCTCGTTCCCGTCGGCCGTGCGGTCCTCCCCGGTTGGCGGTGGCCCAATCCGCAGGTGTCGGAAGCAGCCTTGATGCCCGGACGGGCATCAGTAGAGGGGGAGATCGTGTCCTTGCCCGCCGGGCCACACCAGAGCCCAGAACCGTATACAGCCGCGGTTCACAACGCCGGACATGCACTGGGCTGCATCGCTATGGGGTGCTCCGTGCAGTCCCATGTCACGAGCCAGGTGTGCCGGGGGAACCCGTTTGGTATGACGCATGAGCCTGACCGTTTCAGTTGGGCGGTGATCTGCTGGACCGGCCCGGCAGCCGAGGCGGTGCTGGCCACCCATTCCGGTACCCCAGTCCAGGATGCGGCGGAGTGGATCTGGGCCCTCTACCAGGCTGGCTGCTCGGCCAGCTTGGCATCCGGTGAGCACCCCGAGCCGGCGTCAACTGACCCGGCCGTGATAGCAGTGGCCCTGTCCGTTGCCGATGCGAACTGGACCAGCATTGACCGGATCGCTTCCGCGCTCACCGGAACGGCTCTGCCCGGGCTCCGGATGCCACCGCTCAGCCCACGGCTGGCCGGGCACCTGATCGGAAGCAGGACCGGCGCGGATATCGCCGCTGCCTTCGGCATCTGGGAGGCAGCCATCGCCGAGGTCAAGGAATACCGCCGCCAGGCTGCCGGGATGCGTGGGCCCTAAAGCCACGCGGTCCACAAACGCGCACACCAAGACCCACCGCCGTTCCTAGTCACCGTTCAGGTCGAAGTCCAGATCCAGATCCTCGGGGGAGAGAAGCTTCCGCCAGGTGGAGGCCACCTGGGCGGTGGGCAGTTCTGATGCGATGGGCATCCGGTCTGCGGCCACGAGTTGGTCAAGGTCCAGTCCGGTCAGAGCCGCAATGTCCCGGATGGGCACCTGGAAGGTCCGGAACGGACCCAGCGGGGGAGCCTCATCAACGGCGCCCGGTCGGGGCACGTCAGGCAAATCGGCCAGCTGGGGTGCCTGGTCCACGATGTAGCCGGTGGCGGCAAGCTCACCGTCCTGGAGGAATATTGCGACTTTGAAGAACAGCAGCGGAATGTCCACGCCCCGGTACACCGGATCGGTATCCCCGAAGATGGGCCCGGTAAACACAATCAGTCGGCGGCCGTAGTCTGCGGCATGCTTCAGCAGGTACGACTCCATGCCCAGCCACAGGTCCATGCCCCTGGTTGAACTTCGCTGCCTGCGGTGCCGCGTTCGTGTAGTGGAAAGTGTCCTTGTTCGCCTGCGCTGCCTCATCGCGCGTAGCACCCCAGACAGCTGAGGCACGCCGCACCAGGTGTCCGCGGTCGATGTCGTTCCGGGCGTAAACCGGCTCACCGGGTCTGCTGGTCTTAAGTAAGCCTGGGGTCCAGCTGCCACTGGATGCCGGACCGGTCCAGGTCCATGAGCTTCTCCCCGTCGATCCCCAGGGCCGTGACAGCCGCCAAGCGTTTATCCAACCGCATCAAAACGGAGAAATGAGTGTAGGGCAACAGGACCGTCTCGACTCCTGCCAGGGTTGGCACAGGGACCGGACGTCCTAGGAAATTGACGTCGAACCCAGCACGGCCCGACAAATCACGTGCAGCAGCAAAACCTCGGTACCAGCGACAGATCATCCATGGCCGGACACTAGCAGCTGAAGATGACGCCGGAATGAATTTTCAGAGACCTTTAGCTGCGTGGCCAGTCCGCGGTGATGCGCTGCACGGGGAGCCACGCTCCCAGGCCATCACGGGTGGCGGCCGTCGCGGTGACCATTCATGGCCGGGACACCTCCGCGTCATTGACGCCGCCGCGGCCGCGAGCATTGGCATGACAGGAGTCGATGCCGCCCGGGCTGAAGCAGCCCCGCAATCGGGGGTCCTCTTCCGGGAGTCTTCGACGACGTCGTCCGCCGCACTGGCTTCACACACGACGCGCCGACGGGATGGACCGGCACTGCAAGCGGGTACCGGACGGGTGTGGGACGCTGGGCGGGTTGGACTTTCATCGGCGTCCGCGACTGCACCTGGGCCGCCCGCACCGTCAGCCGCAACTAACAGGGACAGGGGACGCTAGGCTCGCCTTGTGATGAGTTCGCGAAACGGCAACGAACGCTACGTCGTCCGCCCTTGGTGGAGGGAAAGATCACTGCCTTGGGCGGCCTTGGTCTTTGTCTCCATCGTCGTGACGGCCACTGCCCTGGAACGGATGGCGTTCTTCGTCTATGTGTCCAGCCCGGAGTTCATCGAGCGGTTGCGCGTGGGCCGGCTGTTCATGCTCGCCGGGTCTGCCGCCTCGCTGGCAGCAGCTGTCTGGTCGCAGGTCCGGGGCAACCGGCTGTGGGTGACGATCTGTGTGGCCGCGCCGGCCGCGCTGGTGGGCTTGGCGACCATGATCATGACGACCCCGTCTCTGACTCCACAGATCGCCGGGCTTGTCGCCCTGCCGGCAGCCCTGGCGGGGCTCATCGGAGGGCTCTTTCTTTACTCCCGGGAGTGAGCCGCTTGGCACGCCGCCGTCCGACCGCGCCGCCGTCCGAGTCAGGAGATCCTGACTGCGGTCCATCATCAGAGTCCGCCCGTCACCTCTGACAATCTAGCCACGTGCCCACATTGCCTGTGCACGGCCGGCGGCTTCTCTCGACCAGGTCCGGTTGAAAGCTCGGCCTCGAGTTCGCTGGTGCTCGGCAGGGTGGAAGCGAATTCCGCGGGCAATGATTTGACCACCTCAGATTCCCATTTGGCCACACCAATGGGTTTGGAGAATCCCGGCAAGGAGTATTCGGCCACAACGTTGTTCTTGGTCTTGCACAGCAGAAGTCCGATGGTGGGTTTGTCGTCGGGGTGGGCCAAACCTCAGTGGTACAGGCCAGTTCCTTAACGAACATATGACTGTCACCGAAGGCGATTTCCCGACGACGAAGCCGATGCTCTTCGAACGGGCATTCGCTGATCGGTGACCGGTTCCTGGCCGAGCGCGACGAGCTGAGCGACGCGATCCGCGAGCAGAAGGACTGAAGCGTCCTCGGGTCCGCGGGTTTCAACCTGACTCGGCCGAGTCAGCGTCAGGCGGCTCACCCCCCCGGATCCCTCACATGTCGATGACCTTGGCCAGTAGTAGGGGACGGGCGGTAAAGTCTCCACCGAAGCGGAGCGTTGTGTACTCGGCCGGTGAGGCTTGGCCGTCTCTTCATAGTGCCGGCCGTGGAACCCGCCCAGCAGGATGAGGAGGGGGTCGTTGACTCTGTGGAAGGCGGCACACCATACCTGCGTGACAACGCCGCCCCAGCGTCCTTGTTGCTATTTGGCCAGGAAGCGGACGAGGGTTTCGTCCCATTCATCCGGGTGGTTGACGTTGCATCCGTGCGGAGCGCCGGTAATGACGTGCAGTTCGCTGCCGGGCAGAGCCGCGTTGGTGCGCTGGCCGGAGCCTTCGAAGCGCACAGTGGCGTCGCCGTCTCCGTGGAGGACGAGTGCCAGGACGGTCACTTTGGTCAGGTCCGTCCGGAAGTCCGTGCCACCGAAATCTGCCAGGCAGGAATTCCCTGTGCCCTGTCGAGCCAGCCTATGTGGTTCGTGAGCCTGCAGTCCTTTGGATGGGGCAGACCCTGTTTTGGTGGGCAGTACCGGTGACCGCCACCGTCCCGGGAACGTGCCGAACGGGGCTGACCAAAGTCTCTGGCGGGCGGCAGTGACGCGGGCGGGGGCTATTTCACGGTGAGGGTTCCGTGCGTGTTTCCGTGGAAGGTGCAGTGGTAGGGGTAGGTGCCGGGTTGGGCAGGTGCGGTGAAGGTGCCGGTGCCGGCCTTGATGATGGTGTCGAAGGCGGCACCGGTGTCCGCGGTGATGGTGTGGGCTTCAAGGTCCTCGTTGGTGACGGTGATTGCCGCTCCGGGGCTGACGGTGTCCGTGCCTTGGTATTTGAAGTCCTTGATCAGAATTTCAGCGGCGGCGCTCTTGGTGGCGGGGCCGGCGGACGGTGTGGCAGGCCGGGCCGTCGACGGGGCGGATGTTGGCTGGTTCGTGATGGCCGGTGATGCTGCGGCGTCGGGCCCTGACGCTCCGGGGTTCCCGCAACCGGCGAGAGCAAGCAACGTTGATGCCGCCCCGAGAGCCCATGCAGTTTTGATGGACGTATTAATGAGGAACCTCTCGATGCGTTCTGGCGGATGGGTAGAAGAGATGCTGCTCAAGGGCGCCGTTTTGGTGGATGCACGGGCTGTTAGTGGTGTTCGACCCAGCACGCGAGGATGGTCGTGGACAGCTGGTAGGCCAGCGCGTTGCGGGTTATGGCGTCCGGCCCGATGGCGGCCGGGAGGTCCGTGGCGTCCACCCGCAGGACGGAGCTGTCCTTTTGGAACACCGCGGTTCCGTCCTTGGTTTCGTAGGCTGGGAAGCCCAGGTTGGCAAGGCCTTCGATGGGTTTGGCGTCTTTGGCCAGTGCCTGCATGGCGTCAAAGTACTTCATCGCTGTGCCCTGGTCCGGTGCCTCCTGAACCGAAATTTTCAGCGCCCCCTCGGTGAGGTGGTAAGTGCAGGTGAAGGTGCTGTCCGCCCAGCTGTTGACGGTGTGCGGGACCTGCCCCAGTTTCAGGATGGAGGTGAGCCTGTCCATCGGCTGGTTCCCGCAGACCATCTTCGAGGCTTCGCTGGGCCCGTCCGCGCTCACCCGCGGGGAGGAGGACCCGCCGCCGTGGTGGGCACCGCCGTGATTGCTGCTCTGAGAGGCTCCCGACGGAGACGGGGACGTAGAGGAGGCGTCCGACGTCGGCCCGGTCACCGCTGCCGGGGATCCCGCCGCCGCGGCGCAGCCGGAGAGCAGCAGTGACGCCAGTGCCAGGGACGCCAGCAAGGGGATGCGGTTTTTCATGACTGTTCCGTCCTGGCCGCTTCCATTGAGGGTTGGGCGGCCGCTTGTCGGCTGCGAAGGGTTGACCGTCAGATTTTGAGTTTGGCGTAGATGACGTAGTTGTCGTTGAAGAGCCCGGTGGCGGGGTCGTAGCCGTCGCAGGTGATGAGTCGTAGTTCGGAGCCGGTGGTGTTTCCGTAGACCTCGAGGGTTGGGAAGCTGTCCTTGCCGTAGAGGGCACCACGGTCCACGGTGAAGGTCGCGGTGCTGCCGTCGCCGCGGGCAACGTTGATGTCGGCGCCGGGGGTGAGTTTGCGGAGGTCTGCGAAGACGCCTTTATGGCCGCCGAGTGCGTTGACGTGCCCGAGCATGACCGAGGGTCCGCGTTCCCCCGGGGTAGGGGAGTCGTTGTACCAGCCGGCGGGGGCGCCGTTGCCGGTGTCCTGGGGGACCTCGAGCGAGCCGTTCTCAAGCAGGCCAAGGTGCAGCAGCTCAGTGCGGACGCTGATGGAGGGGATGGTCAGGGTGACCGGAGCGGATGCGGGCAGGACCGGGGGAAGCTGTTCGGTGGCAGCCGCTGGAGCTGCCGCCGGGGCCGCCGGGATTGCTGCGGGCAGGGGAGGCTGGGCGGTGGGGCCTGCTGCGGATGGCGCCGCAGGTGCGGTAACTGAGGCGGAAGGCCCGGCGGAGGCAGAAGGCGGGGAGCCGGCGTCGGGCGTTCCGGTGCCGCAGCCGGCCAGGGCCATGGCGAGCAGAAGCCCGGCGGCCGTGGAGGCCCCGAGACCTCCACGGCGGACGGGCTTCATGTTTAGCACAGTGGTAGTCCAGTCAGCTCAGGTTCAGGCTGCTGATCCGGTGTTGCGGCGGCGCACGGCGTAGGCTCCGCCGGCGAGTGCGACGAGGGCCAGGCCGCCACCGAGGGCGAGGGCGCCGGTGTCGGTGCCGGTTTCCTGGGGGATGCCGGTGTTAGCGCCGCCTGCAGGCATTTTCATCTGCCCGGCCTTCAAGGTTCCGCACAGGGCGGGGGACGTTGCGGCGAGCGGAAGGGTCGGTGCCAGGTCTGACTTGGCCGCCTGGCCCGCCGCGCTGAGCGTTGCGGGATCAAGTCCGTGGACGACCACTACAGCGGTGCCTGCTTCGAGGGCTGCTTTGGTCTCGGCGTTCAGTTCGAACGTGCGGTCAACAGTGTAGGCGGCGCCCTGCCCGCCGACCTTGAGGTCAAGGCCTGCTGCCGGGCTGGTGTCGCCGCTGGTCGAGAGGGTGGTGACGATGCCGCCGTATGACGGGGCACCTTCGGTGGTGGAGATGACCTTATCGCCGTCCTTGTCGGCCGAAGCGTCCGGGCAGGCGCCCTTGGCTCCGCCGTGGATGTGCTGGACGTGGGGGTAGGGGGCGTTCATGAAGGTCGCGGGCATACCCGAAACGTTCAGGACGACGTGGGCCTGGTTGCCTTTGACATCAACAGTGATGGTCCCCGACCCTGCACTGCCGTTAATCTGACCCAGCGTCGACTGATAGGACTGGTCTGCGGCCATCGCCGGGGAACCGGACAGGGCAAGTGCGCCCAAAGCGAGAGTAGGTACTGCCATAAAACGGAGTGTCTTATTCATGTGAATTATCTCCTCATACACGCGCGTGTGATGTTGGCGCCCCAAAGAAGGGACACAAGCACTTCGAAGCAGACCAAACCAAGGATGGGTAGGGATGTGTCCCCAACCACAAAAATATGAGCGTGATGCCGTACCTGCCCGGCCAAAGCATTGACGAGCCGATGATTCCGGTCCGCTTCACGCCCGTTCCCGGGCTGTCAGGCCGCGGAAGGGTGCTGGCCCCGGGGCTGTATCCACGGTCCGCGGCGGGTTTTACGCAGCAGCAGCCCGTAACCTGTCAGAGCCAGCCCACCGGCGATGGCTTCGGCGACGGCGGTGATGACCTTGGCGGCGTACCAGACGGGTTCGTACATTGCCGGCAGCGGCCCAATAGCGGGGACCTGGACGTAGCGGTAAAGGATGACAGCGGCCAGGGACGACAAGGCCACTGCCGCGGCAGCAGCGAAAGCGGTACGTGTCTTTTTCAGCAGGATAAACACTGCCGCCAAGATGGCGGCGCCCGCTTGGAGCAGAAACAGCGTGCCCTGGCCGATGCCCCCTGGTGCGGCCTGCTGGTAACCGGGAGCAAGCTGAACATGGATCAGGGCGCTGACCCCCAGGGATGCTGCCACGCAGATCCGGACCACCCGCAGGGGACCATGACCGGCTACGGGGACGTGTACGCGATTCACTTCACGACCAGCGTCCCGCTCATCTGCGGATGGAACCTGCAGATGATCCCGTATGTCCCGGCCTCACGCGGAGCTTCAAAAATGACTGTGCCGCCGGCAGGGACGTCGATGTCAAAGCCGCCTTTCTCCTTGGCCGTCAGTGTATGCGGGGCGCTGTCCGAGTTGGTCACCGTCACCATCGCCCCGGGCTTTACGGACGCCGGAACCTCATAGGCGAAGTCCTTGATCGTAATGATGGCCTGGCCAGCCGCTGCCGAACCACCCACAGATGGAGACGAAGCCGTGGTGGCCGTTGACGGGCCTGTGGACATCCCGCCCTGCGCGCCGCACCCGGTGACGCCGGCCAGAGACAGGACCGCCGCAACGGCCAAAACACGGTTGATCGTTTTCATGACAAACCCCTTCACGAAGGGATGCCCTCCACGCAGCCGGACGGCGCGCCCATCAGGAAACTACCCCTACACAGCATTCGTCACCCCCGCCTCCAGGGACTGCCCATCCGGGCACTGCCTCTTGTTTAAGGCCGCCCTTGTTTGCGTGCCTGCGCGAACCTACGAAAAATGCCAAGGGTTGCCTTATCGGCTCCGGATGTCCGGGGAGTCAGCACCCAAGGTCGTGAAGGAGTATCCCTTTTTAGCAGGGCAGTGACCGCGGCCAAAACACCTGCTGCCGTGCCGGATCCGGGGTGGTTTCCGTGCGCGGGGATAAGGCCCCGGGCGAGGAAATATCGGCCGCGACGTCGTCCAGGAACCCCGTGCCTGAACGGAAGAACCGCGGGCGTTGCCCGGCGATTGCCGTGAGCAGGGCGTCGTTGGACGTGATTTCCTCCTATACCTCCGCGCTGCTGCGCGTTCCGGGGATCCCGTTCGCGGTCTTGCCGGTCACGCTCAGAGATGTATGGCGGGTTCCGTGGTTGGCCAGTTCAAAGAGCGGATTGGCGGCAAGGTCCCGTGCCTGGGACGGGTTGATGCGGATCCATCGTGCCCCGGATCCGAGCATCCACATCCCGATGGCCACTTTCCTGAACATGGTTGCCCCGGCAGCTGCTCTGGGGGCCGCCGAGCATGCCCTGGAAGAGTTCCGGAACCTGATGTTGGTCCGCAAGGTCAAACAGACTGTGGAGCGTCGCCAGGCTGATTCGCCGCTCGCCCAGGCCAGGTTCACCCAGGCCTACGGCCAGGTTGCCACCGCACGGCTGCACTGGGAAGAAGCGGTCCGCGTGGCGGCCGCCTCCTTCGGGGGCCAGCCCGTCGCCTTCACTGATGAGGAGCGCGCGCAGTACCGGCTCTCCCTCGGCCTCAGCGGCCAGGCATCGGCGGAGCAGTCCGCCTCATCCTGACCGGCTCAGGCGGCAGCGTTCACCGCCTGGCGCACCCGCTCCAGCGGATCCAACGTGATGTCAACGTGCTGCTCAACCACGCCTCCCTGACCATGGACCCGATCCTGGAACAGTCCGGCCGCGGCCTGCTGGACCTCGGGTTTATCATTCCCGCCGAGCAGTTCTAGGGCGGACACAGGCAACGCACACAAGAGAACGGAACCCGGCACCTGCCGGGCTCCTTTTCTTTTCGTCGGCCTACTGGAAGTCGGCCAGCCAGGGATCCGGCCCGAAGACTTCATACTTTATGTACTTGGCGGGCACGCTTTTGGCGGTGAGGGCACTCCGTACAGAGTGCAGGAACGGCAGCTGGCCGCAGAGGTAGTGCCGGCCCTCCGCGATGCCCTGGACGCCACCACGGTGACGCATCACCGTCTACCCCGGCGTGGACCATGCCTCCCACAATGACACTGGGGAACGCTATAACGAGACCCAGGCGACGGCTGAGGGGAATGACACGCTGTCCTGGTTCGGGCAGCACGTCTGAGGACGCAACAGCGGCCGACGGCGGCGGGCGGCTGTGTGCCGACCGCCGCCGTCCAACGGCCTGGGGTCACGCTACGCGGACGAAGGAAGCGCCATGGAGCCAGCTGATGGAGTGGACCTCGGTCTTGAAGCCGTCCACGCCGCCACTGACAACCTGGCCGTTGCCGGCAAAGACGCCGACGTGTCCGGCGGTGATCACCAGATCACCAGGGGCTGGCGTCCCAACAACGCTTCCGTACTGGAAGAACTGGCCGGGTGCCAGGTCTCCCACACTCTTGCCGACGGAGCGCAGCGCCTTTTCCACCATGGCGGTGCAGTCCTGATGGACTCCCAGCTGAGAGTACGCGGACGCCAGGATTGCCGAGCCGGCCGAGCCGGATGGGGCCTGGACCGGAGCCGAGGTTGCCGCCGGCTTGATGCCGGTGTTGGCGGGAGCGGCCGGGGCGGCGGCGGTTTTGGCTGCCGGAGCCAGTGCTACTGCCTGCGCCACTGCCGGAGCTGCCTGCCCGGCGGCGGGGATCTGGATCTGGTCACCCGGGTAGATGACCGAAGTCAGGGACAGACCGTTCGCGGCCAGAACGTTGTTGAGGTCCACGCCGTAGGTAGCGGAAATCTGGCCCAGGGTGTCGCCGGAGACGACTGTGTGGGCGTTGGCCGGGGCCGGTGCAGGGGCTGGAGCCACGGCTGCTGCCGGTGCACTCGTTTGACTCTGAACGTTGGCCGTGCCGGAGCTGTCAGGTTCGTGGACGCTGGCCTGGGCCGGAGCGCTGAAGCCGAAAAACAGGCCGGAAGCAGCAGCGACCACAAGGGCCGGCCGTCCGATCGCCAGGGCACGGGACGCGGTGGTGGTGGCTGCACGATGGCGTGCGGCAGTGTACTTCTTGGACATGGTTGATTGCCTCTCCCATGCCTGCGGGGTGAGCTGTCGGGTTCGGGTCGGAGACACCCGGCCGGACGCCGCCGTGCAGGACGGGACGTATCGACTTAACCCCAAGGCTTCAGATGAAGCCGTGGAAACGTGGTTCCCCCGTCCCTGCCAGTTGAATTGCGCTGGGGTCCCGGGTCAGTGGCAGGGCTCGGCATACTGACGGGAATGTCCTGGCTTTGAACCGGGGCACTCAACGACCATAACGTCAGATTTTCCCCAATGTCACATTCCGGTAACGGAATGTACGGCCAAAAGACACCTTTATCTGCAGGCGGATCCATGCCGGAACGTCGACAACATCGCAGGTCAGCGCACATAAACCGTATATGCCCGGTTGGCTCACTAAACGGGCCCCGGATTGCCCAAAATTAGTTGGTTCACGGCCTGCGACTGACATTGGAACGAGCAGGACGTACCCGACGGGAGGGGCAACGGGGATCTCTGCTGGATATCAATGCTTGGCCGGGAGTACGGGCAAGGGTGCGTTGCCCGGTAAGCTCACGAACTATGTCCCCGTTTGTTCAGAATATGCGGCTTCCCGGCCTCGCCGGAGGGAGTGGCTGTGGCCGTCCCCCTAACCTCCGCTGCACAATACGCTGTGGCCGAGGCCTCCCTGCAGGCGGCCAGTTCCCGGGTTGATGCACTGGCCGCCCCGTTGGCCCGGGCACAGGAGAAATCAGGCCGCCACGAGAAGGACGTCGGGCCCTCGCAGCCCAGTCGTACAAGACCGGCGGCACCAACATCGGTTTCTTTGTGGCCCTCGACGCACTACAGACCAACAACATCCACGGGCTAAACGTGGTGCAGATCGTCAGCGCCAAGACGGCGTCCCTGGTCCACAAATCGGCCGAGGCAGACAAGGCCGCCGAAGCGCTCGCCCAGCAGGAGCCTGCCGCCAAAGCCGAGCGCGAACGCCTCGCCGGCGAAGCTAGCACCAAGCTCTCCACGGCCCAGACGGCGCAGCAGGCAATGTCGCAGCAGGTCGCAGAGCAACAGGAGCACAGTACCGAACTCACCGCCCAGCCCGCCTCGCTCAAGGGAACAACAGGGGCAGTGGAAGGTGAATTCCGGCAAGGTCAGGCCCGGCTGGCCGCGAACGGCTGGGCCCAGGACCAATTCCAGTGCCTGGCGCAGCTCTGGACGAAGGAATCCAACTGGCTGACCACGGCCACCAACCCGTACTCAGGGCTTACGGCATCGCGCAGGCGCTGCCGGCCAGCAAGTACGCGAGCGCTGGCAGCGACTGGCTCGCCAGTTACCGAACCCAGGTTAAATGAGGAATGGCTTACATTGCAGACCGTTACGGGTCACTGTGCGCCGCCTGGAACCATTCCGTGATCAAGAACTGGTACTGAACCACGGTGGGTACCGGACCACAACGGTTACGTAACAACAACAGGTGTTCAACCTGACCGGGGGCCGGTGCCAGGCAGAGCCTCCCGCCGGTTTGGCAAATACCGCGGACCGGACGGGCGCTAGGCTTTTCCCATGGCTGATTTCGACCGGTTCCGGATCATGCTCGAGGACGAACGGGACCGAAAACTGGCATTGCTGCCGGCGCTCCGGGCGGATATCTCCTCAGCCAATGCCGCGCGCCAGGACTCCAACGCGGACGACGAACACGATCCTGAGGGCGCCACCATTGCCTTCGAGCTGTCCCAGGCCTCGGCGCTACTGGATCAGAGCAGCGCCGGACTGGCCCAGGTGGAAGCTGCCCTGCAGAGAATCTCCGACGGCACATATGGGGCGTGCGCTGTCTGTGGCCAGCAGATCGCCGAAGGCCGGCTGGAAGCCCGGCCGAGGACTCCGTACTGCATTGAACACGCCGCGGCCGGGCGCCAAGGGCTTTAGGTGACGCCAGTGAATCAAGCAGTCCAGGACGCCGCCGGGTTCATCGATACCACCTTGCAGAATGAAGGCACGTGGTACCGGGCCGAGGAAGTGGAGTCACGCGTTGGCAGGGCGTTGAGTTCGTACGGGGCATCCGTGGGAGCTGTGCGCGGCACCATCCGGGACGCCGGCAGGAAGTTCAAGGACCTTGGCCACGACGACGTGACCGCTTTGGCCTCGCAGCTGTGGGGCCGGCCGGGCCCTGGCCGGCGCCCGGTCTATGAGCGCCGGCTCGCCGCAGTGGTGCTGCTGCAGTCCCGGGTGGCGCTCCTGCGCCACTCCGACCTGACCCGGCTCGAGGGCTTTATCCGGTCCGCGCGCACTGCCGAGCTGGTGGACCCCCTGGTTGCCGACGTGGTGGTCGGCCTCCTGGCCGGGCTGGACGGTACCGAGCGCCAACGCGCCGGCGTGGTGATCGCACGCTGGCACCAGGACCCCGACGAGTGGATCCGCCACGCTGCGGCCATGACCGCAGAAATAACAGACCCGAGGAGACACACATGACGGACACCTACAACCTGGAACGCTTTGTTGCAGCCCAAGACGGCGGCGGGACCTACGGACAGGCACTGTCCGAGCTGCAGCTCGGCAACAAGCCGAGCCATTGGATGTGGTTCATCTTTCCGCAGCTGGCCGGCCTCGGCAGCAGCCCCACGTCCGTCAGGTACGCCATTACCTCCCTGGCAGAAGCGCAGGCTTTCCTGTCGCACCACCTCCATGACGCTGTTCCTGCGCGCTGCGCCCGGCGAGACAGTCTTCAAGACGGTACCGGCACGGTTCTTTGGCGGCGAACCGGATACCGCCACCGACGCTCTGCTCGCCGAGGGCAGGCACTGACCACTGTTTCCTTGTGGCGTTCAGTCGTACTCTGGGGCTGGAGGTGATTGCCATGGAGGCAACGCAAGGCGACAGGATCATCGTCCGGGGGAGGACGGTCGGAACTTCAGACCGGCACGGGGTGATTTTGGAAGTCCGGGGTCATGAAGGGCACCCGCCGTACCTGGTCCGCTTCGACGACGGACACGAAACGGTCATGTACCCCGGCGGCGATTTCGCCGTCGATCGCGGGACGGCAGGCCCCGGCGGCTGAAACGGAACGTCGGGCAGGACATGAGGATCGGCGCGCACCTGTCAGACTTGGGGCATGGATCATTCCCTGACTGCCACGTCCGCTGAGGCCGGTTCCCACGTTCCCCCTGCCATGGCTGGTCCGCGGGATCCAGGTGACGCATGGGTGGAAGGTGACCGCGGCAAGTTTTGGGGCAGGTTCGGTGCGGCCGGCGTGCTGGCGTACGACCCCGCCAAGGGTGTTCTCCTCCAGCACCGAGCACTCTGGAGCCACAACGGCGGCACCTGGGGACTCCCCGGCGGAGCCCTCCACCACGGTGAGGACACGGTCACGGGTGCCTTGCGCGAGGCGCACGAGGAAGCGGCGGTGCCCGCCGCCGGTGTGAGCGTGCTTTTCACCTCGGTGCTGGACGTCGGGTACTGGACGTACACCACCGTTGTGGTCCTGGTGACGGCGCCGTTCGATCCCGTCATCAGCGATCCGGAAAGCCTCGAACTTCAGTGGGTTGCGCTGGACGAGGTGGACCGGAAGGAACTGCACCCCGGCTTCGCAAAAGCCTGGCCGGATCTGTGGCCACGCCTGCCGGAGCTTTACGCCGGACCTGGTCAGTAGGCGCAGCCAGTAATCCTTGCCGAACTCCGCGCTGCCGAGGATGGGCAGGTGGTCCGATTAGCGGCTGCTGCGGTAGTAGATGGCCAGTCCCAGCCGGTTGCCCTTGGTGGTGTCCGCGAGCAGCAGCGGCCCGAGCGTTTCGGGCCGGTCGGCCGAGTCGACTTCCTGCAGGCACAGTGCGTCGATGCCAAAATTCCGTGCGGGCGCGAGGAGTTCGCCGCTTGCTTTGTGCTTCCGAAGGTTACAACTGATGACGCGCGTGCGTGGACACCTCGCCCGAGGGGCGCTAGCAGGACCAATTTCAGAGTCTACCCAGATAGCGTTCCGCGGGCGGCAACATGTTGTTGCGTCACCCCGGCTCCGTGGCACCAGTTAGAGTTAATGATCATTCACCCATAACCCGGCGGAAGGGGCCAACGTTGACCAAGGAACTACCTGCACTTGCCCACGGTCCTTTCTACTATCAGTCGCTGGGCGGTGACCGCTTTCGCTCCACCATCCATGCCCAGGGCGCCTGGAACGAGCACGAACAGCACATGGCGCCTGCCGCAGGGCTGATGGCTGACAGCCTGGAGCGGCACGAACCCCGCGCCGATATGCGGATGGCCCGCCTGAGCTACGAGATCCTTGGCCTGATTCCAGGCGGTGAGTTCACCATCGAAACCTCCACCCTCCGCCCCGGCCGGACCATTGAGTTGCTGCAGGCTGAGCTAGTTGCCAACGGCCGCGTGGCCATCCGTGCCACGGCTTGGCGGCTGATCACCGCTGACACAGCTGCGGTGGCTGCAGTCGAGGATGCCGCCATTCCGGCGCCGGAAGACTGCAAACCGTTCGACGGCGCCGCCATCTGGCCAGGCGGGTACATCCGTTCCCTGGAGATGCGCGTGGCCGAGGGGCATCGGCACGGAGCGGGCACGGTCTGGCTCCGCACAGAGCACCCCCTGACGGACAAAGCTGACAGCGGTGACTTCGCCCGCCTGATGGGCCTGGTGGACACGGCCAACGGGATCGCGGCCAGGGTCACCCCCGGTGAGGGCAGCTATGCGTTTCCGAACCTGGACCTGCAGATCCATATGTACCGCAGGCCTGGCGGCGAATGGCTGGGCCTGGACAACGCTGTCTCTTTCGGCAGTGACGGGATCGGCCTCACGTCCACCGTCCTGCATGATCTTCGGGGGCCGTTCGGCCGCGCAGAGCAGATCCTCACCCTCCGCAAGACCTGACGGCTGGACGTGTGTGGCTGCCCGGCTTTGCGACTATTAGACGACGGCGGCGCTTTTGTAGCTGTGCACCGCATTGTCCAGTGTGGGGAAGAAGTGGTCGGCATCGAACCGGGTGCCCACGCCGTACCGGATCAGGCGGTCCTTGATGGGTCCCTTCATCTCCGCGAAGACCAGGCTGATGCAGTCCCGCGCCACAACTCAGGAAGCCGGGGGCTCCTGCGCAGGGGTGGAGGTCTGGCCGTACTCGGCGGTTACCAGGATGGGCAGGTGGTCCGATGCTCCGCGGGGCAGCGTTTCCACGTTCTCGATATTGAGGCCCAAGGACGTGGCAAAGTCGAAGTGGCCCTTGAACACCTTGTACCGCGTGTAGGTCCGGCGGTTACTTAGCGACAACTCATAGCCGGAATTCTTCATGTGTTCGGTGAGGTTCTTCGTGAAAAACGGATAGTTGAAGTCACCCACCATCAGGGTCATCAGGCCCGTCCCCATGCCCAGCAGTTCCTTGTGGGCCGCGTTGATCTGGTTTCGCCGCAGCGAGTTGGTGGCGGTCAGGGGCGCGGCATGGAATGAAGCTATAACAAGTTCGTGATCGGTTTCGTTGTCCCGCACGCGGGTACCGATAAGACGCTCATGGGCGGGTGCCAGGACCATGTCGTGCAAAGACTTCTTGAGCGCAAATGTTTGGGTGCCGTGCGGGGTGAACCGGTCAGGCCGGTAGTAGATGGCCAGCCCCAGCCGGTTTCCCTTGGTCGAATCGGCCAGCTTCAGCTGACCCAGCGTGTCCGGCAGGTCAGTGGTGTCGCATTCCTGCAGGCACAGGACATCGGCGCCGAAGTCCTGTGCCAGGGCGACCAGCTCCCCGCTGGCCTTGTGCTTGCGTAGGTTGTAGCTAATGACTCGTATCAGTGGATTGCCTCTCCTGAGGGAGTGCCGGGTGGACGCAGTTCCTGAGTCTAGCCACCCGGCAGGGGACGGTACGTAATAGTCCGCAAGTGTCAGTTCTTTTGGCAGCGGCGGTTGGGTCAGGTGGAGCGGAATACCAGCCAGCCGGCAAGGGTGGACAGGCCGGTCAGGGCGGCGCCCCACAGAATGTCCACCACAATGAGCTGCAGTGGCCACGTCTTGAGCGTGGCGGCGTTGGTGAGGTCGTACGTCGCGTACGCAAAGGCGCCCAGGGCGGCCCCGTAGCCGACGGCGGTCAGCCAGCTGCCGCCATCAAGCGCCGGCCGCAGGGCGAAGAAGAGAATCCCTGCGATGTACATGACATAGAAAGCGACGGCGTAACCTAAGTGTGGCTTGTCAGCGAGCAGGTCACCGATGTGGCTGCGATAGAACGGGTTCATCGTTTTGAGCCAGATGGCGTCGATGACCGCGAATGCAGCGGCGACAACAAGGAATTGCAATATGACCATAAGGGAGCTTAGCAACATGCGGGACGCCGAGGCGGGACTCCGGACGCTCACCGTGGTGCGGCAGGATCATTCGCTGGGCGCCGCCCGGGACCTGGAATTCGGCCTCGAACTGCTGAGCCAGGTGAGGACCGGCAGGACCGGTCCCACCCTGAGGTTGTACCGGCCTGCGCCGACCGTTGCATTCGGCCAGCGGGACACCCGCCTGCCGGGTTTCGAGGCGGCGGCCCAGGCCTGCCGGGATCACGGCTTCGAACCCCTGGTGCGGAAGGCCGGCGGCCGCGCCGCCGCCTACCATGAGGGCACTTTGGTGGTTGACCACGTGATGCCTGACGCTGATGCGATCGCCGGCTCCAAAAGCCGGTTCAGTTTCTTTGGGGAGCTGCTGGCACAAGCCTTGCGGAACGTTGGCGTGCAAGCCGCAGTCGGGGAGATTCCAGGCGAGTACTGCCCGGGGGAGTTCAGCGTCCACGGTACACACAGGGCTGACCCGACGCACCGGATCAAGCTTGTTGGCACGGCGCAGCGCGTGGTGAGCGGCGGCTGGCTGTTCAGTTCAGTGATTGTGGTGGAAAACTCGGCCCCCATCCGCGGCGTCCTGACGGCGGGTTACGCAGCGCTTGGCCTAAACTGGGACCCCGCCACTGCCGGCGCCGCGGACGATCTTGTGCCGGGGCTGACTGTCCAGGCGGTAGAGGATGCAGTAGTTGCCGCGTACGCGGGCCACGCTACCCTCCGGCACGCCGGCTTCAGCAGCGTGTATGGCAGGGAAGCGTAGCCCGCTCCGGCTGGACAGCCCTAGTGGCCGCGGGCGATCCACTCATCCAGGTGCGGGGCTTCGGCTCTGATGGTGGTGGTGTCGCCGTGCCCGGTCCGGACCACCGTGCCGGCAGGGAGCGGGAGGAGCCAGGTCCTGATCGATTCGATGATGGTGGGGAAGTCGCTGTAGGACCTGCCCGTTGCTCCGGGGCCGCCCTGGAAGAGGGTGTCGCCGCTGAAGACTGTGCCCTCGCCATCGGGCCCGTCAGCCAGGTGGAAGGACACCGAACCCGGCGAGTGCCCCGGAGTGTGCAGGGCCGTCAGGCTGGCGCCTGCCACCTCGATCACATCACCGTGGCTGATGCGGACGTCAGGTTCCACGTCCGGGTAGACACTCTTCCAGAGCATCCAGTCGGCCTCGTGGAGATGGATGGGGGCCTGGACAAGATCCCAGAAATCGCCCACGGAACGGATGTGGTCGTCGTGGCCGTGCGTCAGCAGGATCGCCTTGAGTTTCCGGCCGGCCACTGCCGCGGCAACAGCCTTGGCGTCGTGTGCAGGATCGATAACCACACATTCGGTGTCGTTGCCCACGAGCCAGACATTGTTGTCCACGTCCCAGGTGCCGCCGTCGAGCGAGAACGTCCCTGAGGTGACCAGGCGCTCGATCCGGAGAGTACCGCCGGATTCCGGCGCCGCAGCGGGCACGGGAGCCGCGGTCACAGCTCCACCACCGATCGCAGCACGGAGCCGGAGTGCATCTTGTCGAAGGCTTCCTCCACCTGGTCGATGGTGATCCGCTCGGTCACAAAGGCATCGAGATCCAGTTTGCCCTGCCGGTAGAGGCTGACCAGCATGGGGAAGTCCCGGGACGGCAGGCAGTCGCCGTACCAGGAGGACTTCAGCGATCCGCCGCGGCCGAAGACATCCAGGAGGGGCAGCTCAAGGGTCATGTCCGGCGTCGGGACGCCCACCAGAACGACGGTGCCGGCGAGGTCGCGCGCGTAGAACGCCTGCTTGTACGTTTCGGGACGGCCGACGGCGTCGATCACCACGTCAGCGCCGAAGCCGCCGGTGAGTTCCCGGATTTTCTCCACCGGGTCCGAGGCCGAGGAGTCCACGGTGTGTGTGGCGCCCAGTCCCAGAGCGCGCTCCAGCTTTTTGGCATCGATGTCGACGGCGATGATGGTGGTGGCACCAGCGAGCGCGGCTCCGGCGATGGCGGCAACGCCCACACCGCCGCAGCCGATGACAGCCACGGAATCGCCGCGCTTGACGCCACCGGTGTTGATGGCGGCCCCGAGACCGGCCATCACGCCGCAGCCGAGGAGGCCGATGGCGGCAGCATCGGCGTCGGGATCCACCTTGGTGCACTGGCCGGCGGCCACAAGTGTCTTCTCGATGAACGCGCCGATGCCCAGGGCGGCGGAGAGTTCGGTGCCGTCCTCGAGGGTCATTTTCTGGGTGGCGTTGTGGGTGTTGAAGCAGTACTGGGCTTCGCCGCGCTTGCAGGCCCGGCAGTTGCCGCAGACGGCGCGCCAGTTGAGGACCACGCGGTCGCCGGGGGCAACGTCCGTGACGTCGGGGCCCACCGCACTGACCACGCCTGTGGCCTCGTGGCCCAGGAGGAACGGGAAGTCATCGCTGATGCCGCCCAGTTTGTAGTGCAGGTCGGTGTGGCAGACACCGCTGGTGAGGATGTCCACCAGGGCCTCGCCCGGACCCGGTTCCGGGACCAGGATGGTCTCCAGAGTGACCGGGGCGCCCTTGGAGCGGGCTACGACACCTTTGACTTTATGGACCACGGAAGGCTCCCTCAATGCAGATAGACAAGAACGGGACCAACACGGACGTTGGTCCCGTTCTGTCTACCACATACGCCGCCGTGTTCAGGCTGCGAGGCGGCTCTTTACTTCGGCGGCGGAAGGGTTGGTGGCGGCGGTGCCGTCCGGGAAGAGCACGGTGGGGACGGTGCGGTTGCCGCCGTTGAGCTGCTCCACGAGTTCGGCCGTGCCGTCCACCTCTTCGATGTTGATTTCCGTGTAGCCGATGCCCTGCGCGTCCAGCTGCTTCTTCAGCCGGTTGCAGTAGCCGCACCAGGTGGTGGAAAACATGGTGATGGTGCCGTTCTCGGGGGTGAAGTCCACAGAGCGCTCCTGAAGTTGTTGAAGGGGGTTTCATTCTCCTCAACCGTAACCCGGTTGGGACTATTCCCCGGGTCGGCGGCGGCGGATGACAGTGCATACCGGTGATGGCATGCTGGTGCCATGTGTGGACGCTATGTGATGGCCCGGGCCGTGGGTGACCTGCTGGCTGATTTTGACGCCCAGCTGGAGGAGGAAGTGGACCTTCCGCCGTCATGGAATGTGGCGCCCACGGACCCCGTTCCCATTGTCCTGGAACGGCTGATCGAGGATGGCACGGTCCGGCAGTTGCATGTTGCCCGATGGGGCCTGGTCCCTTCCTGGGCCAGGGATCCGGGCATCGGCCCGAAGATGATCAACGCCCGGAGCGAGACCGTGCTGGAGAAGCCGGCGTTCCGCAAGGCCGTCAAGTCCCGGCGGTGCGCTGTGCCGGCTGACGGGTATTACGAATGGAAGCAGGGGACCGGGAAGGCCAAGCAGCCCTACTACGTCCATGCGGGCGAAGGCAGCGGGTTGGTGTTCGCCGGCCTGTATGAGTGGTGGAAGGACCCGGCCAAGGCCGACGGCGATCCCGCCCGCTGGATGCTCTCCACCTCCATCCTCACTGCCGACACCCCGCCGCCGGGTGCTGAGTCCACGGTGTTCGGCAAACTCACCGCCCTGCACGACCGGGTGCCGCTGCCCATGGACCGCGCAACCATGGCGTCGTGGCTTGACCCGCAGATCGATGACGCCGCCTTCCTCGTGGACCTCGTCCGCGCCCATGTCAAGGAGGTCGCCGCCGACTGGCACGTGGATTCTGTGGGCACCGGGGTGGGGAACGTGCGTAACAATTCCCCGGAACTCATCCGGCCTGTGGAGGCGCTGTTCTAGGGGCGTGGTTCAAAGGGGTGACGATGCCCTAGACGGTGACTTTGCCGTCGTCGTCCACTTCCCAGGTTGGGTTGTAGGCAATCTCCCAGCGGAAGCCGTCCGGATCGGCGAAATAACCGCTGTACCCACCCCACGGTTGGGTGACGGGCTCGGCAACGATTTCCGCGCCCGCGGCCCGGGCTTCGGCCATGACCCGGTCCACTTCATCGGTGCTGGCCAGGTTGTGGCTGAGGGTGATGCGCGGGACCGGACCAGGGGCGCCAACCCCTGCTTCGGCGTGCATCTGCCCTGCGTCCCACAGGGAAAGGACCAAGCCGTGGTTGACCTGGATGAACACTGCGTCGCCTGGCATTTCGAGGTGCACAGGCCAGCCAAGGCCTTCCACATAGAAATGGCGGGAGGCATCAACACTTCGGACACCTAATGAGATGAAGTCGACTCTGGGCTGCATGCTTCGATACTGTCAGAGGATGGCAACAATTCAAGGAAACGATAGGGATGCTTTGGCCGACAAGGAACAGCTCGCTGCGGTTCGGATTGCGGTCGACGAAGTTGACGACCAGATTGTCTCGCTCATTGCCCGGCGTGAACGCCTGATCCGGATCGCCGGAGCCCTGAAGGGGGACGACGCTGAAGTCCGCGCCCCCGGTCGCGTGGAACGCGTGATTGAGCACGTCCGGGGAGCTGCGGAAAAGAAGGACATTGATCCGGACATCGTGGAATCCACGTACCGGGCCATGATCTCGGGGTTCATCGAACTCGAGATGAAGGTCCACAAAGAAAACAGCTGACGCTACAGCGCTTCCTCAACGGCGACGCCGGACTGGAATTCCCGGCCGTCAGCCTCGCTGAAGGCTGACATGACGTGTCCCTTGCCCAGGCCGTGAACGGCGGCGATGGGAAAGTTCCCCGTGATGGTGTTGCCGGAATGCGTCACGCCGCCAAGATCATAATTCTCTTCGGCGCTCTGATCGTGGCTGAATGAGTAGAAGGCGATTGCCTCCCCGTTCATGAACTCAATGCCCAGCCGTCTTTGGGATGAGAAATCAGGGCTGGCCGCCACGAGCCCCACCACGTACGCACCTGCCCCGGGGATGTTGCCGTCGATATCGAAGGTTGCCACGAGGGTTTCTTCCTGGGCCTTGATGCTTACGTGCTTGAGGAGTGCGTCATGGGTGCTCATGGCACAATCCTGCTACCTGCTGACGCGTCCGTCCACCCCTGTCTAGGTTTTGTCGGGGCGCCGTCGTAGACTGGAATTGTTCGAACATGTATTCGAATATCCTGTTGTTCGGCAGCATTTTGCAGCAGCATTTTGCGCCAGTTCAGTCAGTCCGGGAGGCGTCCATGGGTATGTTCAGCGAGTCCGTGGACGTCGTCTGCACCCCGGCCGGCCAGCCGCTGAAACTCCAGTGGGCCGGGCGGGACTACTCGGTGTGCGCTGAACCTGTGCGGTGGTACGAACGCCGGGAATGGTGGGCCGAGGAACGCCGTGCGCCGCTGGGCAGCGGACCGGGACTGGTGGACCATGAGATCTGGCGGGTCCAGGTCCGTGCTGAACCACATAATGGCGCAGGGGAGCCCCTGACCCTTGACCTCAGCAGGCATCTGGGCAGCGGCCGCTGGAGGCTGCTTCGCATCCATGACGCACTCCACCCCCTCCACCCCAAAACAGCATGAGCTTCACACACCTCCACGTTTCCACCGCCTTCAGCGCGCACTATGGAGTCTCCTGGCCTGACGAACTGGCCCAGGTTGCCGCCGCAGACGGGGCAACAGCGCTCGCCTGCACGGACCGGGACGGGCTCTACGGCACCATCAAACACCTCAAAGCCTGCATGGCTGCCGGCATCGACCCCATCGTAGGGGTGGACCTTGCGGTCTTCGACGACGACGGCGATCACCGCACCCAGCTCGCTGGCCGGGTGGTGGTGCTTGCGCGGGGTCACAACAACGGGGCGGGCTACCGCGCCCTGTGCAGGCTGGTATCGGACGCCCATGCCCGCACCTCGGGCAAAGCCCGGGGAGCGGTGCCTGTGGCAGTCACCCGCGCCGAACTCGCCTCACGGACGCTTGACCCCACAACGCTGAAGCCGGTCCTGACAGTCCTGATCGGCCCGGCTTCCGACGTCGGCCGGGCCATGGGCGGCCGTCGCTACCTCCGCCCCCGTACCCTTTTCAAGGGCTGGCTCGAAGCCATGCCCGCAGGGACCCTGGTGGCTGAAGTCGTTTCCCAGCTGACCGCCCCCGGTGCGCCTGTGAGCACCGCCCATGCAGTGCGCATGCTCAAACTCGCCGAAGAACACCGCGTCCCGGCCGTGCTCACTAATGCTGTCCGCTACTGTGCCGAAGACGGTGCCGCCACGGCTGATGTCCTCGACTCGGCGCGCACGCTGAAGTCCCTGCCTGAACTCGCTACCGAACCGCTCCTTCAGCCCAACGGGCAGGCCTGGCTCAAAACATCAGGACAAATGCTGCAGCTCGGCAAGGAAATCATCCGCGCCGCGGGGTACGGCACGGCTGACCTTAAGCAGCTGATGGCGCAGACTGAGGCGCTCGCCGACTACTGCCGGATGGATCCGGTGGCTGACATGGGATGGAAGCAGCCTGTGGTCCCGGAGGCGTCAGTCATCGGTATCAGCCAGGACCCACACGTTGAACTGGCGCAGCGCTGTGAGGCCGGGATCGGCAGGCGGTTTCCGGGAATAGCAGGCCCAGCCCACAAGCAAATGCGCTCGCGGCTGGAGCACGAGCTGGGAATCATCCGGAACCTTGGATTCTCCTCCTACTTCCTCACGGTGGCGGAGGTTTCCCGCATGATCATGGACATGGGGGTACGGGCAGCCGCCCGTGGTTCCGGGGCGTCCAGCCTGGTCAACTACCTGATTGATGTCAGCCAAGTGGATCCGCTTCAGCATGACCTGATCTTCGAACGCTTCCTGTCCCAGGACCGGGCAACGCTGCCGGACATCGACATCGACGTTGAAAGCGCCGAGCGGCACAACGTGTACCGGCGGATCTTTGACCGGTTTGGTGCCGAGAGGGTCACGCTGATGAGCATGCAGAACGGTTACCGGGCCCGCGGCGCGGTCCGGGATGCAGGTATGGCGCTGGGTATGGATGATGACGATGTCGGTGAGATCGCCAAGCAGCTGTGGCGTTTCTCGGCCCGAAATTTCCGGGAAGCTTTGGTTGAGAAACCTGAACTGCGGGAGTTTGCGGGGCGGGTGGAGCAGCGGGGCCTCACCGAAAACCAGCAGCTGGACCTGCTGGTGGACCTCACGGAGCGGCTGGACCGGCTGCCCCGGCATATTTCCATGCACCCGTGCGGGGTGATCCTGGGCGATGCCACACTGCTTGACCGGACCCCGGTCCAGCCCAGCGGGCTGGGGTTGCCTATGAGCCAGTTCGATAAACATGACATGGATCCCATGGGCATGCTCAAGCTGGATGTCCTGGGGGTAAGGATGCAAAGCGCCATGGCGTTTGCTGTCCGGGAAGTCATCCGGATCCATCCTTCCAAAGCTGAAGTGGTGGCGGCCGGCGCCCACCCGGCCGGTTCTGACGGCACCGGCCCGGACTACATTGCCGAGAACGGCCACATCAACCTCAATGCCGTGCCACTGGATGATGAACCGACCTTCGAACTGATCCGCAGCACCCACACCCTGGGCTGCTTCCAGATCGAGTCACCCGGCCAGCGTGAGCTGATCGGCAAGATGGCCCCGCGTGAGTTCAACGACCTCATCATCGACATTTCGCTGTTCCGGCCAGGGCCCATGAAATCTGACATGGTGCGGCCCTTCCTGGAGCACAGGCACGGCTTCGCGCCTGAGGTCTATCCGCACCCTGACCTGAAACCAGTGCTCCAGGAAACCCATGGTGTCACTGTCTTCCATGAACAGATCCTGAAAACCTTCGACGTGATGACCGGCTGCGGCCTGGCGCGGGCCGATGAGTTCCGGCGCGCCCTTGGCAGTGAGGTCCCCGAACTGAAGGTGGAAGAGTTCTTCCGCAGGGAGGCCCGGATCAAGGGGTATTCCCCGGAAGTGGTGGACAAGGTCTGGGGAACCCTGAAAGCCTTTGGCAGCTTTGGTTTCTGCAAGGCGCACGGTGCTGCCTTTGCCGTTCCCACCTATCAGTCGGCCTGGCTCAAGGCGCACCATCCCGAGGCGTTCCTGGCCGGGCTGTGGGAGCACGATCCCGGTATGTACCCCAAGCGGCTGCTGGTGGCCGAGGCCCGCCGGCTGGGCATTCCCATCCTGCCGCTGGATATCAACCACAGCCACGCCGAGTACCGGGTGGAACGGGTCACGGACGGACCTGACGCAGGGAAGCTGGGGATCAGGCTGAGCCTCAACGGGATTTATGGCCTCTCCGGCGCCGAGCTCAAACGGATAGCCGCCGGCCAGCCCTACGACTCCCTTGCCGACCTCAGGGCACGGTCCAGGCTCACCAAGCCAAGCATCAAGAGGCTTGCGCAATTGGGTGCTTTTGATTCCCTGCACCGTCAGTCAGGCGGGAGTGCCAACCGGGCAGACCTTGTCCAGCATCTGCAGAGGATGCAGTCCGCGGGAAGTGCGCGGAAGGGCATCGAAGTCATTGAGGGCCAGCTCTCCCTGCCGCTGGGGGATGTGGAGCTCCGCAACGTCAAACCCGGGCTTCCCGCGCCAACCCTGGTTGAAAACGTCCGGGCTGAACTTGACCTGATGGCCATTGACGTCAGCGGGCACCTGATGGACAGCTACCGGCCCATGCTGGACAGGCTGGGTGTGGTCACTGCCGATAAACTGCTGGGCCTGCGAAACGGTACAGAGGTTATGGTGGCAGGGGTGCGCATCGCCACCCAGACCCCGCCCATGCGTGGCGGGCGCCGGGTGGTGTTTATCAGCATCGATGACGGCACCGGCTGCATCGACTCCGTGTTCTTCCATGAAGCACAGGAACAGGCGGGGCTGCTCCTGTTCGGCACCAGGCTGCTGCTCATCCGCGGCACCACACGGCGGACTGGTCCACGCGGGATCAGCCTGAGCGCCAGCATGGCCTGGGACCTTAGCCAAGCGGATACCCTGCCGTTCCCGACTGATCGGGTGGCGGGTACCGATGTGCCGCATCCCCTCGACGGAATCAGCCGAAGCCTCGCCATCACCGGAATGGGCGGCTGATGGGCGGCCGGGCAGGATTACGGCGTGGCAGCGCACCGCAGCGCACCGCGGGTCCCGTTGGTGGGCCTCTGGCGGAACCGATAGCATTGGCGATGGCTGGCTGTGGTCCCCGTATGCCGCAAGCTATGAAGCCTAAAACTTTGAATAGGAGACACCCGTGTCAGATGCCCAGCAGATCACCCTCATCGTCGATGGCGAAGAGACCAAGGTGACTACCGGGACAACCGGTGCGGAACTCTTCTTTGAGCGCCGCGAAGTTGTTGTGGCCCGCGTTAACGGCGAGCTGAAGGACCTGGACCAGGAGCTGCCCGAGGGCGCCCGGATCGAGGGCGTCACCATCGATTCCCCGGACGGCCTGAACGTGCTCCGGCACTCCACCGCCCACGTGATGGCCCAGGCAGTACAGCAGCTCCGCCCCGCCGCCAAGCTGGGCATCGGCCCGTACATCACCGACGGCTTCTACTTCGACTTCGACGTCGCCGAGCCGTTCACCCCCGAGGACCTCAAGACCCTCGAGAAGATGATGCTCAAGATCATTAACCAGAACCAGAAGTTCGTCCGCCGGGTGGTGTCCGAGGACGAAGCCCGCGAGGCCATGAAGAACGAGCCCTACAAGCTCGAACTGCTCGGCAAAAAGAATGAAGCCGCGGAAGCCGGCGAAGGCGTCAACGTCGAAGTCGGCGCTGGCGACATCACCATCTACGACAATGTGGAGCGCAAGGAGGGAACCACCGTCTGGTGCGACCTCTGCCGCGGCCCGCACCTGCCGAACACCAAGCTCATCTCCAACGCGTTTGCTCTGACCCGGTCATCCTCCGCCTATTGGCTGGGCAACCAAAAGAACCAGCAGCTGCAGCGCATCTACGGCACGGCGTGGCCCACCAAGGACGCGCTGAAGGCCTACCAGGAGCGCATCGCCGAAGCTGAACGGCGCGACCACCGCAAGCTCGGCGTCGAACTTGATCTCTTCTCCTTCCCCGATGAGCTGGGCTCCGGCCTGCCGGTGTTCCACCCCAGGGGCGGCATCATCCGCAAGGAGATGGAGGACTACTCCCGCCAGCGCCATGTTGATGCCGGGTACGAGTTCGTCTACACCCCGCACATCACCAAGGGCCACCTGTACGAGGTCTCGGGACACCTGGACTGGTACAAGGAGGGCATGTTCCCGGCCATGCATGTGGACGCCGAGCTCAACGAGGACGGCACCGTCCGCAAGCCCGGCCAGGACTACTACCTGAAGCCGATGAACTGCCCCATGCACAACCTGATTTTCCGCTCGCGGGGTCGGTCCTACCGTGAATTGCCGCTGCGGCTCTTCGAATTCGGCGCCGTCTACCGTTACGAAAAGTCCGGAGTGGTGCACGGCCTGACCCGGGTCCGCGGCATGACCCAGGACGACGCCCACATCTACTGCACCCGCGAGCAGATGAAGGACGAACTCACCAAGACCCTGACGTTCGTGCTCGACCTGCTGAAGGACTACGGCCTGAACGACTTCTACCTGGAGCTCTCCACCAAGGATCCGGAGAAGTTTGTCGGCGAGGACGCCGCCTGGGAAGAAGCCACGCGCACCCTTTCCGAAGTGGCCGAGGAATCCGGCCTGGAACTGGTCGCGGATCCAGGTGGGGCTGCCTTCTACGGCCCGAAAATCTCGGTCCAGGCGAAGGACGCCCTCGGCCGGACCTGGCAGATGTCCACCATCCAGCTCGACTTCAACCTCCCCGAACGCTTTGAGCTGGAATTCCAGGCAGCCGACGGTACCCGCCAGCGGCCCGTGATGATCCACCGTGCGCTCTTCGGTTCCATCGAACGGTTCATGGGTGTGCTCACCGAGCACTACGCCGGCGCCTTCCCGGCGTGGCTTTCCCCTGTCCAGGTGGTGGGCATTCCGGTGGCCGAAACGTTCAACGAGTACATGTTCGACGTCGTTGGCCAGCTCAAGGCGGCGGGCATCCGCGCCGAGGTGGATACGTCGTCGGACAGGTTCCCCAAGAAGATCCGCACCGCCAGCAAGGACAAAATCCCGTTTGTCCTGATTGCCGGTGGCGACGACGCGGAGGCCGGGGCGGTGTCCTTCCGGTTCCGTGACGGCAGCCAGGACAACGGCGTGCCCGTTGCCGAGGCCGTCAAGCGGATCACGGAAGCCGTCCGGAACCGGACCAGCTAGCGGAAACGGAACATAATACGGTGCAGGAGAACACAGGCGCAGGCTATCCAGGGGATGCC
The DNA here is from genome assembly GCF_040546085.1 of Arthrobacter sp. UYEF21. Classification (NCBI taxonomy): domain Bacteria; kingdom Bacillati; phylum Actinomycetota; class Actinomycetes; order Micrococcales; family Micrococcaceae; genus Arthrobacter; species Arthrobacter sp. UYEF21. Next base: position 549,058 of record NZ_JBEPNF010000001.1, read on the forward strand.
GGCGTGACCGATGACTTTGATCTCGCGGGCGTACCGGACGCATTCCAGCGCCTGTGGACTCCCCACCGGATGGCCTATATCAAGGGCGGCCAACACCAGTTCAAGAACGAAAACGACTGTCCCTTCTGCGTGGGCCCCGGCCGGACCGATGAGGAAGCCCTCATCGTCCACCGGGGGAAGACCTGCTACGTGGTCCTCAATCTGTTTCCCTACAACCCGGGCCACCTCCTGGTGTGCCCTTACCGGCACGTCCCGGACTACACGGACCTCACCATCGAGGAAACCGCGGAGTTTGCCGAGATCAGCCAGACAGCGATGAAGGTCCTGCGCAAGGTTTCCAACCCGGGCGGCTTCAACCTGGGCATGAACCAGGGTGTAGTGGGCGGCGCCGGGATCGCAGCCCACCTGCACCAGCACATCGTTCCGCGGTGGGGCGGCGACGGGAACTTCTTCCCGATCATCGCCCAGACCAAGGCAATAACGCAGACCCTGGACGAGGTCCGCCAGTTGGTTGCCGAGGCCTGGCCCGGGGAGACGGATGCTGAATAGGCACGCGCGCGGGTTTTTCACCGCGCTCTTCACTCCGCTTGCCCGCTGGCTCCTGAAAATTGGCGTTTCGCCCGACGCGGTGACGGTCATCGGCACCGCCGGCGTTGTGGTGGGAGCCTTGGTTTTCTACCCCCTCGGGCAGCTCTGGTGGGGCACGTTGTTCATTACGGCGTTCATCTTCTCCGACGTGCTGGACGGCATCATGGCCCGGATGCGCGATACCGGCGGAGGATGGGGAAACTTCCTGGACTCCACGTTGGACAGGATCGCCGACGGAGCACTGTTTGCCGGCCTGGCCGTCTGGTTTTTCACCGGGGGAGCGGACTACGCGATCGCCGTCACAGCGATGCTCTGCCTGGTCCTGGGCATGGTGGTTTCCTATGCGCGGGCCAAGGCCGAATCGCTCGGCTTCACGGCGAACGTGGGCATCGCCGAGCGCGCCGAACGGCTGGTTTCGGTGCTGGTGGTCACCGGATTCACCGGCCTGGGCCTGCCACCGGTGGTTCTCCTGGTGACGCTCGGGCTGCTGGCCCTTGCCAGCTTGGTCACGGTGATCCAGCGGATTAGGGGTGTCCATCGCCAGGCGCTGTCAGCGGCCGCGGCTGCTGATTAAGCGTGATTAAGTCCACCGCGCGCGGTGGGACTAGTATTGTGACTGCCCGGTCAATGGATCCGGCAACCCGGTGCGTGTACTGCTCGGCTTGGTGCCGCCCTCACGCCCGGCGAAGATCGTCTCTCTACCCATAGGGGTTTTTGTGTCTACACCTGATGTAAGCAGCGAAGCCGGTTCGTCCGCGAACAGCGTCACGGGCAGCAACCGCGTCAAGCGCGGCATGGCTGAGATGCTCAAGGGCGGCGTCATCATGGACGTCGTCAACGTCGAACAGGCCCGCATCGCCGAAGATGCCGGTGCCGTGGCCGTGATGGCGCTGGAACGCGTTCCCGCTGACATTCGTGCCCAGGGCGGCGTGTCCCGCATGTCCGATCCGGACATGATCGACAAAATCATCGAAGCTGTTTCCGTGCCCGTCATGGCCAAGGCCCGGATCGGCCACTTCGTCGAGGCGCAGGTCCTGCAGTCTTTGGGCGTGGACTACATCGACGAGTCCGAGGTCCTGACCCCGGCCGACTACGTCCACCACATCGACAAGTGGAACTTCAAGGTTCCCTTCGTCTGTGGCGCCACCAACCTCGGTGAGGCGCTGCGCCGCATCAACGAGGGCGCGGCCATGATCCGGTCCAAGGGCGAGGCCGGCACCGGCGATGTTTCCAACGCCACCGGCCACATGCGCCAGATCCGGGCCGAGATCGCCAAGCTCGCCGCCCTGCCCGAGGACGAGCTCTACGTCGCGGCCAAGGAACTGCAGGCCCCGTACGAACTGGTCAAGGAAGTTGCCGCCGCCGGCAAGCTCCCCGTAGTGCTGTTCACCGCGGGCGGCATCGCCACCCCGGCCGACGCTGCCATGATGATGCAGCTGGGCGCCGACGGCGTGTTCGTCGGCTCCGGCATCTTCAAGTCCGGCAACCCGGCCCAGCGTGCAGCTGCCGTCGTCAAGGCCACCACGTTCTTCGATGACCCGGACGTCATCGCCAAGGCCTCCCGCGGCCTGGGCGAAGCCATGGTGGGCATCAACGTGGACGAAATCCCGCAGCCCCACCGTCTCTCAGAGCGCGGCTGGTAACAGCGCCGCGCGCCGGCAGTCAGGCAGCAGCAGCACCAGAAGTCCGACGTCGGGTGGTCACCTCAGCAGGGATGGCCACCCGCCGTCGTTGTTTAATGCCGGCATCCCTGGACCGGCGAACCTAGAATCACGTCTATGGGGACAAGTCGGGGCCTTGGTGCCCGCTGCGCTGCTGCGGTGTCCGGAGGTGTCCTGGCCGCCGTGGCGGCCGGCTGCGGCGTGATCGCGGAACACAACGCGCCGTCGCGCGGGTGCGGTGTCCGGCGTCGGCTCCGGCACGGATCAGGAAAGCCCGACGGCGGTGCCCACGCCGACTCCCACCCCGGGTGCCGGTCCGGAGTGTCCCACGCTTCTGTGCACGTCAGTGCTGCTGACCGGCGACATGCTGATCCACACCCAGCTCTGGCAGCAGGCCCGTGATGACGCCGCCGCGGCAGGCAATCAAGGGCTGGACTTCACCCCGCTCCTCGAGGGCCAGCGCAGGTACATCAAGCTCAGTGATCTCGCAATCTGCCATCAGGAGACGCCCGTGGCGGGTCCGGATGGTCCGTTCGCCGCCTACCCGTCCTTCAACGTCCCGCCGCAGATCTGTCAAAGCCCGGGCCCTTGGCGCTGATATCGTCCTGGCGGCCATGCACGCCGGCGACGAGTACGCCAGTGAAGCGAACGCCCAACAGCAGGAAGTGGCCCACGCCCTCGTGGACAGCGGCCAATTCAGCATGATCTACGGTCATCACACCCACTCGGTGCTGCCGATCGAAAACCACAAGGGCACGTGGATCGTCTACGGGCTGGGCAACGGGGTGACCGAATTGTCGCCCCGGTATGTGGTCAACAACGAGGGCCTGCTGGTGCGGGCGCAGTTCAGCCAGGACGCGGCAGGCAAATGGTCAGCGGCGGACCTCGCCTGGGCTCCGTCGGTTATTGTCCGGGGTCCGTACCGCTGGTGTTCGGTCGCATCGGATGCGCCACAGGGTGTCTGTGCAACACCCGAGGCCGATGCCGAGACCAGGCAGCGGACCGCCGCCGTGGTGGAGTCGAAAGGAGCTGCGGCCGCCGGCGCGCATGAGATGCTGATCACCAAGGAACCCTGAAACACGTCTGCGCCAGGCCGCCCGTGATGATCGGCGCAGAAGGGTCAGCGCGGAACGGTCAGCGCGGAACGGTCAGCGCGGAACCCGGGCGGCGTGTTCGCGGGCCAGCAACGCGTAGTGGTCGTCCGGGGTGCCCGGAACGAAAGTCCCGAACTTCCGTTCGGCGGCCGTGCGAATGAGGAAGTCGGCCATGGCGGGGTTCTTGGGCAATAACGAACCGTGCAGGTAGCTGGCCACCACGTTCTTGAAGCGCGCGCCCTCGTGGCCGTCGCTGGAGTTGTTGCCGGTCCCCTTGGCTACGGTTCCGAGCGGCCGGACGCCGGGGCCCAGGGTGGTCTGCCCGCTGTGGTTCTCATAGCCCAGGACCTCGCCGAACTCCGGGGAGGCCACTTTGACGTTACCGATCAGGCGTTCGTCCGTACCATGGGTTTCCGCGTCCAGGATGCCAATCCCTGGAATGACCGTACCCAAGCGGGTCTTAAAGAAGCGCCCGAACAGTTGATAGAGCCCACAGATCACCAGCATGGGCGCGCCGTCCTCCGCCAGCCCGGTCAGGACGCCGGCCCTTGAGTGCAGGTCATCCTGGATGACCAGCTGGCCGCTGTCCTGTCCGCCGCCGCCGACGATCAGGTCCGCATCGGCGGGAAATTCGTCCCCGACGTTGTACTCAAGCAGCTCCGGCGTGTAGCCATGCCAACTGATCCGCTGCTTCAGGACCAGGGCGTTGCCCCAGTCACCGTAAATGTTCATGTCCCGCGGATACAGCTGCAGGACGCGGATGGTGCCTTTGGACGCCGATTGCTCTGAGCCAGTTGCCCCCGAAATCATGAGACGACCTCCACGTCGGTGATTTTGGACAGTTCTCGGCGGATGGCCAGCATGGCTGTGTACGTGCAGAAGATTCGCTTCGGCCTGCCCTCACCCTCACGGATGAAGGCCGCCAGCGCGGGCGCAATGTCCGTCTGGACTGCACCGATCCCGACGTCGTCATACTGCAGCCGCAGCGCCATGTCGTAAGCCCGGGATCCGGCCAGCTGGTCCACCCCGCCGTCGCGGAGCGAATCGAATTCCACGTCCCAGAGCCAGGACATGTCCCGGCCGTCGGCGTAGTTGTCATTGATGGCGATCATAATGGCGTAGCCGACCGCCGGGAATGACTTCAGCCCCAGCCTGAAGCCGCTGGGATTCTTGACCAGCACCAGGTCGAGGGGCTGGCCTTCCACTGTGAGGCTTTCGCCGCGACCGAAGGCCGGTTTTACCTGGGACAGCGCGGTGAGCAGCGTGGCGTGGTTGGCCGTCGCGGCCCCGCCGCCGCAGATGCTGCGGGCCAGTACCAGCGCCGCCGCGGCATTAAAGATGTTGTAGACGCCGCGGAGCCTCATCGCCGTGGTGACCGTGACGCCGTCGTACTCAAAAACCGCTGTGTCGGGCCCCACCTTGCGGAGTACGACGTCGGCGGGAGGCTTTTCGGGGAGCGTCGCGGGAGCAGTGCTTCCGGGCGCAGCGCGCAGGTCGTCATCGTTGGGAAAGGTGCTGAGGAGCGAATCGTCGAGGCCGAAGTACTGGACGTCCTGGCCGGTGAGGGTGTCCGCGATGCGGGCCACGCGGGGATCCTCCCGGTTGAGCACCACCGTTCCGGTGGTCTTGGCCGCGATGTGCTCCAGGAGCTGGGCCGTCTTGTCGATTTCACCGAAACGGTCCAGCTGGTCCCGCAGGACGTTGAGCAGGAGGCTGTAGCGGGGCGGGACGCGGTTCACAAAATGCACGGCGTGGGCTTCGTCCAGTTCCAGGACGGCGACATCGGCCTTCAGCCGGCCGCGCCAGTCCACCTCGCCGAGCAAGGCGGCCGCCACGCCACGGGTGAAGTTGCTGCCGGTGCGGTTGGTGAACACCTTCAGCCCCTGGCTTTCAAGGAGTTCCACCACCATTTTCGTGGTGGTGGTCTTGCCGTTGGTTCCGCTTACCACAGCCACGCCGTGGGGCAGTGTGGCAAGTGTCCGCTGCATAAAGCCGGGGTCGATTTTTTCGACCACCAAACCGGGCAGGGCGGACCCGCCACCCCTGAGCCGGGACACCCGGCGGACCAGCTTGCCGAGCGGAACACTGATGTAAAGCATGCTCAGTAATATATCCCAGCAACGGCATGGAACCCTGCCCCGCGTTGGCAGACCCGCACGGTTGAGGGTGACTGGCACATTATGCTGAATGGATGACAAACCCCCATTCGGCCGCTTCCGCACGCGTGGGCGCAGGCCTGCGGATCGGCGTCCTGGCGCTCCAGGGCGACTTCCGTGAACACCTGCGCGCCGTGGAAGCATCCGGTGCTGCCGGCGTCGGAATCCGCAGGCCCAAGGAGCTGGACGGCCTGGACGGCCTCATCATTCCGGGTGGCGAATCCACGGCCATCGACAAGCTTGCCCGGGCCTTTGAGCTGGCAAGACCCTTGACGGACCGCATCCGCGACGGACTGCCGGTCTTCGGTTCCTGCGCCGGCATGATCCTCCTGGCCAACGAGATCGCCGATCCGGCCACCGACCTTGCCGGCAACCCGCAGCAGACCTTCGGCGGGCTGGACATTACGGTCCGGCGCAACGCCTTCGGACGGCAGCGCGAATCGTTCGAAACTGACCTTGATTTCAAGAGCCTGGACTTCAGCGCAACGGAATCCGGGGTGGCACCGGTTCACGCGGTGTTCATCCGCGGTCCGTGGGTGGAGCGTGTCGGCGAGGGCGTGGAGGTTCTCGCGCAGGTGGAGCCGGCAGACCCTGACCACGCGTCGCACGCGGCCAGCCTGCCCGGGACGGCTAGAATTGTTGCTGTGCGTTCCGGCCACCTGCTGGCCACCTCCTTCCACCCGGAAGTGACTGGGGAGAAACGCGTACATGAACTTTTTATCCGGATGATCAGAGGAGACGCGTAAAGCATGTCAGGCCACTCCAAATGGGCAACGACCAAGCACAAAAAGGCCATCCTTGATAGCCGCCGTGCCAAATCGTTCGCCAAGCTGATTAAGAACATCGAAGTTGCTGCCCGCATGGGCGGACCGGACCTCCAGGGAAACCCCGGGCTGGAGCTGGCCGTCACCAAGGCCAAGAAGACCTCGGTTCCTGCCGACAACATTGACCGCGCCATCAAGCGCGGCGCCGGCCTGACCGGTGAAGTGGTTGACTACACCGAAATCATGTACGAATGCCGTGGCCCGCAGGGCTCCGCACTGCTGATCGAATGCCTCACCGACAACAAGAACCGGGCGGCCTCCGAAGTCCGCCTGGCCATCTCCCGCAACGCCGGCACCATCGCCGATCCCGGTTCGGTCAGCTACCTCTTCAGCCGCAAGGGCGTGGTGTCCCTGCCAAAGAAGGAACTGACGGAGGACGACGTCCTGATGGCTGTTCTCGAGGCTGGCGCCGATGAAGTCAAGGACAACGGCGACACCTTCGAAATCCATTCGGAACCGACTGACCTCCAGGCCGTCCGTGACGCCCTCAAGGAGGCCGGGATCGAGTACGACACCGACGAGGCCGAGTTCGTTCCCTCGATGGTTGTGCCCCTCGACCTGGAAGCCGCCAAGAAGTTCATGAAGCTTGTTGACGCGCTGGAAGAGCTCGATGACGTCCAGAACGTCTACAGCAACGCCGACCTCAGCGACGAAGTCCAGGCCGCCCTGGAATCTGAGTGAACCTCCGCCTTGCGGCCTAGAGCGGGTGGGGGAGCGTGACGCTGCGCGTACTCGGCGTTGACCCGGGACTTACCCGCTGCGGCATCGGCGTGGTGGATGTCGAACGGAACAGGCGCGCCACTATGGTGGCCGTCGGGGTGGTGGGCACGTCCCCGGCGGAAACCCTGGACCAGCGCCTGCTGGTTATTGCCCTGGCCATTGACGAGTGGCTGGACCGTTACGAACCGCAGGTGCTCGCCGTCGAACGCGTCTTCTCCCAGCTGAACGTCAGCACGGTTATGGGCGTGGCCCAGGCCTCCGGCGTGGTGATCGCCGCGGCTGCCCGCCGCGGAATCCCGGTGGCGCTGCACACGCCGTCGGAAGTGAAAGCTGCCGTGACCGGCAGCGGCACCTCCAATAAGGAAGCGGTGACAAAACTCGTCACCAAGATTCTCCGGCTGGACGCCCCACCGCGACCGGCCGACGCCGCGGATGCGTTGGCCCTGGCCATCACGCATGCGTGGCGGGCGGGCAGCGGGGCCGCCGTGGCCACCACCGGCCCGGGCAGCCTGTCGCTGACCCCGGCCCAGCGGGCGTGGGCCGATGCTGAGGCGAAGGCGCGCCGCGCACGCTGAATGTCCGCGGCACTTGCTAGGGTATTCGTAGATATGTTCGGATAGCCGGTCCAACCCCCACAGAGTCCGGCAGTACACCAGGAGCCCGGCTTTGATCAGTTTCCTTCGCGGAACCGTAGCGCACATTGGTCTTTCCACGGCCGTGATCGACCTCAACGGCGCTGGAATGAGCGTCAATGCCACACCACAGACGCTCAGCAGCCTCCGCGCCGGCGAAGAGGGCAAACTCTTCACCTCACTGATCGTGCGCGAAGACTCGCTGACCCTGTTCGGCTTTGCCTCCGACGACGAGCGGGAAGTCTTCGACGTCCTGCTCAGCGTGAGCGGCGTGGGACCGCGGCTTGCCCTTGCCGTCCTCGCCGTCCACGAGCCTGAGGCCATCCGCGTTGCGGCCCACACCGCCGACAGCAAGACGTTCACCAAGGTGCCCGGCATAGGCCCCAAGGTGGCAGGCCGGATTGTGCTGGAACTCGCCGGCAAGCTGGTACCCCACGGCACCGCCGGTGCTGCCAGCCCGGCCACGCCGGCAGAAGCAGCCTGGAAGCCGCAGGTGGTGGCTGCCATGACCAGCCTTGGCTGGTCTGAAAAGGACGCTGTGGCCAGCATCGACAAGGCCCTCGCGGACAATCCCGAGGTTTCGTTCCGCGGGAATGTGGCCGAAATCCTGCGGACCACGCTCCGCTGGCTCGGCCAGGACGGCGCACGGGCCGGTAACCGTGTAGGCAGCCGTGGCTGAGCCCTCCGTTGTAGCGGGAGGGGAGGAGCCCGAGGAGCGGGTCATTGAAGCGGCGCTCAGGCCCAAGAACCTGGACGACTTCGTGGGCCAGCACAGGGTCCGCAAGCAGCTCTCCCTGGTGCTGCAGGCCTCACGGATGCGCGGCCGCAGCGCGGACCACGTCCTTTTCTCCGGCCCGCCCGGGCTGGGGAAAACCACCTTGGCCATGATCGTCGCCGCCGAAATGAACTCGCCCTTGCGGATCAGCAGCGGTCCGGCCATCCAGCACGCCGGGGACCTCGCCGCAATCCTGTCCTCCCTCTCCGAAGGGGAGGTCCTGTTCCTGGACGAAATCCACCGCATGTCCCGGCCTGCCGAGGAAATGCTTTACATGGCCATGGAAGATTTCCGCGTGGACATTGTGGTGGGAAAGGGCGCCGGCGCCACAGCCATTCCGCTGGAGCTTCCGCCCTTCACCCTGGTGGGAGCCACCACCCGCGCCGGACTTTTGCCCGGCCCGCTGCGGGACAGGTTCGGGTTCACCGGGCACCTGGAGTTCTACAGCGTGGCCGAACTTGAACTGGTCCTCCGCCGTTCCGCCGGCCTGCTGGACCTCAAGGTCAACTCCGCCGGCTTCAGTGAAATTGCCGGCCGTTCGCGCGGCACGCCGCGCATCGCCAACCGCCTCCTCCGGCGGGTCCGGGACTGGGCGCTGGTCCACGGGATCGAACAGATCGACGCACGCGCGGCCTCTGCCGCCCTGGACATGTACGAAGTGGACAAACGGGGCCTGGACCGGCTCGACCGTGCTGTCCTCGAAGCCCTGATCACAAAATTCGGCGGCGGTCCGGTCGGGCTGTCCACCCTGGCGATTGCCGTGGGGGAGGAAACCGAGACCGTAGAAACGGTGGCCGAGCCATTTCTGGTCCGCGAAGGCCTCCTGGGCCGGACGCCGCGGGGCCGCATCGCCATGGCGCCGGCCTGGACCCATCTTGGCTATGCAGTACCGGCCGGCGTGTTCGGGCAGGAGCCCCTGGATCTCTTTGAATCCGACCCGGACAGCAGTGAAGCCGCGGCCGAATGGGCGCCGAACAGCCAATAGGCCCGTCCGTCAGCTTTTCCCTTTAGACTGGGTATGACACCCGGCACGTTCGGGTCTTTGTTTCCGCCGTCGGCTCCGAGGGGCCGTTGCCGGCCAGCACGAATATCTGCATGGCGGAACGAAGCGGACGCTGCCCTACACCAGATACGCCAGTACAGAACGGAAACTTCCCTGTGGATCCCATGAACATCGTCTTGTTCGCAATGCTTGGAATCTTTATCTTTATGATGTTCCGCCGCAACAAGAAGACCAAGGCGCAGCAGGCTACGCTGCAGTCCCAGTTCGCTCCCGGTGTTGAGGTCATGACCAGCTTTGGCCTCTTCGGCCGGATCGTCTCCATGAATGACGCCGAAAACCAGGTAGTCCTGGAGCTCTCTCCGGGCAATCTCGCCACAGTTCACCGCCAGGCAGTCACCAAGGTCGTGGAAGCTCCTGTCGTTGCTGAGGACGAGCCTACGGTTGTCCCCGACGACGCGTCTTCACTGACGGGCCAGGACCTGGGCACTCCGGCTGCAACCGCCGAAACCCCGGACGAGACCCTGAAGCGCCTCAATGACGAGGGTAAAAAGGACAGCTAGCCCCCCGCTGCCTTCGGCATCAGGATTCACAATACCTCTACGGCTGCGGACCGCCGCCGGTGGGAGCATCAGGCTCGCATCGGCGGTTCCTCCGTAAATAAGAGAAAGATCGACAATGGCACGAACTGGCCCTAAAAACGCAGGCCTCCGGGTACTGGTGTGGCTCGGCGTAATCCTTGCCGTGCTGACAGCTGTATTGGCCGGTGGCACCCTTGCCGGCCAGGCCAGCTGGGCACCCAAGCTGGCGCTTGACCTCGAAGGCGGCACCCAGATGATCCTGGCGCCCAAGGTTGAGGGCGGTTCGGACATTAACGAAGAGCAGCTCAACCAGGCGGTGGCAATCATCCGCCAGCGTGTTGACGGCTCCGGCGTTGCCGAAGCCGAGATCAGCACGCAGTCCGGACGCAACGTGGTGGTCAGCCTTCCCGGTACCCCCACGAAGGAAACCCGCGACCTGATCCAGGCTTCCGCGGACATGAACTTCCGCCCGGTTCTGCTGAACGGAGACGGCGCAGCGGTTCCCACGGAAGCGCTGACGCCCGAGGGCCAGCTTCCGAAGCCGACGGCCGAACCGGCCAACGGCAGCGATATCAACTGGATCACCCCCGAGGTGTACCGGCAGTTTGAGACCCTCGACTGCAAAAATCCGGGGCCGGACAAGCCTGCGGCTTCCGATCCCACCAAGCCCTTGGTTACCTGCGAGCCGGCGACTGATACCAGAGCTGCCATCAAGTACATCCTCGGCCCTGTGGAGGTAAAGGGCGGCAACATTGTCACCTCCTCCTTCCAGCTCCAGCGGGGTGCCCAGGGTGCCGTCACCAACGACTGGGCCGTCAACATCCAGTTCGACGGCGAAGGCACGGCCAAGTTCAAAGAGGTCACCGAACGCCTGAACCAGTTCTATGTGGCCGCCGGCGGCCAGACCGGCAACGATCCGAAGGCACAGTTCGCCATTGTGCTCGACGACCAGGTCATTTCCGCGCCACGGTCGCTGGCAATCATCACCGATGGACGTCCGCAGATCACCGGTGGCTTCACCGAGAAGACAGCCAAGGCACTCTCGGACCAGCTCCGCTTTGGCGCGCTGCCCATCAGCTTCGAAATCCAGAGTGACCAGCAGATTTCCGCGACCCTCGGTGGCGAACAGCTGCGCATGGGCCTCCTCGCGGGCATCATCGGGTTGCTCCTCGTGGTGGTTTACTCCCTGTTCCAGTACCGGGCCTTGGGCTTTGTGACCATTGCTTCCCTCGTGGTGGCAGGTGCCCTGACGTACCTGGCGATTGCCATCCTGGGCTGGACCGAAAACTACCGGCTGTCCCTGGCCGGCGTGGCCGGAATGATTGTGGCCATCGGCCAGACAGCTGACTCGTTCATTGTTTACTTCGAACGCATCCGTGATGAACTCCGCGAGGGCCGGGGCCTGGTCTCAGCGGTGGAGAATGGCTGGAAGCGTGCGAAGCGGACCGTACTGGCCTCCAAGGCCGTCAACCTGCTCGCCGCCCTCGTGCTCTACTTCGTGGCCGTCGGCAACGTCCGCGGGTTCGCCTTTACGCTGGGGCTGACAGCCATCGCCGATCTCATCGTGGTCTTTATGTTCACCCACCCGACTCTGCAGCTCCTCGCGCGGACCAAGTTCTTCGGCGAAGGCCACCGGTTCTCCGGCCTTGACCCCAAGCGCCTGGGCGCTGTTCCGCTGTACCGCGGTGCGGGCCGCCTGCGGACGCCGGAAACCAAGCCTGGCGTTGTACGGGCCAAGAACACCGGCGCCGCCGCCGAAGCTGAACGGCGCATGACCATCGCGGAACGCCGCCTCGCGGAAAAGCAGGAGCAACTTACGGGCTCCTCCAAGAGCGCAGCCAAGGAGAACAAGTAATGTCCAGCTTTGCCACTTTCGGTAACGAGCTCTACACGGGCAAGCGGTCCTACAACTTCGTGGGGGCCAAGAAAATATGGTTCCTCATCGCCATTGTGGCGGTTGCGCTGTCCATCCTGATCCCCCTGGTCAAAGGCGGGTTCAACCTCGGGATTGAATTCCGGGGCGGTTCCGAGTTCACCGTCTCCAAAGTGCAGGACACCGACTCTGCCCTCGGTGAAACTGTCGTCCGGGACGTCGTGCCAGGCAGCGTGCCGCGCGTTGCGAATGTCGCCGGTACCACGATGCGGATCCAGACGGACAAGCTGACTGACGACGAGACACTCAAGATCAAGGAAGGCCTCGCCACGGCCTATGGCGTCACTGACAACGAAGTGACCTCAACGTTCATCGGACCCACCTGGGGTGCGGATGTCACCAAGCAGGCGCTGATGGGTTTGCTCGTCTTTGTGGCCTTGGCTGCCGTCCTGATGGCGCTGTACTTCCGGACCTGGAAGATGTCGGTGTCCGCCTTGACCGCAATGCTCGTGACCATGTTCATCACCGCCGGCGTGTATGGCTTAAGCGACTTTGAGGTAACGCCGTCAGCTATCATCGGGTTCCTGACAGTGCTCAGTTATTCGCTGTATGACACCGTGGTGGTCTTCGATAAGATCCGCGAAAATACCGCCGATCTGGATGCTTCCACGCGCCGGACATTCGCAGAGGAAGTCAACCTCGCGGTGAACCAGACCCTGGTCCGTTCCATCAACACCATGGTGGTGGCCATCCTTCCGGTGGGCGCCATCCTGTTCATCGGAGCAGGCCTCCTCGGGGCCGGCACGCTGCGCGACTTGTCCCTTGCCCTGTTCGTCGGCATTTTCATTGGAACGGCGGCCACGATCTTTGTCGCGGCGCCCATGTACGCCTGGCTGCGCCAGAGCGAACCCGACCTGGTGAAGCAGGCGAGACGCGTCGAGCACCGCCGGGCCGAGAACGCTGCCCGGACGGACGTGCCGGCAGCACCCGCAGGGGCCTGACGGCAGACAGCATAACTGGCCGGGTGGCGTAGGAATATCCACGCCACCCGGCCCGTACGCTTTTAAGCGCCGGTTACGGAAGTGAACTGGCGGAGGAATAGACTGGGGTAATTAAACAGGTCGTGAGGGGTGCTTCATTGGAAGAACGTTCGGCATCGGAGCCAATGGCAGGCGGGGACGGGACTCCCGGCCACGGAGTTCAGACCGGGCTGACCGCTTCCGCACGCCCCGGACCGGTGGTACCCGTCGACAATTCCGGCGCCCGCCCCACATTTCCCGGCCGTCGCGAACGCACACGCTCACGCCTGGCCCGCCTGACCGGCCGTGGCACCACCACCTATTCCCCGATCCTTGAGCCGCTGCTGCGAACCGTCCGCGCGAACAACCCCAAAGAAGACTTCGACCTGATCCAGCGCGCCTTTGACGTTGCTGAGAACAGCCACCGCGGGCAGAAGCGCAAGAGCGGTGATCCTTACATCACCCACCCCGTCGCCGTGGCCACCATCCTGGCGGAGCTGGGTCTCAGCGGAACCACCCTGGCCGCGGCCCTGCTCCACGACACGGTTGAGGACACGCCGTACACGCTGGCGGACCTCAGAAAAGAATTCGGTCCCGAAGTTGCCATGCTGGTGGATGGGGTCACCAAACTGGATAAGGTCAGCTTCGGTGAAGCAGCCCAGTCCGAGACCGTCCGCAAAATGGTTGTGGCCATGGCCAAGGACATCCGGGTCCTAATGATTAAGCTCGCCGACAGGCTCCACAACGCCCGGACCTGGCGGTTTGTGTCCGCGGAGTCATCGTCCCGAAAAGCCCGTGAAACCCTGGAAATCTTTGCGCCCCTTGCGCACCGCCTCGGCATGAACACCATCAAATGGGAACTGGAGGACCTGTCCTTCGCTGCCCTCTATCCGAAGGTCTACGAAGAGATCGTCCGCATGGTCGGGGACCGGACACCTGAGCGCGAGAAGAGCCTCGGCGTCATCCGTGACCAGATTACCGAGGACCTCCGCGCCGCCCGGATCAAGGCCACGATCACCGGCCGGCCGAAACACTACTACTCGATCTACCAGAAGATGGTGGTCCGGGATAAGGATTTCGACGACATCAACGACCTCATGGGGGTCCGCGTGCTGGTCGATTCGGTGCGGGACTGCTATGCCGCGCTGGGCACAATGCATTCCCGCTGGAACCCCCTGCCGGGGCGTTTCAAAGATTACATTGCCATGCCCAAGTTCAACATGTACCAGTCACTGCACACCACGGTGATCGGCCCAGGCGGCAAGCCCGTGGAGATCCAGATCCGCACCCATGAAATGCATCGGCGTGCCGAGTATGGTGTGGCCGCGCACTGGAAGTACAAGGACCAGCCAAACAGCACGGCCGTTGGCCCCGGCAGCCCCCGGGACGGCGATATGGGGTGGCTGAGGTCCCTGGTCGACTGGCAGCAGGAAACTTCTGATCCGGGGGAGTTCCTGGATTCGCTGCGGTTCGAGATCAACGCCCGCGAAGTCTTTGTCTTCACCCCCAAGGGTGAGGTCATGGCACTTCCCGCCGGTTCAACCCCGGTGGATTTTGCATACGCTGTCCACACCGAAGTGGGGCACCGCACCATCGGTGCCCGGGTCAACGGCAAGCTGGTTCCGCTGAACAGCGAACTGAATCACGGCGACTGGGTGGAGATCTTTACGTCCAAGGCCGAGGGCGCCGGACCCAGCCAGGACTGGCAGCACTTCGTTAAGAGCGCACGCGCACGGAACAAGATCCGTCAATGGTTCAGCAAGGAACGCCGCGAAGAGGCGATCGACCGTGGCAAGGAACTCCTGACACGGGCCATGCGGAAGCAGAACCTGCCACTGCAGCGCCTCATGACGCACGAGGCCCTGGCCGCGGTGGCCGCGGACTTCAAATACGTGGACATCTCAGGCCTCTACGCCGGTGTGGGCGACGGACACACCTCAGCGCAGTCGGTCATGGAGAAGCTCGTTGAAAGCCTGGGCGGCAACGAAAGCACCGACGACGACATCACTGAAGTCAGCATCCCTACCCACGTTACCAAGACCAAGTTCTCGGACTCCGGCGTGGTGGTGCGGGGCGTCGGCGATGTCTGGGTGAAGCTCGCCCGCTGCTGCACTCCAGTACCACCGGACCCGATTCTCGGATTCGTGACCCGCGGCTCGGGTGTTTCAGTCCACCGTACGGACTGCACCAACATCTCGGACCTCAAGGACCAGCCCGACAGGATCGTCGATGTCGACTGGGCCCCCACCCAGTCGAGCGTCTTCTTGGTGGAGATCCAGGTTGAGGCGCTGGACCGGAAATCCCTCCTCTCGGACGTGACCCGTGTCCTGTCCGAGAACCACGTCAACATCCTGGCTGCCAGCGTGAACACCTCCAGCGACCGGGTAGCCATTTCACGGTTCGCCTTCGAGATGGGCGATCCCAAGTACCTCAGCCACGTCCTCAGCGCCGTCCGGCGCATCGACGGTGTGTTCGACGTCTACCGGACTACCGGTAACAAGCGCCGGAGCTAACAGCGCAAGCTTTTCCAGGGCTGCGCGTTTGTGCGGGACCCTGGGAGTAGCTTCGATGGCCAGGATCAGCAGGCGAAGCCGTACGTCCTTCTCCGGACGTGCCAGCAGTCCTGCCAGCGCAGGCAGTGCCCGGTTTGCGTCTACGTGCAGGGCAATATCCACGGCAGTCCGGAGCGGACTCGAGACCATCAGCCCGCCCATGCTGACGACGTCGAACGGGCCAAGCCTGACTTCATGGAGTGTGCAGCCCCGCGTATTGCGGAGACTCGAAATCCGCCGTTTCGCATCAACAAGCAACGCCAGCCGGTCCGGCTCGTCGGCGCAGCCGTAGATCCAGGCCGCCGTCATCCTGCCGGCTACCACTCTCTGCCGGACAGCTGCCGGGACTGCGTTGGCTGCAGCCCTGGCCCGTAGTTGGGACGTAACGTGGAGATCGGGCAGCGTGAAACCGTGCTGGTGGAACCGTGTAAGGACGCCGTCCGCTGCCAGGGTCTGCAGTTCAGGCCACGTGAACGGCTGACCCGGCGAGTACAGGTCAGCGTGTTGGGGCGGTGACGGGGTGGCCATCCACCCATCCTGCCGTGCGGGTCCTTAAGCGCACAGGCCCGGTTCCGGTTATGTGGATAACCGGAACCGGGCCTGTGCAGCCGACAGCTTGTGAGTCCTAAGCAAGCTCGCTGGCAGAGCGCTGGAGCTGGTCGAGCCACGCCTGCCTCGCCTCGAGGGCTTCCCTGGCTGCCTTGATCTTGCGCTCGTCTCCGGCTTTCTCTGCCTTCTCGAGATCGTCCTGAAGCCCGGAAATGGCTGATTCCAGCTGCGACAGTGCGCTGTTGGTGCGGGCCTTTGTCTCGGGGTTGGAGCGCTGCCACTTCTCGTCTTCGGCGTGGCGGACAGCGTCCTCCACCTTGCGGAGGCCGGCTTCGATCCGGCCCATGTCGGCCCGGGGGACCTTGCCGGCTTCTTCCCAGCGGTCCCGGACAGACTGGAGTGCCTTCTTGGCGGCGGCCAGGTCCTTGACCGGCAGGATGGTGTTGGCCTCCACCAGGAGTTCTTCCTTCACCGTGAGGTTGGCCGCATATTCCTGGTCGATCTCCTCATTCGCTGCCTGCCGGGACGTGAAGAATATGTCCTGGGCAGCGCGGAAACGGGCCCAGAGGGCGTCGTCGTCCTTTCGGCTTGCCCGCGGGGAGGCCTTCCAGTCATCCATCAGCCGGCGGTATTCGCCAGCGGCGAAGCCCCAGTCGGTGGAGGAAGACAACGCCTCGGCCTCGGCAATAAGCTTTTCCTTGGCCGACTTTGCCGCCGAGTTGGTGCTGTCCAGCTGGGAGAAGTAAGCGCGGCGGTGGCGGTCAAAAACAGTACGCGCGGCACGGAAGCGCTTCCACAAGGCGTCCTCGTTGCTGCGGCCTAGCCGGACGCCGCTCTTCTGGGCCGTCTTCCAGCTTTCAAAGAGCTCGTTCATCCGCGCGCTGGACGTCTTCCACTGGATCTGGGCAGGATCCTGGCCCGAAATTTCCTCGGCTTCAGACACGATTGCCTCGCGGGCTGCCAGTTCGGCGGCCCGAACGGCGTCGTGCTCTGCTTTCTCTGCCTTTTCCAGCTCCGTGATTTGGGCGGAAACGGCCTCCAGCCGTGCTTCTGCCGACCGGAGATCTCCCACCATGTTTCGCTCTGCCAGCTGTTCGCGCAGGTGGGTGACGGTCTTCTGCATGTCGGTGCTGGGAGCCTTGGAACTGACGCGCTGCTCAAGGAGCAGAACCTGCGCCACAATGTCGTCGTACTTACGCGCGAAATACGCCAATGCCTCGTCATTGCTGACATCTGGGTACTGGCCCACCGGGTGCTCTTCGCCGTCGATCGTCAGGAAAACGTGGCCGTCACCTTCAACACGGCCCCAACGGGAAGCTTCGGCCAACGACGTTGCGGACGCGATCGGTGCCGGCGTTGCGGCGGGTGCAGCCGCGGCAGGCTTGGGCCGGGCTGCGAAGGCGGCCGGCGACGGTGCCGGACGTGGAGCAGGAGTGGGGGCCGCCGGCTGCGAAGCCACGGGCTCTTCGACGGCATCAGCCACAGGCCCTTTACCCGTTGCGTCGTCGGCCACGGGCGCCTCAGTTGTTGCGTTGTCGGCCACCGTCTCCTCAGCGGTGGCCGGGTCCGCTGCCGCCGGGCCGGCCACTGCCTCTTCGGCCACTGCCTCGTCGCCTACTGCCTGGTCAGCTACTGCCGGCTCAGCCTCGGGGGCCGCTGCCTCGGTCAGGTCTGCTGCTATTTCGTCGGATTTCTGACTGTCTGTCACCGCTAAAAGTCTTTCGCTTGGAGGAAAATACTCACATACTGCACCGCGGCCGTGAGGCCGGGCTTCCTACTTCAGAGAAAACGAGTCTATCGTGACTGGTTCAACGGGCGCGCCGTCCGTGTCGCTGCTGCCGGGAGTGATTCCTGCGGCTGCGATTCCGGACACGATATCCAGGCCGGACGTCACCTTGCCCACCACCGTATAGCCGCCGGCGCTGTCTGCGGGAATCACCGTGTCTTTGTAGACAATAAAAAACTGCGTGCCGTTCCCGTAAGCGTTGTTGCCCGTCCTCGCCACCGCTATGGTGCCAGCCGGGTAACGATTGTCAGCCGGGACGTTTTCCAGCGGACCCCACGTGTAATCGGGATTTCCGCTGCCCTTGCCGTCGGCAGATCCGCACTGCAGGACGCCGAAGCTTTCACTGGTGGTCAGCCGGTGGCAGGTCTTGCTGGTGAAGTAGCCTTCGTCGCTGAGGGACTTGAAGACTGCGGCTGCCTGGGGCGCCTTCGTTCCATCGAGTTCGACGCCGACCGCGCCCAGGTTCAGGGCCAAGTCTCCGGTGAAGGTTTGTCCGGCAGCCGAGTCGGGTGAAGGAATGTTGGCCGCGTTGCTGGGCGGCGCCGAGGCCGTGGGGGACGATGAAGGCGTGGTCAGTCCCGCCTCGGCCGCGGCGAACTCGTCTTCCGAGGGGTTGCCGGAAAATGCCGTGAGCTGAAGAACGACGGCGAGCACCACAGCGCCGGCTCCGGCGCCGGCGGCAATGAGATTGTCCCGTTTGCGGCGTGCTTCCTGATCCCGCCGCAGCCCGCGCTTTGCCTCCATCTGCTGGATGCGCCGTTTGGCTTCGCGTGCGCTGCGTGAACTGGCCGCCAAGGGTCCTCCTGTAAGTCGGTCTGCGGCCGGACTGTCAAGGGCCCGGGCGCAATCTGCCGGCAGCCTTCGACGGCCCCTGCCTGCGTGTTAGAGATGCAGGCGGAAGGCGCATAAACTGACTGCCGCACATAGTTTATGCATGAGTTGCTGGACAGCCGCCGTTCCTGGCCCGTTTCGGGTGGAATGCCGGGCAAAGTCCCAGGCGCCCTTCATCAAGAGGAGAACATCCACCATGGCACGCACCGCCTCCCTGTCCGGATTCCCCGAGTGGCTTCCCGAGGAGCGGCTGGTGGAGCTGCACGTGCTTGACACCCTGCGGAAGGTTTTTGAGCTGCACGGTTTCTCGTCCATAGAGACCCGGGCCGTGGAAACCGTCGGTCAGTTGCTGCGCAAAGGTGAGATCGATAAAGAGGTTTACGGCCTCAGCCGCCTCCAGGATGACGACGCCGACTCATCCGATGCGGCCAAGGCCGGAAAGTCCGATCCGCATGCCCTGGCGCTGCATTTCGACTTGACCGTGCCGTTCGCGCGCTACGTCGTGGAGAACGCCGGCTACCTCGCGTTCCCGTTCCGGCGCTACCAGATCCAGAAGGTCTGGCGGGGCGAACGCCCGCAGGAAGGCCGCGCCAGGGAGTTCACGCAGGCAGACATCGATGTGGTGGGCGACGGCGAGCTGCCCTTCCGCTATGACGTGGAGATTGCCCTGGTCATTGCCGAGGCCCTGAGTGCCCTTCCCATCCCGGATTTCCGCCTGCGCATCAACAACCGCAAGCTTGCCGAGGGTTTCTACCGGGGGATCGGGCTGGATGATACCGCGGGTGTGCTTCGCAGCATCGACAAGCTGGAAAAGATCGGCCCTGCCAAGGTCGCGGAACTGCTCAGGTCGGAGCTCGGGGCAACCGAGGAGCAGGCACAGCTGGCGCTGAAGCTGGCCGGGATCCGTACCGAAGACACCTCTTTTGCGGCCCAGGTCCGCGCCCTCGGCGTCACCAACGACCTGCTCGAGGAGGGCCTGGACGAACTGGAACAGGTGATTGAGGCAGCCGTGCAGCGCGCGCCGGGCAAGGTGGTGGCCGATCTCAGTATCGCCCGCGGTTTGGATTACTACACCGGCACCGTGGTGGAGACCGTCCTGGTGGGCCACGAGCAGCTTGGTTCCATCTGC
Organism: Arthrobacter sp. UYEF21; assembly: GCF_040546085.1. Classification (NCBI taxonomy): domain Bacteria; kingdom Bacillati; phylum Actinomycetota; class Actinomycetes; order Micrococcales; family Micrococcaceae; genus Arthrobacter; species Arthrobacter sp. UYEF21. Next base: position 568,828 of record NZ_JBEPNF010000001.1, read on the forward strand.
TCGGGCGGCCGTTACGATGCCCTGGCTTCGAAGGGTAACCGCAAGTTCCCCGGCGTCGGGCTGTCCATCGGCGTCACGAGGCTGGTGTCCCGCATCCTCAGCCAGGACCTGGCCAAGGCTTCCCGGTCCGTGCCCACCGCCGTGCTGGTTGCACTGGCAAACGATGACAGTTGGGGTGCCGCGCAGGATGTCGCGGCCCAGCTCCGCAGCCGGGGCATCGCCACGGAAGTGGCAGCCAAAGCCGAGAAGTTCGGCAAGCAGATCAAGTTCGCGGACCGCCGCGGCATCCCCTTCGTCTGGTTCACCGACGACGACGGCAATCACCAGGTCAAGGACATCCGGTCCGGAGACCAGACGGACGCCGATCCGGCCCAGTGGGCGCCGCCGTCGGAAGACCTCCACGTGCAGGTGAACACGGCAGCTGCCCTGACGGCCTGACACTGGGGGAGCCGACCGCGCGGGCCAGGCCATAACGGGGCACTTCGCCGCAGACGCGCCGAAAGCTGAGGCGGTTCTGCGGGTTGGAGGCCCCAAAGTGCCCCACGATGGCGGGACTTAGGCCTGAGGACGCCGCTGGCCGCGCAGCCGCAGCACCAGGAAACGCCCGGCCACGCCAACGGCAAGGACCGCGGCCATCCCCAGTACTGAGGTGGGCGGCAGCGTGAACGCCAGCAGGAGGCAGCTGACAAAGCCGGCCACGTTCAACCACTTGCGGGCATGCGCTGGATGCTCGTCCAGTGTGTAGGCAGCAGCGTTGGTGATGGCGTAGTAGATCAGCACGCCGAAGCTGGAGAACCCCACCACCGTCATCACTTCGGTGGTCAGAAGCAGCAAAATCACGACGGCGGCTACCGCCAGTTCGGCCAGGAACGGCACCGTGTGCCGGCCGCCCACCCGGGCCAACGGTGCAGGCAGGTCCCGCTCCCGTGCCATGGCCAGCGCAGTTCTGCCCACGCCGGTGATGAGCGCCAGCAGCGCTCCGAGGCATGCCGCCGCCGCGCCTGCCTGGACCAGCGGCGCACCGGCCGCGAACTGCGAATAGCGCACGGCGTCCAACAGCGGAGCAGCACTTGCCGCCAGCCGGCCGTCCGGCAGGTGGCTTTGCAGCAGCAGCGCCAGCCCCAAATAGATGACAAAGGCGGCGCCCAACGCAGCCAGAATGGCCCGTGGAATGGTCCTGGCAGGGTCCCTGACCTCCTCGCCCAGGGTGGCGATGCGCGCGTAGCCGGCAAACGCGAAGAACATCAGCCCGGCTGCGGGCAGCACGCCGCCGAGGCCGCCTGGTGTTGTAGCAGCGGCCGTGGCCCCGGCAGCCGCGCCGGATGGATGCGGCCCGAGGAGGGCGGCGGCAGCCACAAAGACCAGGGTGGCCAGGACGACGCAGAGCAGGATCCGGGTGAGCAGCGCTGTGCGCGTGATGCCGAACAGGTTGACCGCCGTCAGGGCGACCACGGCAGCGACGGCAACGGAGACGGCGTAGTCCGGCGCAACGTACTGGCCGAAGGTCAGGGCCATGGCGGCGCAGGACGCCGTTTTTCCGCTGACAAAACCCCAGCCGGCCAAGAATCCGGGCCATTCGCCCAGCCGCTTCCGGCCGTACACGTAGGTTCCGCCGCTGGCCGGATACCGCGCCGCCAATTCGGCGGACGCGACGGCATTGCAATACGCCACCGCACCCGCGAGGACAACTGCCAGGACCAGGAACCTTCCGGCCAGTCCAGCTGCCGGTGCGAAGACCACAAAAACGCCGGCGCCGAGCATGGAGCCGAGCCCGATGGAGGTGGCATCAAACACGCCCAGCCTCCGTTGAAGTTGCCGGTCCGGGTTCATGGGGGAGGCGGGCCTTTCCAGCGGGTAAACTCAGACGGGATTGTTCCCGGAATGATCCTATGCATCTTTAAGTCTTTCGTTTTCCCTGCTGTCTCTTTCAGAAAGGTGTGCTGTGCTGCGCACACATGACCTCGGATCCCTTCGCTCCGAGCACATTGGACAAACCGTAACCCTGGCTGGCTGGGTTGGCCGCCGACGCGATCACGGTGGTGTTGCATTCGTGGATCTCCGTGATGCATCCGGCGTGGCCCAGGTTGTGGTCCGTGAAGAAGAGGTCTTTCACGGTCTGCGCAACGAGTACGTCCTCCAGGTCACCGGCACGGTATCCCAGCGCCCCGAGGGCAACGAGAACCCGGCCCTGGCCACCGGCGCCATCGAGGTCATGGCGGACAAGGTAGTCATCCTCAATACCTCTGATCCGCTGCCGTTCCAGATCGATGAACACGTTGAGGTGGGCGAGGAAGCCCGCCTGAAGCACCGCTACCTCGACCTGCGCCGCCCCGGCCCCGCCCGCAACCTCCGGCTGCGCTCCGAAGCCAACCGGGTGGCCCGCGAGCTTCTTCACCAGGACGGTTTCGTCGAGATCGAGACCCCCACGCTGACGCGTTCGACGCCGGAAGGCGCCCGCGACTTCGTGGTCCCGGCACGCCTGGCCCCAGGTTCCTGGTACGCGCTGCCGCAGTCCCCGCAGCTTTTCAAGCAGCTCCTGCAGGTAGGTGGCTTTGAGAAGTATTATCAGATCGCGCGCTGCTACCGCGATGAGGACTTCCGCGCCGACCGCCAGCCGGAATTCACCCAGCTGGATATCGAAGCCAGCTTCGTGGACCAGGACGACATCATTGCCTTGGGTGAAAACATCGTCGAGGCCCTGTGGAAGTTGATCGACGTCGAGATCCCCACGCCCATCCAGCGCATCACCTATGCGGACGCGATGGCACGGTACGGCTCGGACAAGCCTGACCTCCGTTTTGGCGTGGAGCTGACCGAGCTCACCGAGTTCTTCAAGGACACCAACTTCGGCGTCTTCAAGGCTCCCTACGTTGGTGCTGTGGTGATGCCCGGTGGCGCTTCACAGCCGCGCCGTACCTTGGACGGCTGGCAGGAATTTGCCAAGCAGCGCGGCCACAAGGGCTTGGCGTACGTTCTCTTCAAAGACGACGGCGAACTGGCAGGTCCGGTTGCCAAGAACCTGACCGACACCGAGCGTGCGGGCCTGGCCGACGCCGTGGGCGCAAAGCCCGGGGACTGCATTTTCTTCGCCGCCGGCGAGAAGTCCGCAGCCCGAGCGCTGCTCGGTGCGGCCCGCGTGGAGATCGGACACCGTACAGGCCTGATCAACCCCGCTGACTGGGCCTTCTGCTGGGTAGTGGACGCGCCGATGTTCGAACCGGCTGCCGCAGCAGTGGCGTCCGGCGATGTGGCTGTTGGCGCCGGCAAGTGGACAGCCGTCCACCACGCCTTCACTTCGCCCAAGCCGGAGTTCATGGACACGTTCGACAAGGACCCGGAATCGGCGCTGTCCTATGCCTACGACATCGTGTGCAACGGCAACGAAATCGGCGGCGGCTCCATCCGTATCCACGAGCGCGACGTCCAGGAACGCGTGTTCGAACTGATGGGCCTGGACCGTGAAGACGCCCAGACCAAATTCGGGTTCCTCCTCGAAGGGTTTAAGTTCGGTGCCCCTCCGCACGGCGGCATCGCCTTCGGTTGGGACCGTGTAGTGGCGCTCCTGGCTGGTGTTGAGTCCATCCGCGACGTCATCGCCTTCCCCAAGACCGGCAACGGCTACGACCCGCTGACCCAGGCTCCGGCGCCGATCACGGCGCAGCAGCGCAAGGAGGCCGGCGTGGACTTCAAGCCCCAGACGAAACCCGAAGAGCCCAAGAAGGCAGAACAGGACGCCAATTAGGCTGAGGGATTGATCTTGGACAGGAGGCTCCCCGGACAACTGGGGAGCCTCCTGTCCATAACGAAGGATCGAGTAAAGTGACCGACCCTGCCCTGCCGGACCTGGGATCCGTGATGGATGCCGCCTGGCCTGCTCCCGATCGGGAGGAAGCGGGTGGCTGGGTGTTCCGCGCCGCGAACGGCGTGACCCAGCGGGCCAACTCCATCTGGCCCCGCTCAGAGCCGGCCGGAAGCACCCATGAGCAGCTATCCCTGCTCCGGGAAGCGCGTGCGTGGTACCGGCGCCGGCGGATACCGGTGATCTTCCAGGTATTCGACGATGCCCGCAGCGCCGCGCTGAACGCCCTGCTCGACGCACAAGGCTTCACCCGGCAGTCCGAAACAGTGATCATGGTGCGGGACACGGACGGTGCTGCGAAGCCGCCGGCGGATCCCGGCGTCGAACTTTCAGCAGAGCCATCGGCAGAATGGCTGCGGCTGTGGTGGAGCGTGGACGGGCGGGGCGGCGAGGAATCACTCCACACCGCGCGCGGAATCCTCGAAGGCTGCCCGTCCCTGTACGCCCTGGTGCGGGACGAAAACCGCGTCCCTGCCGCCGTCGGGCGGCTTGCCCTTCCGGCCGGCGGGGACATCCGGTGTGGCGGGCTCTACTCCATGGCGACCCGTCCCGATGTCCGGCGCCGCGGCTACGCCATCCGCATCATGCAGTCATTGCTTGCGGCCGGTATGGAACAGTCTCTGGAGAGCTACTGGCTGCTGGTCACTGCTTCGAACCACGGGGCGCAGCAGCTTTACTCCCGGTCAGGATTCCGGGAAGTGGGCCGCTACATCTACCGCCAGGACCGGCCGAAGCGGCATCTGACCGGCTGCTGACGGGCTGGAAATTTGATACTTGAAGCTTCAATCAAAATCGGCTATGCTGGTGCCATGACGCAGACACTTGGCCTTCCTCCCGTCCTCTTCCTCAGCCACGGTGCGCCGCCGCTGGCCGACGACGCTACCTGGACCCGCCGGTGGCCTCGAGCGAGTTTGACCACTGGGCAGAAGAAGCAATGGCTCGCGGCGACGTTGACGCCATCCTCGATTTCCTGAACAAGGCTCCCGCCGCCCGGCAGGCGCACCCGCGTAGCGAACACTGGGCGCCACTGTACGTGGCGCTCGGTGCTGCCTACGGTTCCGGTGACCTGAAGGCGAAAACGGCCATTGACGGTTTTTGGTTCGGGCTCTCCAAGCGGTCCTGGACCCTGAACTAGTTCAGAGCGGCGGGTCCATGACATGGACCCGCACCGCGCAGGCATCCGCTGCGGCCTTCTTCAGGACCGCGGCCCTTGGGTCCGGTGCGTCAAGGTACACGAGCCGTGGGTACTGCGCGTAGCCGCTCAGCGCCGGCTGCTGCAGGGCGAGATCGGCCAGAGCTCTGTCGCCGCCGGGCACCAGGTACTCAAAGCCCTGGCTGGCGAAGACCTGCCGTGCATGATCCGCAGCCGACTCCACGAGCGCATCGGCCTGGTTGGCGCGGCGGCGGGCAAAGCGCTGCTGTGACTGACCGCCCGCGGCGGACCTTGACTGCACGTACTTGGCGCCCACTTTCGAAGCCAGGATCACGCCCTCGCTGGCAACGGCCGCGCCATAGCCGCCCCGCCTGATCAGGAGCAGTCCGATCCGGCGCGGCTGGGCAGCCAGGGACGCCAGGCGTTTCAGCGGATCGGCACCCCGCCCCGGCCTGCCGTCCGCCGGCCAAGGCGTCTGGAGCAGCGCCACGGCGCCGTCGGCCGCCACAAGCCGCACGCCGTCGTCGTCATCATTGAGCCGGAAGCCGCCGTGCGCGGCGCCAAAGCGTTCCGCCCATCCCGCGAGCCGGGCGGCCGGCACAAAGGCGGTCCGGACGGATCCCGCCCGGCCGGGGCCGTCGGTGCTGCGTGCGGTCATGGGGCCCTTTCGTGAGCGTGCGGATATGTGGCGCTGAACTATGAGTAGCCTATCTATGTGGATGATCTCTTCGGCCAAGGGCCCGGCAATGACGACGACGGCAGTGATGAACCGTCGTCGGCCGGCGGTTCCGGGGCGGGCCGGAATGCCCCGCCCCGCAGCCCGCTGGCAGTCAGAATGCGGCCGCGAACGCTCGACGACGTGGTAGGTCAGCAGCACCTGCTGGGGCAAGGCTCACCACTGCGGCAGTTGGCCGCCGGCACCGATGCCGTGGGACCCGCAGGCCCGAGCTCGCTGATCCTGTGGGGACCGCCCGGGACCGGCAAAACCACGCTCGCGCATGTGATCGCCAAGGGGAAAGGGCGGAAGTTCGTGGAACTGTCCGCGATCACCGCCGGGGTCAAAGACGTCCGGCGTGTGATGGATGACGCCCTGACTGCCCGGGACCTCTATAAGACCACCACAGTCCTGTTCCTGGACGAGATCCACCGGTTCAACAAGGCGCAGCAGGATGCGCTGCTGCCCGGCGTGGAAAACCGCTGGGTGGTGCTCGTGGCGGCAACTACCGAAAATCCGTCCTTTTCAGTGGTCTCGCCCCTGCTTTCCCGGTCCCTGCTGCTGACCCTGAAGCCGCTGACGGAAGCCGACATTGAGGGGCTACTGCAACGTGCGGTGGCGGACGAGCGGGGCCTGAACGGGAAAGTGGAGCTCAGCACCGAAGCGCTGGGCCACCTCGTCAGACTGTCCGGCGGTGACGCCCGGCGTGCCCTGACTGCGTTGGAAGCGGCCGCGGGCGTGGCATTCGGCGATGCCGATGACGCTGATGCCGACTTGCCGGTCACCGTTGAGCTCATGCACACCGAACGTGCCCTGGACGTGGCCGCCGTGCGCTATGACCGGGCCGGTGACCAGCACTACGACGTGGCCAGCGCCTTCATCAAGTCAGTCCGCGGCTCCGACGTGGACGCCGCCCTGCATTACCTCGCCAGGATGCTGGAGGCGGGGGAGGACCCGCGGTTCATTGCCCGGCGGATTGTCATTTCCGCCGCGGAGGACGTGGGCATGGCCGACCCCACCGCCCTGCAGACGGCGGTGGCCGCAGCCCAGGCTGTGCAGCTGATCGGCATGCCCGAAGGTCGGATCGTGCTGGCCGAAGCTGTGGTGCACCTCGCCACGGCCCCGAAGTCCAATGCTGCGTACATGGGCATCAACAAGGCCGTCGCGGATGTCCGGGCCGGATTGGGCAACGGAATTCCGGCGCACTTGCGCGATGCGCACTACCCGGGTTCGAAGCAGCTCGGCCATGGCAAGGGGTACAAATACGCCCACGATGCGCCGCATTCAGTGGCTAGCCAGCAGTACCCGCCGGACGATCTGGTAGGTCGGGATTACTACGAGCCCACCGCGAACGGTGCCGAGCGGGATATTTCCGTGCGCCTGGAACGCCTGCGGAAGATCATCCGCGGCAAGTGACGCGAGTGTGGGAATGCAGGGTAATCCTGCTAAGATGGTGCGTTGTCTGGCAAGGCACGGACGCAATCTCCCCAACCTTCAGTAGTTTCTCTGTTCAGTTTGGGGTAGCCCCGTGCCCAGTAGCAAAAGGCAGCGGTTGGCCGATGCTCTCCATCGTGGAGGCCAGTAACACTGACACACCGCAGATATTGGAAGGACACAAGTGGCTAACAACACTCGTGCTCGCCGTACAGCACGCCTCTCGCGTGCACTCGGCATCGCTCTGACCCCCAAGGCCGCCAAGTACATGGAGCGCCGCCCGTACGGCCCCGGCGAGCATGGCCGTGCCCGCAAGAAGCAGGACTCCGACTACGCCGTACGTCTGCGCGAAAAGCAGCGTCTGCGCGCCCAGTACGGCATCCGCGAAGCCCAGATGACCCGTGCCTTCGAAGAAGCACGCCGCACCAAGGGCCTGACCGGTGAAAACCTGATCGAATTGCTCGAAATGCGTCTTGACGCCCTCGTGCTGCGTGCCGGCTTCGCCCGCACCATCGCCCAGGCCCGCCAGCTGGTTGTACACCGCCACATCATGGTTGACGGCATCCGCGTTGACCGTCCGTCCTTCCGCGTCGGCGAGGGCCAGCTGGTCCACGTCCACAGCCGCAGTGAAACCATGGTTCCGCTCCAGGTTGCAGCAGCCGGCGCGCACCGCGACGTCCTGCCCCAGGTTCCGGCTTACCTGGACGTCAAGCTTGACGCCCTGCAGGCCCGCCTGGTCCGCCGCCCGAAGCGCTCCGAGGTTCCCGTAACCTGCGAAGAGCAGCTCGTCGTCGAATTCTACGCACGCTAAATCCCAGCAGCGTATCCAAAGAAGCCCGTGGCAAGCGCCACGGGCTTCTTTGTATGTAAGGTACTTGGGGGACATCTGCGGAACGCATCAAGACAGCGTGCGCGGTGGGAAAAGATCCACGTCAGTTTCAAGGAGATGAATGTCTATGTCTGGTGGCGATATTGCCGGCCTGATCGCAGCCGGGGTGTTTGCGCTCCTGGTGCTGCTGCTCGCCGTACCGATCCTGAAGCTCGGCAGCGTCCTGGAAGAGATTCGGACTTCGATCCGATCCATCAGCGACGGTGCCACGCCCCTGATGGACGAGGTCACCGCCACTGTCACCACCACCAACCAGCAGCTGAAGAAAGTGGATGGCATCGCCTCCAATGTTTCTGACGCCTCCGCGAACCTCTCCGCGCTGTCCTCCCTTGTTGCCGCGACGGTGGGTTCACCGCTGATCAAGGTGGCGGCGTTCAGCTACGGAGTGCGTACGGCCCTCGCTAACCGCAAGAAACCCGCGGCCGGCCGCCGCAGCCGCTAAACCACCGGAAGAACAGAACATGAAACGACTTGTCTGGATGGGAATCGGCGTGGCGATCGGTGTCATCGCCTTCCGCAAGGTCACCGAAGCCCAATCGAACCTGGGGCCCGAGGGCCTGAACCGGGCTGTGGGCCGGCTCGCCGACAGCCTCTATGACTTCGCGGACGCCGTGCGGTCCGGGATGAACGAGCGGGAAACGGACCTCCGCACGGCTCTTGGGGTCGAATCCCGGGAAGTGGCCCGGCGCTAAACGCACGGGAACAAACGCGCGAGAATTAAACCAGCAGTTGCCGCTTGCCGGAACTGCCGTCTGAATCAAACTGTCACGCACCTGAAACGCGTGATCCAAGAAGGGTAAGTAATCAGCTCATGAAGTCGCAGGAGATCACAAAGCGCTGGGTGGACTTTTTTGTCAGCAAAGGCCACACCGCGGTTCCCTCCGCCTCGCTGGTCTCCAGCGACCCCTCCTTGCTGTTCACCGTTGCCGGCATGGTGCCGTTCATTCCGTACCTGACTGCCCGCGAAGAAGCCCCGTACTCCCGCGCCACGAGCATTCAGAAGTGCATCCGCACCGGTGACATCGAGGAAGTGGGCAAGACCGCCCGCCACGGCACGTTCTTCCAGATGTGCGGCAACTTCTCCTTTGGCGACTACTTCAAGGAAGACGCCATTAAGTACGCCTGGGAACTGCTCACCACGAGCGTGGACGACGGCGGCTACGGCCTGCCGCCGGAGCTTCTGTGGGTCACGGTTTACCAGGAAGACGACGAAGCCAGGGACCTGTGGCTGAAGAACACCGGCGTCCCGTCCCAGCGGATCCAGCGCATGGGCAAGGCTGATAACTACTGGCACACCGGCCAGCCAGGTCCCGCCGGCCCGTGCTCGGAAATTTACTACGACCGCGGACCCGCTTACGGCGTTGAAGGCGGCCCGCTCGCGGACGAGAACCGCTACGTCGAAATCTGGAACCTCGTCTTTATGCAGTACCAGATCGACAACGTCCGTTCCAAGGACGACTTCGACATTGTGGGTGAACTGCCCAAGAAGAACATCGACACCGGCCTGGGCATGGAACGACTCGCCATGATCCTGCAGGGCGTCGAGAACATGTACGAGACCGACCAGGTCCGGCCTGTGATCGACCAGGCGGCCGCGCTGTCAGGCCGGAAGTACACCTCCGCCGAAACAGCGGACGATCCCCACCACACGGACGATGTCCGCATGCGCGTCGTGGGCGACCACATCCGCTCCGCACTGATGCTGATCGCCGACGGTGTAACGCCGTCGAACGAAGGCCGTGGCTACGTCCTGCGCCGCCTCATCCGCCGCGCCGTGCGCTCCATGCGCCTGCTCGGCGTCGAAAAGGCCTGCCTGCCGGACCTGCTGCCGGCCTCACGCGACGCCATGAAAGGCGTCTACCCCATTGTGGAGACGGACTTCGACCGCATCAGCCGGATCGCCTACGCCGAAGAGCGGGCCTTCCTTCGCACTATCGCATCGGGTACTGCCCGGTTGGAGGACGCTGTGACGGTGTCCAAGGCTGCCGGCGCGCCGCTGTCCGGTGCCGACGCGTTTGCCCTGCACGACACGTACGGTTTCCCGATCGACCTCACCCTCGAGATGGCTGAAGAAGCCGGGCTCAAAGTGGACGAGGCCGGATTCCGCGCCCTCATGCTTGAACAGCGCCAGCGCGCCCAGGCTGATGCCAAGGGCAAGAAAGGCGGCCATGCCGACCTCAGCTCCTACCAGGACCTGCGGGGGGAGGGCCAGACCGTCTTCACCGGCTATGAAGAGCTCGACGGCGAGTCCCGCGTCCGCGGCATCCTCAGCGGCGGCCAGCGGGTCGCCCACGCCGCTACCGGAGACGAAATAGAGCTCGTCCTCACCGAGACCCCGTTTTACGCCGAGGCCGGCGGCCAGTCGGCCGACACCGGGCTCATCACAGGTGACGGCTTCGTGGTCGAGGTCCTGGATGTCCAGCGCCCCGTCAAGGGCCTGAGCGTGCACAAAGCGATCGTCCGTGAAGGCGAGATCGCCTCCGACTCCCTGGTGCGCGCCGCCGTCGACCGTGAACGCCGCCATGCCGCCGAGCAGGCCCACACAGGAACGCACATTGTCCACGCTGCGCTGCACCAGATCCTCGGCCCGCAGGCCACCCAGCGCGGCTCCTACAACAAGGCCGGCTACCTGCGCTTCGACTTCGCCTGGGGTGAGGGCCTCAGCACCGCCACCCGCTCAGAACTCGAAGAGGTGTCCAATCTGGCCATCCGCAACAACTTCCGGGTGGACACCAAAGTCATGGGCCTCGCCGAGGCTAAAGCACTGGGCGCCATGGCGCTGTTCGGCGAAAACTACGGCAGCGAAGTTCGTGTTGTGGAGATCGACGGCGCGTGGTCCCGTGAGCTCTGCGGCGGCACCCACGTTGCCAACACGTCCCTGATCGGCAGCCTCTCGCTGCTGGGTGAACAGTCAGTGGGTTCAGGCAACCGCCGCGTCGAAGCCTTTGTGGGCATGGACGCCTTCCGGCATCTCGCCGCCGAGCGCGCCCTGGTGACCGAACTGACCGAGATGCTCAAAGTACCGTCCGGCCAGCTCGCCGACAGGATCGCCAGCACGCTGAACAAGCTCAAGGCCACGGAGAAGGAAGTGGACCGACTCCGGAAGGGACAGCTCACCGCTGCGGCAGCCAACCTCGTGGGCACCGCCCAGGATGCCGCCGGCATCCGGGTCATCGCGCACGACGCCGGCCAGATCGGTGGTGCCGACGATGTCCGCAACCTTGCCCTTGACCTCCGCAACCGGCTCGGGTCGGAAGCCTCCACCGTAGCAGTGGCTGGTGTCAGCAACGACCGTCCCATGATCCTGGTGGCCACCAATGAGGCCGCCCGGGAAGCCGGCGTGAAAGCCGGGGCCCTGGTGCGGCTCGCGGCCGGTATCCTCGGCGGCGGCGGCGGTGGCAAAGACGACGTCGCCCAGGGTGGCGGCACGGACGCTACCAAGGTCGCACCGGCGCTTGCCGCCGTTGTGGACGCCATCTCCCGGCGCTAGGGCCAGATGACAGACTCCGTTGCAGCCGTCGGCTACCCCCAAGGCATCAAGCTTGGGGTAGACGTTGGCACCGTCCGCGTGGGAGTGGCCATTTGCGACCGGGATGCCATCCTGGCCACGCCGTACAAGACGCTGGACCGGAACGCCAAGAAAAACTCAGACGTGCGGGTGATCGCCTCGCTCGCGCAGGAGATCGGCGCCGTCCAGGTCATTGTTGGACTGCCACGCACCATGAAGGGGGAGGAACACGCGTCCGCCCGAATGGCCACCGAGTACGCGGAGCTGCTGGTGGCTGAACTGGCCGGCCGTGGCCTCGATGTTTCCGTCAACCTCGTTGACGAACGGCTCAGCAGTGTCACGGCCCACCGTAACCTGCACGAAGCTGGCATGAGCAGCCGGAACCACCGTAAAGTGGTGGATCAGGTTGCAGCGGCAGGTATTCTCCAGCACGCCATCGACATGCAAAAAGCCAGGGGAATGGACGTTGGGAGCCGCGTGAGCGCGCCGCCCCGTCCACAGCCTTCCGGGCGAGGCGGGTCAGCCCAGGCTGGCAACTCCGCCGCCGAAGGCACGTCTCGACCCCAGAACACGGAAGGCTACAGTGAGCCCGTCCAATAACGACGACGCCTCAGGCGCCACCAGCAATGTTGGTGCCAGGCCGCTGACCCGCAAAGAGCTCCGCGCGTTGGAGAAGCACACCGAAGACACCAACGCGGTTCCGGAACAGGCGTACGAAACCGGCCAGGACCAGGCGGTTTCGGGGCCGGAGCATGTTTTCCCGGCGGCTCCGGAACGCGAGCCTGCTGCGGCGGCCGAACCTGCACCGGAGCCTGTCCAGGCACGCCAGCCGGTAGTCCCCACGCTGCCGGACACTCAGCCGTCCATCCAGGAAGCGGCGCCGGACGCCGCCGAGCACCACCACGCTGATGCCCTCCGGGACCATCACCCGGACACCGTTCGGGAGCAGCACGCTGACTCCGTTCAGGAGTTCCACGCCGACGGGGCTCAGGCCTACGACTCTCACCCGGCCGGGTACGCCCATCCTGACGAAGTCCACCGCGAAGACCAGCACCACGGTGACGAGCACTACGAAGCCCACCACTACGAAGAGCAAGATCACCATGAGCACCACCTCGACGACCACCATGAGGCCCACCCTGATGCAGGCCTGTTCGCCGGGGCAGCTGCGGTTTCCGTAGTGGCAAAGCCTTCAAAGAAGGTGCGGCGCAGGCGCCGTCTCCTGGCACTGTTCCTGACCCTGGTGGTGTTCGTGGCCGCCATCGCCGTGGGGGCGCAGTTCCTGAAGCCCCTGCTGGGGTCCGACAAGGCGAGCGACTATCCCGGCCCTGGCAGCGGCGAAGTGCAGGTTTCGGTCGCGCCGGGTGAAGGTACACGCTCAGTAGCCGCCAAATTGGAATCTGGAAAAGTGGTTGCCAACGCGGACACATTCCTCCATACCTTTACGGCTTCGGGCGGAACACTGTCACCCGGGGACTTCACCTTCAGGATGGAGATGAAGAACTCGGACGCCGTCAATGTCCTGCTGGGCCAGGACAAAACCAAAGTGATCTACTTTGCCCTGAGCGCAGGCCTGAGGATCGGCGAATCACTGCAGGAAATTTCCAAAGGATCCGGAATAACGGTGCAGCAGCTGATGCAATTCAGCAACGCTCCGCAGGAGTTTGGCCTGCCGGCCAACGCAAAGAACCTTGAGGGTTACCTGGCGCCGGGGGAGCACCGGTTCCCGCTCGGCACCTCGGCGAAGGACATCCTCCACGAATTGGTTAAGACAACCACCGACGAGCTCGTGTCGCAGGGCATCACCGATCCCGCGAAACAGTACGAGGCCGTGACTGTTGCCAGCATCGTGCAGGCTGAAGGCGGCCAGGCGGAGTATGGCGATGTTGCCGGGGCCATCTACAACCGGCTTAAGCCCAACGACCAGACCGGCGGTTTCCTCCAGGTCGACTCAGCGGTGACGTATGGACTCGGTACCAGGAGCTTCAACTTCACCGACGAGGAGCGCAAGGACAAGTCGAACCGCTACAACACGTACGCCAACCCGGGCCTGCCGCCGGGCCCCATCGGTTCGCCCGGCAAGACTGCCATCGATGCCGCGGCCAAGCCCAAGACGAACGAGTATCTTTACTGGGTTACTACCAACCTCGATACCAAGGAGACCAAGTTTTCCAAGACCCTCGCTGAGCACAACATGTACGTCGAGCAGTACAACACCTGGTGCAAGGCGAACGCAGGCCGCTGCGCATGAGCCTGAGGGCTGCCGTTCTGGGCCATCCGATCAGCCACTCCAAGTCGCCGGCCCTGCACCTGGCGGCGTACCGCAAGCTGGGGGTGGACATCGGCTACACCGCAGTGGATCTGACGGAGGAGGCGTTGCCCGCGTTTATGCAGCGTGTCCGGAACCAGGTGGGGTGGCGCGGACTGTCCGTGACCATGCCGCTGAAGACCGGGATGGTCACCCAAGTGGACGAAGTCCGAGGTGTGGCACGCACCTTGGGCGTGGTCAACACCGTCGCCTTCGAGGACGACGGGCCTTCTGTCCGGCGCATCGGCTACAACACCGACGTCGCCGGAATCGTTAACGCCGTGCGCAACGCCGGCGTCCCGGCCAGTCCCTCCGCAGTAGTCCTGGGGGGAGGGGGAACGGCGGCGGCCGCTATCGCCGCGTTGAAGGACTTGGGCACTGCGCGTGCACAGGTGTTTGTCCGCGACACGTCCCGGGCTGCCGAAGCGCGGGCAGCCGCCGCAGGCGTCGGCCTGGCCATCGACGTCCGGCCGATGACAGAAGCCGCCACCCCGGCGGCGAGTGCCGACGTCGTGATTTCCACGCTCCCGCCGCGCGCGGCAGACGGCCTGGCAGCCGAAATCGCCGCAATGGGAACCCGGACCCACGGCGTCCTGCTCGACGTGGCCTACGATCCGTGGCCCAGCAACATCGCAGCCGTGTGGCAGGCCGGCGGCGGTGCCGTGGTGCCGGGGCTGGAAATGCTGCTGTACCAGGCGGTGGAACAGGTGCGCCTGTTCACGGGCCGCGGTGAAGACGTTAATGCAGCTGTCATAGATGTGATGTGTGACGCAGTCGGCCTGCCCCGACGGGCGTTCTGACGGCCAGACGTGGCAGGATGGAAATTATGTTGCGTTGGTTGACAGCCGGTGAATCCCATGGTCCGGCTCTGATGGGAATTATTGAGGGCGTCCCCGCCGGTGTGGAAATCACCAGCGGGCAGATCGCTGATTCGCTGGCACGCCGCCGCCTGGGCTACGGCCGGGGCGCCCGGATGAAATTCGAACAGGACCTGGTCACCATTTTGGGCGGCGTCCGCCACGGGCTCACACAGGGCGGACCGGTGGCCATCCAGGTGGCCAATACCGAGTGGCCCAAATGGGAGCAGATCATGGCTGCCGACCCCGTGGATCCGGAGGTCCTCGCCGACCAGGCGCGCAACGCACCGTTGACCCGTCCCCGCCCGGGCCACGCAGATTTCACCGGCATGCAGAAGTACGGCTTCGATGAAGCCCGTCCGGTCCTGGAACGCGCCAGCGCGCGCGAAACCGCAACCCGCGTCGCCATGGGCACAGTAGCGTCCCAGTTCCTCAAACAGCTGGGCATCGAACTGGTCAGCCACACCGTCTCCATCGCCAGTGTGACCGTTCCCGAAGGCCGTCCGCTGCCTGTCCCGGCCAACGTGATCGCGCTCGACGCCGATCCGTTACGCTGCTTCGACCGTGAGACCTCTGACGCCATGGTTGCTGAAGTGGATGCCGCGCACAAGGAAGGCGAAACGCTGGGCGGGGTAGTGGAGGTCCTTGCCTACGGACTGCCTCCCGGGCTGGGCAGCTACGTCCATTGGGACCGCCGGCTTGACTCACGGCTTGCCGCCGCCCTGATGGGCATTCAAGCGATCAAGGGCGTGGAAGTTGGCGACGGGTTCCTGACGGCCGCCCGCCGCGGTTCGGCTGCCCATGACGAGATCGTCAAGGATTCCGACGGCAGGATCATCCGCACCAGCAACCGGGCAGGTGGTATCGAAGGTGGCATGAGCATCGGCGATGTCCTGCGTGTCCGTGCTGCCATGAAGCCGATCGCGACGGTGCCGCGTGCCCTGCGCACTGTGGACGTCAGCACGGGGGAGCCGGCCAAGGCGCACCACCAGCGGTCCGACGTCTGTGCCGTGCCGGCCGCCGGCGTGGTCGCGGAGGCGATGGTAGCGCTGGTCCTCGCCGAAGCCGTCACCGAAAAGTTTGGCGGCGACTCCGTGGCGGAGACCGCCCGCAACATCAAGGGCTACCTGGACAATATTCCGGCATCCCTGGACTCGATTGGCCACTAGTGCCCCGGGGCAACAAGAGGGGTGTGCCGGGCAACCGGCCCATCGCCCTGATCGGGCCAATGGCGGTGGGAAAGTCCGCCATCGGCCATGAACTCGCGAAGTTACTGGACGTGCCGTTCCTTGACACGGACGTACTGATCGTGGAGGCCCACGGCAGCATCCCGTCAATCTTTGCCGGCCGCGGTGAGCATGCATTCCGGGAGATCGAGGCCCGGACCGTTGCCAGCGCTGTAGAGCACGCCGAAGACTCTGCCACGGTCATCTCCCTTGGCGGGGGAGCCGTGCTGGACTCCGGAACGCAGCAGATCCTGGGCCGCTGCACCGTGGTCTACCTCGAATGCGATGAGCACACCGTCGCATCGCGCATCGCCCGGAACTCGGGCAGGCCATTGCTGGCCGGCGATGCAATGGCCCGTTGGTCCACCCTCTTTGCCACCAGAAAACCCGTCTACGAACGGCTGGCCGACCTGGTCATTGACGTTCGCCACGGCTCGATCACCGAGCTGGGACACCGGCTTGAAGTTGCGCTGCGTGAATACGCAGCCGCCAAACAGGAAGTTGAAAATTGAGCGTCGATTCAACAGTCATCAAGGTCACCGGTGAATCCGCGGGGCAGAATTACGACGTCGTCGTTGGCCGCGGCCTGTTGGGTGACCTTCCCGCCCTGCTGGGCGAGCGGGTCCGGCGGGTGCTGGTCATCCACCCCCGTGCGCTGCGCCTCACCGGCGACACCGTCCGTGACGAGCTCGCCGCCGCCGGTTTTACTTCGTTGACTGCAGAAATCCCGGATGCCGAAGAGGGCAAACACATCCAGGTCGCCGCATTCTGCTGGCAGGTACTGGGCCAAAACGACTTCACCCGCTCTGACGCCATCGTGGCAGTGGGCGGCGGTGCCGTCACAGACCTCGCTGGATTTGTGGCGGCCACGTGGCTTCGCGGCGTGAAGGTCATTCACATGCCCACGAGCCTGCTGGGCATGGTGGACGCTTCCGTGGGCGGAAAGACCGGCATCAACACGGCAGAAGGCAAGAACCTGGTGGGATCCTTCCATCCGCCGGCCGGAGTGCTGGTGGACCTGGACACCCTGAACACTTTGCCCCGCAACGAGATCATTTCCGGCATGGCCGAAGTCATCAAATGCGGCTTCATCGCTGACCCAACCATCCTGGAACTCGTGGAAAAGGATGCCGCAGCGGCCACTGATCCCGGCTCCGACGCCCTGCGGGAGCTCATTGAGCGTGCCATCGCCGTCAAAGCGAAGGTGGTCTCGGAAGACCTCAAGGAATCCGGGCTGCGCGAGATCCTGAACTACGGCCACACCCTGGGCCACGCCATTGAACTGGTGGAGCGTTACTCCTGGCGGCACGGTGCAGCCGTTTCTGTAGGCATGATGTTCGCAGCTGAGCTTGCCCGCAGCGTGGGCCGCCTCAGCGACGCTGACGCAGACCGCCACCGCAGCATCCTCGAGACCCTGGGGCTCCCGGTCACCTACCGTAAGGACCGTTGGCAGGGGCTGCTGGACGGCATGCGTCGAGACAAGAAGTCCCGCGGGGACCTGCTCCGGTTTGTGGTCCTGGACGGCATTGCCAAGCCGGGCATCCTCGATGTTCCGGACACGTCACTGCTCTTTGCCGCTTACCAGGAAATCGCCTCCTGATGCAGGGTGACCTGGCAGGCACCAGCGACTGGCCCGAGGGCGGCTTCCCCGGGATCCGGATCAATCCGGTCTCCCTGCTGCCGGAGATTATCAATGAGGACGCGTGCCGGGCTGCGCTGGCAAATTCCACCGACCCCGCGGACGCCATCTTTGTGCTGATCGTCGAAGGGCGTGCCGCCGAGGCCGCCGAGTTGCTCGCGGAAGCACGGTTCAAGGATCCCGAATCCTTCTGGCTGAGGGCTTTTGAGGCCGAGGTGCTTCGTGTATCGCACCGTCCTGACCGCGCACTGGAGCTGTTCAGGCAGTTGCTCGCGGAATTCCACGGAACTGACCGTGAAGCCCTGGTCCTGCAATACATGGGGAAGGTGCAGTACACGTCCGGCCACATTTCCGCGGCGGTGGAGGCCTTCGCCCGGGCCTTGGATCTGCGCGTGGCCCGATCTGCCGACGCCGCCCTGATTTACTCGTCCACAGTGGCTCTGCAGCGGGCCCGCGACGTCCTGGACCTCGCCTGCTGAGGCGCTCATCCGCCACCGAACGCAAGCAGTCCCGTTTTTACCGGTAGAATAGTTCTTGGATTTTTGACAAACACGCGCTGGCAGGCCGTTCGGCATGCCTGGCCGGCATAGAACGTCTGACAACTGACCAGACTAAGAAACCAGAGGAAACCAGTGGCAACCACTAACGACATCAAGAACGGCACGGTCCTGAAGCTTGAAGGGCAGCTCTGGAACATCATCGAATTCCAGCACGTCAAGCCCGGCAAGGGTGGCGCCTTTGTCCGGACCAAAATGCGGAACGTGATGTCCGGCAAGGTTGTGGACAAGACGTTCAACGCCGGCCTCAAAATCGAGACCGCCACGGTTGACCGCCGCGATTACCAGTACTTGTACCAGGACGGCGCGGACTTCGTGTTTATGGACACCGCCGACTACGACCAGATCACCGTCCCCGGTGCAACGGTCGGCGACGCCACCAACTTCATGCTTGAGAACCAGATGGTTAACATCGCCATCCACGAAGGCAACCCGCTGTACATCGAACTCCCGCCCAGCGTTGTCCTGGAGATCACCTACACCGAACCTGGCCTGCAGGGCGACCGCTCCTCGGCCGGCACCAAGCCGGCAACCCTGGAAACCGGCTACGAAATCCAGGTTCCGCTGTTCGTGGAGAACAACACCAAGGTCAAGGTTGACACCCGCGACGGCAGCTACCTCGGCCGGGTCAGCGAGTAGTGAGCGCACGCGGCAAGGCCCGGAACCGGGCGCTGGATGTACTTTTCGAAGCGGAGCAACGCTCGGTTTCGGCTTTTGATGTGCTCAGGGCACGGCGGGAAAAAACCGATCAGATCATAAACCCGTACACCCTTGAAATCGTGGAAGGCGTCGTTTCACAGCAGACCGCCATCGACGAATTCCTGGAGACCTATTCCCAGGGCTGGACCCTGGAGCGCATGCCTTCGGTGGACCGGATCATCCTGCGGATCGGCACGTGGGAACTGCTCTACAACGACGACGTTCCCGATGGCGTCGCCGTGAGCGAGGCAGTGGCACTCGCCAAGACGCTCTCAACTGATGAGTCGCCGTCGTTCATCAACGGCCTTTTGGGACGCCTGCAGCAGCTGAAGCCCTCGCTGCTCGCCTGACACCTGCTTCCGCAGGAGCGGCCGTCCATAACAGAAGGGACCAGTGACCACACCAGGGTGGACGCTGGTCCCTTTCTGCATGTGGGGTTTCCCGCAGGTCAGCCCGCGACGGCGGCCCGGAGCGCCAGGATCCGCTGCAGCTGCTGCTGTTCCTCGGTCTGGTGGAGCCGGATGTCCCGGCCGCTGAGGATCCGCTGCCTGATGAAGGCCAGCTGGGTAGCGGCGTTCAGGAACGCTTTCATCTGCGGCCGCCGGTGATAGCCGGCCGCCCAGCGCAAGGCAGTCCGCCTGCCGCGCGGGGTGGCCAGCAGTTCCACCTCGACGGGGCTGAACCAGCCGACCGCCGAGTACTCCAACAGCCGTTGGCGGGTCAGCCGGTTCTCGGCCACCCGGAGCAGAATGATTCCCACGACGGCCAGCACAAAGATGGGCACCTGGATCAGGACGTACTCTGCCAGGAAGCCGGCGCCCATGCTGTTCCACCGGTTATGCAGTAGCATCGCCGGAATCAGGCCAATGAAAAAGGCCAGAACCGAGGCCCCGGAGTGCCAGCGCCGGGCTGCGAAACCCATGATGAGGCCGGTGGTTCCCGTGAAGATGGCGTGCGCGAACGGAGACATCACACCGCGGAGCAGGAAGATTTGCGCCAAGTCCGTTGCCGGACTCCCGGATCCGGCGATTGCCCGGCCAAAGTAGAGGATGTTTTCGGTGAAAGCGAAGCCGCCCGCGATGGTGAACGCGAACACCACACCGTCCACCGGGCCGTCAAAGTGATTCCGCGCCAGCAGCAGGAGAAGCAGCAGGCCCAACGCTTTGGCGAACTCCTCCACCACCGGTGCCTGGACCGTGGCCATGTAGGTCTGCAGGTCAGCCACGTCACTGAACTGGAAGGTCAGGGCGAAGAACGGTTGGACCAGGAGCGTGACGGCCACCGAGACTGCCGCACCCCAGGTAAAGGCAAAGAAGAGGAGCCGTCTTGGTTCCGGCTCCCACCGGTCGATGGCGTGGACGGTCAGCAGCACAGCCGAGAGCGGTATCAGTGAGACCACAAAACCCACGGCGAACCCGCCCACTCCGGTGCTTGCCACCAGGAACGGCACCACCAGCAGCAAGCTCAGGAACGCGAGGGTGGCGCCGCCTATCGTCAGGGCCAGCAAGCCCGCGGACCGCACGCTTGCGCCGTCCCGGCCCGGGATGGTTGGCTGCGGTGGTCCCAACGCGGGCAGCGGAGCCGCATAGGTGCCGGGCGCGGGCCGGTAGTACTCCGGCTCGATCCGGCCCATCCAGCTGGGGTTGGCCTGGCCCGGGAAGGGATCCCGGGATCCGGCAGGCCCCCCGGGCTGGCCGGGGCCCTGCTGATAAGGGTTGGTGGACATAGGGGAAAGCCTAATGCCAGGTGCCGATGTGGTAATTTTGAACCGCACATGATCCTTTTTTAATTCCGTCCTGTGAGGCGGGGAAAGGGGAGACGAGCGTTGACTACCGTCACAAGCGCACCGGTTCCAGCCAGGGTTGTCCTCAACCAGGCGGATATTGACCGCGCCCTTACTCGTATCGCCCATGAGATCCTCGAGGCCAACAAAGGCTCCAAGGACCTGGTCCTGTTGGGCATCCCGCGCCGCGGTTATCCGCTGGCAGTTCGCTTGGCACGCAAGATCGCAGCAGCGGACCCCACTGTGGATGCGACCGCGATAGTCGGTCAACTGGACGTCACCATGTTCCGCGACGACCTTTCGCACCAGCCCACCAGGCCGCCGTACCCCACCCAGCTCCCGCGCACGGGAATCGACAACAAGGTTGTGGTGCTCATCGATGACGTCCTGTATTCCGGCCGCACCATCCGGGCCGCCCTGGACGCCATTATCGACCTGGGCCGGCCCCGGGTCGTCAGGCTTGCCGTGCTGATCGACCGCGGCCACCGTGAACTTCCCATCCGGGCCGACCACGTGGGGAAGAACCTTCCCACCTCGTCCGCCGAGAAGGTCCGGGTCCGGCTCGAGGAAACCGACACCGCTGCCGACGGCGTCACGGTCAACGAAGTGGTTATCGAGGGCGGCGCGTGAAACACCTCCTCTCAACTGAAGACCTCAGCCTCAGCAACGCCATCCGCATTCTCGACACCGCCGAAGAAATGGCGGCTGTGGGGGACCGCGAGGTCAAGAAGCTCCCGGCCCTGCGCGGACGCACCGTGGTAAACCTTTTTTTCGAGGACTCCACCCGGACGCGGATCTCCTTCGAAGCGGCCGCCAAACGGCTGTCCGCCGACGTCATCAACTTCGCCGCTAAGGGATCCTCCGTCTCCAAGGGCGAATCGCTCAAGGACACCGCCCAGACGCTGTCAGCGATGGGAGCAGACGCCGTCGTGATCCGGCACTGGGCCTCCGGCGCACCGCACCGGCTCGCTGCGACGGACTGGATCGACGCCGCCGTGATCAACGCCGGCGACGGCACCCACGAACACCCCACGCAGGCGCTCCTTGACGCCTTCACCATGCGCCGCCACTGGTCGAAGCTGTCCGGCAACGGGTCCATCGGTGCGGATCTCAAGGGCATGCGCGTAGCGATCGCCGGGGACGTCCTGCATTCCCGCGTTGCCCGTTCCAACGTGTGGTTGCTCCGCACTCTGGGCGCGGAGGTTACCCTCGTGGCGCCGCCCACCCTGCTGCCCATCGGCGTCGGGCAGTGGCCGTGCAAGGTCAGCTACAACATGGACGAAACCCTTCAGCAAGGGGTGGACGCCGTGATGATGCTGCGTGTGCAGGGTGAGCGGATGAATGCCTCGTTCTTCCCGTCCACCCGCGAGTACTCCCGCCGCTGGGGCTTCGATGACAACCGGCTTAGGGCACTGGACAGCCTGGGGCTGAAGGACACCATTATCATGCACCCCGGCCCCATGAACCGGGGCCTGGAAATTTCTGCAGCCGCCGCCGATTCGCCCCGCTCCACCGTACTCGCGCAGGTGCGCAACGGTGTTTCGGTCCGCATGGCCGCCCTGTATCTGCTGCTCTCCGGGGACACCCGCGAAACAGCCGCCACCGCTGGCACAGCCAGCACAAATGCAGCCCGCACCAAGGCAGCCCGTTCCACTGAGGAGAGCAACTGATGGCAGACAACAACGGAACGTACCTGATCCGCGGTGCGGCCATCCTGGGCCGCGAAGCGGAGGACCTGCTCATCCGTGACGGCATCATCGCCGCCCGGGGGACCGGTGCGTTAACCCACGCCGACGCTGCGGGAGCTGCCGTCATCGAGGCCGCCGGTCTGGTGGCGCTGCCCGGCATGGTGGACGTGCACACCCACCTGCGTGAACCCGGCCGCGAAGACGCTGAAACCGTTGAGACGGGGACGCGCGCCGCAGCCTTGGGCGGCTTCACTGCCGTCCACGCGATGGCCAACAGCAACCCCGTTGCGGACACAGCCGGAGTGGTGGAGCAGGTCCACAGCCTGGGCCGCGCCGCCGGCTGGGTGGACGTCCGCCCTGTCGGCGCCGTCACCGTGGGCATCGCGGGGGAGCAGCTCGCCGAACTCGGCGCCATGGCCGATTCCCGGGCCCAGGTGCGGATATTCTCCGACGACGGCAACTGCGTCCACGACCCCGTGCTGATGCGCCGCGCCCTGGAGTACGTCAAGGCGTTCGACGGCGTGGTGGCCCAGCACGCGCAGGAACCCCGCCTCACCGCCGGGGCACAGATGAACGAGGGCACAGTCTCCGCTGTCCTGGGACTCACCGGCTGGCCGGCCGTTGCCGAAGAGAGCATTATTGCCCGCGATGTGCTCCTGGCGCAGCACGTTGACTCCCGCCTGCACGTCTGCCACGTCTCCACCGCGGGCTCCGTCGAGATCATTCGCTGGGCCAAACAACGCGGCGTCAACGTTACTGCCGAGGTCACTCCGCACCACCTCCTGCTGACCGATGACCTGGTCCGCAGCTACAACCCCGTGTACAAAGTGAACCCGCCGCTGCGCACCGACGCCGATGTGCAGGCACTGCGGGCCGGACTGGCCGACGGCACCATCGACGTGGTGGGCACCGACCACGCCCCGCACCCCAGCGAACACAAGGAATGCGAGTGGGCGCAGGCAGCGATGGGCATGACCGGACTGGAAACCGCCCTGTCCGTAGTCCAGCACGCCATGATCGAGACCGGGCTCATGACGTGGGCCGACTTCGCCCGCGTCACGTCCACCGCCGCGGCACAGATCGGCCGGCTGTCCGACCAGGGCCGCCCCCTGGACGCCGGCGAGCCCGCCAACATCATCCTGGTGGACCCGGCCGCCCGCTGGACCGTGGATCCCTCGACGATGGCCACCATGGGCCGCAACTCACCGTTTGCCGGGCTGGAGCTTCCGGGCAAGGTGGTGGCCACCTTCTACAAGGGCCACCCCACCGTCCTGGACGGCAAGCTCAACACGCCGTACCGGGAATCGGCGGCGGCTGCGGCAGGGGCCCCCTGATGGATACACAGACCATCGCACTGGTCAGCACCCTGGCGATCATCGCCGTCGTGCTCGTGATGATCGGGACCGGCTGGCGGAACCGCCTCAGGCGGCAGTCCGACGTCGAGCCCTTGCCTGACGTGCCCGCGGAACCGGGTGTGCCGGCCGCCACCGCGGAGGGCCAGTACGTTGTCTCCACCACCGCCGGGGACTGGCTTGACCGGATCGCCGTGCACAGCCTCGGCATCCGGACGAACGCCGTGCTCAGCGTGTACTCCCATGGCGTCCTCCTGGACCGCTCCGGCGCCCCGCCCGTTTACATCCCGGCCGCAAGCCTGACCACCGTACGGCAGGAAAGCGGAATGGCCGGCAAATTTGTGGAAAAGGACGGCATCCTGGTCATCACCTGGGACCTTGGGAAGCACACCCTGGACACCGGCTTCCGGACCCGCAGGGCCGCCGATAAAGAAGCCCTCTATGACTCCCTTCAGCAATTGATCGCCGCAGCCCGCCAGGCTGATCCCCAAAGTGGAAAGTAAGACAGTGACAGAAACAGCGACACCACAAGCAGCCTCTGCGGCACCAGCAGCCATTTCCACCCAGGTTTCCACCGCGGCTCCCACAGGGGCGGTGCTAGTCCTGGAGGACGGCCGCATGTTCCGCGGCACCAGCTACGGCGCGCAGGGCACCGCCCTGGGCGAAGCAGTGTTCGCCACCGGAATGACGGGCTACCAGGAAACCATCACCGACCCGTCGTATGCGCGGCAGCTGGTGGTGCAGACCGCGCCGCACATCGGCAACACCGGCGTGAACAGCGACGACGCCGAGTCCCGCCGCATCTGGGTGGCCGGCTACATTGTCCGCGACGCCGCCCGGCGCCCCTCCAACTGGCGCTCCGAACGCTCGCTGGACGAGGAGCTCATCGAGCAGGGGATTGTGGGGATCCAGGGCGTGGACACCCGCGCCATCACCCGGCACCTGCGCGAACACAAGACCATGCGCGCCGGGATCTTCTCCGGTGACGCCGCCAAGGCCTCGGATAAGGAACTCGTGGACGCCGTCCTGGCCAGCGCCCCGATGGAAGGCGCCCGCCTGGCTGAGGAAGTGAGCGTTGACGAGGCATACGTCGTGGAGCCCAAGGACCACGGCTGGGACGGTGAGCCGGCGTTCAGCATTGCCGCGATCGACCTCGGCATCAAGGCCATGACCCCGGTCCGGTTCGCCGAGCGCGGCGTCCGCGTCCATGTCCTGCCGGCAACCTCCACCCTCGAGGACGTCAAGGCCGTCAACCCGGACGGCTTCTTTATGTCCAACGGCCCGGGCGACCCTGCCACCGCTGACGCCCAGGTCAAGCTGCTTCGCTCGGTCCTGGATGAGAAATTGCCGTACTTCGGTATCTGCTTCGGCAACCAGATCCTGGGCCGTGCGCTCGGCTTCGGCACCTACAAGCTCCGCTACGGCCACCGCGGCATCAACCAGCCCGTCCTGGACCGAAGCACCGGCAAGGTGGAGATCACCTCGCAGAACCACGGCTTCGCTGTGGACGCACCGCTGGACGGCGCCACCCAGGCTCCCGAAGAGCGCTACGGCCGCGTTGAGGTCAGCCACATCAGCCTGAACGACGACGTAGTGGAGGGCCTTGCGTGCCTGGACATCCCTGCCTTCTCGGTCCAGTACCACCCGGAAGCGGCCGCCGGCCCGCACGATGCCGCCTACCTGTTCGACCGTTTCATCGACCTGATGGCGGCCACCAAAAATGGCGCAAAGAACACCACCGATTCCAAGACTGAGGACAAGAAGTAATGCCCAAGAGAACTGACCTTAAGAGCGTCCTGGTCATCGGTTCCGGCCCGATCGTCATCGGCCAGGCCGCTGAGTTCGACTACTCCGGCACCCAGGCACTGCGCGTCCTCAAGGAGGAAGGCCTGCGGGTCATCCTGGTGAACTCCAACCCCGCCACCATCATGACGGACCCCGAGTTCGCCGATGCCACCTACATCGAGCCCATCACCCCCGAGGTGGTGGAGAAGATCATCGCCAAAGAGCGGCCGGACGCCATCCTGCCCACCCTCGGTGGCCAGACCGCGCTGAACACCGCCATCGCGCTGGACAAGAACGGCGTGCTGGCAAAGTACAACGTGGAGCTCATCGGCGCCAACATCGCAGCCATCGAGCTCGGCGAAGACCGCGAAAAGTTCAAGGGCGTGGTGGAACGCTGCGGCGCCGAATCGGCCCGCAGCCACATCATCCACACCCTGGACGAGGCACTCACGGCCGCCGAGGACCTGGGCTACCCGATGGTGGTCCGCCCGTCGTTCACCATGGGCGGCCTCGGCTCCGGCCTGGCCTACAACGAGAATGACCTGCGCCGCATCGTGGGCCAGGGCCTGCAGTACAGCCCCACGTCTGAGGTGCTCCTCGAAGAGAGCATCCTCGGCTGGAAGGAGTACGAGCTTGAGATGATGCGGGACAAGAACGACAACGTGGTGGTTGTCTGTTCCATCGAGAACTTCGATCCCGTAGGCGTCCACACCGGCGACTCCATCACCGTGGCTCCCGCGCTGACCCTCACCGACCGCGAATACCAGCGGCTGCGTGACATCTCCATCGCCGTCATCCGTGAAGTGGGCGTGGACACCGGCGGCTGCAACATCCAGTTCGCCATCGAGCCCGACACCGGCCGTGTTGTGGTCATCGAGATGAACCCCCGTGTCTCCCGCTCCTCTGCGCTGGCCTCGAAGGCCACCGGGTTCGCCATCGCCAAGATCGCCACGAAGCTTTCCCTGGGCTACACCCTGGACGAGATCCCGAACGACATCACGCAGAAGACCCCTGCGTCCTTCGAGCCCACCCTGGACTACGTGGTGGTCAAGGTTCCGCGCTTCGCTTTTGAGAAGTTCCCGGCAGCGGACGACACACTGACCACCACCATGAAGTCGGTGGGCGAAGCGATGGCTATGGGCCGCAACTTCACCGAAGCCCTGCAGAAGGCACTCCGGTCCCTGGAGCAGAAGGGCTCGCAGCTGGACTTCAGCTCCGTTCCCGAATGGGAAGTGCCGGAGCTCATCGAAAAGTCCAAGCGGCCCACCACCGAGCGCCTCCACCAGGTACAGCGTGCCCTGCTCGGCGGCGCCACCGTGGAACAGCTCTTCGAAGCCACCAAGATCGACCCCTGGTACCTGGACCAGCTTCAACTGCTTAACGAAATCTCCCGCGAGATCCGCAAGGCCGGATCCCTGACCGTGGAGATGCTCCAGCGCGCCAAGCGCCACGGCTTCTCCGACGAGCAGATCGGTGCCCTGACGCACAACTCCGAAGCCGTGGTCCGCGGCGTCCGCCAGGCCCTTGGGATCCGCCCGGTCTACAAGACAGTGGATACCTGCGCTGCCGAGTTCGCTGCCTACACCCCGTACCACTACTCGTCCTATGACGAGGAGGACGAGGTTGCCCTGCACTCCAAGCCGTCCATCCTGATCCTCGGCTCGGGCCCCAACCGCATCGGGCAGGGCATCGAGTTCGACTACTCCTGCGTCCACGCCTCCATGGCGCTGCGCAAGGCCGGCTACGAGACAGTGATGGTCAACTGCAATCCGGAAACCGTCTCCACCGACTACGACGTCTCCACCCGGTTGTACTTTGAGCCGCTGACGCTCGAAGACGTCCTGGAGGTGATCGCCGCTGAAGAGCGGACCGGCGGTGTTATGGGCGTGTTTGTCCAGCTCGGCGGCCAGACCCCGCTCAAGCTGGCCCAGCAGCTGGCAGACGCCGGCGTGCCCATCCTGGGCACATCCCCGGAAGCGATCGACCTCGCCGAGCACCGCGGCGAATTCTCCCGCGTCCTGGACAACGCCGGGCTGATCGCCCCGAAGAACGGCACCGCGGTGTCCTTCGAGGACGCCAAGAAGATCGCCGACGAAATCGGCTACCCCGTCCTGGTCCGCCCGTCCTACGTGCTCGGCGGCCGCGGCATGGAAATCGTCTACGACGAGCCCAACCTCTCCCGCTATATTGCCAACGCCACCGAAATCACGCCGGACCACCCCGTGCTGATCGACCGGTTCCTGGAGGACGCCGTCGAAATTGACGTCGACGCGCTCTTCGACGGCACGGACATGTACCTCGGCGGCATCATGGAGCACATCGAGGAGGCCGGAATCCACTCCGGCGACTCGGCCTGTGTCCTGCCTCCCATCACCCTGGGCAACAACGTGATTGAACGTGTCCGCACGGCCACCCGCGCCATCGCCGAGGGTGTGGGCGTCCGCGGCTTGATCAACATCCAGTTCGCGCTGGCCTCGGACGTGCTCTACGTCCTGGAAGCGAACCCGCGTGCCTCCCGCACCGTTCCGTTCGTCTCCAAGGCCACCGGCGTGCAGATGGCCAAGGCCGCGGCCCTGATCGGCACGGGTGTCACCATCAACCAGCTGCGCACTGCCTACAAGATGCTGCCGGAAACCGGCGACGGCTCCTCCCTGCCGCTCGACGCCCCGGTCTCGGTCAAGGAAGCCGTGCTGCCGTTCAGCCGCTTCCGTACCCCGGAGGGCAAGGTGGTGGACTCGCTGCTCGGCCCGGAGATGCGTTCCACGGGCGAAGTCATGGGCATCGACAAGCACTTCGACACCGCCTTCGCCAAGAGCCAGGCAGCCGCCAACAACGCCCTGCCCACTGAAGGCAAGATCTTCGTCTCCGTAGCCAACCGGGATAAGCGTGCGGTCATCATGGCCGTCAAGCGCCTGTCCGACCTCGGCTTTGAGATCGTCTCCACCGGTGGCACCGCCGATGTCCTGCGCCGCAACGGCATCCAGGCCAGCACGGTCCGTAAGGTCGCCGAAGGCAGCAGTGCTGAAGGTGAAGGAACTATCGCGGACCTCGTCATTGCCGGCGAGATCGACATGGTCTTCAACACCCCCTCGGGCGGCGAAGCACGCAGTGACGGCTACGCCCTGCGTGCCGCCGCCACGTCTATCGGCATCCCCTGCATCACCACGGTGGCCGAGTTCAACGCCGCGGTGCAGGCCATCGAAGCCATGCGCACGTACGAATGGTCAGTGACCAGCCTGCAGGAGCACGCCGCTGCGCTGATGGCGTCCCAGGCCGCGGAGGCAGCAGCCTCGCAGAGTGAAGCACCGCGGAATGCCTGAGTCCGGTCCCACACCGTCAAGCCCCACAGCCCGGGAGTCCTTCGGCTCCCGGCTGGGGGCGGCCATGGCTGGCCGCGGTCCGCTGTGTGTGGGCATTGATCCGCACCCCGCGCTGCTGAAGAGCTGGGGACTTGACGACGACGCCGCGGGGCTGAGGCGGTTTTCGCTGACCGTCCTGGAGGCAGTGGGTTCGCTCGCTGCCGCGGTGAAGCCCCAGGTGGCGCTCTACGAGCGCCACGGCTCGGCCGGGCTGGCAGTGCTGGAGGAAGTGCTGGCGGCCGCCCAAGGCCAGGTGCTCACCATCGCGGATGCGAAGCGGGGCGACATCGGCTCCACTATGGCCGCTTACGCGGACGCCTGGCTTCGGGACGGCTCAGCGCTGGCTGCCGATTCGGTAACCCTGAGCCCCTACCTCGGCTTTGAGTCTCTCCGCCCGGCCCTGGATTTGGCGGCGGAGTACGGACGTGGTGTTTTTGTCCTCGCCCTGACCTCAAACCCGGAGGGAGCCTCTGTCCAGCACATCGGCGGCGGCGACTCCGTAGCGCGGCGGATCACCGAAGCGGCCGCTGCTGAGAACCGCCGGTATGAGGGCCCGCTAGGCTCGGTCGGACTGGTGATCGGAGCAACGGTGGGCTCAGCATTGACTGACCTGCAGTTGGACCTCGAGTCCGTTCGTGGCCCCATCCTTGCTCCGGGGCTGGGCGCGCAGGGCGCGACGCCGGCCGACCTTCGCCGGACGTTCGGCGCAGCTTATCCGCAGGTGCTGGGGACATCGAGCCGGGACATCCTGGCTGCCGGTCCCGGTATTCAGGCGCTCCAGGCCGCGGCCCAGCGGACCCTGGACGGGCTCCGCGAAGCATAGGCGGCGGTTGGGCGGCCCCACGCTTTGTCCCCGGCCGGTTAATGCCGTCATCCATTGATTCAAAGCGCACCAGAGGGTAGGTTTCAGGACAAGTCCAATGGTGGCCGCCATGGACGCATCTGAAAACTCCGGGGGTGTCCTCCATGAGCCTGCGACCCTTATCCGCGTCGGAACGCGCTGATGCCCTGCACAAGGCTGCCGCCGCCCGGGCAGCCCGGGCCGCGGCGAAGGAACGGCTGAAGAAAGGCGAGACTTCGGCCGCAGATATTATCAGCTCGGCCGCCGGGGACGACGCCCTGGCGCGGATGCGGGTGGCCGAGCTGTTGGAGGCCCTGCCCGGCATCGGCAAAGTCAGGGCCGCGGCCATCATGGAACAGTTGGGGATCGCGGCGTCCCGGCGGGTCCGGGGTCTGGGCGTTCACCAGCGCCAGGCGCTGGTAGATTTTATAGACGAGAAGTAGGGCGAACAACTCTTCGCCGATTCATACCCCGCCGCAAAGGAATACGTGAGCAAGAAACCGGGACTGACAGTCCTCGCTGGTCCGACGGCTGTTGGCAAAGGCACCGTGTCCACTTACATCCGGGATAACTACCCCGAAGTCTGGCTTTCCGTATCGGCCACCACGCGCGCCCCGCGCCCCGGTGAGCAGGACGGGGTCCACTATTTTTTCAAGTCCAAGGACGAGTTCGAATCACTCGTGGCGGCCGGCGAGCTCCTGGAGTGGGCCGTCGTCCACGGCCAGAACACGTACGGCACGCTTAAGAGCACCGTGAACCAGGCCATCACGGATGGCAGGTCCGTGCTGTTGGAGATTGACCTGCAGGGTGCCCGCCAAGTCAAGCTGGCCGTTCCGGACGCCCAGTTCGTCTTCCTGGCACCACCCAGCTGGGATGAAATGGTGCGCCGGCTGGTGGGCCGCGGCACGGAAAGTGCCGAGGAGCAGCAGCGCCGCCTGGAAACCGCTAAACTGGAACTTGCCGCTGAACCGGAGTTTGACCATACCGTCATTAATGATGACATTCGCCGGGCAGCGGACGAGCTTGTTTCACTCATGGGGCTGACCCCGCACCAGTAGCGGGTACCAGTCGGCCCGTTAGAATTTGGAGAATTCGTGTCCACGAACCTTGAAGGCATCATCAACCCGCCGATCGACTCGCTGCTTGAGGCAGCTGATTCCAAGTACGGCCTGGTGATCTTCGGTGCCAAGCGTGCACGTCAGATCAACGCTTACTACGCCCAGTTGCATGAGGGCCTGTTCGAATACGTCGGCCCCCTGGTCGACACAAAGCTGAACGAGAAGTCGCTGTCCATCGCCCTGCGCGAAATCAACGAAGGCAAGCTCGTTTCCACGCCGATCGAAGCTGCAGAGTAACGCAGCCGTCCGGGCATATTGCCAGACAGACTGCCTGTTGACGGAGGTCACGTGCGCATAGTCCTCGGAGTCGGGGGAGGGATTGCGGCCTACAAGGTCGCATCGCTCCTCCGGCTTTTTACTGAAGCCGGCCACAACGTCACGGTGATTCCCACCGAGGCGGCCACCCGCTTTGTTGGTGTCGCAACGTGGGAGGCACTGTCCGGCAACCCGGTGAGCAGCAGCGTCTTCGACGACGTCCACCAGGTCAACCACGTCAGGCTCGGCCATGAGGCGGACCTGATCGTGGTGGCACCGGCGACAGCGGACCTGCTGGCCCGCGCTGCCACCGGGCAGGCCAGTGACCTCCTCACCAACACGCTGCTGATGGCCAGGGGACCGGTACTTTTCGCACCGGCCATGCACACCGAAATGTGGCAGCATGCCGCTACCCGTGCCAACGTTGAGACCCTGCGGAGCAGGGGTGTGGCCGTACTTGAGCCGGCCAGCGGCCGGCTCACCGGCACCGACTCCGGCCCGGGCCGCCTGCCCGAGCCGGAAGCCATCTTCGACGCCGCCATGGCCCTTGCCCAGGGCCAGTCCGATTACCAGCTTCCGCTGGCCGCCCGCACCGTTACCATCAGTGCCGGCGGCACCAGGGAACCCCTGGATCCCGTGCGCTTCCTCGGCAACCGATCCTCCGGAAAGCAGGGCGTCTCGCTGGCCGTGGCGGCCCGCAATGCTGGGGCCACCGTGCGGCTGATTGCGGCCCACATGGACGTCCCGGCCCCCGCCGGCGTCGAAGTGGTGACCGTCGAAACTGCCCTTCAGCTGCGCGAAGCCGCGCTGGCAGCGGCTGCTGACTCCGACGTCGTGATCATGGCGGCCGCGGTGGCCGACTTCCGCCCTGCGGAGATCTCCGGCACAAAGATCAAAAAACGCGACGACACGGCGGACCCGGTCATCACCCTGGTCCGCAACCCGGACATCCTGCACGAGCTGGTGGAGGCGCGCAACGCTCCGGACATCCAGTCAGCCCGCCGCAACCAGCTGATTGTCGGCTTCGCGGCGGAAACCGGTGATGGCCAGGGGGACGTCCTGGCGTACGCGGAGGCGAAGCTCAAGCGCAAAGGCTGCGACCTTTTGGTGGTCAACCATGTGGGAACAGACAAGGTCTTTGGGCAGGACACCAACTCGGTAGTCATCCTGGCCCGCTCCGGTGCCGAACCCCAACTGGTGGCCGGCTCCAAGGCCGAGGTCTCGGCCGCCCTCATAACGCGGGTCGGCCATGAGCTGAGCCACCTTTCACCCCGCGCCTGACCGAAAGCGAAGCATCGTTTCCTTAGCACGGGGACACACGCCGCCGGACGACCAATTCCCAACCAGTAAGGTAGTTGAGTGACTTTACCGCTGCACATTCCCCACATCCACGGGGCCACGCCCTCCGCCCTCCGGCTCTTCACGTCCGAGTCGGTCACTGAAGGCCACCCGGACAAGATCTGTGACCAAATCAGTGACGCGATCCTGGATGCACTGCTCGCCGCTGATCCCGAGTCCCGCGTCGCCGTGGAGACCATGGCCACCACGGGCCTGGTCCTTGTTGCCGGTGAGGTCACCACTGACGCGTACGTCG
This sequence comes from Arthrobacter sp. UYEF21, assembly GCF_040546085.1. Classification (NCBI taxonomy): domain Bacteria; kingdom Bacillati; phylum Actinomycetota; class Actinomycetes; order Micrococcales; family Micrococcaceae; genus Arthrobacter; species Arthrobacter sp. UYEF21. The sequence continues at coordinate 601,447 of NZ_JBEPNF010000001.1, forward strand.
AAATCCCGCAGATCGTCCGGGAGACCATCCTGGGCATCGGCTACGACTCCTCAGCCAACGGGTTCGACGGCGCCCGTTGCGGTGTGTCCGTTTCCATCGGCCAGCAGTCCAAAGACATCGCCGGCGGGGTCTTCAACTCCCTCGAAGCCCGCGAAGGCCGCCAGGAAGACGACTACGACCTCCAGGGCGCCGGGGACCAGGGCCTGATGTTCGGGTACGCGAGCGACGAAACCCCGTCCTACATGCCGACGCCGATCTGGCTCGCGCACCGCCTGTCCGAACGGCTTACGCAGGTGCGTAAGTCCGGCGAGCTCTCCTATCTCCGCCCCGACGGCAAGACCCAGGTCACTGTCGGCTACGACAAGGACCTGCCTGTTTCGGTCGAAACCGTTGTCATCTCCAGCCAGCACGCGGAAGGAACCAGCCTGGACCGCCTGCGCGCGGACCTCGCCTCCTTTGTGATTGAGCCCGTGTTGGCTGCAGCTAACCTGGACATCTCCCGTGCCGCCAATATCCTCAACCCCGCCGGCGAGTTCGTCATCGGCGGGCCCGTGGGCGACGCGGGCCTGACCGGCCGCAAGATCATCGTGGACACCTACGGTGGAATGGCCCGCCACGGCGGCGGAGCCTTCTCGGGCAAGGACCCGTCAAAGGTGGACCGGTCTGCTGCCTACGCCATGCGGTGGGTAGCCAAAAACGTGGTGGCCGCAGGGCTTGCCAAGCGCGCCGAGATCCAGATCGCCTATGCTATTGGCCAGGCCCGCCCGGTAGGCACTTACGTGGAAACGTTCGGCACGGAAACGGTGGACCCGGCGCAGATCAGCGCCGCCATCGCCGAGATCTTCGACCTCCGCCCGCGCGCCATCATCGACGCCCTGGACCTCAAGCGTCCCATCTACGCCAAGACCGCCGCGCACGGGCATTTCGGCCGGGACGATCCCGACTTCACCTGGGAACGGCTTGACCGCGTGGACGACCTGAAGGCCTTCTTCAACGCGTAGGCCGCCCGCCATGGCCTCGCATGAAACTGCGTTTCCCGGCGCTGTCCAGCCGTCACTGCTGCAGGGGTTCCCGGCCACTGCCAAGCCGGCGGGACCGCCATTGGCCGGGGACCTCCCGGTTGCCCGGGTCATCGTGGAGACGTCCCTGCCGCATCTGGACAGGCCGTTTGATTACAGCGTGCCCGCCGAACTGGATGCGGCTGCGCAGTCAGGCGTCCGCGTCAAAGTCCGGTTCAACGGCCAGGAACTCACCGGGTTCATCATTGAACGCACTGCAGAGTCCGACGCCGGCCACACCTTGGTGCCGCTGCAGAAAGTGATCTCCCCGGTCGCCGTCCTCACGCCCGCCGTGCGGGACCTGGTGTCCGCCGTCGCCGCGAGGTACGCCGGCACCGTGAGCGACGTCCTCCGCGTTGCGGTGCCGTCACGGATGGCGCGGCTGGAGAAAGGCTTCCTCGCCGGGGCTGTGCCGGAGGAGGCGGTCTCGGACGCGGCTGTGCCCCAAGAAGCTGCGCCCCAAGAAGCTGAGCCGGACACGCCGGCAGAATCCGCGGCCCCCGCCGTCGAGGACGTTTCCACTACCGGCTGGGCGGGTTACCGAAACGGGCCGGCCTTTGTCCGCCACCTGCACGACGGCGGGTCCCCGCGGGCAGTCTTCAGTCCCCTCCAGGGGTTCGGCCCGCGGGCGTGGCCGCAGCTCATGGCGGAGGCCGTGGCCGCCGTCCGCGCCTCCGGCCGTGGCGCGATAGTGGTAGTGCCTGACTACCGCGACCTCAACCAGTTGGAACAGGCTTTGCTGAAGCTGCTTCCCGCCGATGACATTGCCCGTCTGACGGCTGATGACGGACCGACGCCCCGCTACCTGAATTTCCTGCGCCTCCTGGCCGGGTCAGCGCAGGTGGCCATCGGGACGCGGTCCGCGGCGTTCGCTCCGGTCCGGGACCTGGGCCTTGTTGCCTGCTGGGATGACGGCGATGACCTCCACATCGAACAGCGTGCCCCGTACGCCCATGCCCGCGACGTGCTGCTGCTGCGTGCGGACCAGGACGGCACAGCCTGCCTGATGGCCGGTCATGCGCGGAGCACGGAGTTGCAACGGCTGGTGGAGGCGGGTTGGGCCATGCCCGTCGAGGCGGAGCGGGCATTTGTTCGCCGGCATGTTCCCCGCGTCTTGAACACCGCGGACAGTTTTGAACAGGAGCGTGACCCCCTGGCCCTGGTGGCGCGGCTTCCCGGCGCCGCATGGCGGGCTGCCAAGGACGGGCTGGAGCGCGGGCCGGTGCTGGTGCAGGTGGCAAGGGCCGGGTACGCGCCGTCGCTGGTGTGCGGGACCTGCCGCGAGCCGTCGCGGTGCCAGTCCTGCCAGGGTCCGCTGGCTTTGGCTGGAGCCAGCGGCAGCTCTGCCGTCCCACAATGCCGCTGGTGCTCAACGCCGGCCCCGGACTGGCAATGCATCCACTGCTCAGGGCGAAAGCTCCGCAAAGGCGCCACCGGAGTCCTGCGGACTGCTGAGGAACTGGGCCGCGCGTTCCCCGGAAAGGCGGTGATCACGTCTTCCGGCGACCACGTCAAGGCCCGCGTGGGCAGCGCCCACGCCCTGGTGGTGGCCACTGTCGGGGCCGAACCCGTCGCCGACGGCGGCTACGCCGCTGCGCTGCTGCTCGACGGCGATTCGCTGCTGCGCCGGGAAAACCTTCGCGCCGGCGAGGACACCGTCCGCCGCTGGTTCAACGCCGCAGCGCTGGTGCGTCCCGCGTCCGACGGCGGGCTGGTGGTCATCACGGCAACAGAGAGTGTTGCCGTTGGTGCGCTGTTGCGGTGGGACCCGGCAGGGTACGCCAGGCGCGAGCTGGAGCTCCGGAGGGAACTCCAGCTGCCCCCGGCTGTCCGGATTGCGTCGGTGACCGGCCCCCGGACCGCCGTCGTGAGTTTCACCGCGGCGGTGGAGCACCAGCTGGCCACGTCCGGAGTGACGCTGCGGACTGCCGGTCCTGCGCCGCTGGTGTTCACGGGCCCTGCGGCCGCGCAGCGCGCGGGGGAGGATGTCCGGAGCCTTCTGTTCTTCCCCTACGGCCAGGCGGGCACCGTCACGCGCGTACTGCGCGCAACCAAGGCTGCAGCTGCCGCCAAGCGGAGCGAGGAACCGGTGCAGGTCAGGCTCGACGGGGTGGACGTCCTGTAACTGGAGGTCCCCTACGCGGACGTGCCCTTGAGCGGGCGCTTGCGGCCTGAGCGCGCGGCCACAATGTCGTGGGCCACGTCAACGAGCTGCCGGGCCGACTCGTCCCAGCTGAATTCCGCTGCACGGGCCACGGAACGGCGCGACACCTCCTGCCAGTGTTCGCCATCCCGCAGCTTCTTGACGGCCGCGGCAAATTCCGTGGCGGACTCAGGTTCAACATACAACGCGCAGTCGCCCCCCACTTCCCGGAAAATGGGAATGTCGCTGGCGATCACGGGTGTGCCCAGCGCCATGGCCTCCACCAGCGGCAGCCCGTACCCTTCAGCGCGGGAAAGGCTCGCCAAGGCGGTGGCGCGCTTGAGCAGGACAGCATATTCGTCATCGGTGACACCGTTGTGGAAGACCACCTTGGCACCAGCGGGGATCTTGATTTTCAGTTCAGCCCGGCGTTCAGGGGTGATCCTGCTCAGCAGATGCAGGGTGAAGTCCGGCAGTTCAGACATGGCGGCCACCATGGTCTCCACGTTCTTGTAGGGCATGAACGAACCCATGTAAACCAGCGAATGCTCGGCTCCGGCGGCAGGATCCCGCGGTTCCTGCGCCGGCTGCGGGGCATTGCTGATGATTCGCACTGGCCGCCTGGTCAGCCGGTACTTGGCCATCAGTGCTTCAGTGGTCCTGCTGATGGTGGCCACGATGTCCGCCCGGTTCAGGAGCAGGCGCTGCGGCCAGAATGCCTTGTGGTAAAGGCGCCACAGGATACGCACCGGCATTGGCAGGAAGCCCGGGGGAGCAGGGTGCTCGTAGTAAATGAGGTCGTGCAGGGTCAGGACCAGGCCATAATCGCGGCCCCAGCTGCCCATGGTCTGCATCGGGCAGACCACCACGTCCGCGCCGAGGGGGTTGATTTTGCGGGCCACGAAAAGCTCCATCGGCGACAGCGGACTGTTGATCAGCGTGTACGGAACATCCGGGAGCAGGGCAAGCTGCCGGATGTCACTGATGAGCATGGAAACGTCGGCTACCTTCGCCGTCGCGGCGATCAGGCTGGCACCGTACCGGCTGATGCCGTCATGGTGTTCGGTCCTGGTGAATCGTGCATCGATGACAATCTTCACGCGGGGTGGTCCTTAAGGAAGCTGCGGATGAAACCGGCGGCCGGTCCGGGCGTCTCGTAATGAATGAGGTGGCCGACGCCGGGAATGACTTTGAGGACCCCGTCCGGAAGGAGTGTGGCAAGGTGGTGCTGGTCAGGGAGGGTAGCAATCTCGTCTTTTTCGCCGGCCACCAGCAGGACCGGCAGGGTCAGCTTTCCCGCGACCTCTGCCACGTGGCCGCTCACGGACGCCGTGAAGGACTCGAGCAGGCTTTCCCGGTTGGCAAATGCACTGAAGTAGGAGTGGTGCTGGCCGTGGATGAAACGGCGCAGGTCCTTGCTGCCGGTTTTGGCCATGGCCTCGCTCATGACCCGGATAATCAGGGGGCTCCGCAACAGCGCCAGCCCGAGGGCATGGGGAAGACGGGCGGCCAGCCGGTAGTACAGGACGGCGAGCTTGGTCATGATGCCCTTGGGGCCTGCCAGGGCGGGCGCGGCGATGGGATTGATAAGGATCAGCGGCGTGACTTCCCCGGGGTGGTCGGCCACAAAGTGGGCCGCGACGATCGAGCCGAAGGAGTGCCCCAGCAGGACGGTGTCCGCTCCGAGGCCCACCGCCGCCATGAACGCGCTGATGAAAGTGCCGTATTGTGCTACCGAATGCTCGCCGGCCGCGAACGCTGCGGAGCTGCCGAACCCGGGGAGGTCCGGCATGACGATGCGCATTTCCGGCAGCTGGTCCGCCACCCGCAGCAGGCCGTGGTGGTCGCCACGGAACCCATGGATGACCAGGATGGTGCGGGTTTCGGCGGTGGCCTGGACCGGTTCGTAGGTCCAGTACGCCACGGTGCTGCCGTTGAGTTCGATTTCGGCGGCCTGCGTGCGGGCTGCCAGCCCGGCGCTGAAGTAGGACGGCGCGTCGGATGGCTGGTGGGCAGTTGTCTTCATGACACTCGGTCCTAGTTGACGTTGTCGGGGTGGGAGCCGGTGCGCTCCCCGCGGTCAAGCTCCGCCAGGGCCGCCATGTCGCGGTCCGACAAGTCAAAGCCGAAGACCTCCAGGTTTTCCCGGATCCGGGCCTCCGAGCTGGCCTTGGGGATGGCGATGTTTCCCAGTTGGATGTGCCACCGGAGGATAATCTGGGCGGCGGCCCTGCCATGTTCGGCGGCCAGGGCGAGCACCACGGGATCTGCCAGTACGTGCCCGCGGCCCAGCGGGCTCCAGGCTTCCGTCCGGATCCCCAGGCCCTGGTGCTTCTCCCGGAGTTCGGCCTGCTGAAGCCAGGGGTGCAGCTCAATCTGGTTGACCGCCGGCACTACTTCAGCAGTCTGGAGCAGGCGGTCCAGGTGCACCGGCTGGAAGTTGCAGACACCAATGGCCCGGACCTTCCCCTCGCGGTAGAGCGTTTCCAGCGCCTTGTACGTATCGGCGAAGAGGCCCCGCCGGGCACACGGCCAATGGATCAGGTACATATCCACGTAGTCCAGGCCCAGGTTGACCATGGAAGTATCAAACGCCCGAAGCGTAGCGTCATACCCGTGGTCCTCGTTCCAGACCTTCGTGGTGATAAAGACATCCTCACGGCGGAGTCCCGGCGACGATTCCCCTGAACCTCCGCTCCCGCCGTCGGAATTAACGGCGGCACCCAGGCCCCGCGCAACACCCGCCTCATTGCCGTACATGGCAGCAGTATCGAAATGGCGGTAGCCGGTGCCCAGAGCCGTCGCCACCAGCGACGAGGCGTCCGCCGCCGGAACCTTGTAGAGCCCAAATCCCAACTGGTCGATTAGCACGCCATTGTTCAGACTGAGGCGGGGCGAAGATTTCATAGGACTGACTCTACCCATTCGGCTACGAGACCCCGCCAAAGCCCACCAGCCGGCGCGCGGTGGCTTCGTCCAGGATCAGGTCCGTGGCGAGGCCTGCGTTAAGGGCGCCCCGCAGGCCGTTGATCTTTGATGCCCCGGACACAACGCAGATCCGACGCCGGACCTGCCGCAGTTGTGAGAGTGCCGGACCGGTTGAGCGCTCATTGAGCACAATCCCGTTGGACGATCCGTCGCGCCGGAAGAACACGGTGGCAACATCGCCCACCACGTCGGAATTGGCGAGCATCCTGAGGTCATTTTCGTCCAGGTAGCCCCCGGCGTAGACGTGGCTCGGGTAGTCGGCTTCGACGGATCCCACGCCGAAAATGGCGATGCTCATGCGGGCCTGCAGGGCCAGAATGCGTTGGACGCTGCGCTCATTCCACATGGCGGTCTTGGTGGCGGCGTGGTCAAAGAAGGCCGGCACGGGGAATTGCTCCACCCGGGCCCCGTAGGCACTGCCAAAGCGGCGCATGATGTCACTGGAGTAAGTGATGCCGGTGGTGTGCATGTTTCCGGCACCGTTCAGCTGGACCACCACGGTGTCGTGGGTGATCTTTCGCGTCAGGTGCCTGCTGACGGCGCTGAGTGTGGACCCCCACGCGACGCCGATGGTCGCGTTGGAATCCACCAGGGGACCGATGGTGCGCGCTGCCTGTAGGGCCACTCTGTCCAGGGTTTCGGCCTCGTTGAGGGATTCAAGCACCGGTACAACGTGGACGTCCACGTTGTACTCCCGCCGGATCAGGCTCTCCAGTTCCGGGCCGGTGTCCAGTGGATTGCGAATCTGGATCTGGACCAGGCCGGAATCGCGGGCAGCGGAAAGAAGCCTGGACACTGTGGACCGGGACGTCCGGAGTTCCCGGGCGATTGCGTCCATGGTCAGGTCCTGGAGGTAATACATCTGTGCAGCCCGCAGCGCGTCCGAGTGCCGTGAGAGCGTCATTCCACTTCCAATCTGCACGTTTGTGCATAGAGCTTGACTACATTTTCCATCAGTTCAAAGAATAGTTGAAGAAGGGCGGCTGACCTGCGATGGTAGCCCCAGAGGACAAAACCCAGGGAGTAGATTTTGGGACCCAAGGACACATTTGGCCATGCTGACACCACGCCCTCGACGGCGGCGGTGCCGCGCGCTGCGGTGCAGGGGTTAAGGCAGCGTCCGAACGCCAAGGTACTCATTATCGGTGGCGGAATTAACGGCGTGGGCACTTTCCGCGACCTTGCCCTGCAGGGTGTTGACGTTGCCCTCGTGGAACGCGGCGACTACTGCCAGGGTGCCAGCGGCGCATCCTCGCACATGATCCACGGCGGCATCCGCTACCTGGAGAATGGGGAGTTTCGGCTGGTCAAGGAATCGGTGGTGGAGCGCAACCGCCTCCTGCGGATCGCACCCCACTACGTAAAGCCGCTCCAGACCACGATCCCCATCTTCAGCACATTCTCCGGGATCCTGGCCGCACCGCTGCGGTTCCTCACGCACAAGCAGGGCAAGCCGAAGGAACGCGGCGCCTTCTTGATCAAGGTGGGCCTGAGCCTGTATGACTCGTTCTCCAGGGACGGCGGCTCGGTGCCGCGCCACAAGTTCCTCGGGCGCAAGCGAGCACTCGCCGAGCTGCCGGCACTGCATCCCGCTACAAAATACACGGCGACGTACTTCGACGCTTCCGTCCACAACCCGGAGCGGCTGACTCTCGACGTTCTTCAGGACGGCGAAAAGGCCGGAATGGGCAATGCGGGCCTGTCAGGCAGGACGGTGCGCGCCACAAACTATGTCTCGCTGCAGTCGATGACGGCTGGTGTGCCATCCCGGGACGGCAGCCCGGCAGCGGGCAGCACCGTCCAGCTCCGCGATGAACTGACCGGCGAGCTCTTTGACTTCACCGCCGATGTCATCGTCAACACCACCGGCGCCTGGGTTGACCTGACCAACCAGGCCATGGGTGCAGCATCGGCCTTTATGGGCGGCACCAAAGGATCCCACATTGTGCTGGACCATCCGGAGCTTCTTGACGCGTGCAAAGGCCGGGAGATCTTCTTTGAACACACGGACGGCCGGATTGTCCTGATTTACCCCATGGGGGACAGGGTTCTGGTCGGAACAACCGATGTGGACGCCGACATGAGCCAGGACGCCGTGTGCACGGACAGTGAGATTGAGTACTTCCTTGAACTCATCGGCCATGTCTTCCCTGGTATTCCGGTTGATCGCGGGCAGATCGTCTACACGTTCTCCGGCGTGCGCCCGCTGCCGCGGCATGACTCGACCCAGCCCGGATTCGTTTCCAGGGATTACCGGATCGAACGGCAGGCGAGTGCGGCCGGTGCCGTCGTCTTCAGCCTGGTGGGCGGTAAATGGACAACGTTCCGTGCCTTGGCCGAACACATGTCTGACACTGTGCTTTCCGAACTTGGCCTGGAACGGAAGGTGTCGACGGGCAAGCTCGCCATTGGGGGCGGTGCAGGTTTCCCGGCCGACGATGAGGGCATCCAGAAATGGATCAAAGCCCACGTCTCACACACGCGTGATGCCGACCGTACCGCGGTCCTGCTGACCCGCTACGGCACCCGGGCCGCGGAAGTCATCAGCTACCTCGACGGCGGTCCTGACCGCCTGCTGAGTTCCACCCGCGAACTCAGTGTCCGCGAACTGGAATACATGGCCGGAATGGAGCAGATCGGGCACCTCGCTGATGTCCTCATCCGCCGTACGTCCCTGGCCTTCCGGGGGCTGGTTACGGGGGAGTTGTTGAACGAAGTGTGCGAGGTGCTCGCCGGTCCGTTGGGCTGGGACGCCGCAGCACAGACCGGTGAGATCCGCCACGCCAGGGAGGTGTTGGAGCGGTTACACCGCGTACAGATCCACAGCCTGGTCGCCTAGGCAGCCCAGGCTGAGCCGGAGCGTTATCGCGCTCCGGCTCAACGGTCCTTCAACCCGCGAGGGACCGAATACAAAAAATAGAGGAGTCAATGATGTCTCTTGGAATTGTTTTTCTTTCCGAAGTCTTCGGAACTGGGATGCTCACCCTGCTGGGTTGCGGCGTCGTGGCCAACGTGGCCCTAAAAGGCACCAAAGGTAACAGCGGCGGGTTCCTGATGGTCGCTTGGGGGTGGGGCATCGCCGTGTTTTGTGGTGTATTTGTTGCCGCCAAGTCCGGCGCCCATCTCAATCCCGCCGTGACCCTCGGCCTGCTGGTCAACGGTAAGGCGGAGTATGCGCCCGGAGTCCGCGTGGATGTGGCGTCGACATTTACCTACTTTGGCGCAGAACTGCTGGGCGCGTTCCTTGGCGCGGTAGTGTGCTGGGCCGCCTACAAGCAGCACTTCGACGCCGAAACGGAGGCCGCCAGCAAGCTCGGAACCTTCTCCACCGGTCCCGCCATCCGCTCCACCCCGTGGAACCTGGTCACCGAGATCATCGGCACTTTCGTGCTGGTTTTCGTGATCCTCACCCTCGGCGGAACGCCCTCCGGACTGGGCCCATTGGCTGTGGCCCTCCTTGTTGTGGGCATCGGTGTTTCACTGGGCGGTCCCACGGGCTACGCCATTAACCCTGCCCGCGACCTTGGCCCCCGCATTGCCCATGCGTTACTGCCCATCAAGGGCAAGGGAACCAGCGACTGGGGCTACTCGTGGATTCCGGTCGTCGGACCCTTGGTTGGTGGTGCCTTGGGCGGGATCGTCGCCAAGCTCGCTCCCATCATCATCACAGCCGCCTCCTGACCGTACAATAACCAACCCTGCATATAGACAAGGACGTCAACATGAACCAGTACGTAATCGCCATCGACCAGGGCACCACCAGCTCCCGAGCTATCATCTTTGACCACAGCGGCAGCATTGTTTCATCCGGCCAGTTGGAGCACGAACAGATCTTCCCGCAGGCAGGCTGGGTGGAGCACAACCCCGCCGAGATCTGGAACAACACCCGGGAGGTCATCGGTTCCGCACTCTCCAAGGCGAACCTCACCCGCCACGACATCGCCGCCGTCGGGATCACTAACCAGCGCGAAACGGCAGTGGTATGGGACAAGACCACCGGCGAAGCCGTGTACAACGCCATCGTCTGGCAGGATACCCGCACGCAGAACATCGTGGATGAGCTGGCGAAGGACGGCGGCCCGGAACGGTTCAAGCAGAAGGTGGGCCTTCCGCTGGCCACCTACTTTTCCGGCACCAAGATCAAATGGATCCTGGACAATGTCGACGGTGCCCGGGCCAAGGCAGAGGCGGGAGACCTGGTCTTCGGCAATACGGACTCATGGGTCCTCTGGAACCTGACCGGCGGGGTAGATGGCGGCGTGCACGCCACCGACGTCACCAACGCCTCCCGCACGCTGTTTATGGACCTTGACACCCTGGCCTGGGATGAGGAAATCCTGGGTATTTTTGGCGTCCCGCTGAGCATGATGCCGGCCATTAAGTCCTCGTCGGAGGTCTACGGCACGGTGCATACTTCCCAACTGCTGCGCGAAGTCCCTGTCGCCGGCATCCTGGGCGACCAGCAGGCAGCGACCTTCGGCCAGGCGGCCTTCCAGACCGGCGAAGCGAAAAACACCTACGGCACCGGCTGCTTCCTGATCTTCAACACGGGCGAAGAGATCGTCCATTCGAAGAACGGCCTGCTGACCACTGTGGGATACAAGCTGGGTGACGCCCCAACGCATTACGCGCTGGAGGGCTCCATCGCCGTCACCGGATCCCTGATCCAATGGCTGCGGGACAACCTGGGCATGATCAGCAGCGCGCCGGAGGTGGAGACCCTGGCGGCCTCTGTCGAGGACAACGGCGGTGTTTACATCGTGCCGGCGTTCTCCGGGCTCTTCGCCCCGTACTGGCGTTCGGATGCCCGCGGCGCAATCGTTGGCCTCACCCGGTTCGTCAACAAGAACCACATTGCCCGCGCCGCGCTCGAGGCCACGGCATTCCAGACCCGCGAGGTGCTGGACGCCGTCAACGCGGACTCCGGTGTTCCCCTCACCGAATTGAAGGTCGACGGCGGCATGGTAGCCAACGATGCGCTCATGCAGTTCCAGGCAGACATCCTGGGCGTTGCGGTGATCCGGCCCAAGGTGGTGGAAACCACGGCACTGGGTGCGGCCTACGCTGCGGGTCTCGCCGTCGGATTCTGGAAGGACCTCGGGGAGCTGTCCGCCAACTGGTCAGAAGACAAGCGCTGGGAACCGCAGATGGACCAGACGGAACAGGACCGCCAGATGCGCCTGTGGAAGAAGGCCGTCACGAAGTCCATGGATTGGGTGGACGAGGACGTGAGGTAACTCAGCCCGTAGTCGAAAAAGGGGCCGGTGACTCCCGCCCGCCCGTCCCCAGCGGCGAGGGCGTCACCGGTCCCTTTTTCGTACGTTGTGGGCATTCGTGGGGAGCAGCTGGGGACGGTCTGGCGGGAGATGTTGGCCTGTCCTTTGGTCCAGACGCCTCAGTCTTCGTTGGCTAGTACTATTCCTGCGTTGCCGTCGACTGTGACTCTTTGGCCGGTGTGGAGGACTTTGGTGGCGTTGCCTGTGCCTACAACGGCGGGGATGCCGTATTCGCGGGCTACGAGGGATGCGTGCGCGGCAAGGTTGCCGCCGTCCGTGACTACTGCTGCGGCGCCGGCAAAAAGCGGGGTCCATGCCGGCGCCGTGGCTTTAGCCACCAGGACTTCGCCCGGGAGGAAGCGGGCGAAGTCCTCGGGGCCGTCCACCACCCGAACGCGGCCTTGTGCCCGGCCCGGACTGGCCGGATGCCCCACCAGGGCGCCGGGAGGCAATCTTCTGGTGCTGCGGGCCGAGTTTGCCAGGCGATCAAAGGCATTGCCCAGCAGCGGCGGCATTTTCCCCAGCGTGAGCGGCGCGGCCAGCTTCCGTTGCCGGAGCCAATCCCGGCGCCGCCTTTCGACGTTGGCCTGCTGCGATTGCGCGTCTTCGCGGAGGGCTTCCAGCGTGAGGAAGTAGACGTCGCCGGGCGCCGCGACGATGCCGCGGTCCTGGAGGCGGGCGCCAAGCTCGGCTGCACAGCGGCGCAGCAGTGGCCAGCCCAGGGTGAAGTCCCGGACCTGCTCTTCGCGGAGCAAGGCGTAGCGCTGGGCCAGGCCCAGGAGGACCTCAAACCTCGCCAGCCTGCGGGTTCCCTTCAGTACGGTACGGCACGCAACCTCGGCAGCCCTTCGCCGTTCAGCGGCAACCAATTCGGGCGCTTGCCGTACTTGGGATCCGGCACCCTGGACGTGCGATGGAAACTGTTCGCCCGCCGTCGCGTGGTACCAGTCAATGCTGTACACGGCATGGGCAACTTGGACAGGCAGGGTGGGGGACAGGCCGCCCAGGAGGGCCTGGTAGCCCATGGCTTCGTGGGAACCCGGTGTTGACTCAGCCGCGAGCGGACCGGCCACGTGCCGGCGCCAAAACCTGGCCAGGGCCAGCTCCAGCTTCCACGCGGCGCCGCCTGTGGCCGCGAAGAACCAGAGATACTCCCCGGCTTTCCCGGCTTGTCCACGACGTCCATCAGCTCCGGCACTGTGGCCGTTGCGGCGGCAAGGGGCGGAGTGTCAACAAGCTGCCGGTAGGCGGGCAGACACTCGGTGCGCCACTCGTGTTCGAGGCTTCGCAGCACGGTCCTGTCTGCGCCTGCGGGGTCAAACATGGGCCGCACCACGGCGTTGAAGAAATAGGGCAGCGACTGCCGGTGCCCGCTGAGCAGCAAGCGGGGGAGTTGCCGCGGGGTGGGCGGAGAGACGTAGTACCAGCCGTTGACTGCAGTGTTCTCCATCGGCACATCAATCCCCACAGATCTGCGGACCGCCTCGTTGTAGGCAGCGTCTATCCGCGGAATCACCCAATCCATAAACAACGGAGTCACCGGTTCGGGCAACCATTCGCCCAGACGGAAGTTCCTGAGCCACGCACCCTTTCCGGGCGGCTGCCAGCTCACGGGGTCGGGGACCGCGGTCATGGGCCGGGCCTGCAGTATTTGGAGGTTGCCCGCGCGGTCCACGGCCCACTCGATGTCCTGGGGGCAACCGAAATGCCGGGCAACCCGGGCCGCGCCGGTGGCCACCGCCGTCGCGCTTTCCACTGAGAGGACGCCTGCGGCGCCACCGGCCAGAATGGGACCTCCAGCACCGGCAATCCATTCCTCGCCGGTCGCCACGCCTGAAACCAGGCCCTCAGCAAGTCCCGGTACCGCCGAGATCACGGTTTCAGCCCGGTCACCGGTCAGGGGGTTGGCGGAGAAGGCTACGCCGGCAGCCGCGGGATCGACCATCTGCTGTACCAGGACCGCCATGACCGCACCCTCATCACCCGCCGGGTGGCCTCCGGATCCGGGCATGATGGACGATTCGTAGGCCCGAATACGGCCGGCGTTGGCCGAGTCAAAGCAGCGCTGCACGGCCGCGGGGAGATCGGGTGGGGCCACGCTGAGGTAACTCTCATACATACCGGCAAACGAGGCACCTGGCAGGTCCTCGGCAGCGGCTGATGACCGGACCGCATATGGGCCGGGCCCGGCGGCCAGTGCCGCGCCCTGCAGTCTTTTCGCCGCCACAGCGGAGGACTGGGCGGACAACGCCGCAAAGGCAGCTTGTGTCACCACGAACCCAGCGGGAACCGGGAAACCCGCAGCCAAAAGGCTGGACAGCGCCGCCGCCTTGCTGCCGGCAGACTCCCGGCGCAGTGCCGCAGGGGAGCCGAGAGGGGGAAGGAGGATGTCATCACCCACCACTGTCACCGGTCCGGTCTGTTGCTCCGATGCAACCTGTTGCATTTGCGGGCTTCAGTCTATTCGCGCCGGGACTGTGCGGGATAGGTCATCCGCACGGCAATGCCCTTCCCTGGTGCGCTAAAGTAGACCTATGCGTGCGATCCTTCTGCTTAGCTAGCCGCCCGGAATCCGGAGACTACCGGACTGCCGGGCGGCCGCCCCTCCATGGAGAGGGGCTTTTGTGTGTCCGGGCAAGTTTGCCGGGCCGGCATCAGAAGGGATCAGACCGTTGGGGCAGCACAGATGCCACAACAGAACAGAAGAGGGCAGCAGTGAGCGTTCAGCCGGAGACCGAGACCGGAACAGCAGTGGCGGCGGAAACACCCGAAGAGGGTGCCTACAGCTTCGCGGCGATGGAGGCCAAATGGCCGCAGGTGTGGGAAGACCTCAAGGTCTTCACCCCCGTGGATGACGGCTCCCGCGAGCGCCGTTACGTCCTGGACATGTTCCCTTACCCCTCGGGCGACCTCCACATGGGCCACGCCGAGGCTTTTGCGATGGGCGACGTTGTGGCGCGCTACCTGCGGCAGCAGGGTTTCGATGTCCTGCACCCGATCGGCTGGGACTCCTTCGGCCTGCCCGCGGAGAACGCAGCCATCAAGCGCAACGCCCACCCCAGCGAGTGGACGTACGCCAACATCGATACCCAGGCCGCGTCCTTCAAACGCTACGCCATCTCCGCGGACTGGTCCCGGCGGGTACACACCTCGGACCCCGAGTACTACCGCTGGACCCAGTGGTTGTTCAAGCGCTTCTACGAGCGCGGCCTTGCCTACCGCAAGGACTCCCCGGTCAACTGGTGCCCCAAGGACCAGACGGTGCTGGCCAACGAACAGGTTGTCAACGGTGCCTGTGAACGCTGCGGTACTCCCGTCACCAAGAAGTCCCTGAACCAGTGGTACTTCAAGATCACCGAGTACGCCGACCGGCTGCTCGAGGACATGGACGAACTGCGCGGGCACTGGCCCGAGCGCGTGCTGGCCATGCAGAAAAACTGGATCGGCCGCTCCGAAGGTGCCCACGTCAACTTCGTGATCGAGGCTGTCGCCGGCAAGCCAGCCAAGGACGTCACCGTCTTCACCACCCGCCCGGACACCCTGTACGGCGCCACGTTCTTCGTCGTCGCAGCCGATGCGCCGATCGCCGTCGAGCTCGTCACGGACGAGCACGTTGGGGCCCTGGACGCGTACCGCGAACAGGTCAAGGCGCTGTCCGAAATCGAACGCCAATCCACTGAACGTGAAAAGACCGGTGTCTTCACCGGCCGGTACGCGGTCAACCCCCTGAACGGTGAGAAGCTGCCGGTCTGGGCAGCGGACTATGTTCTGGCCGACTACGGCACGGGCGCCATCATGGCCGTTCCGGCGCACGACCAGCGTGACCTCGACTTCGCCAAGACGTTCGATCTGCCCGTCCGCGCCGTGCTGGACACCGGCGAAGACGATCCCGCCGTTTCCGGCAAAGCCACGGCAGGGGAGGGAACGCTGATCAACTCCGGCGTGCTGGACGGGATGCCCAAGTCAGCGGCCATTCCTGCCGCCATCGCCATGCTGGAAAAGCAGGGCACGGGCGAAAAATTCGTGAACTTCCGCCTCCGTGACTGGCTCCTGAGCCGCCAGCGTTTCTGGGGCACCCCCATCCCGATCATCCACTGCCCCGCCTGTGGTGAGGTTCCCGTCCCTGATGAGCAGCTGCCCGTGACCCTGCCGGCGGACCTGCGCGGCGAGGACCTGTCCCCGAAGGGCACGTCACCGCTGGCTGCCGCCGAAGCCTGGGTCAACGTGGACTGCCCCAACTGCCACGGCCCGGCGAAGCGCGATACCGACACCATGGACACCTTCGTGGATTCGTCCTGGTACTTCCTGCGGTTCGTTTCCCCGCAGTACACCGAGGGTCCCTTCGACCCGGCGAAGATCAACGAGTGGATGCCGGTAGGCCAGTATGTGGGCGGCGTGGAGCACGCCATCCTGCACCTGCTGTACGCCCGCTTCTTCACCAAGGTCATCCATGACCTCGGAATGCTCGACGCCGATGAACCCTTCAGCGCGCTGCTGAACCAGGGCCAGGTCCTCAACGGGGGCAAGGCCATGAGCAAGTCGCTGGGCAACGGCGTGGACCTTGGCGAGCAGCTGGACAAGTATGGTGTGGATGCCGTGCGCCTGACCATGATCTTCGCCTCGCCGCCGGAGGACGACGTCGACTGGGCCGACGTTTCGCCGTCGGGATCCGCGAAGTTCCTGGCACGCGCCTGGCGGCTGGCGCAGGACGTCACCAGCGAGGCCGGGGCTGACCCAGAGTCCGGGGACCGCGCACTCCGGTCGGTCACGCACCGCACCATCGCCGACGCCGCCGCCCTCCTGGACAACAACAAGTTCAACGTCGTGGTGGCCAAGCTGATGGAGCTGGTCAACGCGACCCGCAAAAACATTGACGCAGCGGGCGGTGCCGGCGGAGCCGATCCGGCCGTCCGCGAGGCCGCGGAAGCCGTAGCGGTTATCCTGAGCCTCTTCGCGCCGTACACCGCGGAGGATATGTGGAACGTCCTGGGCCACCCGGCCTCGGTGGCGAACGCCGGCTGGCCTGCCCACGACGAAGCGCTGCTGGTCCAGGAGACCGTTACCGCTGTGGTCCAGGTCCAGGGGAAGGTCCGCGACCGGCTTGAGGTGTCCCCGGACATCAGCGAGGACAAGCTGCGCGAGCTGGCGCTGGCCAGCGACAACGTGCAACGAGCAATGGACGGCCGTGGCATCCGCACGGTGATCGTGCGGGCGCCTAAACTGGTCAACATCGTCCCGGCCTAGCCGGGCGCCGGCCGCCGGGGCCTCCGGCGGCCGGCCTTAAACCAGGAGGCCTCTTGCCCGACCGTGATGCCGGCGCCTGGCTTTGGCTCCGGGAGCGCCTCGCCGCCCTCCGTCCCGCGGCCCGCCCGGGCTTGACCACGGAGGCGTCCGCCGTCGTGGTCCGTACCGCCGTGGTGACCGATTCCGCGTCTGCGCTGCCGGGAGACTGGGTGGCCCGGTGTGCCAACGACGGTCTGCTGACCGTGATTCCGATGCCCGTGATGGTGGGCGAGGAAATTTACGGCGAGGGCGAAGACGACATCACCGAAACCATCGCATTGGCCCTTGCCGGCGGTAAATCAGTCAAGACGTCCCGGCCGTCACCGGGCCAGTTTGAGCAGGCCTTCCTCGCCGCCGGGCGCCGGGGATATGAGGCCGTTGTCTGTATCCACATCTCCGGGGGGTTGTCCGGCACTGCTGACGCCGCCCGGCTGGCTGCGGGGCGCGCGCACATCCCGGTGGAGGTCCTCGACTCCGGCACGGTGGGCATGGCGTTGGGGATGGCCGTCCAGAGTGCCGTGGCCGCCGCTGCTGCGGGGCTCGAGGCCGCTGCGGTCAGTGCGGCGGCGACTGACCGGCTGGCGCGCACCAAGGTCTATTTCTATGTTCCCAGCCTCGAGCAGTTGCGCCGGGGCGGACGGATCGGGGCCGCCGCGTCGCTGCTGGGGACAATGTTCGCCATCAAACCCATCCTGGCGGTCGACGGCGGCAAGATCGTGCCGCTGGAAAAGGTCAGGTCGGCAGCCAAAGCCATTGCCCGGCTCGAGGAGATCGCCGCCGCGGACGCCGCATCCCGTCCTGCGGGACTGGCCCGCTTTGCCGTCCACCATTTCGGGAATCCGGCGGAGGCGGAAGGGCTCGCGGCCAGGTTGGCCGCCGCGTTGCCCGGCTGTCCGCCGGCCCAGATCAGTTCGCTGCCCGCCGTATTGGCCGCACACGCCGGTCTGGGCGTGCTCGCCGTGATTGTGGGGGAGGACATCCCGCCTCCCGTGACTCCGGAAGCGCTGTCCACATAGAGGCGGTCGGGTCTGTCTCGGTCGGCGTTGGATCCCTAACGTTGGGTTCATGTCACGCCGGGACTCTAGTGCAGGTCGGGGGGCCCGGCATGCCCGGGAGCGGCTGCAGTCCATGCTGGGCGACGAAGACGGCCTTCTGCTGACGGGCGACGATGGGAAAGCCTTCGAATTCGACGGCGCTGCGAACCTTGGAGGCCCGGATTCTGGTCCCCGATCCGATGGCCAGGACCCACCGGGCAGCGGCAGAGCGGGACCGGCACTGAGATGGCGGGTGGGCCTTCCCGTGGCACTGCTCATTGCTGCCCTCGCGCTGGTGGGAGGCGCCTGGTTCTGGTCGCAGGTGGCTGCCGGGCAGCCCCACGTGCTGCCGCTGAACGACGTTTCGGCCCAGGACAGCGGGCCCGCCGATGACAGGGGCGGTCCCGGGCACGGAACGGAACCTGCGGCGCCGTCTGACCCGCCATCAGGCGTTCCGCAGGCCGGTACAGTCATCATCCATGTCGCCGGCGCCGTTGCGTTGCCCGGTGTTGTGCAGCTGCCCGCCGGCAGCCGGGTACATCAGGCCATCGCCCAGGCTGGCGGCGGCACACTGGCAGCAGACCTGAACCGACTCAACCTGGCCGCTGTGCTGGTGGACGGACAGAAGGTCTACGTTCCCCTCCCGGGTGAATATCTCCCGGCAGATTCCTCCGTTCCGCCGGCCGCGGCGGCGGAGGAGCCTGGCGGTGGTGCGGCGGCAGCTGCAGGAAAGGTCAACCTCAATACCGCTGGCGTCCAAGAACTCGACGCCCTGCCGAAGGTCGGCCCTGTGCTCGCCCAGCGGATCGTGGACTGGCGCAAGGAACACGGCCCCTTCAAATCCGTTGAGGAACTCGATGCCGTTGACGGCGTAGGACCCAAGATGCTCGAAACACTGCTTCCGTTAGTGGGTATTTGAGATGGCCCGACGCAGTCCGTGGAGCCGCTTTGTCGACTCGGCAGTGAACGGATCCGGGGTGCAACGGTCCGCGGTGCAACGGTCCGCTGTGCAATCGCCGGAACCGAGGGCAGCTCCCTTAGCTGCCAGACGGCCGGCTCCGCACGCCACCGCAACCCTGCGCCCGGCGGTGCGCCGGGAGACTCTGAGGCTGGCGGACCATGTCAGGAAGAAGATGCGCGGCCAGGAGCAGGCGGCCACGCCTGCGGATGCGCCTCAGCGGCGCACCGACGTCCGGCTGGGGCTGCCTGCACTGCTGGTCTGGGGTGCCGCCGTGGCCGGAGTTTGGCTCTCCCCAGTATTGCTGGCGGTGCTGTGCGGCCTCTTGCTGGTCTCGGCCGTCTTCTTGCTGGGCCGGGCTGCCCGCGCGAGTAGCCTGCTGGCCCGGCGCAGGAGCTTCCTGACCACCACGGCAGTCGCTTTGATGCTGGCCGCCGCCGCGGCAGCGCACTCTGCTGTCGCCTCCTCGCAGAGCCACGATGGCCCTCTCGCGGAAGGAGCCGCAGCCGGAAAGTCGGTGGTTGCTGTCCTGGAGATTACCGGATCCCCGCGAGCGCTGACGCTCCCGGGACAGGCAGGAATGCCCGAACGGTGGTCGGCCGCGGCCCGGACAGTGGAAGTCACCGTCAGCGGCAACGTCATCCGCACCCGGGCCGAGCTCGTGGTCATGGGCGGCCGGGGCTGGGACAACGTCCTCCCGGGGCAGACGGTCCGGACCGCCGGCAAGCTGAAGCCACCCGATGCGGGACAACAGGAAGCAGCCATCCTCTCGGCATCCACGGCACCCGGTGCGGATGCGGGCGCCGACGCCGCTCCCGCCGGGCAGGCGATGGCCAGGGAGCTGAGGGGCAGGTACGTAGCCGCCGCCTCGTTCCTTGCATCCGATCCCCGCGGCCTCCTGCCGGGAATGGTCACCGGCGACACGTCGGCGCTGGATGAAGGGCTCAATGCGGCCATGAAAACCGTGGGCCTGACCCATCTCACTGCGGTCAGCGGGGCCAACTGCAGCCTGGTCCTCGGCGCCCTGCTGGTTGCGGCGCGCAGCCTCCGGCTCCCCAGACTCCCTGCTGCCGGGCTGGCCCTGACCGGGCTGGGGATGTTTGTGGTACTCGTAGGCGCAGACGCCAGTGTCCTGCGTGCTGCGCTGATGGGTTCAATCGCCATCGCCTCACTGGCAGGCGGCCGGGCGGGACGCGGGCTCAGCTTCCTCTGCCTCGCCGTGATGGGCCTGCTGCTTATTGACCCCGGCCTGGCAACCAGCTTCGGGTTTCTGCTCTCGGTACTGGCCACGTTGGGGATCATCGTCCTGGGTCCCCGGATGATGGAATGGACGCCCGCGCTCGTTCCACGATGGGCAGCGGCAGCCTGGGCCGTACCATTGTCCGCGCAGCTCCTGTGCGGCCCAGTCATCGTGCTGCTGCAGCCGCAGTTCTCCACCTACTCCCTGCTGGCGAACATCGTGGCGGCGCCGCTCGTGGCACCCGTGACACTCCTGGGCACGGCCGCTGTGCCGCTGGTTTCGTGGGTGCCCTGGCTGGCAACTGCCCTGATCGCCGTCGCAGGCACCTTCAGTGCCGGTGTAGCGGGCACTGCCCGGACCGCCGCAGGCCTGCCAGGGGCCGCCCTGCCCTGGCCCGAGGGCCCGTTTGGTTCCCTGACCATGGTGCTGCTGTCGCTGCTGACCCTTGGCGGCGTCTGGGCAGCCGCCAGTCCCCGCCGCCTGGTGCGGCGTGTCTTCGCGCTGCATGCACGGACGGTATCCCTGCTGGACCTCTTGGACAGGAATCTGCAGGCCTTGCCCAAGCGCCACGGGCGGGGCCGCGCGGTCCGCGGCTTGGAGCGGGGTGTCCGCCATGGCAGGCTTAGATACTGCACCAAAACTTCCGGGAGGAATCCACCATGGCTGCTGCCCAAACCACCCGAACCCGGGCGCCGTCGTCGAATGTTGCCCCCTGGCGGGACGTGACGCCGGCAGCAATCGTCCTGGTGGGCGGACCCGAGGAGTACATCGGCATCCGCGCCATGGACCAGGTCCGCTCACAGGTACGGGCATCGTTCCCGGACGTTGAAGTGAGCCGCCTGGCGGCCGGCAGCTACGAGGCGGGCACCCTGGCCATGAACGTCAGCCCTTCACTCTTCGGCGAACGCAAACTGATCGAAGTCGAGGGCGTTGAAACCATGAACGACGCCTTCCTCGCCGACGCCCTCGCATATTTGGCACACCCTGAGCCTGAGGCGGTCCTGGTCCTGCGACACGCCGGGGGAGTCCGCGGTAAGAAACTCCTCGATGCGGTCAAGGCCGGCGGTTGGCCGGTGGTGGACTGCCAGCCCCTGAAAAAGGACGCGGAGAAGGCAGCTTTCGTGGCGGCTGAGTTCAGGGCAGCCGGTCGGAAGATCACTTCGGACGGGGTGCAGTCGCTGGTCAACGCTGTAGGCGCCAACCTTTCGGAACTCGCAGCGGCCTGCAGCCAGTTGATCGCCGATGCCACGGGCGCGGTGACCCCGGAGTTGGTGGACCGTTATTACGGCGGCAGGATTGAAGCCACGGCCTTTAAAGTTGCCGATGCGGCCATGGCCGGCAACGGTCCGGTGGCGCTGTCCACGCTCCGGCACGCCTTGGCCACAGGAGCTGATCCGGTTCCCCTGGTTGCGGCGCTGGCCGCCAAACTGCGGACGGTTGCCAAAGTGGCCGGCGCCCAGGGCTCCTCCGGGCAAATAGCGAGGGAACTGGGCATGCAGCCGTGGCTGGTGGAGCAGGCGCAGCGTGATGTTCGCCGCTGGACACCGGATGGCCTGGTGCGCGCCATTCAGGCCACGGCCGAAGCAGACGCCCAGGTGAAGGGACTCTCACGTGATCCGGTCTACGCCGTAGAACATGTGGTGACCGTCATCGCCACCTCCGTGCAGCGGCACTGACACTGGTCCTGGAGGCTCACCGAAAGATCCTGCGGCCTGAAGAGCCGTGGCTGGCCCCGCCAGCAGGAACGCTTAAAGAGTTGAGGCCGGCACCCAAGGGTGCCGACCTCAATCATCAGTTCTGGTGAACTGGAAACCTTACAGTGCGTTGACCTTCTTGGAGATCGCCGACTTGCGGTTCGCTGCGTTGTTCTTGTGCAGAACACCCTTGCTGACAGCCTTGTCCAGCTTGCGGCTGGCGGCAACCAGGGCAACAGCAGCTGCATCCTTGTCGGTGGACTCAACGGCGGTGTTGACGGCGCGGATGGCCGTCTTCAGCTCAGACTTGACTGCGTTGTTGCGCAGGCGTGCCTTCTCGTTGGTGAGGATGCGCTTCTTCTGGGACTTGATATTAGCCACGTGTGAACTCTCTTTTTAATGCGGAAATGGTCTAGAGGGCTTTCAGATTGGCCATTGACTGAGCGGCGTGGGGATACCTATGGCGGCCAACCATCAGTGGCCGTCGACCTGCACGGACACACAGCTGTCAAGAATAGCAGACCCTGTGTGGGCTGGCCATTTCGGCTGGTTATTTCCAGCCGTGTCGTTGGCGAAGCCCGGCCGCCACCAGGTCAAAGCGTGTCCGCTCGAGCACAGCACCTTCCCGCCGGATGCTGTCCGGGGCGATCCGCAGTATCCGTCCGAGGTTCGCTTCACTGGGCCGCTGCCGGCGGTCCCAGGTTCCGGTGCCGATGTCCACGTAGTCGCCGGAACGGCGATCGTCCTGGTCGTGGTCCTTGCTGGTCAGCATCAGGGCAAGCAGGTACCGGCCGTTTTTGCCGACCAGCAGGACCGGACGGTCCTTGCCCCGGCTGTAGTCCTCTTCATAGGGCACCCACGTCCACACGATCTCACCGGGATCAGGACTGCCGTCAGGCTGAGGGGCATACCTGATGGCGGAGACGCCGCGGTAGTCGCCGGGATAGCCACTCAGCGGTGCCGGCCGGACCGGCGGCGCCTGGCGTGCCGCTGCCGGGGCTTTCCGTTCCGCCGGGCGGACGGTGCTGGCGCGCAATTTTTGCAGGACCCTGACTGATGTCCGGACGGCGTTGGCCAATGAGCGGAAGTTGATAGGCATGGGCAAACAATATCGCCGATCAGCAGCGCATAATTGCCGCCGGATGCAGTGCGTTGCGCCCGGACGTGGGACACTGGAGGTTCGAAATGTGCGGCCCGTCCGCAGGGTGCCTTCAGTGCGTCCTGCCCGGCTGCCCGAAGCCATCAGTGAATGCCAACAGTAAGGACCCTGCGTGTCTCCCATGGCCCGCACCGCCCCGGTGCCCGCCGCGACAGATCCGGCCATCATTCGGAATTTCTGCATCATCGCGCACATTGACCACGGCAAGTCCACCCTGGCCGACCGTATGCTGCAGTTCACCGGAGTGGTTCAGTCCCGCGACATGAAGGCCCAGTACCTGGATCGCATGGACATCGAACGCGAGCGCGGCATCACCATCAAATCCCAGGCCGTCCGTATGCCGTGGGAACTCGATGGCACCAGCTATGCCCTGAACATGATCGACACCCCCGGCCACGTGGACTTCACCTACGAGGTCTCCCGCTCGCTGGCGGCATGCGAAGGCGCAGTGCTGCTTGTGGATGCGGCCCAGGGCATCGAGGCACAGACCCTCGCCAACCTCTACCTGGCGATGGAAAACAACCTCACCATCATCCCGGTCCTGAACAAGATTGACCTCCCCGCAGCGCAGCCCGAAAAGTATGCTGCCGAGCTTGCCAGCCTGATCGGCGGCGACCCCGACGACGTCCTCCGCGTCTCCGGCAAGACGGGCATGGGCGTCGAGGTGCTGCTGGACAAGATCATCCGCGACCTTCCGGCCCCCGTCGGTGACCCGAATGCTCCCGCGCGGGCCATGATTTTCGACTCTGTCTACGACACGTACCGCGGCGTGGTCACCTACGTCCGTGTGGTCGACGGTATGCTGCACCCCCGTGAACGCATCCAGATGATGTCCACCCGGGCCACCCACGAACTCCTGGAAATTGGTGTGAGCTCCCCGGAACCCACCCCCTCCAAGGGCCTGGGCGTCGGCGAAGTGGGCTACCTCATCACCGGCGTGAAGGACGTGCGCCTATCCAAGGTTGGCGACACCGTCACCAACCTTGCCAAGCCTGCAACTGACTCCCTCCCCGGCTACGCCGACGCCAAGCCCATGGTCTTCTCCGGCCTGTATCCGCTGGACGGCACGGACTACCCCGTGCTCCGCGATGCGCTGGAAAAGCTGATGCTCAACGACGCCGCACTGGTGTACGAGCCCGAAACGTCGGCGGCGCTGGGCTTCGGCTTCCGCGTTGGCTTCCTGGGTCTGCTGCACCTGGAAATCACCCGCGAACGACTGGAACGCGAATACAACCTTGATCTCATCTCCACCGCCCCCAACGTGGAGTACGAGGTAACGCTGGAGGACAAGAAGGTGGTCCATGTGACTAACCCCAGCGAGTACCCCTCCGGCAAAATCGCCGAGGTCCGCGAGCCCATGGTGTCCGCCACCATCCTGGCGCCCAACGAATTTGTTGGGGCCATCATGGAACTCTGCCAGAGCCGGCGAGGTGTCATGGGCGGCATGGACTACCTGTCAGAGGACCGCGTGGAGATCAGGTACCGCCTCCCGCTGGCCGAAATCGTTTTCGATTTCTTCGACATCCTCAAGTCCAAGACCCGTGGCTACGGCTCGCTGGACTGGAAGGCCGACGGCGAGCAGGTAGCCGATCTGGTCAAGGTGGACATCATGCTCCAGGGCGAACAGGTGGATGCATTCTCGGCCATCACCCACCGTGACAAGGCCTACGCCTACGGCGTGATGATGACCAGCAAGCTGCGCGAACTCATTCCTCGGCAGCAGTTCGAAGTGCCGATCCAGGCCGCGATCGGCTCGCGCATCATCGCCCGGGAAAGCATCAGGGCCATCCGCAAGGACGTTCTGGCCAAGTGCTACGGCGGTGACATTTCGCGAAAGCGTAAACTTCTGGAAAAGCAGAAGGAAGGCAAGAAGCGGATGAAGATGGTGGGCCGTGTCGAGGTTCCCCAGGAAGCCTTCATTGCTGCACTGACTACGGACGAGTCCAAGGACAAGGCTAAGAAGTAGTGATGACAGTGGCCCGGACCACGGGAGGCCGCCGCAATGCCTAGCGTTCTTCCCCTTGGCGACCCGGCGCCGTCGGACGGTCTCCTGCCTGCCCAGGCAACGGGCGGTGCGGCGGGCCGGGCCTTCGGGCTCTACGTGCACATCCCGTTCTGCGCCGTCCGGTGCGGATACTGCGATTTCAACACGTACACGGCCACCGAACTCGGTGGCGGCGCGTCCCAGGACGCCTATGCCGACACCGCTATTTCCGAGGTCCGGCTGGCCGCAGGGGTCCTCATGGACTCCGGGTTGCCCGCCCGGCCACTGAGCACCGTGTTCTTCGGCGGCGGGACCCCCACGCTGCTCCCGGCGGAAGACCTTGCACGGATCCTGGCCGCAGCCGTCGGGGAATGGGGACTTGAGGATGGCGCCGAAGTCACCACCGAAGCGAACCCGGATTCTGTCACTCCCGAATCTTTGGCAATGCTGAAGGATGCCGGCTTCACCCGGGTTTCCTTTGGCATGCAGTCAGCAGTTCCGCACGTGCTCAAAGTCCTGGACCGCACGCACACACCCAGCCGGGTGCCGCAGGTGGTGCAGTGGGCGCGCGAGGCCGGACTGGCCGTGAGCCTGGACCTGATCTACGGGACACCGGGCGAGTCCCTCGATGACTGGCGGTATTCCCTGGAGACCGCCCTGTCCTATCAGCCGGACCATATCAGCGCCTACGCACTGATCGTCGAGGACGGGACCAAGCTCGCCGCGCAGATCCGCCGGGGTGAAGTTGCGGGGATCGACGACGATGACCACGCCGATAAGTATGAGCTCGCGGACCAGCTGATCGGCGAAGCCGGGTTGAGCTGGTATGAGGTCAGCAACTGGTCCCGCACGCCCGACCAGGCCTGCCGGCACAATCTCGCCTACTGGCGCGGGGATGACTGGTGGGGCATTGGCCCCGGCGCACACTCCCACGTGGGCGGTGTGCGCTGGTGGAACGTCAAGCATCCCACCGCTTACGCGGGGCGGCTCGCGCAAGGGCTCTCACCGGCGGCCGGCCGGGAAACGCTCGACGCCGAAACGCGGGACATGGAGCGGGTGATGCTGGAGGCCCGGCTCGTTTCCGGAGTCCACGTCCCGTCGCTGGGACAGGACGGCCGCCACGCTGTTGCCGGGCTGATCGCCGATGGCCTCGTGGAGCCGGCGGCCGCCTTCCGCGGCACGCTGGTCCTGACGCTGAAGGGCCGCCTGCTGGCCGACGCCGTGGTCCGACGGATCCTGCCTGACTGACCCCGCGTTGCTTTTCGGCTATTTGATCCAGCGCAGGTTGTACTGGTAACGGTGGGGCTGGCCCTTGTTGACATGGATGCCGGCGGCCACCGAGAAGCAGGTCAGGGCAATCCAGATCAGGGTTGCGATGACGGCGAAAATGTTCCCCACCACCGGAATGAACACCAGGATGTTGGCCACCAGCGCCGCGATGGTGGGCGGCAGGCTGAAGTTCAGTGCTTCCTTAGACTCCTGCGCAGTGAACGGCCCGCGTTCACGGAAAATCAGGTAAATCAGCAGGGACGGTACGCAGCCGAGGATCCCGCCAAAGTGTGCCAGCGTGGCCCATTGACGGTCTTCGCTGGCCGTGAGGGGCAACGCGTTTGCGGGAACGCCCTGGTACTCGGAACGGCTTTGGTCGTCCCGGTGCTCGCGTGCGTTTTGTGCCACGGTTTCTTCCTTCGAAAGTGCAATGGTGCTGGTTTCGCGAATGCCGGCCTATCGCAGCAACAGTCTCCGCAGTACCAAGAATACTGGTTCCGCTGCCAAATGCCGCCGTCGATAGCGGGCATGGGGCAGGACCGGCGCCGCCGGGGCTACTGCGCCGTGAGGAAGTCGATGACTTCCTCCACCCGCCCCAGGAGCGACGCTTCCAGATCTGCATAGGTGCGGACCGCACCCAACAGCTTCTGCCAGCCCAGGCCGATGTCCTCCTTGGTGGAGTGCGGCCAGCCGAACGCTGCCAGGATGCCGGTCTTCCAGTCCTGACCCCGGGGCACCACGGGCCACTGGTCAATGCCCAGCACCGCGGGCCGGATGGCCTGCCACACGTCAACGTAAGGGTGCCCAACGATCAGAACGTTGCCGGCGGCACCGGGAGAGGCCATCACACCGGCCGCGATGCGCCACTCCTTTGAGTCCGGGACCAGGTGGTCCACCAGGACCCCAAGCCGCCGTCCGGGACCGGGACCAAAGCCGGCCACCGCCCCCGCGAGGTCGTCGATGCCGTGCAAAGGCTCCACGACGATGCCCTCCACGCGCAGATCGTCACCCCAGACCTTTTCCACGAGTTCGGCGTCGTGCTTTCCCTCCACCCAGATCCTGCTCGCTTTGGCCACCTGGGCACGCTGGCCGGCCACGCGCACCGAACCGGACGCTGTCCGGCCGGCTGGAGCGGCGGTGTTCTGCCTGGGCACGGGCGGCACCAGCCGGATGGGCCGGCCTTCCAAAAGGAAACCGAATCCAAGCCGGAACGAACGCGACTTGCCGCGCCGGTCCTCGAGGGCCACCACATGCATGCCGCCGGACTTCTCCACCCGGGTCACCGCTCCTACCCAACCGGACTGGGCGTCTTCGAGAACCATGCCGCGTTCGACGGGAACCTCGGGCAGTTCGTTCCGGACGGGCGCGCTGATCTCCTGCGGACCCCAGTTCTGGTATTGCATGGATTGATTCCGCCTTGTGCTAGATCGTGCCTTTGAATGTTCGCCCGGAGCGGTACCAATGCTAACAACGGGGTGAGTCATATTAGACTGTTAGCACTTAGGCACGTCGAGTGCTAACAGGCCGTGACCATTGAGGCGCAACCGTGGATGGAGGTGGAGTGTGAGCGAGCCGCGCAAACTGGAAGTACTGCGTGCCATCGTGGAGGACTATGTGCACTCCCGCGAGCCCGTGGGTTCGAAGGCCCTGGTTGAACGCCATCATCTCGGTGTGTCCAGCGCAACCATCCGCAACGACATGGCGGCCCTGGAAGACGAGGGCCTGATCACCGCGCCGCACACCAGCGCCGGCCGCATCCCCACGGACAAGGGCTACCGGCTGTTTGTGGACCAGATTTCCGCCGTGAAGCCGCTCTCGCCGGCGGAAAAGAAGGCCATCCAGTCATTGCTGGAGGGATCTGATGACCTGGATGACGTCCTGGACCGGACTGTCCGGCTGCTCTCCCAGCTGACCAACCAGGTGGCCGTGGTGCAGTACCCCCATCTGAGCCGGGCCACCATCCGTCACATCGAATTTGTTCTGCTGGCGCCCCGTCAGGTACTTCTGGTGCTCATCGCCACCACCGGCAAGGTGGAGCAGCGCGTGCTCGACGTCGGCCAGGACCTTGGCGAGGACGGTATCGCCGCCATGCGGACACACTTCCTCGGATCGCTGGCTGGCACACCGCTGAGCCGGCTGGCCCAGTCGTTGCCGGGCGTGGTGTTTTCTGTCGCTCCCGGCCAGCGTGCTGCTGCCCAGGCGCTGGCACAGGGGCTGGAAACGCTCGCGCACAGCAGCCGCGAGGACCGCATGGTGATGGCCGGGACGGCGAACCTGGCCAGGTCCAACGTGGATTTTCCCCTCAGCATCGGACCGGTGCTCGAAGCACTGGAGGAGCAGGTTGTCTTGCTCCGCCTGCTCAGTGACATGGCCCAGGACCCGCGTGGAGTCACCGTCAGCATCGGCCGCGAAAATCCTTATGACGGCCTGGCCGAAGCCTCCGTGGTGGCCACCGCCTACGGACCGGACAGCACGGCCAAGATCGGTGTGCTGGGCCCTACCCGGATGGACTATCCCACCACCATGGCCGCCGTCAGGGCAGTGGCCCGTTACCTGTCAAGAATTCTGGGTCCGTAACAGCCGCGGTCCAGGCATGAAGAGCGGAGCCGGCAGCCCGGCTGCCGGCAGTACAACAAGGAAGAGATACGAACTTTGAGCAGCCACTACGACGTCCTCGGAGTCTCGCCGGAAGCCACCGGAGAAGAGATCAAGAAGGCCTACCGCAAGCTGGCCCGCACCCTTCACCCGGACGTTAATCCCGGGGACGATGCGTCGGACCGCTTCAAGGCCGTGACCCACGCCTACGAGGTACTTTCGGACCCCCAGAAGCGCCGCGTCTATGACACCACCGGTAACGAAAACGGTACCGACAATGGTTTCGGCGGCGGTGGATACGCCGGCCAGGGCTTCGCGTTCCAGGACATTTTCGATACGTTCTTCGGCGCCGGCGGATCCTCGGGCCCGGCGTCACGGGTCCGCCGCGGCCAGGACGCCCTCATCAGCGTCCGGATCGAACTCCGCGATGCCGTGTTCGGCGTCAACCGCAAACTTGAGGTGGATACC
Organism: Arthrobacter sp. UYEF21; assembly: GCF_040546085.1. Taxonomy (NCBI): domain Bacteria; kingdom Bacillati; phylum Actinomycetota; class Actinomycetes; order Micrococcales; family Micrococcaceae; genus Arthrobacter; species Arthrobacter sp. UYEF21. The sequence continues at coordinate 630,596 of NZ_JBEPNF010000001.1, forward strand.
GCCGTCACCTGCCCCACCTGCAACGGCTCCTGCTGCCGCGACGGGAGCCACCCTGAACGCTGCGATATCTGCGGCGGCAGCGGCCAGGTCCAGCGTGCGGTGCGCTCCATCCTGGGCCAGGTCATGACGGCGGCCCCGTGCGGCAGCTGTGAAGGCTTCGGGACTGTGATCAAGGATCCCTGCAACGAGTGCAGCGGCCAGGGCCGCATCCGCAGCCGCCGGTCGCTCACCATCAAGGTGCCGGCCGGCGTGGCAACGGGTACCCGCATCCAGCTCTCCGGGCAGGGCGAGGCTGGCCCGGCCGGAGGTCCGGCCGGTGATCTGTACGTCGAGATCCGGGTCAACAACGACGCCACGTACGTCCGCGACGGCGACGACCTGCACGCGACGCTGCACATTCCGATGACCGCCGCAGCGCTGGGCACCGAGGTGTCCCTGGATACGTTTGACGGGATTCAGGAGATCGACGTCAAGGCGGGGACCCAGGCCGGCGAGGTCATCACGCTCCGCGGCCTGGGCGTCACGCATCTGCGCGGCTACGGCCGAGGGGACCTCATGGTCCACCTGCAGGTGGAGACACCGGCAAAGCTGGACGCCGCACAGGAGGATCTCCTGCGGCAGCTGGCCAAGTTGCGCGGTGAGCAGTTCACGGAGGGCAAGCTGGCGGCCAGCGGCGGGGTCTTCGCCAAGCTGCGGGACCGGTTCGGTAACCTGTAGCGGTGAGCAACCCCGTTTTTTTCAGCGGCGCCGGGTCGCTGGACGCCGTGGTGCCCGGTGCCCGGTACTCCCTGCAGGGCCCGGAGGCGCGACATGCCGTAACGGTTAAGCGGCTGACCCCGGGCGAATCCGTGGACATTGCGGACGGCGCCGGGAAGCGGCTGACCGGAACGGTGGTTGCCGCGTCACCTGCCGAGCTCACCGTGGAATGCGCCGTGATGGCGGTGGAGGACCAGCCAGACATTCGGCTGGTGCTGGTCCAGGCCCTGGCCAAAGGCGACCGCGACGAACTCGCCGTGGAAACAGCCACCGAATTAGGGATCGACGCCGTTGTGCCCTGGCAATCGGAACGCTCTATTGTGCGCTGGAAGGGTGAGCGCGCCGCGAAGGCCCATGCTAAATGGCAGTCAGCGGTCACAGCGGCCGCAAAACAGGCGCGGCGCGCCTGGATTCCCGAGGTACGTGCCGCCGTCGAAACCCCCGGGTTGGCTGTTGCCGTGGCCGCCGCGGACTTGGCGGTGATTCTTCATGAAGACGCAGTACGGCCGCTCCGGTCTGTGCTTGAAGCCTGGCACGCCGGCGAGCCGCAGGCCGTCCCACGGGAAGTCCTGCTCATCGTCGGCCCGGAGGGCGGGATCAGTCCCCGCGAAGTTACCCGGCTCTGCGATGCAGGTGCCGTGACGGCTCTCCTGGGTCACCATGTCCTGCGGTCGTCCACTGCCGGACCTGCGGCAGTTGTGGTGGCGAGCGATGTGTTGGGACGCTGGAGCGCCCTGTACCCCTGAAAACTAGCTGACGTTGAACTTCCTCGTATCTACGTTTTGCTCCGCTCTGCTGCCGCCGCCGTCCGTTTGGGACACGCGGAGCTCATAACTTCCCGAGGACAGGCTGAGGGCCAGAGTGAACAGGCCGGCCTGGGTGGCGTCCGTGCCGGCTGTGGTCTCGCCAGTCAGGTAGGGCGTCTTGTCCCCGTTCCCCGCGGTCCGCAGGATCTGCCAGCGGAGCTTGTCGCCGGGGACGGTGCTGCGGCCGGTGATCTTGACACTGCCGCCGGAAAAATCCGTACCCTCCTGCGGATCGATAATCCACACGGGCGCCACCATCCCGGGGGCCCGCGACATGGGAGCACCCAACTGGACGTGGTCGAAGGCGACGTAGTCCGTGTGGCTGTCCACCAGGACCCGGACCTGGATCTGCTGGCCGGAGTCGATCAGGCCGCTACTTGCCGCCGCCGCGGTGGCGGTAAAGACCAACTGCTGAATGGCACGGACGGCCATGTCGGCGTCGAGGTTGCTGTTGAATGCATCCGCCGAGACGTCGACGGTGATGACATTCTTACCGGAGATCGAGGTTGCCAGCTTTGCGGGGCTCTGCCACGGCGTGAAAAAATCAGGGTCGAGTGGCTTCTCCGACATCATGGCGCGCAGTGCGCGTGTTACCGGGTTCTCCTGTTCCGGGACATCCCGGAACTCGCGGTACAGGAAGGCATTGCCGTCACTGCGGCCAATCCAGTACACGGGCGCCTTGTTTGATGACTGGGTAGTCTCCAGCGGGGCGCTCGTGGACAGCACGCCGGGAGAACCGGTGGCGGCAGCGGTGGAGTTGGCCGTCAGGATGGGCTCGGGGCCGGCGTCCGCAATGCAGCCGGTCAGCAGGAGGAGCACTGGCAGGAGACCCACGACGCCCCGGGCGCGGACATGCCGTGAGGCGCGTCCGGCCGTGCGGGGGGTGGGTGTTTCCGGCACTCTGATGGCCTGCCCTTCCTGGCTGAGAATGATGAGGCCGTGGCCCCGTGAGCCGGTCCCCGGACGGCCTGGATTTCAAGCATCGCATAGAGCTGCACACCAAAAGTGCCCAATCCGCCCGTTGCGCCCAACTGCAACGGGAACGAGATGAGCCCGATATGAAGTTGATACCTAAAGACGTCGGGAGCCGCACAGCATCGACTTGGGGGCGCCTGTTGGCTGGCCCCTTCCGACGCCGCAGCGAGGGGCGTCCTGGCGTAAGATAGAAGTAATCCGCTGGCTCCCGCGTACTCGGCAACAGACCGTCCACGCAGCATCCGGCGGTCTTTAAGTTCGAACTGGAGGAGACCACGGGCCTGCGGGCCAGCACCATGACTGAATCAACCAACGGAAAGCGCCGGCTGAACACCGACCGCGCCGCCGGAGAATTCCCCCACTCACTTCCCGGTGTCCGGACGGAGGTGGTTCTCTTTGACAACTCCGATCAGATGGTCCAATCCCTCGGCAGCCATGATGAGGCCCTGCGCTACATCGAAGAACAGTTTCCGGCCGTCAACTTCCACGTCCGCGGAAACGAACTTTCCATCAGCGGCCCCGCCACCGAAGTGCCCCGCATCATGCGGCTGCTGCACGAAGTGCGCGGCCTTGTGGCCCGCGGCACCGTCATCAGCCCCTCGGTCCTTCAGCAAATCGTGGCATTGCTCCGCAGCCAGTCCCTGCAGAATCCCGTGGATGTCCTCACCCACGACATCCTCTCCAGCCGGGGGAAAACCATCCGGCCCAAGACGCTGAACCAGAAGAACTACGTTGACGCGATCGACGCCAACACCGTAATCTTCGGGATTGGCCCGGCCGGTACCGGCAAGACGTATCTGGCCATGGCCAAGGCCGTCCAGGCGCTGCAGCAGAAGGAAGTCAGCCGGATTATCCTGACCCGGCCGGCCGTCGAGGCAGGCGAGCGGCTGGGGTTCCTGCCAGGCACACTCAGCGACAAAATCGACCCCTACCTGCGCCCGCTGTACGACGCGCTCCACGACATGATGGATCCGGAAGCAATCCCGCGCCTGATGGCCGCCGGAACCATCGAGGTCGCACCACTGGCTTACATGCGCGGGCGCACCCTCAACGACGCGTTTATCATCCTCGACGAGGCGCAGAACACCACGCCCGAACAGATGAAGATGTTCCTCACCCGGCTTGGCTTTGGATCGAAGATGGTGGTCACCGGAGACGTCACGCAGGTGGACCTCCCGTTCGGCACCCGTTCGGGGCTGCGGATTGTGGAGGAGATCCTGCAGGGCATCGAAGACGTCAATTTCACAGTCCTGGATTCCACGGACGTGGTCCGCCACCGTCTGGTGGGCGACATCGTCCGGGCCTACAGCCTTTGGGATGACGTCCAGCGGAACAAGGTCAAACACTCGGTCAGCCGCGAAAAACGGGGGGAGCACGCATGAGCATCGAAGTAAACAACGAATCAGGCATCCAGGTGGATGAAGCTGGCCTCGTAGCGCTGTCCCGGTACATTTTCGAGCAGTTGTATATCCACCCCCAGGCTGAACTTTCCATCCTGCTGGTGGACGAACCCGCCATGGAAAAGCTCCACATTGAACTGATGGACGAGCCCGGATCCACCGACGTACTCTCGGTTCCCATGGACGAACTGACCCCAGGCACGCCGGACCGGCCCACGCCCCAAGGGATGCTGGGGGACATCGCAGTGTGCCCTCAGGTCGCGCAGGTCCAGGCTGCTAACGCCGGCCACGCCCTGCAGGATGAGATGCTGCTCCTGACTACCCACGGGCTCCTGCATCTGCTGGGCTACGACCACGCTGAGTCTGAAGAAAAGGAAGAAATGTTTGGCCTCCAGCGCCAGCTGCTTTCCGGATTCACCGGTAAGGACGCTCCCGCCGAGACTACGCAGTGACGCCCCTGCTCCTTGTTGGCATGGCCCTGGTATTCATTAGCACCGCTGCACTCCTGACCGCTGCTGACGCCGCATTTACCTTCCTGCCCCGGCACGACGCCGAAGACGCGCTCCTGAAAAGCCGGGGCAACGCCATGAGCCGCATTCTTGCCCAGCCGGTGGCGCACATCCGGGCCTTGCGCTTCTGGCGGGTCTGGTTCGAGATGGCTTCGGCCGTGGCCGTGGCCGTCCTGCTGCACAGCCTACTGGATAACGTATGGCTCGCCGGCCTGGCCGCCACCGGCATCATGGCTCTGCTGGGGTTCGTGATAGTAGGGGTTTCCCCGCGCCAGATCGGCAGGCTCCATTCGGCCTCTGTTGTCCGCTACACGGCGCCCCTCATCCGGTTCCTGACCTGGATCCTGGGCCCCATCCCGCGATGGCTGGTGGCGCTCGGCAGCGCCGCCGCACCGGGCGCACCGGCAGGCGATGAGGCGTTCTTCAGTGAACAGGAATTCCGTGAGCTCGTGGACCGCGCCTCCGAATCGGACATGATTGAAGACACCGAAGCGGAAATGATCCAGTCCGTCTTTGATTTCGGCGACACGCTGGTGCGGGCCGTCATGGTTCCCAGGACGGACATCCTCAGTATCGACGCCGGCTCAAGCCTCCGGCGGGCCATGTCGCTGTTCCTGCGCTCGGGCTATTCCCGGATCCCCGTGATCCGGGACAACACGGACCAGATCCTCGGAATCGTCTACCTTAAAGACGTAGCAGCCACGCTGCACGAACTGGGACCCGAAGACGAACAGCCGCCCGTCGAGGCCCTCGCCCGCGAAGTACGGTATGTTCCCGAGTCCAAGCCGGTCAGCGACCTGCTGCGTGAACTCCAAAAGGAATCAACCCACGTGGCCATTGTCATCGACGAATACGGTGGTACCGCGGGCCTCGTGACCCTGGAGGACCTCATCGAGGAAATCGTCGGGGAAATCGTGGATGAGTACGACACCGAAACCGCCGAAGCCGTTCCCCTGGGCGGTGGCTCTTTCCGCGTCAGCGCAAGGATGAGCATTGATGACTTGGGTGAGCTTTTCGATATCGAACTCGACGACGACGAAGTGGACACCGTAGGCGGGTTGCTGGCCAAGGCCCTCGGCCGTGTGCCCATCGTTGGCAGCCACGTGGACGTGCACGGCATCTCGCTGCGCGCTGAAAGGCTTGAGGGCCGGCGCAACCGGGTCAGCCACATCATTGCGGCCGCCGTACCAAAAGTAGACACTGACCTTGAAGACCTCTTCGACGAGGCGGAAGCAACCCAGCAGGGAGTTCCACGTGAACAAGAAAAATAACCGCCCAGCCAACCAGGGTTCCGACACGCCGGACTACGGCGGCTACCGGGCCGGGTTTTCGGTGCTGGTGGGGCGCCCCAACGCGGGCAAATCAACCCTGACCAATGCCTTGGTAGGGCAAAAGGTGGCCATTACCTCTGCCAAACCGCAGACGACGCGGCACACCATCCGGGGCATCGTCCACCGTGAGGACGCCCAGCTGATCCTGGTGGACACTCCGGGCCTGCACCGGCCCCGTACGCTGCTGGGCAAACGGCTTAACGATCTGGTGGCGGACACTCTGGCCGAGGTCGACGCCATCGGCTTCTGCCTGCCTGCCAACGAGAAGATCGGCCCCGGCGACAAGTTCATCGCCGCCCAGCTCGCCCAGGTGGGGAGCAAGCCTGTCATCGCCATCGTGACCAAGGCCGATCTGGTGGACCGGCAGGCGTTGACCGAGCAGCTTCTCGCTGTCGCCGCCCTGGGCCGGGAAGTCTTCGGAGAGGACGGATGGAAAGACATCGTTCCCGTCTCCGCCGCCGATGGCTTCCAGGTGGGCACCCTGGCTGATGTCCTCATCAGCCATATGCCGCCGTCGCCGCCGCTATACCCGGACGGGCACCTGACGGACGAACCGGAAGCAGTGATGATCGCCGAGCTCATCCGGGAGGCTGCCCTCGAAGGCGTCCGCGATGAATTGCCGCACTCCCTGGCCGTCGTTGTCGATGAGATCGTTCCGCGTGAAGGCCGGCCCGAGGACCGGCCGTTCCTGGACGTGCGGGTTAATCTCTATGTGGAACGTCCTTCCCAGAAGGCCATCATCATCGGCAAGGGCGGCGCCCGGCTTCGGGAAGTCGGCACCAATGCACGCAAAGGCATCGAGGCACTGCTGGGCGCCCGCATCTACCTTGACCTGCACGTAAAAGTCGCCAAGGACTGGCAGCGGGACCCGAAGCAGCTGGTCAAGCTCGGTTTCTGACGCAACGGAACCCGTTGCCCCGGCCGGTCACCGGGAAGTTCCCAGCATGGGCTACTAAAATAGGCCGGATTCAATTTTCGAGGAAGGTACACCACATGGGGCGAAGCCGCGACAATCGCGAGTACGGAGCTGACGCATCAGCCGGAGCCGGTCCGGTCTCCCGGCACGCGGACGCCAGCGCCGTCGGCGTTGGCCGGCACCTCGGGGGGCAGCGGCAGATGCCAGGATGGCTGAAAGTGACCACGGCCGTGCTGACCGTTGTGCTGCTCGGAGGCCTCGGCTTCGCTGGTTACTGGTACTTCCGCCTGCAATCGAACATCACCACGGCACCGCTGAGCGCCGGAGATGGCGCCGCGAACTCGGACTCAACGGGCCGGATGCAGATCCTCATCCTTGGATCGGACACCCGGGAGGGCAAAAACGCCGAGTACGGCTCAGTGCAAGACTCCCTGGGATACGGCAAGTCCGACGTCATGATGCTGATGGACATCTCGGCTGATAACAAGCGCGTCAGCGTCATCAGCTTCCCCCGGGACTTGCTGGTGGATATTCCGCAGTGCAAGGACCAGAAAACCAAACAGTCGTTTCCTGCCCTCCGCGGGGTGATGATCAACGAGGCCATGTCGCAGGCGGGCATCGGCTGTGCCGTGGACACCGTCAATAAACTGACAGGCCTGACGGTCGATCATTTCATGATGGCGGATTTCAATGCAGTCAAGGAACTTTCGAACACTGTTGGTGGTGTGGACGTCTGCATCAGTGACGCCGTCTACGATCCTGATTCGCGCCTGCGGCTCCCCAAGGGCACGTCTTCGGTGCAGGGTGAAATGGCACTCGCCTTCCTCCGTACCCGGCATGCTTTTGCCGACGGCGGCGATCTGGGCCGAATCAAGGCGCAACAGGGATTCCTGTCCTCCCTCACACGGAAGATCAAGGACGACGGCACGCTGTCCAGCCCCGCAAAATTGCTGAACATTGCTGACACCGTCACCCAGAACCTCACCGTGGATGAGGGACTCGCGTCCGTGCCGTCGCTGCTGACGATCGGCAACCGGCTCAAGGACATTAACATCAGCAAGGTGGCTTTTGTGGCGGTACCCACCACCCCGGCACTGTCAGACACCAACCGCCTCCAGATTGCCGAACCGGCAGGATCCCAGCTGTTTGCAGCCCTCCGCGATGACGTGGACCTGACGGATCCGAGGGCCCGGGCCACACCCACGCCGTCGGAAACGGCCGCACCCGCAGCGGAGCCCACGGAAACGCCCGTGCCGCCATACAACAAGGCCGTCCAGCCCGTCACAGTGTCCAACGGCAGCGGAGTGCCGGGGCGTGCCCAGGAAATCGTGCAGGCACTAGTGACCGGTGGCTTCACCCAGACCGGTCAGTTCGCTGCCACTCCGGTGACGCAAAGCGCGGTTTACTACGGGACGGACTTCGCGGACGTCGCGGCCGACGTCGCCGCGCTGCTGGGAATCCCGGCCGCGCAGGTGCAGCCGGCGCCCGGCGTCGTAGGCGTTCAGGCCTACCTGGGGACCGACTTCACATCCGGTGCCACCTACGGTGCCGTCGCACTGCCGGCGGACATCGTCAACCAGACAGCCGGTGACAGTCTTTGCCAGCAGGCGAATCCATTCCTGATCGTTCAAAACTGACTTCAGCGAGGTGCAGGAGAGGCGGGGCCAACAGGCCCCGCCTCTCTGCGTTTGAAGGTACTACCAGATGCTGACCCGCGAGTCCTGCGGCATCCACATGCCATCCTGGTCAGTCACGCCAAAAGCCTCATGGAACGCGTCCAGGTTCCTGGCGATGGCGTTGGTGCGGAACTCGTTGGGGGAGTGGGGATCAGTGGCGAGCCTCCGGATGGCTTCTTCGGCCCGGATAACCTGGCGCCAGCCGGCTGCCCAGGAGGCGAAGAAGCGCTGCTGGCCCGTCAGCCCGTCCAGCACCTCGGGTTCCCTGCCGTTGAGGCTCAGGAGGTATGCCTTGTAAGCGATGGTCAGGCCGCCCAGATCGCCGATGTTTTCCCCCAAGGTCAGTTTGCCGTTGACGTTGTGCCCCGGCGCGGCATAGGGCGACAGGGCATCGTACTGGGCAACCAACTTGGCGGTGAGTTCCTCGAACGCCTTGCGGTCGTCCTCGGTCCACCAGTTCCGCAGCGCACCGCCGCCGTCGAACTGTGAACCCTGATCATCAAAACCGTGGCCGATTTCGTGACCGATGACAGCCCCGATTCCGCCGTAGTTCACGGCGTCGTCGGCGTCGGCCGTGAAGAAAGGCGGCTGCAGGATGGCTGCCGGGAACACGATTTCGTTGAGCATCGGGTGGTAATAGGCGTTGACCGTCTGCGGAGTCATGAGCCATTTGTCCAGGTCAACCGGCTTACCTACCTCATCGAGGTGGCGCTCGACGTCGGCGTTATGGGCGCGCTCCACGTTGCCCAGAAGATCGGCGGGGTCGATCTCCACCGCTGAGTAGTCGATCCACTTGTCCGGGTAACCGATCTTGGCGCGGAAAGCGTCCAGTTTCCGCAGTGCTTCAGCCTTGGTCGCCTCGCCCATCCAGTCCAGGCCGGTGATGCTCCGCCGGTAAGCCTCGATCAGGTTGGCTACCAGGGTCTGCATACCTGCCTTGTGCGACTCGGGGAAGTGCTTGGACACGTAAATCTGGCCCACTGCTTCGCCCAGGCCAGCTTCAACAACGGCGACAGCCCGCTTCCAACGGTCCTTGTTGCGCGGCGTTCCGCTGAGGGTAGTGCCGTAGAAGGCGAAGCTGGCATCGACGAACCCGGCGGAAAGATACGGCGCGGCGGCGTTGATGATCCGCAACGCCAGCCATTCCTGCCAGGCCTGCAGTGGCTCGGAGTCCAGCAACGCCGCGGCTCCACTGAAAAAGTCCGGCGTGCTGACGACAATTTCCGCCCGTTTGCCGGCATCTACCCCGGCAGCTTCGAACCAGGTGCCCAGGAGCGGGAAAAGTGCGGTAGCCTCCGCGGCAGACTTGAGGTTGTAGGTCTTCCGTGGGTCCCGCAGCGTGACATTGTCCCAGTGGTGGGACGCCAGGCTGGTTTCGAGGGCCACCACCCGGCCGGCAGCTGACCCGGCGTCCGGAATCCCGCCCAGGGTGAACATGGTCCGGACATGCTCCCGGTAGGCCGCGACCATGGGAGCGAACTTCTCCTCCCGGTAATACGACTCGTCGGGCAAGCCCAGGCCGCCCTGACCTATATAGACCAGGACGCGGTCCGGGTTGCCGGCGTCCGGTGCGGGGTAGATGTAGAACAATCCCGAAACGTCGGCCCTGAACAGGCTCCCGGCGAGGGCAACGACGTCGGCGATGGACGTGGTGGCGGAGACAGCCTCCAGCCGTTGGCGGATGGGCTCCATGCCCTTGGCCTCAACGGTTGCCTCATCCATGAAGCTGTTGTATAGATCGCCCACCTTCCGTTCGATCCCCGTGGCGGCCTGGCCTTTGGCAGCCGCTTCTTCGATGATGTCGCGGACCGCCATCTCCGCGCCGTCGCGCAACGCGGTGAATGTTCCCTCGAGTGGCCGGTCATCCGGAATTTCAGTGGCCTTGAGCCAGGACCCGTTCACGTGCTGGTACAGGTCGTCCTGCGGCCTGACGGCGTGGTCAATGTTGGATAGATCGATCCCCGAAATGGGCACAGAAGCTCCTTCGTGTGACGTGCCGCGCCGGCGCTGCACCGGTGCGGCGTCTGCATGGTGGACGTTGCGGGAGATGTTGCACTTTCATCTTACGCACCCGTGTTACTCTCAAATGGTGCGCGCAGAACTGCTCCTTCTTATGTGCCGCGGCGAGGCCTCAGACGCGATCTAGCGCAAGGCCCACCCTCGCTGCGGAGTTTGTGTTGCCCGGCCACCTTTCAGATCTGAACCACAGAAAAGGCCCCGATACTCATGCAAAACGCACAGAAGTCTTCTGGAATGCCCGCCCACCGTTACCTGCCGTTCCAGGATCAGATCACCGTTGAACTGCCGGACCGCACCTGGCCAGACAAGGTCATCACCAAAGCCCCGCGCTGGTGTGCCGTGGATCTGCGTGACGGCAACCAGGCACTGATTGACCCAATGAGCCCGGCCCGCAAGATGAAGATGTTCGATCTGCTGGTCCGCATGGGCTATAAGGAGATCGAGGTCGGCTTCCCGTCGGCGTCGCAGACCGACTTCGACTTCGTCCGCCAGCTCATCGAGGGCAACCACATCCCGGATGACGTCACCATCCAGGTCCTGACCCAGGCCCGCGAGCAGCTGATCGAGCGGACCTACGAGTCGCTGGTGGGCGCCAAGCAGGCCATCGTCCACCTGTACAACTCAACGTCCGTCCTGCAACGCCGCGTGGTGTTCAACCAGGACGAGGACGGAATCCTGGACATCGCGCTCCAGGGCGCCCGGCTGTGCAAAAAGTACGAGGAAACCCTCGTCGATACCCACGTCACGTACGAATATTCCCCTGAGTCCTTCACCGGCACAGAGCTGGAATATGCCGTCAGGGTCTGCAACGCCATCGCTGAGGTGTTTGAAGCCTCCGCCGACAGCCAGGTCATCATCAACCTGCCCGCCACGGTGGAGATGGCCACCCCCAACGTCTACGCCGATTCCATTGAGTGGATGAACCGTCACCTGCACCCGCGCGAAGGCATCATTCTGTCCCTGCACCCGCACAACGACCGCGGCACCGGTGTTGCCGCCGCCGAACTCGGTTACCTGGCCGGCGCTGACCGGATCGAAGGCTGCCTGTTCGGCAACGGCGAGCGGACCGGCAACGTGGACCTTGTCACCCTGGGCCTGAACATGTTCGTCCAGGGGATCGATCCCATGATCGATTTCTCCGATATCGACGAAATCCGGCGCACCGTGGAGTACTGCAATCAGCTGCCGGTCGCCGAACGTGCCCCGTACGGCGGCGACCTCGTTTTCACCGCTTTCTCCGGCTCGCACCAGGATGCCATCAAGAAGGGCTTTGAGGCCCTGGAACGGGATGCTGCCGCTGCCGGCAAGGACGTTGCCGACTTCACCTGGGCGGTCCCGTACCTGCCTATTGACCCCAAGGATCTGGGCCGCAGCTACGAAGCCGTCATCCGGGTGAACTCGCAGTCCGGCAAGGGAGGCGTGGCCTACCTGCTCAAGAACGAGCACAGCCTGGACCTGCCGCGCCGCGCCCAGATCGAGTTCTCCGGCGTGATCCAGAAGCGCACCGACACTGTGGGCGGTGAGGTCACCGGATCCCAGCTCTGGCAGATCTTCCAGGACGAATACCTTCCCTCCAGCCAGTCTGACGGCCAGTGGGGCCGGTACTCATTGGGTTCCTTCAGCACCGAAACCGATGACGACGGCGGGCTGACCCTGCACGCTTCCCTCACCGTGGACGGTGTCCAGGCGCGCCGCACCGGCACCGGAAACGGACCCATCGCCGCTTTGCTGAGCATTCTGCACGACGACGGCGTGGATGTCCGGGTGCTGGACTACAGCGAGCATGCCCTTTCCGAAGGCGGAAACGCCACGGCCGCCGCGTACGTCGAGTGCGCCGTGGGGGAGCGTGTCCTGTGGGGCGTCGGCATGGATGCCAACACCAGCACGTCCTCGCTGAAGGCGGTCATTTCCGCGGTCAACCGTGCTATCCGGGATTCGCGAGCCTGATCCGGAACAGCGGTGCGCGCCGGAAGCCACGGCGCGCAACGCACCGGCATAGCCGGCTTTCCGGAACACAGTGCGAAGATTAACCGTGGTCCAACAATCCTTTGCCGCCCGGTCTTACCGTGATGACGCCGTCGTGCTGCGAACACACAAACTGGGTGAAGCTGACCGCATCATCACGCTCCTGACCAAACATCACGGCCAGATCCGGGCCGTCGCCAAGGGTGTGCGGCGTACCAGCAGTAAATTCGGGGCCCGACTGGAGCCATTTATGGTCGCGGACTTGCAATTGGTCTCCGGAAAAACGCTGGACATCGTCACGCAGGCTGTCGCCAAAGGCGCCTACGGGGGCAGCATAGCTGCAGACTATGGGCGCTACACAGTGGCTGCCGCCATGACGGAAACGGCCGAAAAGCTGACCGACGTCGACGGCGAAGCGGGCACTGCCCAATACAACCTGCTGGTGGGGGCCTTGGCCTCGCTCAGCAGGGGTGACCACGCGTCGGGGCTGATCCTGGATTCGTACCTGCTGCGGGCCCTCGCTACGGGCGGCTGGGCGCCGAGCTTCACGGACTGCGCCCGCTGCGGGAGGCCCGGCCCCCATACTGCGTTTTCGGCTCCCCTGGGCGGCATGGTCTGCGCTGACTGCCGGCCGCCTGGCTCGCCTGCGCCTGCAGCGCAAACCGTCACGCTGTTGGCTGCCCTGCTGACAGGGGATTGGAGGACGGCGGACGGGTCCGGCGTGCCGCACCGGCGCGAAGCCGCCGGCTTGGTGGCGGCATACCTGCAATGGCACCTTGAGCGTGTCCTGAAATCCCTCAAACATGTGGAGCGTGCCTGACAGTGGCCTTGGGAAAAAAGTACCCCCCGATGCGGAAGCGGACCACTCCGGTGGTGGCACCCTATCCGCATCCGTCCGGGGCGGTTGCACCGGCGATCCCGGCAGAATTCATCCCCCGCCATGTGGCCATTGTGATGGACGGTAACGGGCGCTGGGCGAACCAGCGCGGACTTCCGCGGATCGAGGGCCACAAAGCCGGCGAGCCCGCCCTGCTCGATGTGATGGCCGGAGCCATCGAACTCGGCATTGAGTATGTAAGCGTCTATGCATTCTCCACTGAGAACTGGCGCCGCTCACCGGAGGAAGTCCGCTTCCTGATGGGTTTTAATAAGGATGTGCTGCGCAGGCAGCGGAACCAGCTGGACGACTGGGGTGTCCGGGTCCGGTGGTCAGGACGCCGTCCCCGGCTGTGGGGGTCGGTGATCCGCGAACTGGAAGAGGCGGAGGAGTTCACCGCCGGCAACAGCACGTGCACGTTGACCATGTGTGTTAACTACGGCGGACGTGCCGAAATTACCGATGCCGTATCGGCCATTGCCTCTGAGGTAGCCGCGGGCCGCCTGAAGCCCGGGGCAATCACCGAAAAGACCATCCAGAAGTTCCTGGACGAACCGGACCTGCCGGATGTCGACCTGTTCCTGCGGAGCTCGGGGGAGCAGCGGCTTTCCAACTTCCTGCTCTGGCAGTCGGCCTACGCTGAATTTGTTTTTATGGACACCCTGTGGCCGGATGTGGACCGCCGGACACTCTGGGAAGCAGTGGAAATCTACGCCCAGCGGGACCGGCGCTACGGCGGCGCCGTCGACGCCGCCACCCCGTAGGTGTAGGACTGCGCCCAGGAGGCAGCATGTATCAGCTCCTCGGTCCATTCAGCCTGGATGCTTGTCCGGTCTGAAGGCATCACCAGCACGGGCGCCGTGATGTGCAATCCCCTCGAAGCGGCGGTGTGCCCGGCCAGGACCGCCTTCGCCCAGCCTGCCCGGATGGGGAACGGGGCGGCCGGCCGCCAAAAGGGATGGAGCTGCCACTCGCCATGTGCCTCGCTGCTGACGCCTTGCCAATAACCGTGCATCTCCGGTATGCGGAACGGGCGCCTCGGATCGGCTCTGGCGACGGGCTCCACCAAATGCATGGCGAGGTTCCGGATCAGTCTGCTGCCCTGGAGTTCCAGCCACGGGGCGTTGAGGATCAGGGTCCCCAGCGCGCCCGGATGGCGGTCCGCCCACAGCGCTGCGACGAAACCGCCGAAGGAATGTCCTAAAAGGTGCACTGTGGGGACCGGTCCGGCCCGGTCAATGGTCAAATGCGAGAGGTCGGCCCTGATTGCCGCCATTGCCGCTGCCAGGTCTTCGTCGTAGATCTGGAGGTCCGTCGCGTAGCGGGGGGTCTGCCCCTCCCGCAGGCGCCGCCCGAATTTCCTGAGATCCAAGGCATCAAAGTGGAGCCCCCGCGCTGACAGCTGATCCGCCAGTTCCGCCTAAAGAAAGTAGTCCGCCCAGCCATGCAGCTAAGGCACCGGGGCCGGAACCGGCTCGGCAGCCGGTTGGGTGCCCGCCCTCGGTCCGGTCATGCGCCGGGTAGAGATTCGGCGGGGCCGGGCGTGGGATTGCCGTACCCGCACAGCCACCGGGAAAGCCGGGCATAGGCGTCCGTCCGCACGGCGGCAGGGGAGAGAAAGACGTCGTGGAGCGCGCCTTCAATCCGTTCAACTGTGACGGTGTGCCCCAGCGTGAGCGCCCGGAGAGCAATAATGTTCACGTCCAGCACGGCGTCGGTCCGCCGCATTTCCTCAGTCCAGAAAGGCCCAGTGGCGCTGCCCCGCGAGAGCAGGACCAGGATGGGGATATCGATTGCCAGCCCCCGTGCCACTTTGGCATGACCGGACAGGACGGCGCTCAGCCAGCCGGCGCGGAGCGGGAAAGCCATCGGCGGCCGGAATTTGTCGTCAACGGCCCATTCGCCATCGGCCGAACTGCTGATGGTCCGCCAATAGAATCCGCGCTCGGGAAGGCGCAGTACGGCCTCGGGCCGGAAGCGCGCCACCGGTCCCACCATCGTGGATGCTGCCCGGCGCACCAGTGAGCTGCCATGCATCTCGAGCCAGGGGCTGTTCAGGACAAGTTGAGAGGCCGTGCCAGGGTGGCTGCTGACCCACAGTGCCGCCACCAGGCCTCCGGTGGAATGGCCCATGAGGGTAAGCAGCATGGTCTCATCCCAGGCCGGTTCAGGTTCTTCGCGCTCAGACTGGCCTGGCGTGGGCTCTTCGGCAACGGACTGTTGTACTTGTTCGGGCAGCCCAGAATCGGTGCGGATGATCTCAATGGCCTGGCCGATCTCGGCGTCATAATCGCCAAGGTTGGCGACGTACCCGCCGGGGGCATCGGGTCGGAGGCTGCGGCCGTGGTTGTGCATGTCCAGCGCATAGAACTCAAACCCGTGGCCGGTCCAGAACTGTGCAAGGTCCACATTGAAGAAGTAATCGCTCCAGCCATGCAGGAAAAGCACCGTCCGTCGTGGCCCGGGCACGTTTCCGAGGTAGTCCCGGTCTTGCACCCCTGGGCGGAACCGCACCAGCGTCGCTGTCCGTTGGACGCCGTCGGCACCCGCGGCCTCGAATGTGCACGCCTCGAAGCCTGCACCGAGGATGTCTGGCTGCCACTCCATGGGTTTATGGTAGCCGGGCCACCAACTTTGTCGGCCCGGTTTGGTCTGGACCGTACAAGGCGGAAAACTAGAGCCATGCGCGTATATCCGACTTTCTTCAAGCTGGCCTTTTCATGGATGGACGCCGAGCGCGCCCACAAGATCGGATTCAGGGGGATCAAGCTCGCCCACACCTCCGGTGCAGGGCGGCTGCTGCAGCGGTTCACAGCCCCGGCACAGTCCCTGCAGACCACGGCATTTGGCGTGACGTTCCCGTCCCCATTCGGCCTTGCCGCCGGGTTCGACAAGGAGGGGCTGGGCATCGAAGCCCTCACGGAACTCGGTTTCGGCCACGTCGAAGTTGGCACCATTACCGGCCAGGCGCAGCCCGGAAACGAAAAACCACGCCTCTTCAGGTTGATCGAGGACCGCGCAGTGATCAACAGGATGGGCTTCAACAACGACGGCGCGGCCGCCGTCGAGCCCCGCCTTAAGGCTGCCCGTGCCGCTCTCCAGCGCAAACACCCCGCCGTGCGGCCGGTGATCGGGGTGAACATCGGGAAGAGCAAAGTGGTGGAACTGGCCGACGCCGTGGCGGACTATCTCAACAGCGCCCGGAGCCTCGCCCCGGCTGCCGATTACCTGGTAGTCAATGTCAGCTCACCCAACACGCCCGGGCTTCGCCTTCTGCAGGATGTCCAGACGCTTCGTCCGCTGCTGGCCGCGGTGGGGGAGGAGGCGGACAGGGCTGCCGGCCGGCACATCCCACTGCTCGTAAAGATCGCCCCTGACTTGAGCGATGAGGATATCGACGACGTCGCGCGGCTGGCGTTGGACCTGAAGCTGGACGGAATCATCGCAACCAATACCACCATAGGACGCTCCGGCCTTAGGTCGCCGGCAGCGAAGGTGGCGGAATGCGGTGCCGGGGGCCTGTCCGGGGCACCGCTCAAGCAGCGGTCGCTGGAGGTCCTTCGCCGGCTGACTGAAGCCACCGGGGGCGCGATTACCCTCGTGGCCGTTGGCGGCGTCGAGACGGCGAATGATGTCCAGGATCGCCTGGACGCGGGGGCAACCCTGGTCCAGGGTTACACCGCTTTCCTCTATGAAGGTCCCTTCTGGGCGGCCCGTATTAACCGGGAACTGGTCAAAAATCGCCGGCGCTGACAACCACGGATGCAAAAATCCCCGGCGGTCCTACCGCCGGGGATTTTTGTTTCAAGATTGGAGCGATCCGTGGGCGGGCCGTGACGGCCTGTCAGGAGTGGGTATGTCGGGACCTGTCCGTCAGGAGGGGTACTGGCCGCGCTTCACAAGCGGCTTGGGGAGCCGCAGTTTGCGGAACTGCAACGAACGCATCGAGCCGTACCAGACCGTGCCGCGCTCAACTTCGCCGAACTTCGCCGTCAGTTTCTTGCGGAGCTGCCGGGACAGAATAAACACGTCCACAAAAACGGCCAGGAACATCACCCAGAAGCCACCCAGCACGTACACCATCTGCTCGCCGGACGCCGGCACGATGAGGGAAATAATGACAAAAACGAGGGCGCCGAACATCAGGTATTCGCCCAGGCTGAAGCGCGCGTCAACAAAGTCGCGGGCATAACGTTTCTGCGGCCCCTTGTCCCGCACGGGCAGGAATTTTTCGTCACCAGTGTCCAAAGCCTTACGCATCTTGGTCCGCTGGTCCTGGATCGCCTGCCGCTCAGCGGTCTTCGAAGCCTTCCGGTCTTCCGGCACCAGGGGCCGTTTGCGGGCCGCTTCCTGGGCTTTGCGTTTGGGAGTGGGCGCACCCTTACCCAACGCGGCATCCTGCCGGGCTGCCACTTCAGCGGCCTGCTGGTCTATTGATTCCTGCGCCGTTGGCGCTTCCTTTTTACGTCCGAACACTTGAACAGAATACCTTGCGGCCCGGGCGATCCGGCGCGGGTAGTGTGTTCGCCATGACTCCTACTTCAGCGGCCACTCCAGAGAACGCCGGCGCCCCCCGCTCAGCAGGAACTATTGATGCCGAGGCTCTCCGGCTGTCCGTGGACCGGTCTTTCGACGGCACGCTTGAGCGGCTCAGCCATCTCGTGGCCATCCCAGGCATCGCCTGGTCGAGTTTCGATCCTGCTCCTTTGGACGCCAGCGCTGCGGCGGTGGCTGAACTCCTGCGGGCGGCAGGACTCGGGGATGTCCAGATACTGCGCAGCCAGAAGGTGGACGGTACCCCGGGCGGGCCCGCCGTCGTGGCACGTCGGCAGGCCGCCCAAGGCAAGCCGACCATTCTTCTGTACGCCCACCACGACGTGCAGCCGCCCGGGGATCCGGCGCTGTGGGAATCAGAGCCGTTCACCGCCGTCGAACGCAATGGCCGGCTGTACGGGCGGGGCGCCGCTGATGATAAGGCCGGAATCATGGCCCACGTGGCTGCCTACACAGCAGCGGCCGAGGTTCTTGGTACCGAATTTGGCCTCGGCGTAACCTTCTTCTTCGAGGGTGAGGAGGAAGCTGGTTCTCCCACGTTCCGCACCTTCCTCGAAACGCACCGTGAACTGCTGAGCGCAGACGTCATTGTTGTGGCCGACTCCAGCAACTGGAAAGTGGGGATACCGGCACTGACCACCAGCCTGCGCGGCCTGGTGGACGGCACCATTGAAGTCCAGGTGCTCGAACATGCTGTCCACTCGGGCATGTTCGGCGGCCCGGTGCTGGATGCCCCCACCCTCTTGTCCCGGCTGATTGCCACACTTCATGATGCCGAAGGCAACGTGGCCATCGAAGGCCTGGTGTCCTATGACAACGTCGGTGTGGGCCTCACCGAAGCGGAGTACCGTGCGGATGCCTCCGTGCTCGACGGCGTCCGGCTGGCCGGCACAGGCAGTATCGCCGGACGCCTGTGGACCAAACCCGCGCTGTCGATCATCGGGTTCGACGCCCCGGCAGTTGATGTGGCATCGAATACCCTCCTGCCGCGGGCACGCGCCAAGTTCAGCCTGCGCCTGGCTCCCGGCCAGATACCCGCAGAGGCGATGGATGCCGTGCGGCGGCACGTCGAGGCCAACACACCCTTTGGCGCCAAGGTTGTCTTGACGCCGGGGGAGAGCGGCAATTCGTTCCTCGCCGATACGAATTACACTGCGGCGAAGTTTGCCATGTGGGCGTTGGAAGAGGCCTGGGGCGTCCCCGCGGTGGAAATGGGCATCGGGGGATCGATTCCGTTCATATCTGACTTGTTGGACCTCTACCCCGATGTCCAGATCCTCGTGACGGGAGTCGAGGATCCCGACTCCCGGGCCCACAGTGCAAACGAGTCACTGCACATCGGCGATTTTAGGAACGCCATTCTCGCCGAGGCGCTGCTTCTGGCCAGGCTCAACATCGAGGGGCTCGGCTGAACTGCACCGTCACTGCATGCCGTTGACAGCGCCGGACGGGAACACAATGCAGGGCGGCGATAGTTACGTCTGGAGTTAGAGCTATACGTCTGACCGAAGTAGCATGTAGCTATAGCCCGTACCGTATCCGTAGGGGCAGGCACCGCTGAAGCGGGGCCGCCAGGACCGTCCAAAGGTAGGCCAAATGAGCACCGCAACCAACGAGAACACCACCGAAACCGCTGCCAGCGATGAACTGGCCGCGCATGAGGTCAAGCTCACCGACGTCGCTGCAGGCAAGGTCCGCAGCCTCCTTGAGCAGGAAGGCCGCACTGACCTTCGCCTCCGCGTTGCCGTCCAGCCCGGCGGCTGCTCGGGCCTCATCTACCAGCTCTACTTCGACGAACGCCTGCTCGACGGAGATGCCGTCCGCGACTACGACGGCGTAGAAGTTGTGGTGGACAAGATGAGCGTGCCTTACCTCAGCGGAGCCAGCATCGATTTTGAAGACACCATATCAAAGCAGGGCTTCACCATCGACAACCCAAACGCCGGAGGCTCGTGCGCATGTGGTGATTCGTTCCACTGACCGGTTCTTTCGCCCGATGTCGGCGCCTGCTTCTCATCAGCCAAAAACGGCACGGAGGCACGGCGCCGACATGTGGGCGAAACGCCCGGCGGAGCGGTAAGCTCTACACCGAGTAGTAAAACTTTTAGTGTGCCCGGAAGGCCATCGAGGCGGCCGGGCAACAGCAACAAGTAGGAAGGGCCGTCTGTGAGTTCGCAGAACCGAACCGGCAGCCGACGCAAAACGATCACTTCGATCTCAGGATTGGCAGTTGCCGGCGCGTTGGTTTTGACTGGATGTTCGCCAGAGGTATCGAGGGGGTGGCTGCCCACCGAGCGTGGAACCACCAATCACACTGACCGGATCATGGACCTCTGGGTCAACTCATGGATTGCGGCCCTTGTAGTGGGCGTCATTACGTGGGGTTTGATCGTCTGGTGCCTTGTTGCCTATCGCCGCCGCAAGGGGACCGTGGGATTCCCGAAGCAGATCAGCTTTAACCTCCCGCTCGAGGTGTTCTATCTGACCATCCCGATTTTCATGGTCCTGGTGTTCTTCTACTTCACGGACCGTGACCAGCAAGCCATTGATGACCGGTCACAGCCGGCCGACGTCGTGGTTGACGTCCGTGCCAAGCAGTGGGCCTGGGACTTCAACTACAAGTCCGGCCAAGTCGTCGAGCAGGACGTCTACGAAGCCGGTGTACAGGCCCACCTGACGGGTAACACCATCAACAAGGAAGCCCTCCCGACGCTGTACCTGCCGGTGGGCAAGTCAGTCGACGTAGAGCTCAACTCCCGCGATGTCATCCACTCCTTCTGGGTTCCCGCCTTCCTGCAGAAGCGCGACATGATCCCGGGCAAGACCAACTACATCCGGTTCACTCCCACTAAAGAGGGAACCTATGACGGTAAATGCGCAGAACTCTGCGGCGAGTACCACTCCGAAATGCTCTTCCGCGTCAAGGTTGTCTCCGAAGCCGAGTTCAAGGCCCACATGGACAAGCTCAAGGATGCAGGCAACACGGGGCTCCTCGGCACAGAATACAATCGCAACCCGAACCTGAACGAAATTAAGTAAGGGGAGCGACGTGGCTACTTACACCCAATACGCACCTGTGGAGACCTCTGCGGCTCCCGTAGTTCCGAAGTCCAAGGGACGCGTCGTCGTCAACTGGATCACCTCTACTGACCACAAGACCATCGGGTACATGTACCTGATCGCGTCGTTTGTGTTCTTCTGCCTGGGCGGCGTGATGGCGCTGCTCATCCGGGCTGAACTGTTCGAACCGGGCATGCAGATCCTGCAGACCAAAGAGCAGTACAACCAGCTGTTCACCATGCACGGGACCGTCATGCTGCTGATGTTCGCCACCCCGCTGTTCGCGGGCTTCACCAACGTGATCATGCCCCTGCAGATCGGCGCTCCCGACGTCGCCTTTCCGCGGCTGAATGCGCTGGCGTTCTGGTTCTTCCTCTTCGGCTCCACCATCGCCGTGTCGGGCTTCATCACTCCGCAGGGTGCTGCTTCGTTCGGCTGGTTCGCGTATGCGCCGCTGTCCAACACCACGTTCAGCCCCGGCATAGGTGGTGACCTGTGGGTCTTCGGCCTGGCCCTGTCCGGTTTCGGAACCATCCTGGGCGCGGTCAACTTCATCACCACCATCATCTGCATGCGCGCCCCGGGCATGACCATGTGGCGGATGCCCATCTTCACCTGGAACGCCCTGATCACGTCCATCCTGGTCCTGATGGCTTTCCCACCCTTGGCGGCAGCTCTGTTCGCGCTGGGTGCTGATCGCCGGTTCGGTGCACATATATTTGACCCGGAAAATGGTGGCGCGGTTCTCTGGCAGCACCTGTTCTGGTTCTTTGGCCACCCGGAGGTGTACATTATCGCGCTGCCGTTCTTCGGCATCGTCTCGGAGATCTTCCCGGTCTTCAGCCGCAAGCCGATCTTTGGCTACAAGGGTCTGGTCTACGCCACCATTGCCATTGCCGCCCTGTCCGTGACGGTGTGGGCCCACCACATGTACGTGACCGGTTCGGTGCTGCTGCCGTTCTTCGCGTTTATGACCATGCTCATCGCGGTTCCCACCGGTG
Organism: Arthrobacter sp. UYEF21; assembly: GCF_040546085.1. Taxonomy (NCBI): domain Bacteria; kingdom Bacillati; phylum Actinomycetota; class Actinomycetes; order Micrococcales; family Micrococcaceae; genus Arthrobacter; species Arthrobacter sp. UYEF21. Next base: position 652,441 of record NZ_JBEPNF010000001.1, read on the forward strand.
TGAAGTTCTTCAACTGGATCGGCACCATGTGGCGGGGGTCGTTGACCTTCGAAACCCCCATGCTGTGGAGCATCGGCTTCCTGATCACGTTCCTCTTCGGCGGCCTGACCGGGATCATCCTGGCATCCCCGCCGCTGGACTTCCACGTCTCCGACTCATACTTCGTGGTGGCGCACTTCCACTATGTGGTGTTCGGCACCGTGGTGTTCGCGATGTTCGCCGGCTTCTACTTCTGGTGGCCGAAATTCACCGGCAAGATGCTCAACGAGCGCCTCGGCAAGATCCACTTCTGGCTGCTGTTCCTGGGCTTCCACGGAACCTTCCTCATCCAGCACTGGCTCGGCGTTATGGGCATGCCCCGCCGTTACGCCGACTACCTCGTGGAGGACAACTTCACCTGGATGAACCAGTTTTCCACCATCGCCTCGTTTGTCCTCGGTGCGTCGCTGATCCCGTTCTTCTGGAACGTCTACATCACCTGGCGCAGCACGGAGAAGGTCGAAGTCGATGACCCGTGGGGCTTCGGCGCCTCGCTCGAATGGGCCACGTCGTGCCCGCCGCCTCGCCACAACTTCACGTCCCTCCCCCGCATCCGTTCAGAGCGGCCGGCCCTGGACCTGCACCACCCGGAACTTTCGCAGGTACATACAGTCGAGTCGCCTGCTCCCGTAGCAGCAGTGCTCGGTAACGCCGACCAGAAGGACACAGCCCAGTGAAGATCGAATCTTGGATTTTTGGCGGCGGCGTTTTCTTCTTCGTACCAGTCGCCCTGGTTTATGGTTTCATGACCAACTGGCATGAACCCGTTGGCCTGTTGGGAATTCTCCTCGTGGCCGGTCTCTCGGGCATGATCGGTGCCTACCTTGGCTTCACCGGTAAAAGGGTCGGACTCCGTCCGGAGGACCGCAGCGACGCCGAGATCCACGAAGGCGCCGGCGAACAGGGGCACTTCAGCCCCTGGAGCTGGTGGCCGCTGGTCCTGGGCCTTTCCTGCGCAGGAGGATTCCTGGGCCTGGCAGTCGGCTGGTGGATTACGTTCATCGCCGCAGGACTCGCCGTGGTTGCACTCGTGGGCTGGGTCTTCGAGTACAGCCGCGGAGACCACGCGCACTAAGGTCCCCTGACCCGACAGCTGCACCGGGCGTCTACTGGAAACTTGCGTCAGACAAAAACGTTGGGTCCCACCTTCGGGTGGGGCCCAACGTCGTTATATATGGGGGACAAACGCACCGGTATCCCTACGCGGCCTGGTCCTCCTGAGGGTGTCGTGAGCCGCCAAGTTTGGGTTAGTGGACGGGGTTTCGGATGTATTGGTAGACGGTTTCTCGGCTGATGCCGAATTCGCGGGGCTGAGCCGGCCCATGACGGAGAGCATGGGGTTCGCCAGGGGCGAGTCTTCGCCGGTGAAGAGGGGGTTTTCCTTCACGAACTCGATGCGGGTCCACGAACTCCCGGGGACGACGGTCCCCAACCCCGCAGAACGTCGAACCTATGATTCGGATCAGGCTGCCGGATTGACGTTGAGTGAGCTGGAGCGTTGGCTGGCCCCGGCTGTGGTTTCCTATCACGGCCAGTATCCATGGGAGTCTGGCCTACACACTGATGACCGGAGCGATCCGACTCTGCCCGAGCTATCGAAACGGGCATGGGATTCCTTCGACATCGCTGTTGAAGCGGCCACAGAATACCCTCTGATCGCGAAATAGCGCTACGACTTGGCACGGTACGGATGCCGGAGTGAGAATCCGTGCGCGGTCTCCGGGAAACCTTCGCCGAGCTTCAGATACCCCTCGACTTTCTGTCACAAACAGGGAATCAATGACCCTTTGCACGACTTAGAATAAATGACTGGTTAAGTGACATATTTTTGATTCCAACCCGGTTTGAAATCGCACTGTCACTTAAACGAACGTATAAATGACAGAGGAGAACTGCTGTGCTCGTTGGATACATGCGCGTCTCAAAGGCCGACGGCTCCCAGACCACGGACCTGCAGCGCGACGCACTCCTGGCCGCCGGCATCGATCCGGAATCCCTCTATGAGGACAAGGCCTCCGGGAAGAGGGATGACCGGCCCGAACTGGCCGCCTGCCTCAAAGCCATGCGCCATGGCGACGCCTTGGTCGTATGGAAACTGGACCGGCTGGGCCGGGACCTGCGCCACTTGGTCAACATCGTCCACGATCTCACCGAACGCGGTATCGGGCTGAAGGTCCTCACTGGGCAGGGCGCCGCGATCGACACCACCACAGCTTCGGGGAAGCTCGTCTTCGGGATCTTCGCCGCCCTCGCCGAGTTCGAACGTGAACTCATTTCCGAGCGAACCCTCGCCGGCCTCGCTTCCGCCCGCGCCCGCGGCCGCAACGGAGGACGCCCCTACAAGATGACCCCAGCCAAACTCCGGCTCGCCACTGCATCCATGGGCAAGCCCGGCACCAAAGTCGGGGAGCTCTGCACCGAACTCGGCATCACCCGCCAGACCCTGTACCGGCACGTCTCACCGGCCGGAGAGCTTCGTCCCGACGGCGTTAAGTTACTGGCACGGTAGGAACCAAGAACGGCTGCACGTCGAGCGCGGATAGCTCACTGATTCTCCGCCGCTGCGTCAGGGTCGGTTCCTGCCGGCCGCGCCTCGCAAGCTAGCGCCGGGTCCCCGGACCTCGGAGACTTTTCTCGGCTACGTCTCTATCTAGGACTAGGGGGTTCCCGTTACCCACACCGGAGTGCCTTCGGGCCGGTAGATGACTGCGTTTCCGTCGTCTTGAACGATGAGTCGGCTTCCGGGGTTTGCCTGTTTTGCTGTCCCACACGTAGTCCTCGTCCTGGCCGTAGAGCACGAGGTTCCCGTCGGCCTGCATGATGCAAACCCCGGCAGCGCTGCCATCGGTCCCGGAGTCCCCCGTCCGGGACGTTGAGCACGAGGTTCCCGTCCGCCTGATACATCAACCCGTAAAAGCCGTTAGCGGCCCGGACTGTTGGGTGGAGAGTCGTTTCGGGCTGCATTCATGACTACACCTTGATTTGGTTGTCATCGATAAGCACTTTAGGAGTGCGACCGGGCTCTGGGTTCGGTAGCGATCCCGGTACCGTCCCTCGGTGCACGGTCCAGTCCCCGTATCAGGATCAGGTGTTCCCGGAGTACGGCGACGTGGTCATCGGGGTGGGCAGCGAGAAGGCTGCGCAGAGTGGCCTTGACAGATGCGGCTTCCGGGTCGGTCAGGACCGCTTGGATGATGCCACGGGCCTGGTCTTGCAGCGACATGGCTGTGTCGTTTTCTGGTCCTCCGGCGCGGGGTGCCGTGGCGTACACGGGAATCCGGGGATCGTCAAAGTTCATCGGCTCGTCCTTTCCTTGGGAACGTTCTCTTTGGGGACCTGCCGGCAATGCCCTGGTCCGTTGCAACTTTTCATTTATGGGACCGTGCATGTGTGTGCGGGCCGTATCGGCGGCTGCGGGTCTTCGGGTTGATTGGTTTCCAAGGACACCGGCTGGCTGGGAGTTTCGCTTTGGAATGGCGGCGCAGCGGGGCCCTGACCGGTTCGGGCTTTGATCCTTTTTCGGAGGTACCAGGCTGCCGCCGCGGCCGTGAGGACGGCCAGCAGTGCGATGGTTACTGTGGGTCCGAAGGTTTTGGCGGCCGTGAGGTAGACGTTTCCGGCGAAGTATCCGGCGAGGACTACCGCGGCCCCCCAGATGGTGCCTCCGGCGATGTTGAAGGCCAGGAATCGGCGGTAGGGCATGTGGGATAGCCCGGCGAGGGCGGGCATGACGGCGCGGAAGAACGCGGTGAACCGGCCTAGGAACACGGCGGATCCTCCCTTGCGGGCGAGTAGGTCCCGTGCCCGGTCCAGCTGCGGCCGGCGTTTTTGGAGCAGGGGGATCTGCAGGATCCGGGACCCGAAGTGGCGGCCGATCTGGTAGCCGACGGTGTCTCCGATGATGGCTGCGGCGATGACGAGGAGCAGGATGAGCCAGAGTTGAAGATGGTGCTGGCTGGCCAGGACCCCGCCGAGGACGGCTGCGGTTTCGCCGGGCAGGATGAAACCGATGAACAGGGCGTCTTCGGCGAAGACCAGGGCAGCAATGATCAGGTAGGCGGGCAGGGGCCCGGCGTTGCGGATGGCATCGATGATCCAGGTCATGACGTGCGGTCCTGTTCTCGGGCCGCCGGACCGGTTGATCCTCCAGCGGCCGTCTGGCTCTGGCTCGGGCTCTTCATGGTGGGTCTCCTGCGGGTTCGTATCGGTACTACCAGCATGGATGATGACGCCTGAGGGGATCCTGAGGCATGTCCCTGCACCGTCGCCTGGCCCGGCAGTAACCTGTGTCAGTCTAGTTTTTCGCCGGTGCCCTTGGCTTTGGTGGCGGTGGCGGTGGCTGGTGCGAGTCCGGGCGCGGCGGCCTCAACGCTGATTTTTACTTCGTTGGTTGAGGTGCGGTAGAGGCTGTATTTGTTTTCCGGGTAGTGCCCGGGGCCGTTGCCGTTGTCGAAATACACGGTGGCGGACGCGTCCGGCGCCAGGGTCAGTCCGTCCAGCTTCTGGTAGTAGGACTCCGTTTGTCCCGTGGCTGAATCCGTCATGGTGTAGTACACCTCGATACTGCTGATCTGGGCGGGGGTGGAGTTGCTCAGTGTGAACTGGAGCCGGTCCGGAATGGCGGCGTTGGTTTGCGGGTCGGTGTTGTCTTCGGCCTTAACTTTGCTGATGGTGAGTCCCGGGGCGATTCCGGTGGTGGCGATGGGGTTTTTGGTGACGGGCAGCACGGTGGCCGCCGGGGCTGTTGATGAGGGCTGGGCCGATGGTGTGGGGGCCCCGAGGGTCCCCTGCCAGATCAGGATCGCGGCCAGGGCGGCGATGACGACCAGTGCCAGGAAAAGAATTTTCTTGAGGGTGAGCGTCTTCATTGTTCTAGGCCTTTCGGAGGAGTTTGTGCCGGGTGCCGGCCAGGAATGCTGCGGTGATGGCCGCGGAGAATCCGGCGAGGAGCCAGAGGCTGTGGTTGAACGTCCCTGCCCACACAAATGCAGGGCTCTGTTGGTTGTACTGGTTTTTGATGCCGAGCCAGGCGAAGAGGGGGCGTTCATATTGTTTGGTCAGGGAGGTTCGTTCGATGAGGTCGCGGGCTGTTTCGTAGCCAGTAAAGTTCGCCATGACGGCGTGTTCGTGGGCTTTGTCGATTTGGAGGCTCGCGAAGAGGCCGCCGGGGATCTGGTTGTCCGGGTCCATGGTGTCGCCGATTTGCGGGATGATCAGGACCACCACGAGCCAGAGGACCAGGGCCAGGATCAGCCCGGTAGCCGGGGCCCGGGTGAGGGCGGCCAGGGCCAGCGCCGCGAGGGACCACAGGGTGAGGTAGATGGTGGTGTGGGCTGCGGCGATGAGCAGCCGGATGAGGTCTGTTCCCGTCAGGGGGGCGTTGCCGGCGATGAGCAAAGTCGCGGTGATGACGGCGAACAGGGCGGTGGTGACGGCGGTCCAGATGATCAGGGCGGCCAGGATTTTCCCGGCGGCGAAGCTGTGCCTGCCAAGAGGGCGGGTGAAGAGCAGTTGCAGGGTCCCGTTGTTCTTCTCCTTGGCGATCAGTCCGTAGCCGAAAATTACGGCGAAGAGGCTCCCGACGATTTCCAGGTATTCCATGCCCGCCCGGAGCATCTGTAGCGGGAAAAGGTCAGGCGGCGGCGCGGTCACGGCACCACCGCTGGCTTTAAGAGCCGCGAGATAGGTGTTGTAGTCGGCAGTTTTGGTCCGGAAGTCCGCGGCCGCGACGAGGACGGAGAGCACGACGACGACGGCCAGGAAGAGGATGAGCAGCCGCAGGGAACGGTTGCGGGAGAGGTCCCGGAGTTCCTTCTGGCACAGCGTGATGAGGCTAGTCATGAATTTCCTTTCGCATGCTGGGCCGTCCGGTCAGGACGACCGCGCCGATCCCGGCCAAGAGGAAGGCCAGGATTACCGTGATCCCGCCGGTCATGGTGCCGGTGGCTTGGGGGTCCTGGAGCAGGATTGCGGCGACGTGTTTGAAGTGTTCCCCGAGTGACAAGGGACCGGTGAGGGCCGCGGTGAGCGCAAAGATGCCGGTCTGCGGGGCCGTAGGCGGTGTTACGGGGTTCAGCAGCGAGACGGGGTGGACCGCGGTCCCGAGCAGCGGCAACACGAAGATAATGACGCTCCAGATCACGATGGGGACCAACAGAGCAGAGGTGTAACTGGATGCGTGGATCCCGCTCACCATGCCCAGGGCCACGAAAAAGAGCAGGAAGAGCCATGCCACGCCAAAAAGTTCCGTGAGTCGGAGCAGCTGATCGGGTGCGGGGATGGTTCCGGTGACGGCGCTGATGCAGGCCGCGCTGATCAGTGCCGAGGTCCCCAGGACGGCGAGGAGTCCCAGGCTGATGCCGGCCATTTTCGCGGACAGGTAGCTGGCCGGGGTCAAGCGCCGGGTCAGGACCAGATCGACCGTCCGGGCACGCCGGTCCCGCATCGCGGACTGGACACCGATCACGATGGCCAGCAAGGCCCCGATCAGGAGGATGTAAATGACGGTGTTGCGGGCATAGTAGAGCGGCGGGACATTCCCGAACGGATTGGGCGCACCCGTGAGCCCCTGGCCGGCCGCTGCGTTGTACACCTCGGTGACGGTTGCCTTCGCGGCCGAGCCGATAAATGCCGAGGCGGCGGTCATGCCGATGAATATCATCAGGAGCAGTTGGGGCAGGCGTTCACGGCCGGCGCTGCGCAGTTCGTGGCCGACGGTGGCTACCCAGGGATTCATGAGGGGGTGCCTGATTCGATGTGGAGGTAAATATCTTCAAGCGATGCCTGGTCCGGGAAAGCCTCCAGGGTGGCCGCGACGGAGTTCTGGTAGATCAGCCGCCCTGAGCTAAGGATCCCGATGCTGGTGCAGGTCTTGGTCACTTCTGCCAGGAGGTGGGTATTCATGAACACGGTCATTCCCACGGACTGGTTGAGGCCGATGATGATCTCCCGCAATTTGGCCACACCCTGCGGGTCCAGTCCGGAGGTCGGTTCGTCCAGGAACAGAACCTTCGGTTCGTGCAGGATGGCCTGTGCGATCCCGGCGCGTTGACGCATCCCTTTGCTGAACGTGGACATCCGTTCCTGGCCGTGGCCGGTGAAGTCCACGGCAGCCAGTGCCGTCTCGATGCGGGCGGCGGGATCCGGTACCCCTGAGAGCCGGGCGAAGAACATCAGGTTCTCCGCCAGCGTGAGGTTGTCGTAGAACTGGACATTCTCCGGAAGGTAACCGATCGACCGGCGCACCCGGTCAGCACCGGCGCTGACGTCGTGGCCCGCTATCCGTGCCGTGCCGGACGAGGCAGGCAGCAGCGTGGTCAGGATATTCACGGTCGTTGTCTTGCCCGCCCCGTTGTGTCCGAGCAGGCCGAAGATCTCGCCTCTGGGAACTTCGAGGCTCAGGGCCTCAAGGGCCTGTTTCGACCCGTAGGTCTTAGCCAGCATGCTGGTTTCGATTGCCATTTCCGTCATGCTTAGCAACTTATGCCGCTGCCGATAAGAGAATCCTGAGGATGCGCCGAACCCTTCGGATTCCGACATCAGGGGTTCAGCCCAGGGCGGGCGCGAGCCAGTCCACGGCCGGGGCCAGGGACTGCCGTGGAACCTCCCAGGAGTGTCCCAGCCCGGGCACCAGGGCCGTCTTGACGTCAAAGCCGGCTTTAGCTGCTGCGTCAGCGACCCGGACCTGGTAGCCGGCGAACGTGCCGTCCTGCGCCCCGGCGGCGAGGTAGATCCTGTTGTGGGTGTAGTGCCGGGTGGCCAGGACGTTCAAGGGCGCGACCGCGTCGAAGGCGGCCGTATCGCCGCCGAACGCCTGTGCGATGGTCGCGGCCCGGTCCGGACCCAGTGCCGGTTCCGCTTCGCCGCTGACGTCGATTACTGAGGGGTATTTGTCGGAGTGCAGGGACGCCATTTGCAGGGCGCAGGTCCCGCCAAAAGAGAAACCGCCGATCGCCCACCGGGCAGGGTCAGGATCCACTCTCAGGGTGGCTTTGATCCAGGCGGGGACATCGGTGGAGAGGTACGTGCCGGCCTTGGCGATGCGCGAATCCATGCACATTGTGTTGGCCGTGGCGGAGCCGTTGACATCGGGTATGACTACGACGGGTGCGAGTCCGTTGTGTGCTGCGGCGAAAGCATCCATGGCGGTTTTGACGCCGCCGGCGGTAACCCAGTCTACCGGTGAGCCGGGCTGGCCGGCGATCAGGACCAGCACCGGCAGTGCCGGTCCTGTGTCTGCCTGGTACGCCGGTGGGAGGTAGACGTAGGCGCTGAGGGCGGCGAAGCCGGACGCCGTACCCGGAATTTGCGCCGAGTTGATCGTCCCGGCCGCAGGGAGACCCGCCGGCTTCACCCATGTGGCCGCCAACGGGCCCGTTTTCGGGCCGGGTCCTGACGGGTCCGCGGTCCGGGGCACCAGCCGGGAGCCTGACGGAAGCGACTGGATCGCTGCGGTATTGGCTCCGGTCAGATCACCGAGGGTCCGGTAGGTGCCGAAGTAGGCATTTACTTCCAACGCGGCGCCCAGAATCAGTACCGCCATGGCCACAAGTGCAGTAATTTTGCGCCGCCAGCCGGTTCCCGCCATGTTCAGACCCGCCAACAGGAGAGCCAGGAACGCGACACCGATCCACCCGGTAACGGGCCAGGGCAGTGCCTGGGCTGATACTGCGGCCACATGAACCAAGTACCAGCTTGTCCCCTGAGCCAGCAGGGCCGCGGCGGAGATCGCCGAGGCTATCTTCATCCACCAACTCCGCCCGCGGCGGAGCAGGAGGAGCAGTGCCGCCGCCGCTGCCGCGGACCCGACACTGACCGGAACGATCCCGGTGAGCAGATCCAACCCGGAAAGAGTGTTCATACCGTAGTCCTTCGAACTGCCGGTGCTCCCGGACGCCGGGAGTTAATACCGGACGCTGGTGTTGCTGCCCAGGCGCCGGAAGACCCGCGAAGCGGGGTGCTTCGCGGGTCCCGGTACGCCGGCGGCGCTGTGCTGTGCTGTCTGCCGGGCCTTTCCTCAAGGCCGCCTGCGCGGGTCGGTGCTACGGGGAACCGGGGGCGTCCCCGGGATCGGTGTGGTCACCGGTCTGCTCAATGTTCGGACCGGTATCACCGGGCGCCTCCGGTGCGTCTGCCGCTTCGGTGCCCTCGACGGCACCCGGAGCATCGGCTGTGTCGCCCGGGGTGGGCGTGTCGACGGCACCTGGTGTGTCAGCCGTGTCGCCCGGGGTGGGCGTGTCCGCCGTGACGGATTGGGTGGTGGTCGGCGCCGGTGTTGCAGCGTTTGCGGCCCCAAGGCCCAGCCCGGCCATGCCGAGGACTCCTGCACTGACGATGACGATTTTGGTCTTGGTTTTCAGGTCTTTAACGTTCATGTCCGGCTCCTTTCGTGGCGGGCTCTTGGGTCCGCCGGTGCCTCCCGGTGCGGGTGGCGATGGTTCAAGTGTGGCCCGTGGCGCCTGAGAGGAGACTTAGCGTGCTTGAGGTCCGGCTGAGACAGGACCCGGGGGAGGGGTTTGTTTTCTGCCCTGTGCCGGGCCCATCCTTGGAACATGGATGCTGCTCAGGGTTTGGCGCGCCAGCGCAGTGCGCGTTGGGGTGTGCGCAAGCGCGCGACCGCGACCGCGGTGCTGGTCGTGGCGGCAGCACTGGCCGTGGGCGGGATCGTCCTGCTCGCCTTGCTCCAGAGCTCCCTCGTGGCGTCAACGGAAACGACGGCGCGGCAGCAAAGCTTCGACGTCATCGCACAGATCTCCGGACAGGACGTCGCCGAGGCCGGCCAATACATTGCCTTGACCGCCCATACGGGTCAATACGTGCAAATTCTCGCACCGGGAGGTTCAGTATTTGCCTCATCGATACCTGCAGCTGCGGCGGCCCCATTGACTTCCCTTCGCCCCGGGGCCGGACAGACCCTGACCCAGGACGTGACCGGACTGGACAGCCTCCATGACAGCGACGATTTCCTGATCGTGGCGACCGGCGTCGATGTCGGGGGCCGGCTCTACACGGTGGTCGTTGCCGCGACCGTCCAGGTCCAGGCTGACACCGTTTCCACGGTGGCTTGGTTCATCCTCGGGGCCACGCCGATGCTGCTGGTGGTCGTCGGTATTTCCGTCTGGGTCCTGGTCGGGCGGTCACTGCGGCAAGTGGAACTGATCCGTGGTCAGGTCGCAGGGATCAGCGCACGGAGCCTGGACGGGCGCGTGGACGTGCCGCCCACCGCCGATGAGATCCAGTCCTTGGCCGAGACGATGAACATGATGCTGGGCAGGCTGCAGGCCTCAGACCAGGAACAACGCCGCTTCGTCTCGGACGCCAGCCACGAACTGCGAAGCCCGCTTGCGACACTCAGCGCCGGAGTGGAGATCGCCGCCGCTGACGCTTCCGGCGCGACCTGGGAACAGATGAAAACCGTTTTAGCGGGGGAAACAGCCCGGATGCGTTACCTGGTCGAGGATTTGCTGACCCTGGCCAAAACCAACGACGGCGGTCTCCGGCTCGAGAGCACGGACGTGGATCTGGATGATGTCCTGAACGAGGAGATCCGCCGGCTGCGTTCCACCAGCACCCGCGTTATCGAGGTCAGCCTCGAGCCCGTCAGGGTATCCGGGGACCCGCGGCGTCTGGGCCAGGTCGTGCGCAACGTCCTGGACAACGCCGACCGGCACGCCACATCCCGGATCAGCATTCGGCTGCGCAACACCAATGACGGGGCGCTCATTAGCATCGACAACGATGGATTGCCGGTGCCGGCGGCTGAACGGGATCGGATTTTCGAACGTTTTGTCCGGCTGGATCAAAGCCGGTCCCGTGAAAGCGGCGGGAGCGGTCTGGGCCTGGCGATCGCGGCCGGAATTATGGCAGCTCACCACGGCTGGATCCGCACCGGTGAAACCCCCGGCGGGGGTTGCCGATTCGAGCTGGGCTTTACTCCGGCTCCCGCCACCGCCCGCCAACCAGAGGGGCCGGACCTGGCAGTGGACCCGCGGCTCGCCGAAGCGCCATGAAGGCGCTGTGACCGGCTTCGCAAGGTTTCGAAAGCCCGGGCATGGGCCAGTTGCGGCTTCTTCGGGTTATGTGGGAGCGGCCTTGGAGCGCGAGACGTCACAGCGGTTCCTCAGTTCCAGTGCGGAAGTGTTCTCCGTATGTACCTTCGCAGCGCAACCAGCACCGCATTGGCGATCATCGTCGCGCTGACTCTTGGCATGGGTTCGGCTTCCGCCGCGGAACACGGTAAAACGACGGGAACTGCCGCCAGCGCCGCCCGGGCCGCGGGTCCGGACGCGGCGGACCGAGGTCAGGGCGGCCCGGATATGGTTATCCTCACCGGGTACCCCCAAGAAGTCCACACTGACGAGCGGATGATCGAAGAGGAACTTGAATTCGGGGAAGCCGCCCCGCACACGTTATGGCGGTTCCACACCGGCAGCGCTTAGCCTTGATCCACCGATCCGGGGTTGGTCTTGATGGATTTCGGTGTCGGCCGCGGATTCTGGTTTCGGGCGTGGCAGATCACCGGCCTCGCTGCCGGTGGTGTTCCACTGGATGTTCCTGGTCGGGCCGTTTCCGGCGGGCGGGCGGGGTTCTATGCCGTTTTCGGTGGGGCGTGGACGGTGGTAAAGAGCTCTTCCCAGGCTGTTTGCCAGGGCCAGGCTTCGGGCAGGTGAAGGCGGATGCGTCGGGCGCTGGTGGCGATGCGGGCCGGGACGTGGAT